>NZ_JASJUJ010000001.1:0-833709 GCF_047467975.1 Citrobacter sp. C348 | reverse complement strand
GCAAAGTGAAAACTGCCGGATGTGGCGTGCCGCCTTATCCGGCCTACAAGAGCCCACACTATTTTTGACCGATAATCCGGATCTCTTCCTCGAACATATCTGAATCATTTTCCTGCTAATTAAAACTGTGATCTTTCTCACGCAATATATTATAACAATTATATAACATTTGGTTCACCAAAAAAGACGCAACCATCATTGATAAATTCACAAGATCCTTGGCAGGGGTACAATTCTAATGGCTGATAGCAGTGTAACTGAGAATGGGGTGCTGACGGGCAGCGACACCCGTCGTCGTATATGGGCAATCGTAGGGGCATCATCAGGGAATCTGGTCGAATGGTTTGACTTCTACATCTACTCTTTCTGTTCCCTCTATTTTGCCCATATCTTTTTTCCTTCAGGAAACACCACCACACAACTGTTACAGACTGCTGGGGTTTTCGCCGCAGGGTTTCTGATGCGGCCTATTGGCGGATGGATTTTTGGCCGGATAGCCGATAAGCACGGACGTAAAAAGTCCATGTTATTGTCAGTATGCATGATGTGTATGGGATCGCTGGTGATCGCCTGTCTGCCCGGGTATGAAACGATTGGTACCTGGGCACCTGCGTTGCTGCTGCTCGCCAGATTATTTCAGGGGCTGTCTGTTGGCGGAGAATATGGCACCAGTGCGACCTACATGAGTGAAGTCGCCGTGGAAGGTAAGAAAGGGTTTTATGCCTCATTCCAGTACGTGACCTTGATTGGTGGGCAACTTTTGGCATTGCTGGTTGTGGTGATATTACAGCAAACGTTAGAAGACTCAGCGCTCAGAGCATGGGGCTGGCGTATTCCCTTTGCGCTGGGAGCCGTACTGGCGATTGTCGCGCTTTGGTTACGTCGTCAGTTAGATGAAACCTCAAAACAGGATGTGCGTGCGCTGAAAGAAGCAGGCTCCCTGAAAGGGCTATGGCGTAACCGCAAAGCCTTCGTGATGGTGCTCGGATTTACTGCTGCGGGTTCGTTGTGTTTCTATACCTTCACCACCTACATGCAGAAGTACCTGGTGAATACGGCTGGTATGCATGCCAACGTGGCCAGCGGTATAATGACGGCGGCACTGTGCGTGTTTATGCTGGTACAGCCGCTGTTCGGTGCATTGTCAGATAAAATTGGCCGCCGTACCTCGATGCTGTGTTTTGGCGCATTAGCTACGTTGTTTACCGTTCCTATCCTGACGGCATTGCAGAATGTGACCTCCCCGTATATAGCATTTGGTCTGGTCATGTGTGCCTTGTTGATCGTCAGTTTCTACACGTCAATCAGTGGCATTCTGAAGGCCGAAATGTTCCCGGCGCAGGTTCGCGCGTTGGGGGTAGGATTGTCTTATGCAGTGGCGAATGCCTTGTTTGGTGGATCGGCCGAATATGTTGCGCTGTCGCTGAAGTCTGTTGGTATGGAAACCACATTTTTCTGGTACGTCACCGCTCTGGCCGTGGTTGCATTCTTTGTCTCATTACTGCTGCACCGCAAAGGTAAAGGCCTGCGCCTCTAATGGTGGGCCATTTGCCAGACGGCATAGCCGGTGGATGCGCCGGCGACATCCCAGGCAAAATCTTTCCAGCTCCAGCCGCTTCCTGTGGGGCGGCTGTCCCAAAGTTCTTTTGATGCGCCAAGACTAATGGAGAACATGAAACCGATGGCAGCGCTGCGATCGGCGCTGTTTCCCTGATGCTGAGCGTACTCGTTACCGGCGGCGGCCAGCATGGCTGAGGCAATAAAGTGTTGTGCTTTGTCTTGCCCGCTCCAGTTGTCGTTCGCCATATGGCTACAACCAGAAAGTGTCAGGATACTGGCGAGAATAAACAGGCGCACCGTGGTCTCCATAGGAAAAACCCCGTCAGCGACGGGGTTCAGGTTACAGAATACGGCTGATTAATCTGTCGATTCGGATACGGCGGAGTCGACGGATGAGCTTACGCACTTTAACCGGATAGTCGGCAATACTCTGCAGGTCGCGATAGTGCTTAACGACGGTAGTATGTGTGCGGATGAGCTCCAGCTCTTTCTCACGCTGAAGAGTCAGTTCCTGCTTAGGATCGTGGATCAGAATGGCGTTTTCCAGATCCAGGCGCCAGGCGCGAGGGTTAAGGTTGTTGCCGGTGAGCAGCATCCATTTATCATCCACCCACATGCCTTTCAGATGATAAGTATTGTCATCATCTTTCCATAAGCGTACGACCAGTTGATCGGTATTAACGTAATACTGTAGTCGGCTCAGGAAGCGGCGAAGGTTTATTTCATACAGATAGGGCAGCGCGCCGATAATCTTAAACGGCTCATCTTCCGGGATGAAAAAGTCGTTAGCGGTCTTATCGCCCACGATAATTTCAACCTTTTTCCCTTCACGCAGAAGCTGGATAATATTGCGCACCAGTATCGCTGGCAGGTTGAAATAAGGGGTACAGATTGTGAGTTTCTGCTCTGCGCAGGGCATCAGATGGAAAATGGTCTTATTCAGCAGACTGGATTTTCCGAGCCCAACCAGAGGCGTCACCGAAAGCTGTTCATTATCCGCATTACCCTGGAAATGGAATGACGCATCACGTAATTCCTGACGATACAGGCGGATGTCGTTTTTAATTTCCGGGCTTTTAGGGCGATTGATATCATCAAGACGATTCACGCCGCGACCATTCATCAGGTTCTGCGTGACCCAGTCGAACATGATGTCAGCCATTTGCGCATTGCGAATCAACTGGTAGCGATCGTAGCGATATTTATCATGCTGATGTAGGTAAACGTCGTTCAGGCTGGCGCCGCTATACAGAACGCTATCATCGATGATAAAGCCTTTGAAATGCAGGACGCCAAGCGCTTCACGGGTGTTAATCGGTACGCCGTAGACCGGAATATCGATCCCTGGATTTTCTTGCGCCATTCGGCAGTACCAGTCAGCGTTGGTATTAGACGCTGCTGCGCCAATGCGTCCGCGCTGGGCACGATGCCAGTCGACAAGCACCCGGATATCAAGCTCAGGACGCTGCCGCTTAGCCGCATAAAGCGCGTCGAGGATGCCTTTGCCACCGTCGTCCTGTTCCAGATACAGGGCGATGATGCAAATACGTCGCGTCGCGCTGGCTATTTTCTCCAGCAGAGTCTCCCTGAAATTAGCGGGAGCATAAAAGAAATCTACATCATCAACTGATTGAGAAATCTTCGGTAGTTGGGCAAGGTGTTGTTGATGTTTATTACGCTTAAATTTTGACAACATCACAGTGCATTTCTTCTCTGTTCATTGAAGGGTCCTCTGTGCTATGCAGACGACATAAGCGAGCAATGATAACACCAGTACCCGTTAAAGTGGTCAACATTTCCAGTACCTTACTCACGATTCCTCATATTGGGCCAGATTAAGCGTTAGCCCAACAATTCCCTCTTCGAGCTGGACGTCTACAGCAAACCCGAGTTTTCGGGCCAGGGCGACCATCCCCCGATTGTTCGGCATCGTAATACCATTCAGACGTCTCAGTCCGTGATCTCGGGTGTAGGTAATTAATTTTTCCATCAATCGCCGCCCGAGCCCCAGCCCTTTGAGATCCGATCGTACCAGTACGGCAAATTCGGCATCGATGTTATCGGGATCGGAAATTGCGCGCGTCACGCCGAGGATCTCTTCAGTGTTATCACGGCAACGTACCGCCACAAAGGCCATTTCCCGATCGTAGTCGATCTGCGTCATATTGGCTAAATCTTCATGGGTAAATTCATTGATCTCACTGAAATAGCGGTAATACAGATCTTCCTTCGTCACTTGCGAAATGAACTGCTGCAGATGGGGTTCATCCTCCGGCAGAATAGGGCGGAACAGGCAGCGTTCACCATTTTTCATTTCGACCCACTCTTCAAGCTGATGAGGATAGGGACGCACGGCCAGTCTGCTTTCGTTGTCGCCCGTGAAGGGGGCAATATCCAGCGTAACATCGAGGGCGGTGAATTCACCGGCGGATGCCAGTAATGGGTGGATATCCAGACGTTGAATTTCCGGGCAATCGACGATCAAATTGGACACCTGAACCAAAAGCTGGCTTAAACCGGCGACGTCTAAAGGACGTAGCGCACTGCGGGCGCGAATCTTTTTGTTTTTGATCCCCTGGATAACCAGATATCGTGCGAGGTTCATGTTCAGCGGCGGCAATGCCACCACGGCTTGCTCTTCCGGTCGCCACTCTACGCCACCTTCTCCCAACATAATGAGTGGCCCAAATACCGGATCGTGTTCGACGACCACGCGCAGTTCCTGAGCCCCCGCGCGGTTAGCCATACTCTGGACAAGCAAACCGTGGATACGCGCCTGCGGCCAGGCCATTTTCACCCGATCAAAAATCGCATTGGCGGCCTGCTGCACTTCGGTTGCCGTACGCAGGTAGAGCATAACCCCTTGAACTTCCGATTTATGCGGGATATCGGGAGAACGTAGCTTGAGCGCTACCGGATAACCAATTTGCTCGGCGATGTGTACGGCTTCTGCGCTGTCGCTGGCAATCCAGGTGGGCAGCGTGTGCAAGCCATAGGCGTGCAAAATAGGCTGAACTTCATGCGTATCCAGCGATGTTGCCCCGTCAGCAATCGCCTGTTGTAACAGATTATGTGCCTCGGCGGTGTTGGCCGTCAGGCTGTCAGGGAGCACTGGTGTTTCACGCAGTTGCTTCTGGTTACGCCGGTATTCAACCATATGCATAAACGCGGTGATGGTGCCTTCCGGTGTACGATAGGTGGGTAATCCCGCTTCACTAAACAACCTGCGGGCTTCCTGGGATGAAAACTCCCCGCACCAGTTAGTGAGTAAGGAGACAAACTTGCCGCGCGGATGCTGTTTCACCGCCTCAATCAGCGCCTGCGCGCTTTCGGTGCCAGGTGCGGCTGCGCTAGGCGAGTGGATGACCATCAGGGCGTCGAAATCCTGGCTGGCGAGTAAAATATTCAGCGTTTTAACGTAATGCTCACTGCTGGCATCGTCGCGCAAATCCAATGGGTTGGCGATATCAACGTGGGTTGGTAACGCATCGCGTAGTTTCTGGCAGGTCTCTTCGCTTAGCGTGGCCAGCTTGCCGTTGCGTGACCACAGTTCATCTAACGCCAGTGCGGCAGGGGCGGCGCCGTTGCTGATCATCATCAGCCTGTCGCCACGTAGAGGACGCATGTGGCTGAGGGTTTCCACCGCTGAGAAAAGCTCGTGCGTGTCCTGTACGCGCAGCAGACCGGCACGCTGGATGGCGGCGTCCCAGGCCGGGTCCATTCCCGAGCTGGTATGCAGCAAGCGCTGAGCCGCCGGGCTACGACCGCTTTTAATCACCAAAATGGGCTTGTTGCGCGATGCGCTACGTGCCGCCGAGACGAAGCGGCGGGCATCGCTCAAATGTTCGAGGTAGAGCAAAATCGCACTGGTTTTACTGTCGCGGGCCAGGTAATCAAGCAGCTCATCAACGTCAATATCCAGGCTGTCACCCAGCGCGATAAAATAAGAAAACCCCATTTCTCTCTGCTGTGCCCAGTCGAGAATCGTATTGGATACGGCGGCGGATTGAGAGATAAAAGCCAGCTTGCCGCGCTTAATAGGGACGGGGGAAAAGCTGGCATTAAGCCCCTGCCAGGGAGCAAGTAGCCCCAGACTGTTGGGGCCCAGCAAACGTATGTTGTAGCGTGATGCGCAGGCCAGCAGTTCAGCGTGCTGCGCCGTGGGCGCTGACAAAATAATACAGGTTTTGCAGCCTTTCTCGCCTAGCGCCTCCAGCAGCGTCAGGTTGCGGCTGGCATTGGTACACAAAACGGCAAGATCGGGAGAAAAAGGCAGGCTGGCGATAGTGGGCCAGGCCAGTACGCCCAACACGGCTTTCCAGGTGGGCGTCACCGGTAAAACCGGTCCGTTGAAGCCTCCAGCCAGTAAGTTACGCATCATCAGGTAACCGGCACGATTGGGCTTCATTGACGCCCCAATCACCGCAATGGATTTTGGTCGCAGTAGCGCTTCCAGACCACGTTGACTCATATCGGCTTCCTTAATGACACCAGTGACCGAATGATTTTAAACGCTTTCTGTTGAGTCTGCTGTGACGCTTCCCTGATGTTGGGTTTTTCCTGCCAGGTAGCGCGTTTTAAAGCGCGTGAAGTGCTCGCTTAACCCTTCGGCGGCTTGCGTATCGCCAGCCAAATCCAGCAAGGCAATCGCCACTTCGGCAGTGCAATACTGTCCTTCGGCATGGGCTTCGCGCAGGCGGTAAGCGGAAAGGCGCGATAAATCGACGGAGATCACCGGCAAGTTATCGAGATACGGACTTTTACGGAACATTTTGCGCGCTTCCGGCCAGGTACCATCGAGCATGATAAACAGCGGCGGTTTACCTGCTGGTGGCGTGAAAATGACCTCACGGCCCTCGTCGGCATAAGACGCCGGGAAGACCACCATCGGCTGATAATCTGGATTTTTCACCAGCTCAAGCAGCGCTGATGGTGGCTCGGTGCGCGACCACTGAAACGCTGCGGTATCCGGCAGAATATCGGCAATCAAACGCCCGGTGTTGCTGGGTTTCATCGGTTCGGTATCAAACATCACCAGGCAAAAACGACTCTTCGCCTGGGTAGGGCTCAGCGTTTCGCACAGGCACAGTTTCAGCGGCAGTAAGCAGCGCTGGCAGCGGCGAATACGGTTACCTCGGGCAAGAAAAGGGCGCGTGGCGCGCGCAAGGCGCTCGGCACGTAACTGGAGAACGGCGTTATTGGTCATCGGGAAGCACGTTGAAAAATGCTATTGTCGCAGAGGACAAAACGGGGCACAAGATGTGCCCCGTAGAGATTATAATGATTCGTTAAGCCAGCTATCAAACGGGGCTTTAGGCACTGCGCCATTGAGCATATCGACGACTTCACCTTTCTTGAATATCATAATGGTCGGAATGCTGCGGATGCCGAAACGTGCGCTGAGTTCGCGTTCAGCTTCGGTATTCACTTTAACAAAACGCACTTTACCGCTACGCTCTTCAGCGACATCTTCAAAAATGGGGGCGAAGTTACGGCATGGGCCACACCATGGCGCCCAGAAATCGACCACCACCGGAAGATCGTCTTTTAACAGCTTATCCAGCGTAGCACCGGTCGCATTGATCACCTCACCGTCAAACAGGTCGTGACCACAGCGTCCGCATTTGGCCGTATCCTGAACACGATCTTCGGGGATGCGGTTGATAGCCTGGCAGCTGGTACAAACGGTATTCATAACTAACCTCTGGATGAGTAGGGTGGACCTCGCGGCAATCACGCCGATATGTTTCTGTTATGTTACATATTATCGGGGAGACTGTTTTAAACAGCAATGCGTTTTATTCAATGAGTACAATAGTCATAAGCTTTTAAATGAAATAATGGCTAACGACGTGCACATCGGGTAATCTGCGCGCTTCGCGCAGAGCAGGTGGAGAAAAGAAATGAGCGACGAACTGAAGAACAAAAACGGCAAGGTCAAAGTGATGTACGTCCGCAGTGACGATGACTCGGACAAGCGCACCCAAAATCCACGTACCGGTAAAGGCGGCGGTCGCCCAGGTACTTCCCGAGCCGAAGGCGGTCGTCGCCCTGCCCGTGATGACAGAAAGGGTCCGAACAGTGAACGTGGCCGCGATCGTGGACGTGACCGCGATGTTGAACGCGACCGTAAACGTGAAGACTCACCGTGGCGTACCGTATCCCGCGCGCCGAGCGATGACGTAGCGGAAAAAGCCGATCACGGTGGGATCAGCGGCAAGAGCTTTATCGATCCTGAAGTATTACGTCGTCAGCGTGCGGAAGAAACCCGCGTTTACGGTGAGAATGCCTGTCAGGCGCTGTTCCAGAGCCGTCCGGACGCCATTGTCCGCGCCTGGTTTGTCCAGAGCGTGACACCACGATTTAAAGAAGCATTACGCTGGATGGCGGCAAACCGCAAAGCCTACCACGTGGTTGACGAAGCCGAACTGGCGAAAGCTTCCGGTACTGAACACCATGGCGGCGTGTGTTTCCTGATTAAAAAACGTAACGGTACAACCGTTAAGCAGTGGGTTGGCCAGGCGGGGGCGCAGGATTGCGTACTGGCGCTGGAAGATATCGCCAACCCGCATAACCTGGGCGGCATGATGCGCAGTTGCGCTCACTTCGGTGTGAAAGGCGTGGTCGTACAGGATGCCGCGCTGCTGGAATCCGGTGCAGCTATACGTACCGCGGAAGGCGGTGCCGAGCACGTGCAACCGATCACTGGCGACAGTATTGTGGATGTGCTGGATGATTTCCGCAAAGCAGGCTACACGGTCGTGATGACCTCCAGCGACAAAGGTAAGCCTTTGTTCAACACCACGCTGCCAGAAAAAATGGTGCTGGTGTTAGGCCGCGAGCGTGATGCGCTGCCGGAAGCGGCATGTTCTGCAGACGATTTGTGCATCGCCATCGACGGTACGGGCAATGTAGAAACTCTCAACGTCTCCGTCGCGACGGGCGTCCTGCTCGCGGAGTGGTGGCGTCAGAACAAAGCCTGATAGTAAAAATGCCAGCGAATCGCTGGCATTTTTTTACTCGCTCTCAGCCGGCAGCACCGGCATCCAGTCGATCGGTTTTTCACCGCGTTTGTCCAGCCACTCATTTGCCAGAACAAAGTGATTGCAGCCAAAGAATCCGCGGTGTGCCGAGAGCGGAGACGGATGCGGCGCTTTCAGAATATGGTGACGCTGCGCGTCAATAATGGCCCCTTTCTTCTGCGCGTGCGCGCCCCAGAGTAAAAACACCACGCCTTCACGGTGCTCGTTAATCAGGCTAATGACTTTATCCGTAAAGGTTTCCCAGCCCAGACTGGCATGCGAATGTGCCTGTCCTGCCCGGACGGTAAGGACGGTGTTCAGTAACAGTACCCCCTGACGTGCCCAGCTTTCCAGATACCCGTGCGTGGGACGTGTAAAGCCCGGGACCGTCGCTTCGAGTTCTTTATACATATTCAGTAATGACGGTGGAGTGGCTACGCCTGGGCGCACAGAAAACGCGAGGCCATGCGCCTGGCCGGGACCGTGGTAAGGGTCCTGTCCCAGGATGACAACTTTCACATCGCCAAGCTCGGTAAAGCGAAATGCGTTAAACACATCTTTTTGCGGCGGGTAAATCGTCATGCCTGACTGGCGTTCACCGGCGACGGTATGCAAAGTGTTAACAAAATAGGGTTTCTGTTTTTCTTCGGTCAGCACATCGTGCCAGGTTAATTCGGTAGTCATCTCGCTCTCCTGCGAATTTCATTCCCCCTAGCTTAACTGCTTCTCTCTGGGGCGCAAAATTCTCTACGATTCTCAAGGGACTACCCCTTAAAGATAGTTGAAAATTTATGTAAAAATTTTATCTGCACGCATGGCGTAAGTTGATGTAAAACAATAAAATCCACTCATCACCACTTTGTATGTGTGGTTTTTGTTGATTTACATCAATGAATCAAGGGTGTGTGAGGGGTATATATACACTCAAGCAACAATGGTTTTACCAATTGGCCGCGTGAAGGCCAGCCGAAATCAAATAATTTTGCCGGGGAGGCATCAACATGATTACAGGTATCCAGATTACTAAAGCTGCAAACGACGACCTGCTGAACTCTTTCTGGCTGCTGGACAGCGAAAAAGGCGAAGCACGCTGCATCGTTGCTAAAGCAGGTTTCTCTGCTGATGAAGTCGTTGCCGTCAGCAAACTGGGCGAAATCGAATACCGTGAAGTACCGGTAGACGTGCAGCCGGAAGTTCGCGTGGAAGGTGGTCAGCACCTGAACGTAAACGTTCTGCGTCGCGAAACGCTGGAAGATGCGGTTAAGCATCCGGAAAAATATCCGCAGCTGACTATTCGTGTTTCTGGTTATGCGGTGCGTTTCAACTCACTGACTCCAGAACAGCAGCGCGACGTTATTGCCCGTACCTTTACTGAGAGCCTGTAAGGCTCGCGGGGTTATACCCCGGTAATCAGATAATAAAAAAGCGGAACATGCCAGTGCATGTTCCGCTTTTTTGTCGTTGAAAGAAGGTAAAAAAAATACCGGGTTAATTAACCCGGCATACCGTTTACTCTTTGTCAGACTGCGGCGCGGCAGCTGCGCTCGGCTTGCGACGCTTGCCGATATTTTTGGCGTCGCGGTGACGTTTCTTCACGCGCGGCTTCTCTTTGTCTTTCTCTTTTTTCTCGGCACGTTTCGCCAGCACTTTCTTGGATGGCTTACCGTTAGACTTCTCACTTGGCGCGCGCGTTGTTGGACGCAGTTCGTCAACCACGCGCGGCTTTAGCTGCTCGTCGACATAGCGACTCGCTTTGCCGAGCAGCAGGTGGTCGTGCGCTTCTACCAGAGAAATGGCGGTGCCTTTACGGCCTGCGCGACCGGTACGGCCAATACGGTGCAAATAGGCATCGCCACTACGAGGCATGTCGTAGTTAAACACGTGGCTGACATCAGGAATGTCGATACCGCGTGCCGCAACGTCGGTGGCAACCAGCACATTCACACGACCATCGGTCAGACGTTTGATCGCTTCGTTGCGCTTGCTTTGTACCATCTCGCCTTCGAGATAGCAGTTGTTGATCCCCGCCTGGCGCAGCCAGCCAGCCAGCTCGTGCACGCGCTCGCGTTTACGCACAAAGACGATAGAACGCGTTGCTTCAGGCTGCTTTAACAGGTGAATCAGCAACGCTGTTTTGTGTTCGATATCATCGGCACGATAGTACCACTGATGGATCTTCTTACGTTCGCGGGTGGATGGATCCGCAGAAACCTCAACCGGATCTTCCAGCAGGCGCTCGGCAAAATCTTTAACCGCATTGCCTTCCAGCGTGGCAGAGAACAGCATGGTCTGCTTGCGCCAGCGGGTTTCACCGGCGATATGCTCGATATCCTGGGCGAAGCCCATGTCCAGCATACGATCGGCCTCATCGAGGATCAGCGTTTCAACCGCGTGGCAGTCGAAGTTCTCTTCTTTAATATATTGCAGCAAACGACCCGTGGTGGCGACCACGATGTCCTGGTTTTCGCTGAAGACTTCCATGTGGTTCATGTAGGCTACACCGCCGGTAATCGTGGCGACATCCACATGTGTATTCTTCGCCAGTTCACGGGCGTGATCGGCAACTTGCATTGCCAGTTCACGGGTCGGCGTCAGAATTAAAACGCGCGGTGGACCTGATTTTTTGCGCGGAAAGTCGAGCAGGTGCTGCAACACTGGCAGCAAATATGCCGCCGTTTTACCGGTGCCTGTCGGCGCAGAACCGAGTACATCACGGCCATCGAGCGCAGGTGGAATGGCGGCTGCCTGAATAGCTGTCGGGCGAGTGAAACCTTTTTCCTGGAGGGCATCCAGCAGGCTTTCATCGAGTTCAAGTTCGGAAAAAGTCGTTACAGTCATGTTCTACCTCTGTGTGGGGCGCTGATTATAGACGTTACGGCTGCAATCTTCATCTGTTTGTATGGATATACCTTCTCAGGTATTGTTTTTATCCTATGTTATCGTTTTTTTTCCAGGAAGGTTGTTTTTCATGCCCCAGTCTTCATCAGTACTTCGACGTAATGGGTTTACCTTTAAACAGTTTTTTGTGGCACACGATCGTTGTGCAATGAAAGTTGGGACTGACGGAATTTTATTGGGGGCCTGGGCCCCTGTCGCAGGCGTAAAGCGGATCCTTGATATCGGCACCGGGAGTGGTTTGTTAGCACTGATGCTGGCCCAGCGTACAGATAACAGCGTCCTGATTGATGCGGTGGAGCTGGATGTTGACGCCGCGCAACAGGCAGAGGAAAACATCGCGCAATCTCCGTGGGGGCAGCGTATCCGGATCCATACTGAAGATGCTCAACGGTGGATCCCTCGCCAGACCGTGCGCTTTGATCTGATCATCAGTAATCCCCCTTATTACGAGCAGGGCGTAGAGTGCGGGACACCGCAGCGCGAGCAGGCACGTTATACCACGACGCTCGATCATGCGGCACTGTTAACGTTGGCGGCGGACAGTATTACCGAAGAGGGCTTTTTTTGCGTGGTACTGCCGGAGCAGATTGGTAACGCCTTTACCCAGCAGGCATTCAGCATGGGATGGCATCTGCGCCTGCGTACAGATGTGGCGGAAACCGAAGCCCGGCTGCCGCATCGGGTACTGCTGGCTTTCTCCCCGCAGGCCGGGGAGTGCTTTAGCGACAGATTAGTGATCCGTGGGCCAGACCAGCGTTACTCCGAAGGTTACACCGCGCTGACCCAGGCATTTTATCTGTTTATGTGATGGCTTAGCGGCGAAAGAATTGAGGGGCCTGATTCCGGCAACTGCTCTGGATAATCCAGCGTATAGTGCAGGCCCCGGCTCTCTTTACGCATCATTGCGCAGCGCACAATCAGCTCGGCGACCTGGACCAGATTGCGCAGCTCCAGTAAATTGTTTGACACGCGGAAATGGGCGTAATACTCGTCGATTTCCTGTTGCAGCATCGTGATGCGTCGCAGGGCGCGCTCCAGACGTTTGGTCGTGCGCACAATGCCGACGTAATCCCACATAAACAGCCGCAGCTCGTGCCAGTTATGCTGGATGACCACCAGCTCATCCGGGTTCTCTACCCGACTTTCATCCCAGCCCGGTAGCGTGCTAACGCTGCGGGCGTAAGGCATTCGACGATCAATATCTTCCGCCGCAGACCAGCCGTATACCAGGCATTCCAGCAGCGAGTTCGATGCCATACGGTTTGCACCATGCAGCCCGGTGTAGCTCACTTCGCCGATGGCATACAGGCCATCGACGTCAGTCCGGCCAAAATCATCGACCATCACGCCACCGCAGGTATAGTGCGCAGCTGGCACGATAGGCACTGGCTCTTTGGTCAGGTCGATCCCCAGGCCCAGCAGCTTTTCATAAATCATCGGAAAATGCTGGCGGACAAATTCTTCCGGTTTATGACTGATGTCGATGAACATGCAGTCCGCACCCAGACGCTTCATTTCATGATCGATCGCACGCGCCACGATATCGCGCGGCGCCAGTTCACCACGCTCATCAAAGTCGGGCATAAAGCGTGAGCCGTCCGGGCGTTTCAGGTGGGCACCTTCGCCGCGCAGCGCTTCGGTCAGTAGAAAATTGCGTGCCTGCGGGTGATACAGCGCGGTGGGATGAAACTGGTTAAACTCGAGGTTGGCGACGCGACACCCTGCGCGCCAGGCCATCGCAATTCCATCGCCTGAGGAGATATCTGGATTGGTGGTGTACTGATAGACCTTTGATGCTCCCCCGGTGGCCAGTACGACCGATTTGGCATGACAGGTTTCGACGGCTTCTTTATTACGATTCCAGATCCATGCGCCAACCACCCGACGTGTACCCGGCAGGCCGATTTTATCGGAAATGATCAGGTCAACGGCGTTGCTACGCTCCAGTACCTGAATGTTGGGATGGTTCTGCGCCTGACTGACCAGTGTGGTTTCGACCTCTTTGCCGGTGGCATCCGCCGCATGCAGGATGCGTCGATGGCTATGACCGCCTTCGCGGGTCAGGTGATAACTCTCTTCACCATTGGGCTGAACCTGCGTATCAAACAAAACGCCTTGATCAATGAGCCACTGGACGCACGTTCGGGCGTTGCTGGCGACGAACTCAACTGCATGGCGATCGCACAATCCCGCGCCAGCAATCAGCGTATCCTCGACGTGAGAATCGATACTGTCGGTTTCATCAAAAACAGCGGCAATGCCTCCCTGGGCATAGAATGTAGATCCTTCACTCACAGGCCCTTTACTCAGGACAATAACCCGATGTTTCTCAGCCAAGCGCAAAGCCAGGGAGAGTCCGGCAGCACCGCTGCCAATAATCAGCACATCACAGGATAATTCAGGCGTTGTATTCATGATTGTTGTTTAATTTACTAAACAGTGTTTGGTCACCATAGCACCACATTGCGCGAAACTGCACGTGAAATTTTTAATTGTGTTGCAATGGCTAAACACGAAAGAAATTCATAGTGAGAGGTAAAGGATGAAAAATATTTTGTGTAGCAGGCCGTTAGCGTCAGATTAGGAGATGAAATAAAGTGCCCGTTGGGTTACTCTGCAAGCGGTTTAATGGGCATTTCTGTACAGATAGTGCGTTGATCGGGTTATGTAGACTTATAATGAGAGATAAGACCTGTCTACAACATGACAAACAAAAACAAATGCGTAACGGAACTTTACGAAACTTGAGCACTCTAAGTCATTGCTTGCTCATAGTGCAGCTGATGGAGTGGCGTTTCGAAAGCGCGTGGAAATTTGGTTTGGGGAGACTTTACCTCGGATGAGCGAGCAGTTAACGGACCAGGTCCTGGTAGAACGGGTCCAGAAGGGAGATCAGAAAGCCTTTAATTTACTGGTAGTTCGCTATCAGCATAAGGTGGCGAGTCTGGTTTCCCGCTATGTACCGTCGGGCGATGTTCCCGATGTTGTACAGGAAGCATTTATTAAGGCCTATCGTGCGCTGGATTCGTTCCGGGGAGATAGTGCTTTTTATACCTGGCTGTATCGTATTGCAGTCAATACAGCGAAGAATTACCTGGTCGCTCAGGGGCGTCGTCCACCTTCCAGTGATATAGATGCGATAGAAGCAGAAAATTACGAAAGTGGCGGTGCGCTGAAAGAAATTTCGAACCCTGAGAACTTAATGTTGTCAGAAGAACTGAGACAGATAGTTTTCCGAACTATTGAGTCCCTCCCGGAAGATTTACGCATGGCAATAACCTTGCGGGAGCTGGATGGCCTGAGCTATGAAGAGATAGCCGCTATCATGGATTGTCCGGTGGGTACGGTTCGTTCTCGTATCTTCCGAGCGAGGGAAGCTATTGATAATAAAGTTCAACCGCTTATCAGGCGTTGACGGTAGCGGGATACTGGAAAAGGTATTAGGCATGCAGAAAGAAAAACTTTCCGCTTTAATGGATGGCGAAACGCTGGATACTGAGTTACTCAAAGAGCTGACTCACGACCCGGAAATGCAAAAAACCTGGGAGAGTTATCACCTGATCCGCGATTCCATGCGAGGTGATACCGCCGACGTTCTCCATTTCGATATTTCCGACCGAGTAATGGCAGCCATCGCAGATGAGCCAGTACGTCAGGCGGCGCCATTGATTCCTGAGGCCCAGCCAGCACCACATCAGTGGCAGAAAATGCCATTCTGGAAGAAAATGCGTCCGTGGGCCGCTCAGCTTACTCAAATGGGTGTGGCCGCGTGCGTATCGCTTGCAGTTATCGTTGGCGTCCAGCACTATAATGGGCAATCTGAAACGTCCCAGCAGCCCGAAACGCCGGTATTTAATACATTACCGATGATGGGTAAAGCCAGTCCGGTGAGCTTGGGTGTACCTTCTGACGCGACGGCCAGCAGCGGCGGTCAGCAACAGCAGGTGCAGGAGCAGCGTCGTCGTATCAATGCTATGTTGCAGGATTACGAACTGCAGCGCCGACTGCACTCCGAACAGCTTCAGTTTGAGCAGGCACAGACACAGCAAGCCGCTGTACAGGTGCCAGGAATTCAAACTTTAGGAACGCAATCGCAGTAATGAAGCAACTTTGGTTTGCCATGTCACTTGTGGCTGGTAGCCTGTTCTTCTCTGTCAACGCCTCGGCCACTCCTGCGTCCGGGGCGTTATTGCAGCAGATGAATCTGGCCAGCCAGTCGCTCACCTATGAGCTGTCATTCGTCAGCATCAATAAACAGGGTGTTGAATCCCTACGTTATCGTCATGCTCGTCTGGATAATCGTCCGCTTGCACAACTGTTGCAATTAGATGGACCACGCCGGGAAGTCGTACAACGTGGAAATGAAATCAGCTATTTTGAGCCGGGGCTCGAACCGTTCACGCTGAACGGTGATTATATTGTTGATTCTCTGCCATCTCTGATTTACACCGACTTTAAACGTCTCGCACCCTACTATGATTTTATCTCGGTAGGCCGAACCCGTATTGCAGACAGGCTTTGTGAAGTGCTCCGCGTCGTGGCGCGTGACGGGACTCGTTACAGCTACATTGTCTGGATGGACACCGAAACTAAGCTACCGATGCGCGTCGATCTTCTTGACCGGGATGGCGAAACGCTGGAACAGTTCCGCGTGATCGCTTTTACTGTGAATAGCGGCGTCGGAGACAGCATGCAGACGCTGGCAAAAGCCAACCTGCCGCCGTTGCTATCCGTTCCCGCAGGCGAGAAAACCAACTTCAACTGGAGCCCATCGTGGTTGCCGCAAGGATTCAGTGAAGTCTCTAGCAGCCGTCGTCCACTGCCGACGATGGACAATATGCCGATTGAATCGCGTCTTTATTCTGACGGGCTGTTCAGCTTCTCTGTGAATGTGAACCGCGCGCAGCAAAACAGCGCCGATCAGCTCCTGCGTACCGGACGCCGCACGGTCAGTACCAGCGTACGAGATAATGCCGAAATCACTATCGTTGGTGAACTTCCGCCGCAAACGGCGAAGCGCATCGCGGACAATATCAAGTTCAGGGCTGCACAATGATCAAAGAGTGGGCAACGGTTGTTTCCTGGCAAAATGGCCTGGCGACAGTCAGCTGTGACGTTAAAGCGTCGTGCAGCAGCTGTGCCTCAAGGGCCGGATGCGGAAGCCGTGTGCTGAATAAACTGGGACCGCAGACAACGCATACCATTGTGGTGCCTAGCGTTGAACCGCTGGCTCCCGGTCAGAAAGTTGAGCTAGGCATTGCTGAAGGCAGCCTGTTGGGCTCGGCAATGTTAGTCTATCTGTCTCCGCTGGCGGGGCTGTTTGTTTTTGCCGCATTGTTCCAGGTATTGTTTGGCAGCGATATCGCCGCGTTAAGCGGTGCGATACTGGGCGGTGTGGGTGGATTCCTGATTGCTCGTGGTTTCTCACGCAAGCTGGCTGAACGTGAGGCCTGGCAACCGGTGATTCTCAATGTTGCTCTCCCGCCTGACCTTCTTCGCGTCGAAACACACCAGTGATATATATGCCTGATGGCGCTGCGCTTATCAGGCCTACAGGACCGTTACTACGTAGGCCAGATAGGGCACTTTCGCCGTACTTCGGTAAAAGTTTCACTGACTTTGCTAAGTTGTTTCCAGTTCCCGCTATCCTTGCTCTATGAACATTTCCTCGCCTCAGCGTTGTAGTGTAGAATGCGGCGTTTCACTTAAACCGACGTTAAGCTCAGAACAGCGACTTCTCAAAGCCTGCCCAGGCAGGCGTAAGGCACAATAATTACACTATATGAAGAACATACGTAACTTTTCAATCATAGCTCACATCGACCACGGTAAATCAACGCTGTCTGACCGTATTATCCAGATCTGCGGTGGCCTGTCTGACCGTGAAATGGAAGCGCAGGTTCTCGACTCGATGGATCTTGAGCGTGAGCGCGGTATTACTATCAAAGCGCAGAGCGTGACGCTCGATTTCAAATCATCTGATGGTGAAACCTACCAGCTTAACTTTATCGACACGCCGGGCCACGTTGACTTCTCGTATGAAGTTTCGCGCTCGCTTGCCGCCTGTGAAGGCGCTCTGCTGGTGGTTGACGCCGGACAGGGTGTTGAAGCGCAAACGCTGGCTAACTGCTATACCGCCCTGGAAATGGATCTCGAGGTGGTGCCGGTACTGAACAAAATTGACCTGCCGGCTGCCGATCCTGAGCGTGTAGCGGAAGAGATCGAAGATATCGTCGGTATCGATGCGACAGATGCGGTTCGCTGCTCGGCGAAAACCGGCGTCGGCGTGACCGACGTTCTGGAACGTCTGGTGCGCGAAATTCCGCCGCCGGAAGGTGACCCGGAAGGCCCGCTGCAGGCGCTGATCATCGACTCCTGGTTCGATAACTATCTGGGTGTGGTCTCGCTGGTACGTATTAAAAACGGCACCATGCGCAAAGGCGACAAAATCAAAGTGATGAGCACCGGGCAGGTGTATAACGCTGACCGTCTGGGGATCTTCACGCCTAAGCAGGTTGACCGTACCGAACTGAAGTGCGGCGAAGTGGGTTGGCTGGTTTGTGCGATTAAAGATATTCTCGGCGCCCCGGTCGGCGATACGCTGACTCAGGCACGTAATCCGGCAGATAAAGCGCTGCCAGGATTTAAAAAGGTGAAACCGCAGGTTTACGCCGGTCTGTTCCCGGTCAGCTCTGACGATTACGAAAACTTCCGTGATGCGTTAGGTAAGCTGAGCCTGAACGATGCCTCCCTGTTCTATGAACCGGAAAGCTCTACCGCGCTGGGCTTCGGCTTCCGCTGTGGCTTCCTTGGTTTGCTGCACATGGAGATTATTCAGGAACGTCTGGAACGTGAATACGATCTGGACCTGATCACCACTGCACCGACCGTTGTTTACGAAGTTGAAACCACGGGTAAAGAGACTATCTATGTCGATAGCCCGTCCAAACTGCCGCCGCTGAACAACATCTATGAGCTGCGCGAGCCGATCGCTGAGTGTCATATGCTGCTGCCTCAGGCATATCTCGGCAACGTTATCACGCTGTGTATCGAGAAGCGTGGCGTACAGACCAACATGGTTTACCACGGTAACCAGGTGGCGCTGACCTATGAAATCCCGATGGCAGAAGTGGTGCTCGACTTCTTCGACCGCCTGAAGTCAACGTCTCGTGGCTATGCGTCACTGGACTATAACTTCAAACGCTTCCAGGCCTCTGACATGGTGCGCGTTGATGTTCTGATCAACAACGAGCGTGTTGATGCGCTGGCGCTCATTACCCACCGTGATAACTCGCAGAGCCGCGGCCGTGAGCTGGTGGAAAAGATGAAAGAACTGATCCCACGCCAGCAGTTTGATATCGCGATTCAGGCAGCCATTGGTACGCACATCATTGCGCGTTCAACGGTTAAGCAGCTGCGTAAAAACGTTCTGGCTAAGTGCTATGGCGGTGATATTAGCCGTAAGAAAAAGCTGCTGCAGAAACAGAAAGAAGGTAAAAAACGCATGAAGCAGATCGGTAACGTCGAGCTGCCTCAGGAAGCGTTCCTCGCCATTCTGCATGTCGGTAAAGACAGCAAATAATCCTAAGGAGTTGGCATGGCGAATATGTTTGCCCTGATTCTGGTGATTGCCACACTGGTGACGGGCATTTTATGGTGCGTAGATAAATTTATCTTTGCGCCAAAACGCCGGGAGCGTCAGGCAGCGGCACAAGCCGCTGCGGGTGATTCACTGGATAACGCAACGCTGAAAAAAGTCTCCCCGAAGCCGGGCTGGCTGGAAACCGGAGCATCCGTGTTCCCGGTACTGGCGATTGTACTGGTGGTGCGTTCATTTATTTATGAGCCGTTCCAGATCCCATCGGGTTCGATGATGCCGACGCTGTTAATCGGTGATTTTATTCTGGTGGAGAAATTTGCCTACGGAATTAAAGATCCGATTTATCAGAAAACACTGATCGAAACGGGCCATCCGAAACGCGGTGATGTCGTGGTGTTTAAATACCCGGAGGATCCGCGCCTGGACTACATCAAACGCGCTGTCGGTTTACCGGGAGACAAAGTGACGTACGATCCAGTGGCGAAAGAGGTCACGATCCAGCCAGGATGCCGCTCCGGTCAGGCGTGTCAAAACGCGTTGCCGGTTACGTACTCTGACGTTCAGCCGAGCGATTTCGTGCAGACGTTTGCACGTCGTAACGGTGGTGAAGCGACCAGTGGTTTCTTCGAACTTCCGCTAAGCGAAACGAAAGATAACGGTATTCGCCTGACCGAACGTAAAGAGACGCTGGGCGAGGTGACTCACCGCATTCTGACCGTGCCAATCGCGCAGGATCAGGTGGGGATGTACTACCGCCAACCGGGTCAGCAACTGGCGACCTGGATTGTTCCACCGGGACACTACTTCATGATGGGTGATAACCGCGACAACAGCGCGGACAGCCGTTACTGGGGATTTGTACCGGAAGCGAATCTGGTGGGTAAAGCGACGGGCATCTGGATGAGTTTCGATAAGCAAGAAGGTGAATGGCCGACCGGTGTTCGTTTAAGCCGTATTGGTGGTATTCATTAATTGCTGATAATCGTTCACGTTGTCGTCGTAATGGCGGCAACGTGAATTATTTCTCGGATAAATTCCCGCAGACTAACGACATCCCTTGTCGTTGTGTATAGAATATTCCCCCGTAGTTTTAGGTTGGCACCGTCAGGTTGCCACGGCACACGAAACAGCGTTGATTCGTATACAAGCGCATTCAGGCGACGCCGAAACGGCTAACCGAGTGATGTATATCAGGTCTGTTTCGTGTGCTGGATTGTTGACGCATTCATTTATTGGTATCGCATGAACCCCATCGTAATTAATCGGCTTCAACGGAAGCTGGGCTACACTTTTAATCATCAGGAACTGTTGCAGCAGGCATTAACTCACCGCAGTGCCAGCAGCAAACATAACGAGCGTTTAGAATTTTTAGGCGACTCTATTTTGAGCTTTGTTATTGCCAATGCGTTGTATCATCGCTTTCCGCGTGTGGACGAAGGTGATATGAGTCGCATGCGCGCCACGCTGGTGCGCGGTAATACGCTGGCTGAATTAGCCCGTGAGTTTGATCTCGGCGAATGTTTACGTTTGGGGCCGGGCGAACTGAAAAGCGGCGGCTTCCGTCGTGAATCTATTCTGGCTGATACCGTCGAAGCACTGATCGGCGGCGTCTTCCTCGACAGTGATATTCAGACTGTTGAACAACTGATCCTTAACTGGTATCAAACCCGTCTGGATGAAATTAGTCCGGGCGACAAACAAAAAGATCCGAAAACGCGTTTGCAGGAATACTTGCAGGGTCGCCACCTGCCGCTGCCGTCTTATCTGGTAGTACAGGTCCGTGGCGAAGCGCACGATCAAGAATTTACTATCCACTGCCAGGTTAGCGGCCTGAGTGAACCGGTGGTTGGCACAGGTTCGAGCCGTCGTAAGGCTGAGCAGGCTGCCGCCGAACAGGCGTTGAAAAAACTGGAGCTGGAATGAGCGAAGAAAAAACCTATTGCGGATTTATTGCCATCGTCGGTCGCCCGAACGTTGGTAAATCCACCCTGTTGAATAATCTGCTTGGGCAGAAGATTTCCATTACCTCCCGTAAGGCGCAGACGACCCGTCACCGCATTGTCGGTATTCATACCGAAGGCGCGTATCAGGCTATTTATGTTGATACCCCGGGCCTGCACATGGAAGAAAAGCGTGCCATCAACCGCCTGATGAACAAAGCGGCCAGCAGTTCTATTGGTGACGTTGAATTGATTATTTTCGTCGTAGAGGGCACGCGCTGGACGCCGGACGACGAAATGGTGCTGAACAAACTGCGTGACGGTAAAGCTCCGGTTATCCTGGCGGTCAACAAAGTGGATAACGTCCAGGAAAAAGCCGATCTGCTGCCGCACCTGCAGTTTCTGGCAAGCCAGATGAACTTCCTCGACATCGTACCGATGTCTGCCGAAACCGGCATGAATGTCGATACCGTTGCGGGCATCGTGCGTAAGCATCTGCCGGAAGCGGTTCATCACTTCCCGGAAGATTACATCACCGACCGCTCGCAGCGCTTTATGGCCTCTGAAATCATCCGTGAAAAGCTGATGCGTTTCCTCGGTGCTGAACTGCCGTATTCTGTGACCGTTGAGATTGAGCGCTTTATCCCTAATGAACGTGGCGGCTACGATATCAACGGCCTGATCCTTGTCGAACGCGAAGGGCAGAAGAAGATGGTCATTGGCAACAAAGGGGCCAAAATTAAAACCATCGGTATTGAAGCACGTAAAGACATGCAGGAAATGTTCGAAGCGCCTGTGCACCTTGAACTGTGGGTGAAAGTGAAATCTGGCTGGGCCGATGACGAACGCGCGCTGCGCAGTCTCGGTTACGGCGACGACGTCTAAACCCTTCCTCTGAAAGACGACGAGTATTATGACGGATGGATGGCAACGCGCATTTGTCCTGCATAGTCGCCCGTGGAGCGAAACCAGTTTAGTGCTGGACGTTTTCACGGAAGAGTCGGGTCGCGTGCGCCTTGTGGCTAAAGGCGCACGTTCCAAACGCTCCAATCTGAAAGGCGCACTCCAGCCTTTTACCCCATTATTACTTCGCTTTGGTGGACGTGGTGAGGTCAAAACCCTACGTAGCGCTGAAGCCGTCTCTCTGGCACTCCCGCTTAGCGGAATCACGCTGTACAGCGGTCTGTATATCAACGAACTCATTTCTCGCGTGCTTGAGTACGAGACCCGCTTTTCTGAACTCTTTTTCGATTACCTGAACTGTATCCAGGCGTTGGCAGGCACATCCGGTTCACCAGAGCCCGCCCTGCGTCGTTTTGAGCTGGCGTTGCTCGGTCATCTGGGCTACGGCGTGGATTTTGCCCACTGTGCGGGCAGCGGTGAACCGGTGGACGACACCATGACCTATCGCTATCGGGAAGAAAAAGGGTTTATCGCCAGCATCGTTATTGATAACAACACCTTTACCGGACGTCACCTCAAAGCACTTGCATCGCGTGAATTTCCGGATGCCGATACGTTACGTGCCGCGAAACGCTTTACCCGCATGGCGTTAAAGCCGTATCTTGGTGGTAAGCCGTTAAAAAGCCGGGAACTGTTCCGGCAATTTTTGCCAAAACGCGCAGTAAAAACAAATAATGATTAACGAGGATTGTCATGGCCGAATTACTGTTAGGCGTCAACATTGACCACATTGCCACTTTACGTAACGCACGCGGCACCGCATACCCGGACCCGGTTCAGGCGGCATTTATCGTTGAGCAAGCGGGGGCGGACGGTATTACCGTTCATCTGCGTGAAGACCGTCGTCATATTACTGACAGAGACGTGCGAATTCTGCGTCAAACGCTGGATACACGTATGAATCTGGAAATGGCGGTGACGGAAGAGATGCTGGCCATCGCGGTTGAAACCAAGCCGCATTTCTGCTGCCTGGTGCCGGAAAAACGTCAGGAAGTCACCACTGAAGGCGGCTTGGATGTGGCGGGTCAACGCGACAAAATGCGTGATGCCTGCAAGCGTCTGGCGGATGCGGGGATCCTGGTCTCGCTGTTTATCGATGCCGATGAAGAACAAATTAAAGCGGCTGCTGATGTTGGCGCGCCGTATATTGAAATTCACACCGGCTGCTATGCTGATGCGAAAACCGATGCTGAACAGGCCAGCGAACTGGCACGTATCGCCAAAGCTGCGACCTTTGCTGCCAGCCTGGGTCTGAAGGTGAACGCCGGTCACGGCCTGACTTACCATAACGTCAAAGCCATTGCGCGGATCCCGGAAATGCACGAGCTGAACATTGGTCATGCGATCATCGGACGTGCGGTGATGAGCGGTCTGAAAGACGCCGTAGTGGAAATGAAACGTCTAATGCTGGAAGCGCGTGGTTAATGGCGATTCTGGGATTAGGCACCGACATCGTGGAGATTGCGCGCATTGAAGCGGTGATCTCCCGTTCCGGCGATCGGCTGGCCAGACGCGTCCTCAGCGACAACGAATGGACCATTTGGGAAACGCATCAGCAGCCAGTGCGTTTTCTGGCGAAGCGTTTTGCGGTAAAAGAGGCGGCGGCAAAAGCCCTTGGCACCGGCATTCGTAACGGGCTGGCATTTAATCAGTTCGAAGTGTTCAACGATGAACTCGGCAAGCCGCGTTTGCGGTTATGGGGAGAGGCGTTAAAGCTGGCGGAGAAGCTCGGTGTTATGCATATGCACGTGACGCTGGCCGATGAACGTCACTATGCCTGCGCCACGGTCATTATTGAGAGTTAAAGCTTGTCTGCGTGATGCATTAACACAAACTTATCCCACAGCTGTTCTTCTGTTTCGCTATGTGCCGGATCTTTCAAAATAGTATTGGGGATCGGGCACACCTTTTGACAGGTTGGCGTGTCGTAATGACCTACACATTCCGTGCACTTGTCGCTGTTAATCTCGTAAATGCTGTCACCCATTGAAATGGCCTCATTCGGGCATTCGGGTTCGCACATATCGCAATTGATACACTTTTTAGTGATTAACAGGGCCATCAGGAAACTCTCAAAACATCACAAATCGGGCGGGCATTATACGCGCATTCTTTGCTCAAACCAGTTTTTTTACCAGCGCTTCGCTGTGGCGGATCCGCTCCGGGGCATGTTCGAGATCTTGCTGCACCAGCGCCATAAACAGTAAATCAGTCAACATCATTTGCGCATGCGTTGATGAAATTGCGGCACTGCGCGTGGCCTGTTCTTCGGCAATGGTGTACAGGCAACGGGTGGCGCGCTGCTGTAGGGCATTGGGAGTAAAGCCAGTGATGGCGAGGATTTTTGCCCCGGTGCGTAATGTTTCATCCGCGGCCAGATTGAGTTCGCGTCGCTCTCCGCTATACGAAATGGCCAGCAGCAGATCGTTTGAATCCAGCGCCTGTACGGTCGCCAGCAGGGCATGCATATCGCGTTCAACGACCGCATTAAATCCTATCTTCAATAGCTTCCAGGCAAAATTTTGCGCCACCAGGCCCGAGGCGCCAATGCCGGTGAGGATAATGCGCCTGGCTGTGCGCAGCATCGTGACGCTTTCCATTAGTTTGTCTTCGCTATTGACGTCCAGCGTGGCATGCATCGCTGCTACGTTCTCCTTAATTAGCTTCTCACCTACCAGTCGCATAGGATCGTCACCGCGGATCTGATTGTGCACCGGAACCGAATGTGGATTGGGATTGCTGGCCAGCGCTTCGCTGATCGCCAATTTGAGGGCAGGGAAGCCTTTAAAGCCCATTTTCTGCGCGAACTTCACGACGCTGGACTGGCTAACGCCCGCTTCAAAAGCTAGCTGCTGAGAGCTGAGATGACGCACATTATCTGGTTGCGTAAGAAGATAATCCGCAAGCTTTTTATCGCTTTGTGCGAGGTCAGGGTAACGCTGACGAATGCGAATCAAACAGTTCATGCTGTCTCCTGGCGAAAATGTGATGGCGATTACAAAACAACATTTCACTCGCCTGAGTGAATATAATATTCCATTATGACGGATTATTATGAATTAAAAATTCCTAAGGAACAAAAATGAATCTCGGTGCGTTAGTGTCAGAAACCCGCAATCCACAAACGATGGATCTCGATGCGTTATCCACGCTTGAGCTGGTACATCGTTTTAATCAACAGGATACGCTGGTAGCGGAAGCAGTAAAAGCGACACTGTCTGAAGTTGCGCATGCGGTTGATGCGGCTGCGCAGGCACTTAAAGCAGGCGGGCGGATTATTTACATGGGGGCAGGGACCAGCGGACGTCTCGGCGTGCTGGATGCCTCAGAATGTCCGCCAACTTTTGGTGTACCGCACGGATTAGTGGTCGGGCTGATTGCCGGTGGGCCAGGGGCGTTATTAAAAGCGGTTGAAGGCGCAGAAGATAACTCGCAGCTTGGGGAAGATGACCTGCGGGCGCTGAATCTGACCGCGCAGGATCTGGTTGTCGGTCTGGCGGCATCGGGTCGGACACCGTATGTGATTGGCGGCCTGAAATATGCGCATGCGGTGGGCTGTACGACGGTAGCGATTTCCTGTAATCCGGACTCACCTATTGCCCGCGAAGCGGATATCGCCATCTCTGTGGTGGTTGGTCCGGAGGCGCTGACCGGTTCAACCCGTCTGAAGTCGGGCACCGCGCAGAAACTGGTGCTAAATATGATTTCCACCGGTGCGATGGTGAAGTATGGCAAGGTGTATCAGAACCTGATGGTGGATATGAAAGCGACCAACGCCAAGCTGGTCGATCGGGCCTGCCGGATGGTGGTGGAAGCCACCGGCATTTCGCGCGAAGACGCTGAAACGTTACTGAAGCAGACCGACTTTGACGTTAAGCCCGCCATTCTGATGGCGCTGACCGGGCTAGACGCGACGGCAGCCAGGACTAAACTCTCCGCTCACCAGGGTTTTTTACGCGCGGCGTTAGAACACTAAGAGGTACATATGGACAAAACGGCGGCGCTTGCCAGCGATATTCTGCTGGGGGTTGGCGGAGAAAAAAATATTCTGCGCCTGGAAAACTGTATGACCCGCGTCAGGGTAGAAGTCCAGGATGACGACCAACTGGATATTCCCCGGCTGAAGCAGCTGCCCGGCGTCAGCGGCTATGTGAAGCAGGGGGCGCAGCATCAGATTATTGTCGGTCCCGGTAAGGCCGCCAAAGTGGTGGATGCCATGCGTTCTCTGATTGCCGATGACGGCGAACGTCCGCATGCACACGACATTGAACGCACAAAATCTCAGGTGAAAGCGAAGTACAAAGCGCCAATGAGCGATGCGCTGCGTAAACTGGCAAACGTCTTTATTCCGCTGATCCCGGCGTTTATCGCCTCCGGTTTGATTACCGGTATTATCAATATCCTCAAGCGCCCTGATATTGTGGGCGACTTTGCCACCCATTATCCCAATATGCTGGGGCTGTTAGGTATTTTCGGCAGCGCCGTTTTTGCCATCATGAATATTCTGGTGGGGGTGAATACGGCCAAAGTGTTTGGGGGTTCGCTGGCAATGGGCGGCGTAATGGCCGGCATTCTCTCCAGCCCACAGCTAGCGCAAATTACCCTGTTTGGCGAGGCGCTACAGCCCGGGCGTGGCGGGGTGATTGCGGTGCTGCTGGTGGTGGCGTTAATGTGCTGGATAGAGCGCAAATTCCGCGAGGTGTTGCCGGAATCGCTGGAGTTGATCCTTAATCCGTTGCTGACCACCCTGATTACCGGGACGGTTGCGATTGTGGCGCTACAACCGCTCGGTGGCTGGATCTCCGAGTCCATTGCCCACGGCGCCTCCTGGGCGATTGATCGCGGCGGTTTCCTGGTCGGCGCGGTGCTGGCGGGAACGTTCCTGCCGCTGGTGCTCACCGGACTCCATCAGGGGCTGGTGCCGATTCACGTGGAACTGGTGCAGGCGCATGGCTATAACGCGCTATTTCCCATCCTGGCGATGGCCGGGGTCGGTCAGATTGGCGCCGCAATTGCTGTTCTGATGAAAACCCGTAACGCACGACTGAAAAAAGTGATCAAAGGCGCGCTGCCGGTCGGGTTACTGGGCATTGGCGAGCCGTTGATTTTTGGCGTAACGCTGCCGCTGGGTAAACCGTTTATCGGCGCTTGCCTCGGTGGTGCGGTCGGTGGGGCGCTGATCAGCTACTGGAAAGTGGCGACGGTTATCACCTTTGGTATCTCGGGATTACCGCTGGCGCTGACGATTGTTGCCGGAAAAGTGATGTTCTATCTGTTAGGCTATCTGGTAGCGGTTATCGCCGGGTTCTTGTTTACCTGGCTATTGGGGTTCAACGATCCAGAGGACTAAGGTTTGACCAATCACGAGCGTCGCGTTGTTTTTTTTGATTTGGACGGTACGTTACACCAGCAGGATATGTTCGGTAGTTTTCTGCGTTATCTGCTGCGCCGCCAACCGTTGAATGCGCTGCTTGTACTGCCGCTGTTACCGATTATCGCGGTGGCGATGTTGATCAAAGGGCGCGCCGCCCGTTGGCCAATGAGTTTGCTCCTGTGGGGATGCACTTTTGGTCGGCGAGAAGCACGCCTTAAAGCCCACCAAGCTGATTTTGTGCGTTGGTTTCGCCATCACGTGACGGCGTTTCCGCTGGTGCAGCAGCGCCTGACCACCTATCTGTTAAGCTCTGATGCGGATATTTGGCTGATCACCGGTTCCCCGCAGTCGCTGGTCGAGCAGGTTTACTTTGACACCCCGTGGCTGCCTCGGGTGAATCTTATCGCCAGTCAAATGGCGCGCGGTTACGGTGGCTGGGTGCTGCCTTTACGCTGCCTTGGCCATGAGAAAGTCACCCAACTGGAACGCCAGATTGGCGCCCCGCTGGCGCTGTATAGCGGCTACAGCGACAGTAAGCAGGACAATCCGCTGCTCTCGTTCTGCCAGCATCGCTGGCGCGTCACGCCGCGTGGAGAGCTGCAGCAACTCGAATAGAGTAAACGATAGCGTCCGTGTATAATGCGCCCGCTTTGATTACTGGAGTTCTGCCTTTGTCTGATGTTGAATTTAGCCACGAATACTGGATGCGTCATGCGTTAACGCTGGCAAAGCGCGCCTGGGATGAGCGTGAGGTTCCGGTAGGCGCGGTTCTGGTGCATAACAATCGCGTGATTGGCGAAGGCTGGAATCGGCCGATTGGTCATCACGATCCCACCGCTCATGCTGAAATCATGGCGCTGCGTCAGGGCGGGCTGGTCCTGCAAAATTACCGTTTACTGGATGCCACACTGTACGTCACCCTTGAGCCATGCGTGATGTGTGCGGGTGCAATGGTACACAGCCGTATCGGTCGGGTGGTATTTGGTGCGCGTGATGCGAAAACGGGGGCCGCGGGTTCGTTAATGGATGTACTGCATCATCCGGGCATGAATCATCGGGTTGAGGTGACAGAAGGTATATTGCGTGATGAATGCGCCACGCTGCTCAGTGACTTCTTCCGTATGCGTCGTCAGGAAATTAAAGCCCTGAAAAAGTCCGCCACGGAGTGATTGCAGCGGTAGGCCGGATAAGGCTTTTAAGTCGTCATCCGGCATGGGTATGCTACTACTTTTCCTCCTTCTTCTGCGGGGAAAACAGCAGTGAAGGGGTGTGCGTCAGATAGTTCGACGAGGTTTGCGAGAGAAACGCTGAGAGCGGAAATTTCTCTTTCCCTGACAACTCTGCGGGTGAAACCGCCGGATAATCCTGCGCCAGTTGCTGCGTTTCGATCGCCTGCTTTTCTTTCTCCTGCAGATATCCCACCAGACTTATCTGATACTTACGGATATTCTCTACGTAGGTATAGGCTTCGTGGCCGCGTGCATAGCCATAGGTTAGTTTTTTGTACCAGGGCTTTTGGCTGAGCAGCGGCAAGCGCTGTTTTACGTCGGCCCAACTGTCCGGGTTACCTTTGGTTTTTACCGTCAGCGCGCGGGCATCCAGCATATGCGCATACCCCATATTATAGGCGGCAAGCGCAAACCAGATCCGTTCGCCCTCGGGGACGGTATCCGGAACTTTACTCATCATATCTTGCAGATAGCGAGCGCCCCCGCTGATGCTTTGCTCGGCGTCGGTCCGGTCCGTTAATCCCAGACTCTGGGCGGTATTTTTGGTCAGCATCATCAGACCGCGAACGCCAGTCGGGGAGGTGGCCTGCGCATCCCAGTGCGATTCCTGATAAGAGATGGCCGCCAGCAGTCGCCAGTCTATCTCCTGCGCATATTTCTCAAACAGCGGCTTGAGATCCGGTAACACGCTGTCGACCGCCCGTAAGAACGTGCGGGTATCGACATAGTCAAAATCATTGCCATGCCCGAGATATTTTTCTTCCAGCCGCGCCAGTAACCCGTCTTCATTGATGGTGTTAAAGAAATCCAGCAGGGCGGCGGAAAGTGTATTGTCATCGTCCAGCGGGCTAAACCAGGTCACAGGTTGTTCGTCAGAGACATCCAGTGCGACGGCCAGTTCAGGGTGTACGCGCTGATACAAACTGATCGCCACGGAATCGGCAATGGTGTAGTCCAGCTTGCCGCTGATGACATCATCGAGCAGCTCCGTGGTGCCCTTTTTATCATCGACCTTCCAGCTCAGCTCAGGAAATTTTGTTTCTTTCAGGTGTTGCAGGTCATTCACCACCACGTGCCCGGGGGCGATAGTCAACTGTTTATCTGTCACGTTGGCCAGGGTGCGTGGACGATATTGCCCGACCCGATACACCAGTTGCTGGGAAACCGAGTAGTAGGTGGGGCCTGGCTGGTAATTTTTGACCCGTTCGCTGTTATAGACCAGACCGGCGGCGAGCAGATCGGCCTTGCCGTTGTCGAGGTCGTCAAAAAGCTGGCTGATATTCTGGCGCACGGTGATTTTTAACTTTACGCCTAAATAACGGGCAAACTCCTGGGCCAGTTCGTAATCCAGTCCGAACTTTTTCCCATTAAGGGTGGCGTAAGTTAACGGAGAGTCAATGGTACTGACGCGCAGCTCTCCCCGCGATTGAATGGCGGCGATACGATTGTCGGCTTTACCGAACCAGGGAATGGATGGCCACAGGGCCGCTGCCAGCAGCAACGTCAAAATGCCGATAAACAGATAATTAATCTTTAATTTTTTCAATTAGTTAATTCTCTGAACCGTGCGTTGTCTCAGTCTGCTATGGTCGTAATTAGGAAGTGAATTCATCATTAATGAGCGGCATTTTGCTTAAACTTGCGTCAGTTGGCAACTCATTAAGGAGGCGGGCCGCATTTGAGGATAACTGACGGTTGTGATTTTATTTCGACGCAAACGGTTTCGTCGGCGCGGCAGATTCTTTATAATGACGCCCGTTTCCCCCCTTGCGCACACTTATAAGCGCCTCAGGCGCTTCGAAGACGAGAGACTTATGATGGAAATTCTGCGTGGTTCGCCTGCACTGTCTGCATTCCGTATTAACAAATTGATGGCGCGTTTTCAGGCGGCCAATCTTCAGGTCAACACGATTTACGCCGAGTATGTCCATTTTGCTGACCTGAATGCCCCGTTAAACGAGGATGAGCATGCGCAACTAGCGCGCCTGCTGCAATACGGTCCGAGTCTCAGCAGCCACGTCCCTGAGGGCAAGTTGCTGCTGGTTACACCTCGCCCGGGCACCATCTCCCCCTGGTCTTCTAAAGCGACTGACATTGCTCACAACTGCGGCTTGCAACAGATTAGCCGTCTGGAACGTGGTGTTGCCTGGTATGTTGAAGCCTCCACGCTAAGCGCTGAACAGTGGCAGGAAGTGGCTGCCGTGTTACACGACCGCATGATGGAAACGGTTTTCTCTGCGCTGGACGATGCACAAGCGTTGTTTGCTCATCACCAGCCGGCGCCGGTTTCCAGCGTTGACCTGCTGGGTACAGGTCGCCAGGCGCTGATCGACGCGAACCTGCGTTTGGGTCTGGCGCTGGCAGACGATGAAATCGACTATTTACAGGATGCGTTTATCAAACTGGGACGCAACCCGAACGACATCGAGCTGTACATGTTTGCGCAGGCCAACTCTGAGCACTGCCGCCATAAAATTTTTAACGCCGACTGGGTAATCGACGGTAAACCGCAGCCGAAGTCGCTGTTCAAGATGATTAAAAACACCTTCGAAACCACGCCGGATCACGTCTTGTCTGCCTATAAAGACAACGCGGCAGTGATGGAAGGCTCTGAGGTCGGGCGCTACTTCGCCGACCATCAAACCGGTCGTTATGATTTCCATCAGGAGCCTGCGCATATCCTGATGAAGGTCGAAACCCACAACCACCCGACCGCTATCTCTCCATGGCCGGGCGCAGCAACTGGCTCCGGCGGTGAAATCCGCGACGAGGGTGCGACCGGGCGTGGCGCGAAGCCGAAAGCTGGGCTGGTGGGTTTCTCCGTGTCCAACCTGCGTATTCCGGGCTTTGAACAGCCGTGGGAAGAAGATTTTGGTAAACCGGATCGTATTGTTACCGCACTGGATATCATGACCGACGGCCCGCTCGGCGGCGCGGCGTTTAACAACGAATTTGGTCGTCCGGCGTTGACCGGCTACTTCCGTACCTATGAAGAGAAAGTGAACAGCCACAACGGCGAAGAGCTGCGTGGCTACCACAAGCCGATCATGCTGGCCGGTGGGATCGGCAACATCCGCGCCGATCACGTGCAGAAAGGCGAAATCGTCGTCGGTGCCAAGCTGATCGTCCTCGGCGGTCCGGCAATGAACATCGGGCTTGGCGGCGGTGCGGCTTCTTCAATGGCCTCCGGCCAGTCCGATGCCGATCTGGATTTCGCTTCCGTACAGCGCGACAACCCAGAAATGGAACGTCGTTGTCAGGAAGTGATCGACCGCTGCTGGCAGATGGGGGATGCGAACCCGATTCTGTTCATCCACGACGTGGGTGCGGGCGGTCTGTCTAATGCGATGCCTGAGCTGGTCAGTGACGGCGGACGTGGCGGTAAGTTTGAGCTGCGCGATATCTTAAGTGATGAGCCAGGCATGAGTCCGCTGGAGATCTGGTGTAACGAATCTCAGGAGCGTTACGTCCTGGCGGTTGCTGCAGATCAGTTGCCCCTGTTTGACGAACTGTGTAAGCGTGAGCGCGCACCGTATGCGGTAATCGGTGAGGCCACCGAAGAGCAGCATCTTTCGATGAATGACCGTCATTTCGATAATCAGCCGATCGACCTGCCGCTCGATGTGCTGCTGGGCAAAACACCAAAAATGACCCGTAATGTGCAAACGCTGAAAGCGAAGGGCGAGCAGCTTGCGCGTGAGCAGATTACGCTGGCCGATGCGGTCAACCGCGTGCTGCACCTGCCTGCCGTCGCAGAAAAAACGTTCCTCGTAACCATCGGCGACCGTACCGTCACCGGCATGGTAGCGCGCGACCAAATGGTCGGGCCGTGGCAGATCCCGGTAGCGAACTGCGCAGTGACCACCGCCAGCCTGGATAGCTATTATGGTGAAGCGATGTCTCTCGGTGAGCGTGCGCCGGTTGCGCTGCTGGACTTCTCTGCCTCTGCCCGTCTGGCAGTGGGGGAAGCGCTGACCAACATTGCGGCGACGCAGATTGGCGATATCAAACGTATCAAGCTCTCCGCAAACTGGATGGCGGCAGCCGGCCACCCTGGCGAAGATGCCGGGTTGTACGAAGCGGTCAAAGCGGTAGGGGAAGAGCTATGCCCGGCGCTTGGCCTGACTATCCCGGTGGGTAAAGACTCCATGTCGATGAAAACCCGCTGGCAGGAAGGCAACGAACAGCGTGAAATGACCTCGCCGCTGTCGCTGGTGATCACCGCGTTTGCCCGTGTGGAAGATGTCCGTCATACCATCACCCCTGAACTCTCAACCGAAGACAACGCCCTGCTGCTGATTGACCTCGGTCTGGGTCACAACGCGCTGGGGGCGACTGCACTGGCGCAGGTCTATCGTCAACTGGGCGACAAACCGGCGGATGTCCGCAACGTTGCGCAGCTGAAAGGCTTCTATGATGCCATGCAGGCGCTGGTTGCTGCGCGTAAGCTGTTGGCCTACCACGACCGTTCTGACGGTGGTCTGCTGGTGACGCTGGCGGAAATGGCCTTTACCGGTCACTGCGGTATTCAGGCGGATATCAGCACGCTCGGCGATGACCGCCTGGCGGCACTGTTTAACGAAGAGTTAGGTGCGGTGATTCAGGTTCGCGCGGCGGATCGTGAGGCGGTAGAAGCGCTGCTGGCACAGCATGGCCTCGGCGACTGCGTTCACTATGTTGGCCAGGCTGAAGCCAGCGACCGTTTTGTGATTACTGCCAACGGTCAGACGGTGTTCAGCGAAAGCCGCTCCACGCTTCGTATGTGGTGGGCAGAAACCACCTGGCAGATGCAGCGTCTACGCGACAACCCGGAATGTGCCGATCAGGAACATGACGCCAAAGCCAACGATACCGATCCCGGTCTTAACGTAAAACTGTCGTTTGATATCAACGAAGACGTTGCAGCCCCGTACATCGCCACCGGCGCACGCCCCAAAGTGGCCGTGCTGCGCGAGCAGGGTGTTAACTCTCACGTTGAAATGGCTGCGGCGTTCCACCGTGCGGGCTTTGACGCCATCGACGTTCACATGAGCGATCTGCTGGGCGGGCGCATTGGTCTGGGGAATTTCCAGGCGCTGGTGGCCTGTGGCGGCTTCTCTTACGGTGACGTATTAGGTGCCGGTGAAGGTTGGGCGAAATCCATTCTGTTCAACAACCGCGTGCGTGATGAGTTTGAAACCTTCTTCCATCGCCCGCAGACGCTGGCGCTCGGGGTGTGTAACGGCTGTCAGATGATGTCTAATCTGCGTGAACTGATCCCGGGTAGCGACCTGTGGCCACGTTTTGTGCGTAACCACTCCGATCGCTTTGAAGCGCGCTTTAGCCTGGTAGAAGTAACGCAAAGCCCGTCGCTGTTGCTGCAGGGTATGGTGGGTTCCATGATGCCGATTGCCGTTTCTCACGGTGAAGGGCGTGTGGAAGTCCGTGATGATGCGCATTTGGCGGCACTGGAAAGTAAAGGTTTGGTGGCGTTACGTTTCGTCGACAACTTTGGCAAGGTCACCGAAACCTATCCGGCTAACCCGAACGGTTCGCCAAACGGGATCACGGCGGTGACCACCGAAAATGGCCGCGTAACGATCATGATGCCACATCCGGAACGTGTGTTCCGCACGGTGAGCAACTCCTGGCACCCGGAAAACTGGGGCGAGGACAGCCCGTGGATGCGCATCTTCCGTAACGCGCGTAAACAACTCGGCTAACACGACCGTGTGATGTTCAAGGCCCCTCCACGTGAGGGGCTTTTTTTATGTTGTAGGTCGGATAAGGCGCTTACGCCGTCATCTGGCAATGTGCGCGATACTGCCTGATGGCGCTGCGCTTATCAGGCCTACGGGGAAGAGCGGTTGTAGGCTGGATAAGGCGTTTACGCCGCCATCCGGCAATAAACTCAGTGTTTGTGCCGCAAAATTAAAGTGTCGGGAATTCCCGACATCGAGGGTAGGGTGGCGTCGTCAAAAAGAGACATTTAATTAATTGATTTATAAGTGTTTTGTTTTTAAGTGCTACAGTTGTTGCTAATTAGCGACACATGGCGTAAAAAACAGCCAAAACCATTCATCGATTAAATGAATATATTTTGTATATTTATCATTGTGTTAATATAATGTTTTGAATATTGGCACGCTTGCTGCATAATACTAAGCAGTGGCTCATTCACCTTCTTATGTCAGCCCCTTCGGGACGCGCTACATAAACTTCGAATGACGCACAACAAGGTGCCTGCCGTCCAACTTCTGATATTTGCCTTGCGCATATCAAACTCCGGGCGAAACGTCGAGTTAGGCACCGCCTTATTCCATAACAAAGCCGGGTCATTCCCGGCTTTGTTGTATCTGGCGTTCCCCTCAGTTAGCATCGTCCTATCCCTTTTCGTTGAGAGTAACGCCTTGAAGCGCTGGTCTGTTTTCCCCCGGTCTTTACGTCAGTTGGTTACGCTGGCATTTTTGCTGATCCTGCTGCCTCTGTTAGTTCTGGCCTGGCAGGCATGGCAAAGTCTGAATGCCCTAAGCGCCCAGGCGGCGCTAACCAATCGTACCACGCTGATTGATGCCAGGCGGAGTGAGGCGATGACTAACGCGGCACTGGAGATGGAACGCAGCTATCGGCAATACTGCGTGCTGGATGACCCGACACTGGCGAAGGTTTATCAGGGGCAGCGTAAACGTTACAGCGATATGCTGGATGCCCATGCGGGTGTGTTGCCTGACGTCAAACTCTATCAGGCGCTTCGCCAGGATCTGAACGATCTCGCGCAGTTGCAGTGTCAAAACAGCGGCCCCGACAGTGTGGCGGCTGCACGTCTTGAGGCTTTTGCCAATGCCAATACCGAGATGGTGCAGGCCACGCGAACCGTGGTCTTCTCGCGCGGCCAGCAGCTGCAACAAGAAATTGCTGAACGTGGTCAGTTCTTTGGCTGGCAGGCGCTGGTACTGTTTCTCGTTAGCCTGGCGATGGTGCTGCTGTTCACGCGGATGATCATCGGTCCGGTAAAAGCCATTGAACGAATGATCAACCGTCTGGGGGAAGGCCGCTCGCTGGGCGATACCGTATCGTTTACCGGTCCGCGAGAGCTGCGATCGGTGGGGCAGCGTATTATCTGGCTGAGTGAGCGCCTGTCGTGGCTTGAATCTCAGCGGCATCAATTTTTACGCCATCTTTCACATGAACTCAAAACGCCGCTGGCGAGTATGCGTGAGGGAACCGAACTGCTGGCCGATCAGGTTGTTGGCCCGCTGACGCCGGAACAAAAAGAAGTTGTCGGCATTTTGGATGACAGCAGCCGCAATCTGCAAAAACTGATTGAGCAACTGCTTGATTACAACCGCAAGCTGGCCGATGACGCGATTCAACTGGAAAGGGTTGAAATCGCGCCGCTCGTGGAGAGAGTGGTTTCTGCACATAGTCTGCCCGCGCGCGCCAAAATGATACATACTGATGTGGCGCTGGCAGAAAGCGCCTGTCTGGCAGAGCCGGTGCTGTTAATGAGCGTGCTGGACAATCTTTATTCCAATGCGGTGCACTATGGTGCTGAATCCGGTACCATTTGCATCCGCAGCAGCTTGCATGGTGCGACGGTGTACATTGACGTAATGAATACCGGCGAGCCGATTCCGCCAGCAGAAAAGACCATGATCTTCGAGCCTTTTTTCCAGGGAAGCCATCAGCGAAAAGGGGCGGTAAAAGGAAGCGGATTAGGACTCAGTATCGCCAGAGATTGCATCCGCCGTATGCGGGGGGAGCTGTACCTGGTCGACGATTATGCGCAAGGCGTTTGTTTTCGCATCGAACTGCCGCTATCTGCAATGAAAAACCATTAAAAATGAATCTAAGTCTGGTGAGTATGCCACACGTTGTTGTCCGAATGCTTAAACGACATTTTTTCCGCCGCGCATTATTGCTAAGCTTGCCGTGCCTGGCGCTGGTGGGGTGTGTGCCGAACGCGGTGGATCATATTATCGGCGATCCTTCACAGGAGAAAATTCCGCCCCATCAGTTGGCGGATTACCTTTCAACCGAGTGCGCAGATATCTGGTCACTGCAGGGGCAGTCTACGGACAGCAATCCGTTGTACTGGCTGCGTGCCATGGACTGTGCTGACCGCCTGATGCCAGTTCAAGCCCGTAGTGAAGCCAGTACCCAGCTCACTGACACCTGGCAGGGCGCGTTCAAGCGCGGGATCCTGCTCGCCAGTGCCAATATCACACCGCCGGAAAGACGAGATGTGGTGACGCGACTTGATGCGCTCAGTCCGCAAATTCCGGCGCAGGTACGGCCGCTGTATCAGGTCTGGTTTAGCGGCCAAACTCTGCAGTTACAGTTGGCCGAAGAGCGCATGCGCTACAGCAAACTTCAACAGTCGTCAGACAGCGATCTTGATACTCTGCGTCAGCAGCAACAGCATTTGCAGACGCAGCTCGATCTCACTACCCGCAAACTGGAAAATCTGACCGATATTGAGCGTCAGCTTTCCACGCGCAAGCCTGCCGGCAGTTACAATCCTGATGCGCTGCACGGGAATGAAAAACTCTCCACACCTGACGATGCCGGGGGCACCGGGTCCTCGAGCGAGGAGGTAACGCCATGATAAGCCGTAAACCCGCACATTTGCTGCTGGTCGATGACGATCCGGGATTGTTGAAGTTACTCGGCATGCGTTTAACCAGTGAAGGCTACAGCGTCGTGACGGCGGAAAGCGGGCAGGAAGGGTTACGGGTGCTTAACCGTGAAAAGGTGGATCTGGTCATCAGCGATCTGCGCATGGATGAAATGGACGGCATGCAGTTGTTTACCGAAATCCAGAAAGTCCAGCCGGGTATGCCGGTTATTATCCTGACCGCGCATGGTTCAATTCCGGATGCGGTAGCTGCAACTCAGCAGGGCGTGTTTAGTTTTCTGACCAAACCGGTCGATAAAGACGCGTTATACAACGCCATTGACGGGGCGCTGGAACAATCTGCCCCGGCGACCGATGACGGCTGGCGCGAATCGGTTGTCACCCGCAGCCCGTTGATGCTGCGTCTGTTAGAGCAGGCGCGTATGGTGGCGCAATCGGACGTCAGCGTGCTGATTAACGGCCAAAGCGGTACCGGCAAAGAAATTTTTGCCCAGGCTATCCATAACGCCAGCCCGCGCGGCAGCAAACCTTTTATTGCGATTAACTGCGGCGCGTTGCCGGAACAATTGCTCGAGTCCGAGCTGTTTGGTCATGCGCGAGGCGCGTTTACCGGGGCGGTGAGCAATCGTGAGGGGCTATTTCAGGCCGCCGAGGGCGGGACGCTGTTTCTGGATGAGATAGGCGATATGCCCGCGCCATTGCAGGTGAAATTGCTGCGTGTGTTGCAGGAGCGTAAAGTTCGCCCCCTTGGCAGCAACCGTGATATCGACATTGACGTGCGGATTGTCTCCGCAACGCACCGCGACTTACCCAAAGCGATGGCGCGGGGCGAATTCCGTGAGGATCTCTACTACCGCCTTAACGTGGTGAGCCTGAAGATCCCGCCGCTGGCTGAACGTACGGAAGACATTCCCCTACTGGCAAACCATTTGCTGCGTCAGTCCGCCGAACGGCACAAACCGTTTGTGCGCGCATTCTCGACCGATGCCATGAAGCGTTTAATGACCGCCAGCTGGCCGGGCAACGTGCGTCAACTGGTCAACGTTATCGAACAATGCGTGGCGCTCACCTCATCGCCAGTGATCAGTGACGCGCTGGTGGAGCAGGCGCTGGAAGGTGAAAATACCGCCTTGCCAACCTTTGTTGAAGCGCGTAACCAGTTTGAACTGAACTACCTGCGTAAGCTGCTGCAAATAACCAAAGGCAACGTGACCCACGCAGCGCGAATGGCGGGGCGCAACCGCACCGAATTCTATAAATTGCTTTCTCGACATGAGCTGGATGCAAACGACTTTAAAGAGTAGCACCGTAAATACGACTGATTTATGATACGGTGAGCAGCCGGTTACGCGATAAAAACGACAGGAAAACCATGAAAAAGATTGATGCGATTATTAAACCCTTCAAGCTCGACGACGTCCGCGAAGCGCTGGCAGAAGTGGGCATTACCGGTATGACCGTAACGGAAGTGAAAGGCTTTGGCCGTCAGAAGGGCCATACCGAGCTGTACCGTGGTGCGGAGTACATGGTGGATTTTCTGCCGAAGGTAAAAATTGAAATTGTGGTTACCGACGACATCGTGGATACCTGTGTCGATACCATTATTCGCACGGCTCAAACGGGTAAAATTGGCGACGGTAAGATTTTTGTCTTTGACGTGGCACGCGTGGTGCGTATCCGTACTGGCGAAGAAGACGACGCAGCAATTTAAGCCGCGCCGTGCTTGCCGGATGGCGGTGTAAACACCTTATCAGGCCTACAAAACCCCGTAGGCCTGATAAGCGCAGCGCCATCAGGCATGACGTAATTACAGGACTTTATGCGGACCGAAGCATTCGTAATGAATATTCTCGTTCTTTACACCCAGACCGATCAGCTGCTTCGCGGCAAACTGCATAAAGCCGACCGGACCGCACAGATAAAACTGCATCGCCGGATCGCTGATTGCACCTTCCAGTTTATTCAGATCCATCAGGCCCACGCTGTCATACGCGCCTTTTTCACGGTCTGCTTCATTCGGTTCACGATACCAGGTGTGGGCACTAAAGCGCGGCAGTGAGTTGCCCAGCTCATTCACTTCATCAGCAAAGGCATGCACATCGCCGTTTTCTGCCGCGTGGAACCAGTTTACCTGCGCCGTGTGTCCAGCTTTCGCCAGTGTATCCAGCATTGCCAGCATCGGGGTCTGACCAACGCCTGCGGAAATCAGCGACACCGGAGTATCGGTGGCGACATCCATAAAGAAATCGCCTGCCGGTGCGGCTAAATGAACGATGTCACCGACTTTCGCATGGTTATGCAGCCAGCTTGAAACCTGACCGCCGTCTTCACGCTTAACTGCAATGCGGTAGCCCTTGCCATCCGGTTTGCGGGTCAGAGAGTACTGACGAATTTCTTGATGTGGGAAACCTTCCGGCTTAAGCCAGACGCCCAGATACTGCCCCGGATGGTATTCAGCCACCGCACCGCCGTCGACGGGCTCAAACTCAAAGCTGGTAATTAATGCGCTACGCGGTGTTTTTGCCACAATGCGGAAGGGACGAGTACCTTCCCAGCCGCCATTTTTGTTGGCGTTCTCACTGTAAATCTGCGCTTCGCGGTTGATGAAGACGTTAGCCAGCACGCCATACGCTTTACCCCACGCGTCCAGCACTTCTTGCCCTGGGCTGAACATCTCGTCCAGCGTTGCCAGCAGGTGACCGCCCACGATGTTGTACTGCTCAGGCTGAATCTGGAAGCTGGTATGCTTCTGGGCAATTTTTTCGACCGCAGGCAACAGCGCCGCCAGGTTGTCGATATTGCTGGCGTAAGCGGCGATAGCGTTAAACAACGCTTCACGCTGATCGCCATTACGCTGGTTACTCATGTTGAAAATTTCTTTGAGTTCTGGGTTATGCGTAAACATGCGATCGTAGAAATGGGCGGTCAGTTTCGGGCCGGTTTCGACCAGCAGGGGAATAGTGGCTTTCACTGTAGCGATGGTTTGTGCGTCAAGCATACGGTCTTCCTTTATCTGAGGCTTTAATGATGTATGTCAAATACATCTTATAAAAAATACCCCTGCATTGTAAATGGTTCTTTGTAACTTTGCGCTGCAAAGGTTACAACTTGAAAAATCTGCATCACAAACCTGAAAAGAAATCCGTTGAAATTTGCCATGTCTTTATTCTCCAAAGCCTTGTGTGCCGTGAAGGTAATCGTTTGCGTAAAATCCTTTGTCAAGACCTGTTATCGAAGATTGATTCGGTTATACTGTTGGCCGTCGTCCAACAGGACTGCCTTTTTAGGCCGAAATTCTATTGTTAGCTGAGTCAGGAGATGCGGATGTTAAAGCGTGAAATGAACATTGCCGATTATGATGCCGAACTGTGGCAGGCTATGGAGCAGGAAAAAGTACGTCAGGAAGAGCACATCGAACTGATCGCCTCCGAAAACTACACCAGCCCGCGTGTCATGCAGGCGCAGGGTTCTCAGCTGACCAACAAATACGCTGAAGGTTATCCGGGCAAGCGCTACTACGGCGGTTGCGAGTATGTGGATATCGTTGAACAACTGGCGATTGACCGCGCGAAAGAGCTGTTTGGTGCCGACTACGCTAACGTCCAACCGCACTCGGGTTCTCAGGCTAACTTCGCGGTCTACACTGCGCTGCTGCAGCCGGGCGATACCGTTCTGGGTATGAACCTGGCGCAAGGCGGTCACCTGACTCACGGTTCCCCGGTCAACTTCTCCGGCAAACTGTACAACATCGTCCCTTACGGCATCGATGAATCCGGCAAGATTGACTACGAAGACATGGCTAAGCAGGCGCAGGCCCACAAACCGAAGATGATTATCGGTGGCTTCTCTGCGTATTCCGGTGTGGTTGACTGGGCAAAAATGCGTGAAATCGCTGACAGCATCGGCGCATACCTGTTCGTCGACATGGCACACGTTGCCGGTCTGATTGCTGCAGGCGTCTACCCGAACCCGGTTCCGCATGCACACGTTGTTACCACCACGACCCACAAAACCCTGGCGGGTCCGCGCGGCGGCCTGATCCTGGCAAAAGACGGCAGCGAAGAGCTGTACAAAAAACTGAACTCCGCGGTGTTCCCAAGCGCGCAGGGCGGCCCGTTGATGCACGTGATCGCGGCAAAAGCGGTGGCGCTGAAAGAAGCGATGGAGCCAGAGTTCAAAGTTTACCAGCAGCAGGTTGCGAAAAACGCCAAAGCAATGGTTGAAGTGTTCCTGAACCGCGGCTACAAAGTGGTGTCTGGCGGCACTGAAAACCACCTGTTCCTGCTGGATCTGGTCGACAAAAACTTGACCGGTAAAGAAGCCGATGCGGCGCTGGGCCGTGCGAACATCACGGTTAACAAAAACAGCGTACCGAACGATCCGAAGAGCCCGTTCGTGACCTCCGGTGTCCGTATTGGTTCTCCGGCAGTGACCCGTCGCGGCTTTAAAGAAGCGGAAGTGAAAGAACTGGCTGGCTGGATGTGTGACATTCTGGACAACATCAATGATGAAGCCACTATCGAACGCGTGAAAGCGAAAGTGCTGGAGATCTGCGCACGCTTCCCGGTTTACGCATAAGTCATACGGATTGCCGGATGGCGGTGTAAACACCTTATCCGGCCTACATATGAGTAACTTGTAGGCCGGATAAACGCAGTGCCATCCGGCAGTTATATCGACTTAAGCGTCACCGTCTCATCAAGTAAAGCCGCCAACAGCGGCTTTTTCTTTGCCTGAATCCATTTGCGCAACTGCCGCATTTCCCGTCCCTGGTTGAGCGTTACCGCGCCGACTATCATCTCGTTTTGCAGGTTGAACCAGATAGCCTTGCCGTCATCTGGACTGCCGCGCACGACCCAGCTATCACCACGCATATCGCCAATAAACTGCAGGTTGTCGCTGAACTGATCGGTCCAGAACCAGGGCGGAGGTAGCGTCGGGAGTGTCAGCCCCAGCATGGCCGCCGCGGCAGTTTGCGCCTGATTATTGGCGTTTTCCCAGCTTTCGCAACGTTGCAGCGTACCGTCTGGCGAACGCTGTACTGCCACATCTCCGGCGGCAAAAATGTTCGGATCGACGGTTCGGCACGACGCATCAATGATAATGCCGTTTGCCACATCAAGACCCGCTTCACGGGCAAGCCCGTCGTTGGCGACAATCCCGATCCCGTAGATCACGCTATCAACCTGAAGCTGCTTACCGCTTTGCAGCGTGAGGGCGACGCGTTCCCCGCCAGCCACCTGTTCAATCGCATTATTCAGCAGCAAATGTACGCCAGCCTGCTGGTGGCGGGCGGCGAGATAACGTTGTATCGCTGGTGGTGCGTTGCGACCCATCACCGTGGCGGCCCGTTCAATGACGGTGACCTGACAACCGCGCTGCGTGGCGCTGGCAGCCAGCTCAAGTCCGATGGTTCCGGCTCCGACAATGGCGATCGACTGCCCGGGGCTGAGCGCGTCTCGTAGACGCGCTGCATCTCCGGCGTGGCGCAGCGTGAAGCCGCGGTCACCGAGCGTATCCAGTAATGGGAACGGGCGTGCCGCTGCGCCTGTGGCAATCAGTAATTGATCCCACGGGTAGGTCTGTCCGTCAGCCAGTACCAGCGTTTGCGTTTCTCGCCCGAGCGTTTGAACGGTGACGCCCAGATGCAGCTGAACATTATTATCCCGCCACCAGTCTGCGTTCAGCACCGGCTGCAGCTGCGGCACGTCGTCCAACAGCATGGTTTTGGAAAGTGGAGGGCGTTCGTAGGGCAGATGCGGTTCATCGGAAAACAGATGGATCTCGCCGTCAAACCCCTGTTGACGCAGTGCGGCTGCCGCCATTGCCGCGGCCTGTCCGCCGCCGACAATGGCGATGATATTGTGGTACATAATGCCTCCTCAGAGATCCAGTCCGGCGGCAACGTGACGAATCCCGCGAATGCCCAGACCGGCGTCGGCATTGATCATCACGCCGCTCAGCGTGCGGTTATTGCGCCGTGACGCCAGCATCACATACGGGCCGGTAAAATCTGCCGGCTCCGGGAAAAACTGCAGCGGCAAAATGGCGGCAATTTTTTCTGGCGTTAGTGACTGCATAATCGATGTGTCGCTCTGACCCAGCGCCTGCGGGCCGCGCAGGTCGGTCGCCATACCGCACGGTCCCACGCCGTTGACGCGAACTTTGGGTGCCAGCTCGTAGGCTAACTGGCGAATCAGACCGGTTGCTGCATGCTTGCTGGCGGTATACAGCGGACCGCCGCCGCCGGGGTACCATGCCGCGTTGGACAGGGTAAAAATGATGCTGCCTTCGCTGGCGATAAGCGCGGGGGCGCAGGCTTTGGCCCCCAACAGATAACCCAGCACGTTGACATTGAATAACTCGTGAAAACCGGTTTCCAGTGCTTCGGCAGAGGTGCTCACCAGCGAGGCATTGTGATCCCAGATCCCGGCATTGCCGATAAAACAGTCCAGCTTACCGAAGTGAGTGAGAATATGATCCACTGCGCGCTGATAGTCGGCGTAGCAGGTGACGTTCCCCTCCACCGCCAGCACATGCTCACCAAAACGCTGGCGCAGGTAGGCGACTTTGGCAGCGGAGAGCTCCAGTGTAGCGATCCGCGCACCTTCTTCAATAAAGCGCTCGACCAGCGCCAGGCCAAGGCCGGAACCGCCGCCGGTAATAAAAACGACGTTATCGCGTAAATCGCTCATCAGGCCCCCTCAGGCATATCAATAAATACCTCGCCGCCTTCCACATGTACCGCATAGGTGATCAGCGGATCGGTGGCGGGCAGGCACAGCGCCTTGCCGGTTTTCAGGCAGAAACTGGCGGCGTGCAGCGGGCACTCCACGGTGGCATCGTCTTCCAGGTACCCTTCCGACATCGAGGCATTACCGTGGCTGCAGCGGTCGTTAATGGCATAAAACGCACCGCCAACGTTAAACAACGCGATGACCGGCGAGGTGTCGAGCCGCAGCGCTTCACCTTCCGGCAAATCCCCTACGGGGCAGGCAAATACACGATTCATCAGAACAATACACTCAGGTTATGGGAGGAGATCACCGCCTGATCCAGCACGATCTCACGCTCCAGTAAACGCCACTCATCGCCCGGCAAGCGGCGTACTTTGTCCACGCGCATGCCAACGTATAAGGTTTCATCCCGCTCTTTTTGTGCGCGAGACAGCAGGTAGTTCAGTCGGACGCGAAACACATCGGGAACGTCGGTTTCACTGACCTGACAGTTAGTGATCAGATGCCGGGTGCGCGACGGCGGCTCTTCCGCCCAGGCCATGCCGGTTTCCAGTCTTGCAATACGGCGCTCGAGCTGATCTTTGTTGTCGTTGAAAATCCAGGTGGTCGGCGGCTGCACCCCTTTGCGGCGGTCGCGGGTCTGGGCATTCACCGTGGTACGCATGGTGTAACGGATCTCGTCATCAAGCTGCGCCAGCCAGTCGCGAAACTTCCAGTCGTCCAGCAGGCTGGCTTCGTGGTAGAGAAACTGGGTAATGCGATGATGCAGTTCCAGAGAAACTAACGCGCTCATTTCATTACCTCCTGCTGGTAAGCGGTGGTTTTTTCCTGCACTTCCTGCCAGCTTTCGCTGCTTAGCAAATCGGCCCAACGCTGGTACATCCCGCGTGCGGCCGTTTCCGAGAAGATGTAGTTGGTGATCCCCGGAATGCCGTCTTCACGACGTTTTTCCTGACCCAAGCCCATTTCCAGACACAGCTGGCTGTTCCGCGCGCGGTGGCCTTTGAGCAGCTTCTGGATCTCGCACCAGTTTTCTGAATCATCTTGTTCAAGAAAACCGGCCGGGCCAAAGGCGCGAGTGGCGCTATTTTCAAATGCGGCTTTGACGTCGTCAGAGGCCGCTTTATCGGCAATACAGAACGCCCACACTTCGACCTGATCCGGCCCGCGAGGATGCCAGACGCGCAATGTGGCGGTGCCGTTCAGCCACGACAGAGTCGGGAAAATGTTGTTATGACCGGCCAGACGCAGGGCGCGAACCTTGCCCAGACGCTGCTCGGCTTCGGCGTAGGTGTCGCGGTAGTAGCTGGAGACGTCGCCGTCGACCCAGACGTTGGCATCGGGATTCTCAGTAAAGAAAAATCCGCTGCCGTGCCCGTCCTGACCGAACTGCAGTGCATCTTTGGCGGTTTCCCACACCGGACGTGCGGTTTGCCCGTCGCCGAGGCGTTTGTCGCTGCCGTCATCTTTGGCGCCGAGCACCTGCACGGCAGAAGCGTGGCTAAACAATGCGTGATACTGGTCGCTGGCGAACTGCTCAGCGGGGAATTTCCAGTTGCAGTCAATGACCCATTTCTGTACGCCGCCAACGATTTCGGTGCCGCCTTCGCGACGATCCAGCACGCCGTCCAGGTACCAGGCGATATCGCCGAGATAATCACGCAGGGCAGGCGCGGTGGTGTCCCAGTTGCCGAAGATTAGCCCTTTGTAGCTCTCGACGCCGGGCACTTCGTTCAGCCCCCAATGGGACTTGCACAGCCCTTGCGGGTAGGCGCGTGGCTCCAGCGGCACGTCAATCAGCTCGCCGTTAATGCCGTAAGACCAACCGTGGTACGGACAGGTAAAAGCGCGGGTATTGCCGCAGTCGGCGTAGCTGACACGCATGGCGCGGTGTCGGCACTGATTGAGAAAGGCTTTGATGCTGCCGTCTTTTTGTCGCACGACCACCACCGCATCCTCGCCCATGTAGGTATTGAAAAAGTCACCCGGCTTCGGGATCTGACTTTCGTGAGCGAGAAACAGCCAGCAGCGTCCGAAGATGCGTTCCAGTTCCAGTTGGTAAATGTCGGGGTCGGTATAAATCCGTGGGGTTACGCGACCATTTTGCGTGTCGATCAGTGAGTAGATGTCTAAATTTGAGGGTGTGGTCATATTTTTTAATCCCGAAAGCTAAGATGTATTGACCTTCTTTTTTTGTACCCCAAGGATGTTGCTGGTTAGTTATCAATCTGTGAAATAGTAAATATCTACCAGCTGAGACGTTTTTTCGATAACAAGGAGCAGGGTATGGAACTGAGGCACTTACGCTATTTCGTCGCGGTGGCGCAGGCGCTGAATTTCACCCGTGCGGCAGAGAAGTTGCATACCTCTCAGCCGTCGTTAAGCAGCCAGATCCGCGATTTGGAAGCCTGCGTCGGAGTGACGCTGCTGGTGCGGGATAAACGCAAAGTCGCGCTGACGGCAGCAGGGGAGTGCTTTTTGCAGGATGCGCTGGCGATCCTTGAACAGGCAGAAAATGCCAAAATTCGCGCCCGTAAGGCGGTGCAGGAAGACTGTCATTTCTCGATTGGGTTTGTCCCTTCCGCGGAGGTGAATCTGCTGCCGAAGGTTCTGCCGCTGTTTCGTTTAAAACAACCGGACACGCATATTGAACTGGTGAGCCTGATAACCACTGAGCAGGAAGAGAAAATCCTGCGCGGCGAGCTGGATGTTGGCTTAATGCGCCATCCGATTTACAGCCCGGAACTCGACTATCTGGAACTGATTCATGAGCCGCTGGTCGTGGTACTGCCAGTTAACCACCCGTTAGCCAGCGAGAAAACGATTTCAGCCCAGCAGCTGAACGGCGTGAACTTTGTCAGTACCGATCCGGCCTATTCCGGCGCGTTGGCGAAGATTGTCAAAGCGTGGTTTCAACAGCAGGAAAGCCAACCCAATATTGTGCAGGTCGCCACCAATATTCTGGTGACCATGAACCTGGTTGGTATGGGGCTGGGGGTGACTTTGATACCCGGTTATATGAATAATTTTAATACCGGCCAGGTGGTTTTTCGCCCTATCGCCGGTGATGTGCCGACCATTGCGTTGCTGATGGCCTGGAAAAAGGGCGAGTTGAAGCCCGCCCTGCAGGATTTTATCGCGTTGGCGCAGGATCGTTTAGCCGTGCCCCTGGCGGCATTATCATGACAGTTCGCTAAGCTGTGATTCCACATACAGATAGCCAATACCCATCAACTGCTGCGAGCGATTAAGCTGACCGAAACTTATTTGCGTGGCTCTGGCACGTGGGCTATCGCCGTGATCAAACGGATTAAACCCGGTTTGCTGTACCAGCGTATTGAGCCAGCTTTCGCCAAAGGCACAGCTGCGACCGTATAACCAAATCTGGTTAATATTTAATATATTCAAAAAGTTATATAAACTCAGGCCAATGGCGCTGGCAGCGTGCTCGGCCCACGCCTGAATACGGACATCGCCCTGTTCCCAGGCGTCAATCAGCTGATCGGTGGTCAGCGTTTCTGGATCGTAATGGGGGGCAGGCTGAGATTTCATCCACACGCGAGCCTGCTTTTTCAGGGCGCTTAATGAGGCGACCGTTTCCAGACAGCCGTAACGACCGCAGTCACAGGCGATGCCGTCAGGGTTGATTATGGTATGTCCAATCTGGCCGCTGCCAAACAAACTGCCGCGCCAGATGTTGTCGTTGATGACGAACGATGAACCAATGCCGTAATCAACGTTAATCACGCAAAAATCGCCGTTCGCCGCCGGGTTCTGCCACTTTTCCGCCAGCGCCAGCATCACGCAGTCATTATCCAGCAGGACCTGCACGCCGAGCATTTCTTCCAGCAAATACTTTATTTCCACCGCTGTTTTCCACGGTGCCTGTGGCATGGTTTTTGATGCGCCGGTAATCGGATCAACCTGACCGTGAACGCCCAGCGCGAGGTTGATTGTGACCTCAGGATAGTGCCGACGGTATTCCCGCCAGTGCGCTGCCAGCGCGGTCAATAGCGCTTTTGGCGTTTCGGGATTGATCACTTCATGCCGCCAGTCACCGACTGCGACCAGGCGCGCATCTGCCAACTGGCTGGTGATACTGGTGGGGGTGACGTTGATGCATAATGTCCAGGCCCCTTTTTCCGGCAAATGAAAGCTGCCGCTGCTCAAACCGCGCTGGCTTAATGTCTCGCGGGAATGGTCGATCCGCCCTTCATCCATCAACTCTTCGAGAATATTGCTGACCGCCGGGATCGACAAGCCGGTGAGCTGTGCCAGTTGTGATTTGCTGAGCTGCTTTTCCCGCCACAGGTGCGACAAAAAGATCTGTTTATTCGCCTGGCGAACCCTGGTGTTGTTGAACCCCGAACGCTGCATTCACTTAACTCCCTTTACTGTATTGCGTGAGCATTGCGCATTTTAACGCCACTTAACTGCCGCAGAATAGCCTCAAGTTAAATTTTTACTTTTGTTTATTGAGTGGAGAGCGGCATGTACGGTTCAGTGATGGTCTGGCAGGAAACGATCACCCTCCCAACGTGGACGGCAGGCGAGGAAGACGCTAACCCAATGTTCCTTGAGAAACGGGTTTATCAGGGATCTTCTGGTGCGGTGTATCCCTATGGCGTGATTGATACGCTAACCGGCAAGCGTGAAATGCGCGACTACAAAGCGGTGTGGATGGAGAATGACTTCATTCGCATCATGCTGCTGCCGGAGTTGGGGGGGCGTATTCATCGCGCCTATGACAAAGTACAACAGCGCGATTTCGTCTACTACAACGAAGTCGTCAAACCTGCGCTGGTGGGCCTGCTCGGGCCGTGGATCTCCGGCGGCATTGAGTTTAACTGGCCTCAGCATCACCGTCCCACCACCTTTATGCCGGTTGATTTTACTCAACAGCAGGGCGAGCAGGGCGAATACACGGTGTGGATGGGTGAAGTTGAGCCGATGCGTGGCTTGCAGGTGATGACAGGATTCACGCTGTATCCGGATCGCGCCCTGATTGAGATAACCGGAAAAGTGTTTAACGGTAATGCCACTCCGCGCCATTTCTTATGGTGGGCGAATCCTGCGGTGAAGGGCGGGGACGATCATCAGAGCGTGTTCCCGCCGGATGTGACTGCCGTTTTTGACCATGGTAAGCGCGATGTTTCCGCGTTCCCGATAGCGACCGGCACTTATTACAAAGTGGATTACTCCGCGGGCGTGGATATCTCACGCTACAAAAACGTGCCGGTTCCGACCTCCTATATGGCTGAAAAATCGAACTATGACTTTGTCGGCGCGTGGCACCATAGCGAACGCGGCGGACTGCTGCATGTCGCCGATCACCACGTTTCGCCAGGGAAAAAACAGTGGACCTGGGGATACGGTGAGTTTGGCGTCGCCTGGGATCGCAACCTGACCGATGACAACGGGCCGTATATTGAACTGATGACCGGGGTCTTTACTGATAATCAGCCGGACTTTACCTGGCTTGCGCCGTACGAAGAGAAAGTCTTCGTACAAAACTTCCTGCCCTACAGCGAACTCGGCATGGTGCAAAACGCCAGCACTCAACTGGCGCTGCGTCTGGTGCGTGACAATGGCCAGCTCTCTGTTGGCGTTTACGCTATTGCGCCGCTGCACGACGTGTTGGTTACGCTTTCTGCTGATGGGAAACCGTTTTATGAACAGATGCTGACCCTTGAGCCGGGCAAAAGCTGGCTGGCTGAGGTGTCCGATCGCGGTCACGAGCGGGTGACCATGGCCGTGACCCGCGCGGATGGCTCGTCGCTGCTGCAATACGAAGAGCACATTGCCGAAGAATTACCGCTGCCTTCGGCCGCCGTTGCGCCGGCACTGCCAGAGGCGCTGTCCAATACCGATGAACTCTATTTTATTGGTCAGCATCTGGAACAATACAATCACGCCAGCCGTTATGCAGAGGATTATTATCGCCGCGCGCTGGAGGTTGATCCGCTTGATTACCGCAATAATGTGGCGCTGGGAACGCTGGCGCTAAACCGGGCGGACTGGGCATTGGCCGAGCACTGTGCGCGTGCGGCGCTTGAACGCGCGCATAAACTCAATAAAAATCCGCGTGATGGCGAGGCGAGCATGCTGCTGGCCGCCGCTCTGGAACGTCAGGGTGATAATGACGGTGCGTGGGAGAGTTACTACAAGGCAAGCTGGAGCGGTAACTGTCGCGATGCCGCCTTCTGGTCGCTGGCTCGTCTGGCAATGAAGCGTGCAGACTATGCTGGTGCGCTGGAGAAGGTCGATCAGAGTCTGCGTTTCAACGGCAGTAATAACCTGGCGATGGGGCTGAAAGCGTTGGTGCTGGCGAAGCTTGATCGCAGCGAGCAGGCGCTGGAATATATTCGCCAACAGCTGGCTGACTATCCGCTGAGTTACACCCTGCACTATGCGCGCTGGGCTATCGGCCAGGACGAAGATTCAGCCGCCGCACTGCTGTCCGTTACCGGGCGACGTGGTACCAATGCCTGCGAGCTGGCGGGTTGGCTGACTTCTTTGGGGCAGCAAGATGCGGCGCGCGATGTGCTGGAACTGCTCGACAGCCAGGAAACGCTGCCGATGTTGTGGCGGGCTTCACTCAGTGATAACCCTCAGTCTTTCATCATGCGCGCTCGCGAGTGTCTGCAAAACCGTGTGCGATTCCCCAATACGCTGGATGAAGTGCAGATGCTACAAACGCTGGCGCATAGCGCGTTTGCCCGCTATTTGCTCGGCTGTTTCTGGTATAGCAAACGACGTTATGACGAGGCGGTCTCCTGCTGGCAATTCACGCTTGAGCAGGAGCCGGATTTTGCCCCGGTACACCGATTGCTGGGGATTTATGCCTGGAACAAGCAGCATGATGCTCAACTGGCAGAGCGTTATCTGTCGCAGGCCGTGGCGCTGGAGCCGAAAAATGCGCGCTTCCTGTTTGAGCTCGACTACCTCAATAAACTTCTGGCACAACCGGCTAAACAGCGTTTGGCAAGGCTGGAAGCCAGCAAGGAGGTGGTTTTCCATCGTGATGACCTGACGGTAGAACTGCTCAGTTTATGGAATGGCGTGGGTCACTATGATGCCGCGGCGGCCGTGCTCAACGAGCGCGTGTTCCACCCGTGGGAAGGCGGTGAAGGCAAAGCCACCGGGCAGTATCTGCTCAATCACCTGCATCGGGCACTGGCCGCTATTCACATCAACGATTTCACGGCTGCCATCGTCTTGCTGCAACAGGCGCTGCACTACCCGCAGAACCTCGGCGAAGGACGTTTACCCGGACAAACGGATAACGACATCTGGTATTTGCTGGGATATTGCGCACAGCAGCAGGGACACCATGACGAGGCCCAGCGCTATTTTGTGCGGGCAACGCGGGGCGGTAGTTCGCTTGACGCCGGACGTTATTACAACGACCAGCCGGTGGACTATCTGTTCTGGCAAGGCATGGCGTTGAAAGCGATGGGGGACACCGCGCAAGCGGACACGCTGTTCCACAGCTTCCTGCAGTGGGTTGATACGCAGCATGACCAGGTGCCGGACGTCGATTTCTTTGCCGTATCGCTGCCTGATTTAGTGGTGTTGGATACCTCTGCACACGAGAAACATCAGCAACACTGTCTGTTCATCAACGCGCTTGGGCACCTGGGGCTGGGCAATCTGCCAGCCTGCCAGCATGACCTTGATGCGCTATTGCAACGTCATCCGGCGCACGACAAAGCCTTGCTGCTGCGTCACGCCATCAACATATCGCTTTTCCAGTAACACCCTGATTGGGTGGGGGCAACCCCACCTGAAACCTTCTGTTTCCTGCGTTTCCCTGAAAGAGGAATGATAATGAATAACGCGCAGACACATTTAAAGATTGGCTATGTCTGGACTATCTGCCTGGTTGCGGCCTGCGGTGGTTTACTGTTTGGCTATGACTGGGTAGTGATTGGTGGGGCGAAACCCTTCTATGAAGCGTATTTCTCGATTACCGATCCGGCGCAGTCCGGCTGGGCGATGAGCTCGGCGCTGGTCGGCTGTATTTTTGGTGCGCTGATCTCCGGCTGGTGTGCCGACAAGTTTGGTCGAAAAATGCCGCTGATCCTCTCTGCGATACTCTTCAGTGCCTCTGCCTGGGGCACCGCCGTTGCCAGCAATTTCGATATGTTTATTGTCTATCGTATCGTCGGCGGGGTGGGGATTGGTCTGGCGTCGGCGCTGAGTCCACTGTACATCGCTGAAGTCAGCCCGGCTGAAAAGCGCGGTCGTTTTGTTGCCGTTAACCAACTGACCATCGTGATTGGCGTGCTGGCGGCGCAGCTTATCAATCTGATGATTGCTGAACCCGTTGCCACTGGCGCGACCCAGCAGGCGATTGTGGAAAGCTGGAACGGTCAGACGGGCTGGCGCTGGATGTTCGGTGCCGAGTTAGTCCCCGCTCTGGCGTTTCTTGTACTGATGTTCTTTGTGCCGGAATCTCCGCGCTGGTTGGTGAAGGCCGGGAAACCTGAGCGCGCACGCGCCATGCTGCAACGGATTGGCAGTACAGCGTATGCAGAGCAAACCCTGAAGGAGATTGAACACACGCTGCAAAAAGATAATCACAAGGTCGCCTGGTCTACGCTGCTGCAACCGCAGATCAAACCGATCGTGATTATTGGTATGGTGCTGGCCGTATTCCAGCAGTGGTGTGGGATTAACGTTATCTTCAACTATGCGCAGGAGATCTTTGCCTCCGCCGGGTTCGATATCAACGGTACGTTAAAATCGATCGTGGCGACGGGGATCATTAATCTGGTCTTCACCCTTGCCGCTCTGCCGCTGGTGGACAAAATTGGACGTCGCAAACTGATGCTGTTTGGCGCATCGGGGCTGACCGTTATCTATGTGCTGATTGCCAGTGCCTACGGCTTGGGCATTATGGGATGGCCGGTGTTGGTACTGGTGTTGGCGGCAATCGCTATTTACGCCCTGACGCTGGCCCCGGTGACCTGGGTGCTTCTGTCGGAAATTTTCCCTAACCGCGTACGCGGTCTGGCGATGTCGCTGGGTACGCTGGCGCTATGGATTGCCTGTTTCCTGCTGACCTACACCTTCCCGCTGCTCAATGCCAGCCTGGGTGCGGCCGGGAGCTTCCTGCTGTACGGTGTGATTTGTGCCATGGGTTATGTTTACGTTCTGCGCCATGTGCCGGAAACCAAGGGCGTCACCCTGGAAGCGCTGGAAGAACAGCTGGCGGCGCAGCACAGCAAAGCCAGCACTTCGGCCCAACCACGTAGCGCCCGGTAATGGACAACCTTTTGATGCTACAAAACGCACATCTGCGGATGTGCGTTGATCCTCAGGGCGGGTCGCTGTTGAGTCTGGTGTCGTTACAACATCAACAACCGGTTTTACGTGAGGGCCAGGGGAAACAACCGGGGGATTGCGGCCTGTTCCCCATGTTACCGCTGGCTAACCGGGTGGCAGGTAATCGCTTTCTGCTGCGGGGGGAAGAGGTGGTTTTGCCGCAGCATGAGGCGGACGATAAATTCTTCTTACACGGTGACGGCTGGCTGCGGCGCTGGGAGGTGGTTAATGCGACTCAAAGTGGCTGTTTGCTGCGCTTACGCGGCTGGCATCCGTGCGGTTACGACTATACGGCGCAGCTGTGCTATCAACTGGAAGCATCCAGCCTGCATGCCTCGTTGACCCTCACCCACAGCGGCGAACGACCGATGTTGTACGGCTGCGGCTTCCATCCGTTTTTTACCTTTGATGTGCGCAGTACGGCGCAGTTTTCGGCCAGCGGCTACTGGCCGGAGGGTGAGCAACACTTGCCGTTACCCTGGCAGCACGATATCCCACCCGCGGCTGATTTCACTCGCGCGCAGTATGGTGAAGATGCCTGGCTGAACGTAGGTTATTCCGGCTGGGGCGGACAGGCGGTCATTCAACGCGATGTGATGAAGGTCACGATTCTGGCGCAAACTCCGTGGCTTATGCTGTTCAGAATGTCGGGTGAGGAGTTCCTGTGCCTCGAACCACAGACGCATCCGGTGAATGCCCACCACATGCCGGGCCAGCCGGGATTACGCCTTTTAGCGCAGGGAGAACAGTGCCATTTTGCGCTGCAAATTCGCGTAGAATAGGGCAATTATCATGTTATCTGCCTGTTAATACTCGCTTGCGCCAGCCGGGGTTTATCGCCAGACTATCGCCTCCAAACGGGAGGGAATCATGGTTTTGCACTCCACGCGCTGGCTGGCGCTCGGTTATTTCACCTACTTTTTTAGCTACGGGATTTTTCTGCCTTTCTGGAGCGTGTGGCTCGAAGGGTTGGGGCTGACGCCTGAAACCATCGGCCTGCTGTTAGGCGCGGGGTTAATTGCACGTTTTCTCGGTAGTTTGCTCATTGCGCCGCGCGTGAGCGATCCCTCTCGTCTGATTTCCGCTTTACGCATTTTAGCGCTGCTGACGCTGGTATTTGCGCTGGCCTTCTGGGCGGGGACGCACGTGGCGTGGCTGATGGTGGTGATGGTCGGGTTTAACCTGTTCTTCTCGCCGCTGGTGCCGCTGACGGATGCGCTGGCGAATACCTGGCAAAAGCAAATCACCATGGACTATGGCCGGGTGCGGTTGTGGGGGTCTGTGGCCTTTGTGATTGGCTCGGCGCTGACCGGTAAGCTGGTGACCCTGTATGACTATCGGGTGATCCTGGTACTGCTGTCACTGGCGTTGGCGTCAATGCTGCTGGGTATGATGATCCGCCCGAGCGTGCAGCCTGCGGGAGAAGTTCGCCAGCAGGAGAGTACCGGATGGCCAGCATGGCGTCAGCTGGTTATGCAGAGCTGGCGCTTTCTTGCCTGCGTGAGCCTGCTGCAAGGGGCGCACGCAGCCTATTATGGTTTCAGCGCTATTTACTGGCAGTCTGCCGGATATTCGGCGTCAGCGGTGGGCTATTTATGGTCACTGGGTGTGGTCGCGGAAGTGATTATCTTCGCACTCAGCCACAAGCTGTTCCGCCGCTTTAGCGCCCGCGATCTGTTGCTGCTCTCCGCCGTGTGTGGCGTGGTGCGCTGGGGGTTGATGGGCTGGAGTACCGAGCTACCGTGGCTTATCGTGGTGCAAATCCTGCATTGCGGTACGTTTACCGTGTGTCACCTGGCGGCCATGCGCTACATTGCCGCACGCCAGAGCAGTGAAGTGATTCGTTTGCAGGCGGTCTATTCCGCCATTGCGATGGGCGGAAGTATTGCCATCATGACCGTGTTCGCTGGTTACCTGTACCAGAATATGGGCAGCGGTGTATTCTGGGTTATGGCGCTGGTGGCGCTGCCCGCCATCGTCTTGCGGCCTAAAGTGACGGCGCAATCACCGGTGTTATGATTCGAGGATTTTGCGGATCTGCTGCTGCTGATGCAGCGTAAGCGACAGATCCGCATGAATCAACGGCGGTGAAAACAGCGGTAGCGGCGTGGTGTACGGGGTAATAATCAGCGCCACGCCACGCGGCGAGCCCTGTTTCTGAAAGTCCTGCATTGGCATATGTTTTACGTTCAGCGGCAGCAGGGTCAGCTCACGCAATTGCTGCTCAATATGCGTCTCCAGTCGTTCATTATTGCCCGTCAGCAGAATGATTTGCTTCTCGTGCAGATCTTTTTCCTGCATCAGCCATGCGCCAAAAATGACGGCGACCAGCCCCGCTTCTTCTTCAGAAAAATGCACCTCGTATTCCGCTTCAAATCCCTTGAGCGCTTCTCGCGTGGTGCGCACCAGCCGGGGATAGAGCCGACTGAACTCCTCCGGCAGAGTGTTATCAATGCCAATCGCGAACACGCTACGGTTCAACGCCTGAGCAAGATGCACGTACAACTGGTCGTTCAATCCTTGTTCGTCGCTGAAGCGGACGTTGCCGCTCTCGCGAAAACGTAGCACCAGTCGGGCAATGGCCAGACGCAGGCGGCGGTCCTGCTGATGGTTATCGCGAATGGGATCGGGGATGCGGATCATCGAGAACAGCAGCGCCATAAACAGCGACTCGCCCGGTGGCGCACTTTGCATCACACGGCGCTGCCAGTGACGACCGATTTCTTCGGCGAGCGCATACTCGGCGCAGGATTGCGCCCAGCGCTGTTGTAGCGGGTTAAACTCCGGGTGGAGCCCGGCGTGATGTTGCAGCAGGCTGTACTGTAAAAACAGGCGCAGAAACTGGACATCCCGGCATTCAAACGGCTTTTGCAGTCGCCGGGAACAGAGGTTGATGAGCGCATGCAGATTGGTGTCGTCATACAGCGTGCGGGCGATACCGCGTTGTTTGAGCTGCATTTTTAACGCTGGTGTGAACTGCCCTGTGATAAAGCCTGGGCACAGCCGCAGGCCGCGTCGTAGCCAGTGCAGAAAGCACAATCGTTGATTGAGTGCCGATCCTTCGATCTGGTAGCCACCATTCTGCGTGGCAATGATAGTAAGACGATGATAGCGCTGGATTTCAATCCCCGCGCCGATGATATCCTCGCGGACCACATCGTCTTCGACGCCATTGAGGGCGCTAAATGTCTGGGTGGTCGCGATTTGCCCCGGCTGGAACAGCGTCAGCAGCACATGGCAGCGGCGCTGGGGAGCAGAAAGTACAGATGGCGGGGCAAGCGTTGTCATCATCTGTAGAGTCTCCCGAAAGTATGTTTGGTAAGAATAGCTAAAGTTTGCTCATAGAAATGAAGAATGGAATCCTTTCCGCCAGGAATGCTGGAGACCGTCACAGAATTTTTAACGCGAGGAACAGTGGGCGGGAGTTAAACGCAGCGCGTTAACACGTTTTTTCACTGTTTTATCTTTTGTTGCAATATAAAAAAACACTACCAGTGGCTGTACTGTTTGTCAGTTAAGCATTATGGAGAACATGTGATTCCGGCTCAGGGTCACGTTCACGGGTACTATCATTTCAGATAAGTGAAAAACATAAGGTGAACGTAGCAATACACCGGAGGCAACAGATCCATTACCTCCGGAACAACTGTCTGGCGTTACTGCCCACGGCTCAGCGTTAATCCTACATCGCCGCCAGGATGCACGGCTAACAGCGTTTCCTTTGAGTAACCACTCTCGCTCATCAGACAGGCGCAGGCGGCATCAAATATCGCCAGCACCAGAAGAATGGACGTGGTTGCCAGCATGTCCAGCGGATCGGCCTCGCGCTGGACGCCGGTGGAAATCACCAGCCTCGACGCCTTAGCAATGGCTGAGTCGGCGTTTTCCGTCACGCTAATTACCGGTACGTTCCGCGCAGCCAGTCCGGGCAGCAGTCGGGTAAGCTCATCTGAATTCCCTCCGCGCGACAGCATAATCACCCGATCGTCTGCGCGTAAAAAACCCAGGTCGCCATGAGCGGCGTCGGTGGCATTGAGGTAAATTGCCGGGCGTTCGACGCAGGCCAGCATATGCGCCACTTTACGCGCGGCAATGCCGGACGTGCCGACGCCGGTGACGACGATTTTTCCTGTGCAGTCGCGCAATTCGCTCATTAAAGACTGCCAGGTCTGCTCTGTCAGATGCTGGCCCAATCCCGCCAGAGCCTCGCTGTAGAGTTGCCATACGCCGGTCGCCTGGGACCATGAATCACTCATGCGTCCTCCTGCATCAACTGGCGGTATTTCATATGGTCCTGGTACATCTCGTGGAAAACCCGGTATTTGCGATCGTAGTACTGCTTAATACGGTTGGTTTGCGGGGTGACCGTTTTACCAATGCGGCTCATCGCTGACATCGCTTCCGGGAAGGTATCGAACACACCTGCGGCGAGGGTTCCCATCATGGCGCTGCCCAGCAGCATGGCTTCACTTTCTTCCGGTAGCAGCATCGCACAGCCGGTGGCGTTGGCATGTTCCTGCACGAAAATTGGGTTTTTCGTGCCGCCGCCGCTGGCCATAATGGTATCGATGGTATACCCGCTTTGGTTCATCGTTTCGATAATATGCCGCGTCCCCAGCGCAATGGCCTGAATGGTCGCCAGATACTGCAGCGCCATATCTTCCGGCGTCCGGGACAGCTTCAACCCGGTAATCGCCCCGGTGAGCGTTGGGTTGGCGCGCGGGGAACGGTTACCGTGGAAATAGGGCAGAATGTGCATATCGCGGGTCAGAAATGCGATATCTTCCGGTTCGCCGGCCATTTTACGCAGCAGCGCATTCAGCACTTCGTAAATGGTCTGCCCCTGTGATTTTGCCTGCGCCAGCAGCGTGTCGTAGCACGGGTGTGACTGAATAACGTGGTCGATTAACGCGCCGGTGGCCGACTGTCCACCTTCGTTGAGCCAGTATTGCGGCAGGACGGCGGAGTAGTAAGGACCCCAGACGCCGCTGATAAAGCGCGGCTCTTTAGATATTGCCATATGACCGGTGGACGTGCCGCCAATCAGCGCGACGCGGCGGTCAAAATCAGCCACCTCGCCGGTCACACCGCTGGCACCGAGGGTGCCCAGCGTTCCGGCGTGGGCATCGATAATCGACACGCTGACCGCGGTCCCTGGGATCAGACCCATTTCGCCGGCGGCCCGTGCAGAAAGGCCATGACCGAGCGGTTCCCCCATCGTTTTCACGTCGCGGCCAATTTTAGCGGCATCGTGCTCCAACAAGTCTTCCAGCCCAATCTGGCGGAAATAGCTGGCATCCCATTTGTCCTCATGACCCATATAGGTCCATTTACACACCGTCGAGCACAGCGAGCGCGTGTCGTCGCCGGTCGCGCGCCAGGTGAGGAAATCCGGCAGGTCAAAGTAGTAGCCTGCATTGGCCCAGGTGTTGGGCATATGCTGCTTCAGCCACAGCAGTTTTGGCGTTTGCATTTCCGGTGAGATAATCCCGCCGACGTAGTCCAGCACTCGATGATGCAGGGCGTTAATGCGCTCGGCTTGAGTAATGGCGCGGTGATCCATCCACACAATAATGTTTTGCTCGCTGCGCCCGGAAGGGCTGATGGTCAGTGGTTTACCTTCTTTATCGAGCACCACCAGCGAGCAGGTGGCGTCGAAGCCCAGACCTTTCACCTGAATCGGGTTGATATCTGACTGGTTAATCGCATCACGAACCGCGTTACACACTGCCTGCCAGATGTTATCTGAGGATTGCTCAACGAAATCGGCCTGCGGACGGTAAATCTCAATCGTCCGGCTGGCCTGACCGACCATTCTACCGTTGAGATCAAACACGCCTGCACGGGCGCTACCGGTTCCGACATCCACACCAATAAAGTAACTTGCCATAATTTTTTCTCCTGGAATCAGGCTTTACGATTCTGTAATGCGATAAAGAGGATCAGCACCGCGCCCCACAGCGCCATCGTCAGATAGCTACTGACCCCCAGCAAGTTAAGGCCGCTTTCCAGCATTTGCAGCACAATGAGCGCCAGCACCAGGCCGATAATACGCCCGAAGCCGCCATCCGGGTTGATGCCACCCAGCACCGAGGCGAGGATGGTGACCAGCAGATAGGATTCGCCGTATCCGGCTTTTGCCGAGTTAAATTTCGCCATCATCAGGATGGCGGCTACCCAGCCGAGCAGGGCCGAAATGACGTACACGGAGATCTGTACCCGTACCGTATTCACGCCGCTGTAGCGGGTTGCCTGTTCGTTGGACCCGACGAGATACAGGCTGCGCCCAAGTGTGGTGTGTTCCAGCAATACCCACAGCAGGATGGCCACGAGGAAAAAGAGCAGTAGCGCCACGGGGATACCGGCAATCGTGCCGTTACCCAGGTATTGAATAGCGGTCGGGAAGCCGGAAATGACCGTGCCGTTAGAGAGCAGAATATTCAGCCCGGAGATAAGTGTCATGGTGCCGAGCGTGGCGAGAATAGGCGACACGCCAACCCAGGCGATCAGCGCGCCGTTCAGCGTGCCAATGGCTACCGCCACGGCGGCACCCGCCAATAGGGCGATGACCAGGAACAGCGGGTTATCAGGATGGGCGACGATGATTGCCGCCATCACCAGCGAGCAGGCGTTAGCCCCGGCAATAATGGACAGGTTAATGCCGCCGGTCAGCATGGTCATGCCCATCCCCAGCGCCAGCATGCCGAGGATCGGTAGCTGTGAGCTGATGGACTGGAAGTTAGCCACGCTGAAAAAACGGCTGCCAAGCAGGGCCGAGAAGACCAGCGCGACGACCACAATAATGATGCATTGCAGACGAATGATGGCATCACCGGGTAAAAATCTGGCGATTGTTTTCATCTCAAAGCTCCCTTGCCAGTTTACGTTTTTCGTTCCAGGCCGTGGCGCTAATGCTGACCAGGATAATGGCGCCGCTGAACACGGTGTGCCAGTAAGAGGAGACGCTCAGCAGCGTCAGGCCGTTTTGTAAGAAGGCCAGCAGGACAACGCCGAGCAGCGTTCCGGTCAGGGTACCGCGTCCACCGCTCATGCTGGTTCCCCCGAGCACGACCGCCGCCAGTACCGTCAACTCAAAACCGAGCAGGGAGTTGGGCGCGACGGATTGGGTGATTTGCGCCTGCACCACGGCGGCAACGCCTGCCAGAATCCCCATGTAGCCGTACACGTAGAAATGCAGCTTCAGCAAATTCAGACCCAGGCGCGACGCCGCGTCGCGGTTGCCGCCCATGGCGTAAACCTGGCGACCGAGGCGGGTATAGTTCATCAGTACGGCAGTCACAATAATCACCGCCGCCAGACACAGCAGGGGCAGGGTCAGTCCGTAGTCGTAGCCGTCCGCTGCGGTGAACGAGAACCAGTTGATGCCGTTCATGAACCAGTCCGGGAAGCCATACAGCCAGGTACCTTTAGTGGCGTACACCAGCAGACCGTAGTAGACGTTCAGCGTGGCGATGGTAATGATGATCGCCGGTACGCGCAGCCAGTAGACCAGAAAGCCGTTAATAAGCCCGAGCAGCAGTCCGACGGCAATGGCAATAACCAGCGCCAGCGCAAAGTTGCCGCCGTGGCCGATCACCCAACTGGCCATCGCGTACTGGGCAATGGCGGTCATCGCCGGGAATGAAATGTCGATCCCGCCGGAAATCAGCACCACAAACAGGCCGCAGGCCAGAATGCCGAGAATAGCGTAGCTGGTGGCGACGTCGGTCAGGTTCCCCAGCGACAGGAACTCGTCGGTACTGACGCTCAGCCCGACGGCGAGTGCGACCACCAGCAGGCCCAGCCAGAATTCATGTTGCCCGAGCAAACGGGAGAAACGCAGACTATTCATTGATGACCTCGACCACTTCAGCAATCTCCTCTTCACGACACTGATGAGGATTAAATTCCGCCACCAGTTTGCCGCGACGCATCACCAGCACGCGGTGGCTGTTGTAATAAGCTTCCGGGATCTCATCGCAGATCATGAGCACCGCCATTCCCTGCTCGGCCAGATCGCGGGCAATCTGGTAAATGCCCTCTTTGTTGGCAATGTCGACGCCAACGGTGGGGGAGTCGAGGATCAGGATACGCGGATGGGTCGCCACCCATTTGGCAATGGCGATACGCTGGGCGTTGCCGCCGGAGAGCGTTTTGACCGGCAGGTGCGGATCGGACACTTTTATGTTCAGCTCGCGGATCAAATCAGCGACCAGCTTTTGTGCTTTACCATGATCGAGCAGGCCGCTACCGGTATGCAGTTGATCGAATACCGTAACAATGGTGTTGTCGTAGATCGACTGTTCCATGATCAGCCCCTGGGTCAGGCGATCTTCTGAGACGTAGCCGATCCCGTGTTTGATTGCATCGTGGTTATTACGCAGCCGCACCGGCTGACCGTTAATGCGCATTTCACCGCTTTCGGGGTGAGTCATGCCAAACAGGCTCAGGCACAGCTCGGTGCGCCCGGCACCCAGCAGGCCGACAATCGAGACAATCTCACCACCGTGCAGTGACAAATTAATATTCTGGTATTTTCCGCGACGGCTCAGGTTGCGCAGTTCCAGCAACGGTTCGTGGGAGTCGAATGACTTCTCCGGCAGCGGGCTGTAATGGAAGCGTTGCCCGGTCATCAGGAAGGCCAGTTCGTGGCTGTCCAGTTCGCTGGCAGGATACGTGCCGACCAGTTTCCCGTCGCGCATCACGCTGATCCGGTCAGCCACCTCCATCACTTCATCAAGACGATGGCTGACAAATACCACGCAAATGCCGGCGGCTTTCAGTTCGTTAACCACCCGCAGCAGGCCGTTGACTTCCTGACGGGTTAACGAGGCGGTGGGTTCATCCATGATGACCAGCCGTGCGTCGGCGGCAATCGCCCGGCAAATCGCCACCAGTTGGCGGTCGGCGATGGAGAGTTTCTCGACCTTTTTGTCCGGATCGAGGGTTACACCAATGCGCTTCATGGCTGCCAGCGCTTGTTGTTTCATGGCGCCGCGACGTACCCATATATCACCGCCGGGCAGGTAGCGGTTAACCGCAATATTTTCCGCGACGCTAAAATTGGGGAATAGCGACAGATCCTGATAGATGACCTGGATGCCATAGTGAGAGGAAAGTTGCGGCGTCAGGTGATGGAACAGCTTGCCATCAAGTAAAATCTGCGCGCCTTTTTCAGGGTGATAGACCCCGGAGATCACTTTAATGATGGTGCTCTTGCCACAGCCGTTTTGGCCCGCCAGACAGTGAACTTCGCCTTTTTTCAGCGTCAGATTCACGTTATCCAGCGCCAGCACGCCCGGGAATTGTTTGCTGATATTCTCAAGAGTGATAAATGCGGTGGTGTCTGCCATGGACAATACCCCTGCGAGCGTCCTGACGGACGCTGAGTGTGAGTGTGGTGGATAGCGCCGACCAGGCGGTCGGCGTTAAGGTTCCCTGGTGTTGGCTAAAGCCTTAGAAACCGAGTGATTGCGCGTTGTCTTTGGTGACTTCGAGGATCTTGTTAAAGCGGATCACTTTCTTCTCCATGTCGATATCGGCTTTCCCTAAACCATCGATACTCAGATCGGTATTGACCTCTTTGCCTTGCAGCAGTTGGTCAGCAACCGTCACCAGTGCGTAGCCCGCATCTTTCGGGTCCCACAACAGTGCTTTTTTGATATCTCCACGCATCAGGTAAGGTGCGGCCTGGGCTGGCATGGCGATACCGACGACGGCAATTTTATCCTTGGCGCGTTTTTTCTGTACGGCCTGGCCTGCCCCAATTGGACCCAGTGAACCGAAGCCGATAATCCCTTTCATTTGCGGATAGGTTTTCATCAGATCCAGCGTCGTGGAGTAGGATTTATCAATACTTTCCGCTACCGGCAGACGCGAGGTCACTTCGAACATCTCCGGGTATTTTTCTTTCTGATACTTAATCGCATAGTCGGCCCATGCGTTATGCAACGGCACGGTCAGCGAACCGACATAGATGGCATAACCCCCTTTGCCGCCCATACTTTTCGCCAGCTCATCAACGTTGGCCTGCGCATATTTTTCACTGTCGATGGTTTCGATATCCCACTGGCCGATTTGCTCGTCCGGGGATTCGTGCGTCAGGACCACAATGCCTTTCTCGCGCGCTTTTTTCAGTACCGGCTCAAGGACCTTGGCATCGTTTGGCACTACGATTATCGCATTCACGTTTTTGGCGATCAGATCTTCAATCACTTTCACTTGCTGAGCCGGGTCTGGCGTAGACGGACCGGTCTGGTAAGCGTTCACATCCAGTTTTTTTGCTGCTTCGTTAACGCCGGTCTCCATACGGTTAAACCAGGGAATACCAGTGACTTTGGCAACCACAGCAATTTCATATTTTTCCGCCGCAAAGGACGTGCCGGACAACATGCATGCAGAAACCAGGGTTGCACTGAGTAATGCGAGTTTGAATTTCATAGTTGTACCTTTAGTAGGGGGCAGGGCATGTCACGGCGTGAGGTTAACAACGAAGGGAAGAGGGAATGAATCATAAATCCTGTGAATGTGATCTATGCCCATTTTTGTAAAATGCAGGATCTATTTGAGTTAATTTTTAGTTAAATGTGAAGGGTTTCGCGTGTGTGAAGTCAAATTTATTGTTATCAAACAATTAAAATGAAACTAAATATTAACATTTTGTTATCATTTGCATTAAGGGGATGCGGTAAATCCTCTTTTTTTCCGTTGCCAACGATGAACAAATTTTCGAAATTGAGAACTGAATCGATACCGGAAAAGGGGCCCAATATTTTATCGTTCAATGCTATCCTCAGCGTATTCTCGCCAACGACGTCCTTTTGATGGCGGGCTGGATTTATTGTGGAGAAATCATGCCGCGTGTTAAACGCATCATTGTCACGTTGTTTCTGGTCGTCCTGTCTTTTGGCACGGGCGCGCATCCTCACAGTTTTATTCATCTGAAAACCGAACTGGTGAGTGAAAATAACCAGTTTGTGGCGTTGAAAATGCGCTGGACGATGGATGAAATCACCTCCGCTGACCTGCTGTACGATGCGGGCAATGCCAAACCGGGGGATGAGATCTGGAAAAAACTGGCGGCGGAAGTGATGGCCAATGTCCTCGGACAGCACTATTTCACCGAAGTGTGGCACAACGGGCAAAAGGTAAAATTTAAAAACCGCCCGACGGAATATGGCATGGAGCGCGAGGAACACCAGGCAGTGCTGACGTTTGTTCTGCCACTGGCCCAGCCGCAACCGCTTGCCGGACAGACTTATAGTATTTCCACGTTTGATCCCACCTACTACGTGGATATGAGCTATGACAAAGACAGCGATGCCATGCTAGCGCCGGGTTTTAGCAAGCAATGTCGGATTCGCGTGCATACACCAACCCCCAATGAACAAACGTTGAGCTTTGCGCAGTCGCTGGATAAAGAAGACGCGCCGCCGGAGGATATGGATTTGGGTAAACAATTCGCGCAGACGGTGACGGTAGAATGTCAGTAATTTATCAACATCGCGTAGCCAGACGCCGCTGGCTCACCTTGTGGCCACTGGCGCTCTTTTTACTGCTGGCGACCGGCGGCGTGCTGTGGCTCTGGCAGGCCTGGTCGCAAGTGATGGTGCAAAGTATTGTCTGGCAGCGGGACGTTAACCAGCAGATGAGCGGCTTGCTGAAAGCGGTGGCCGCCAATCCCACCCGTGCGGGCGGATCGCTGCTGCTGTTTAGCTTTATTTATGGGGTATTGCACGCGCTGGGGCCTGGGCACGGGAAAATTGTCATCACCACCTGGCTGGCGACGCATCCTTCGAAGCTGAAGTCGAGCATCGGGCTGACGCTGGCCTCGTCCTTATTACAGGGGCTGGTGGCGATAGGTCTGGTTGTTGTGGTGCTGACGGTACTGCAACTGCCCGCCCGGCAACTGCATATGAGCAGTTTATGGCTGGAGAAGGGCAGCTATGCGCTGGTTGGCGTTTTAGGTGTTTTATTGTGCGTCCGTGCGTTGAAGAAATTGCGCCAGCTGTTGCATCGCCCGACATTTACCGCGTTCACACCGCATCATGTGCATGATGAACGCTGTGGTTGCGGGCATCAGCATGTGCCCAACCCGGAACAGCTGCAAAGCGGCGATGACTGGCGCGCCCGGCTGATGATTATTCTCTCGATGGGAATGCGCCCTTGTTCTGGCGCCATAATGGTGCTGTTGTTTAGTAAAGTGGTGGGCGTCTTTGGCTGGGGCATGGCGTCGGCGCTGGCGATGGCAGCGGGAACCTCTCTGACCATTACTTCTCTGGCATTACTGGTACACAGTTTTCGGACGATGGCGCTGAAACTCAGCGGCAATAAAGCGCCGGTATTGTGGCGACAGATGGCCTGGACCACGCTGGCATTGGCCGGTGGTGCGATTTTAGTGGTTGCTGCGGTGGTGATGTGGGTGAGTGCGGTGCCGGTGGGAAGGGGATTACGACCGTTTTAGGTTAGTAAGCGGTATGAGTATGAAATGTAGGCCGGACAAGACGCGTCAGCGTCGCATCCGGCACCACAACAGATTAACGCTTCAGCGCGTCGCTCAGTTCGTCACGCATGTTCGCCAGCATGGCTTTCACTACGCGCGGGTTACCTGCAACGATGTTGCCGGTTGACATGTAGTTATGACCGCCGGTGAAGTCGCATACCAGTGCGCCTGCTTCACGTGCAATCAGTTCACCTGCGGCAAAATCCCACGGCTTCAGGCCGATTTCGAAGTAACCATCAACGCGTGCGGCGGCAACATAGGCCAGATCCAGCGCAGCAGAACCGGTGCGGCGGAAGTCAGCGCATTCGGTGTACATTTTGCCGAGGATCTTCATATAAGAAGGGGCGTGCTGTTTGGCTTTGAACGGGAACCCGGTGGCGATGATGGTGCCATCCAGATCGCGAGCGGTGCTGCCACGCAGACGGTAGCCGTTCAGCTGTGCGCCCTGACCGCGCGTTGCGGTGAACAGTTCGTTACGCATTGGATCGTAAACAACGGCGACTTCAGTACGGCCTTTAATGCGTACTGCGATGGATACCGCGAAGTGCGGCAGACGTTTAACGAAGTTGGTGGTGCCATCCAGTGGATCGATAACCCATTGAACATCCAGATCTTCACCAACATGTTCACCGCTTTCTTCGGTGATGATGGTGTGCTGAGGGTAAGATTTGCGGATTGTTTCGATAATAATCGCTTCTGCGGCTTTATCGACGTTAGTCACGAAATCATTGCTGCCTTTCTGGCTGGTTTCTACAGAGTCTGGTGTTTCGTAGTGTTTGGCAATTACATTACCCGCCTTGCGCGCTGCGCGCACGGCGATGGTCAGCATCGGATGCATCGGTCTCTCTCACTGGATGTTAAAGAACGGGAAAACGGCGCAGAGTATAGCAGTGAGTTCGGTATATGTCTTCGTTTTATGATAATATGGCCGAATAATCTTTAGCCGAAGAAAGACAATGTTGCAAAATATTCGAATTGTGCTGGTAGAGACCTCTCACACCGGCAACATGGGCTCTGTTGCCCGCGCCATGAAAACCATGGGTTTAACCAATCTGTGGCTGGTGAATCCGCTGGTAAAACCGGACTCCCAGGCCATCGCCCTGGCGGCTGGTGCCAGCGACGTGATCGGTAATGCGCAAATCGTCGACACCCTCGATGAAGCGCTGGCTGGCTGTAGTCTGGTGGTTGGAACCAGTGCGCGGTCCCGTACTTTGCCGTGGCCGATGCTCGACCCGCGCGAATGCGGTTTAAAAAGCGTAGCCGAAGCGGCGAATACCCCGGTCGCGCTGGTGTTTGGTCGTGAACGCGTAGGTTTGACCAACGACGAACTGCAAAAATGCCATTACCACGTCGCGATTGCCGCTAACCCGGAATACAGCTCGCTGAATCTGGCGATGGCGGTACAGGTCATTTCTTATGAAGTGCGTATGGCCTGGCTGGCAACGCAGGAAAGCGGTAAAACGACAGAATACGAAGAAACCGAGTATCCGCTGGTCGATGATTTAGAGCGTTTTTACGGCCATCTGGAGCAGACGCTACTGTCGACGGGCTTTATCCGCGAGAACCATCCGGGGCAGGTGATGAACAAACTGCGTCGTCTGTTCACGCGTGCGCGTCCTGAGAGCCAGGAGCTGAATATTCTGCGCGGAATGCTTGCTTCTATAGAGCAGCAGAATAAAGGAAAGTAGGCCGGATAAGCGAAGCGCCATCCGGCAAATGAAAACGGCACTGAAGGTTAAATACCTGACTAATTTAGTCAAGTAAATAGTTGACTGATTTAGTCGGGAATGTCAGACTTGCCCCTGCTATGCAATACCCCCATTTTACAATAAAAAACCCCGGGCAGGGGCGAGTTTGAGGCTAAGTAAGACATGAGACTGACATCAAAAGGGCGTTATGCCGTGACCGCAATGTTGGACGTTGCGCTCAACTCCGAAACGGGCCCGGTACCGTTGGCTGATATTTCTGAACGTCAGGGCATCTCCCTGTCGTACCTGGAGCAGCTGTTTTCCCGTTTGCGTAAAAACGGTCTGGTTTCAAGCGTACGTGGACCAGGCGGCGGGTATCTGCTGGGTAAAGATGCAGGCAGCATCGCAGTAGGTGAAGTCATTAGCGCTGTTGACGAGTCGGTAGATGCCACTCGTTGTCAGGGCAAAGGTGGTTGTCAGGGCGGCGATAAGTGCCTGACCCACGCGCTGTGGCGCGATTTGAGCGACCGTCTGACGGGTTTCCTCAACAACATTACGTTGGGTGAACTGGTGAATAACCAGGAAGTCCTGGATGTGTCTGGTCGCCAGCACACGCATGACGCTCCACGCAGCACCCGCACGCAAGACGCGATCGACGTTAAGTTACGCGCATAATAAAAGTATTTTAGAATCAGGCCGGGGTGTTGGACACCCCGTTGACTCGGTCGTACATCCAGCCGGTTGCCTGATTCCTTGCATTGAAGCGATGTACGGAGTTTATAGAGCAATGAAATTACCGATCTATCTCGACTACTCCGCAACCACGCCGGTGGACCCGCGTGTTGCCGAGAAAATGATGCAGTGTCTGACCCTGGACGGAAACTTTGGTAATCCAGCGTCCCGTTCTCACCGTTTTGGCTGGCATGCTGAAGAGGCGGTCGATATCGCCCGTAATCAGATTGCTGACCTGGTGGGTGCCGATCCGCGTGAAATCGTCTTTACTTCCGGCGCGACCGAATCCGACAACCTGGCGATTAAAGGTGCGGCCAACTTTTATCAGAAAAAAGGCAAGCACATCATCACCAGCAAAACGGAACACAAAGCCGTGCTGGACACCTGTCGTCAGCTGGAGCGCGAAGGGTTTGAAGTGACCTACCTCGCCCCGCAGCGTAACGGCATTATTGACCTGCAAGAACTCGAAGCGGCGATGCGTGATGACACCATTCTCGTTTCTATCATGCACGTGAACAACGAAATCGGCGTGGTACAGGATATCGCGGCAATCGGCGAAATGTGCCGTGCGCGCGGCATCATCTATCACGTGGATGCGACCCAGAGCGTGGGCAAACTGCCTATCGATCTGAGTCAACTGAAAGTTGACCTGATGTCCTTCTCCGGTCACAAAATTTACGGTCCGAAAGGTATCGGCGCACTGTACGTTCGTCGTAAACCGCGTATCCGCATCGAAGCACAGATGCACGGCGGCGGTCACGAGCGCGGCATGCGTTCCGGTACGCTGCCAGTCCACCAGATCGTCGGTATGGGTGAAGCTTACCGTATCGCGAAAGAAGAGATGGAAACTGAGATGGCGCGCCTGCGCGGTCTGCGTAACCGTCTGTGGAACGGCGTAAAAGATATGGAAGAGGTGTACCTGAATGGTGACCTCGAGCACGGCGCACCGAACATTCTCAACGTCAGCTTCAACTTTGTTGAAGGCGAATCGCTGATTATGGCGCTGAAAGATCTGGCTGTTTCTTCCGGTTCTGCCTGTACGTCTGCAAGCCTGGAACCTTCCTACGTGCTGCGTGCACTGGGTATGACTGACGAGCTGGCACACAGCTCAATCCGTTTCTCTTTAGGTCGTTTCACTACCGAAGAAGAGATTGACTACACCATCAATCTGGTTCGCAACTCCATCGGCCGTCTGCGCGATCTTTCTCCTCTGTGGGAAATGTTCAAACAGGGCGTGGATCTGAACAGCATTGAATGGTCACATCATTAATCGGTATACCCGTCATACTTCAAGTTGCAGATGCGTTGGCCGCGCTCGCTCACCCCAGTCACGTACTTATGTACGCTCCTGGGGATTTGCTCCCTTGCCGCCTTCCTGCAACTCGAATTATTTAGGGTACACATAAGGAGAATTCAACATGGCTTACAGCGAAAAAGTAATCGATCATTACGAGAATCCACGTAACGTGGGCTCTTTCGACAACAGCGACGAGAACGTGGGCAGCGGCATGGTGGGTGCACCGGCCTGTGGCGACGTGATGAAGTTGCAGATCAAAGTCAACAATGACGGTATCATTGAAGACGCGCGTTTCAAAACTTACGGCTGCGGTTCCGCCATTGCCTCCAGTTCTCTGGTCACCGAATGGGTAAAAGGGAAATCGCTGGACGAAGCACAGGCAATTAAAAACACCGATATCGCAGACGAGCTTGAACTGCCACCAGTGAAGATTCACTGTTCTATTCTGGCTGAAGACGCGATTAAAGCCGCGATTGCGGATTACAAAAGCAAACGTGAAGCAAAATAATTAAGAGTTGAGGTTTTATTATGTCGATTACCTTAAGCGACAGTGCAGCAGCGCGCGTAAATACCTTCCTGGCAAACCGTGGTAAAGGGTTTGGCCTGCGTCTGGGCGTGAGAACCTCCGGCTGCTCAGGTATGGCCTATGTACTGGAATTTGTTGACGAGCCGGCGGCTGAAGATACCGTGTTTGAAGACAAAGGCGTAAAAGTCGTGATCGACGGTAAAAGCCTGCAATTTCTGGACGGTACGCAGTTAGACTTCGTCAAAGAAGGTCTGAACGAAGGGTTTAAGTTCACTAACCCTAACGTGAAAGACGAGTGTGGGTGCGGCGAAAGCTTCCACGTGTAACGCGCTTACCGATAACCCCACACGTATGATTTTACGTGTGGGGTTTGTTCTAACAGGCTACCCCTGAGATAGTTATGGATTACTTCACTCTCTTCGGATTACCCGCTCAATATCCTATTGATCTCCAGGCTTTGACGATCCGTTTTCAGGATCTCCAACGTCAGTATCATCCTGATAAATTCGCCAGCGGCTCCCAGGCGGAACAACTTGCTGCCGTTTCGCAGTCCGCCACGATCAACCAGGCCTGGCAAACGCTGCGTCATCCCTTGATGCGCGCTGAATACTTACTGTCTTTACACGGCTTTGATATCAGAAACGAGCAGCACACGGTGCGCGATACCGCGTTCCTGATGGAGCAACTCGAGCTTCGTGAAGAGCTGGACGAGATTGAACAGGCTAAAGACAGTGAACGTCTGGATGCGTTGATGAAACGCATCAACGAGATGTACCAGGTTCGCCATCAGTTGATGGTCGAACAGCTGGACAGCGAAGCGTGGGACGTGGCGGCTGAGACCGTGCGTAAACTGCGTTTTCTCGATAAACTGCGAAGCAGTGCAGAACAACTCGAAGAAAAACTGCTCGATTTTTAATTTCCGGAAGCGAAAATGGCCTTATTACAAATTAGTGAGCCTGGTCTGAGTGCCGCACCGCACCAGCGTCGTCTGGCGGTAGGCATTGACTTAGGCACCACCAACTCTCTGGTCGCGACCGTACGCAGCGGCCAGGCCGAAACGCTGGCTGACCACGAGGGCCGCCACCTGTTGCCGTCAGTGGTTCACTATCAGCAGCAGGGCTACGTTGTCGGCTACGATGCCCGTGCCAACGCGGCGCAGGACACTGCAAACACCGTCAGTTCGGTAAAACGTATGATGGGGCGCTCGCTGGCGGATATCCAGTCGCGTTACCCGCATCTGCCGTATACCTTCCAGGCAAGCGAAAACGGCCTGCCGATGATTGAAACCGCCGCAGGTTTGCTTAATCCGGTACGGGTTTCCGCTGATATTCTGAAAGCGCTGGCCGCACGGGCGACCGAAGCGCTGTCCGGTGAACTGGACGGCGTGGTGATCACCGTTCCCGCCTATTTTGACGATGCACAGCGTCAGGGTACCAAAGACGCCGCGCGTCTGGCGGGCCTGCACGTGCTGCGCCTGCTGAACGAACCGACCGCTGCGGCTATCGCCTATGGCCTCGATTCAGGTCAGGAAGGCGTGATTGCGGTCTATGACCTTGGCGGCGGTACGTTTGATATTTCTATTCTGCGCCTGAGCCGCGGTGTGTTTGAAGTGCTGGCGACGGGCGGCGATTCCGCGCTTGGTGGTGATGATTTCGACCATCTGCTGGCTGATTATATTCGCGAGCAGGCGGGCGTGGCCGATCGCAGCGATAACCGCGTACAGCGCGAGCTGCTCGATGCGGCGATAGCCGCCAAAATTGCGCTCAGCGATGCTGAATCCGTCACGGTTAACGTGGCTGGATGGCAGGGCGAAGTTACCCGCGAAACCTTTAACGAACTGATTTCCGCCCTGGTTAAGCGCACGCTGCTGGCCTGCCGTCGTGCACTGAAAGATGCCGGCGTTGAGGCTCAGGAAGTTCTGGAAGTGGTGATGGTCGGTGGTTCAACGCGCGTACCGCTGGTGCGTGAGCGTGTCGGTGAATTTTTTGGCCGCACGCCGCTGACCTCCATCGACCCGGATAAAGTGGTCGCTATTGGCGCGGCAATCCAGGCGGATATTCTGGTTGGCAATAAACCGGACAGCGAAATGCTGCTGCTGGACGTCATCCCGCTGTCCCTGGGGCTGGAAACCATGGGCGGTCTGGTGGAAAAAGTCATCCCGCGTAACACCACCATTCCGGTGGCCCGCGCGCAGGACTTCACCACCTTCAAAGATGGCCAGACCGCGATGTCCATCCACGTGATGCAGGGGGAGCGTGAACTGGTGCAGGATTGCCGTTCTCTGGCGCGTTTTGCACTGCGCGGCATTCCGGCGCTACCGGCGGGTGGGGCGCATATTCGCGTGACCTTCCAGGTTGATGCCGATGGACTGCTGAGCGTCACGGCCATGGAGAAATCTACCGGGGTGGAATCCTCTATCCAGGTCAAACCGTCCTACGGTCTGACGGACAACGAAATCGCCTCCATGATTCAGGATTCGATGAGCTTTGCCGAGCAGGATGTAAAAGCCCGCATGCTGGCAGAGCAGAAAGTTGAAGCTGCACGCGTACTGGAGAGTTTATCCGGTGCGTTGAACGCTGATGCCGCGCTGTTAAGCGCCGCAGAACGTCAGGCCATCGACGCCGCCGCCGCGCATTTGAGCGAGGTTGCACAGGGTGACGATGTTGACGCTATCGAACAAGCCATTAAAAACGTAGACAAACAAACCCAGGAATTCGCCGCTCGCCGCATGGACAAGTCCGTCCGTAGCGCGCTGAAAGGCCATTCCGTGGACGAGGTTTAATATGCCAAAGATTGTTATTTTGCCTCATCAGGATCTCTGTCCCGATGGCGCAGTTCTGGAAGCTGAGACCGGTGAGACCATTCTCGACGTTGCCCTGCGTAACGGCATCGAGATTGAACATGCCTGTGAAAAATCCTGTGCCTGCACTACCTGCCACTGCATCGTGCGTGAAGGCTTCGACTCCCTGCCGGAAAGCACGGAAGAAGAAGATGACATGCTGGACAAAGCCTGGGGACTGGAGCCGGAGAGCCGTTTAAGCTGTCAGGCCCGTGTCACCGAAGACGATTTAGTGGTCGAAATCCCACGTTACACAATCAATCATGCGCGTGAGCATTAACAGAGGGTAGTATGGGACTGAAGTGGACCGATAGCCGCGAAATCGGTGAGGCGTTGTACGACGCGTTCCCCGATCTCGATCCCAAGACCGTTCGTTTCACCGATCTGCACCAATGGATCTGTGACCTGGAAGAGTTCGATGATGATCCACAGGCATCGAATGAAAAAATCCTTGAGGCCATTTTGCTGGTCTGGCTGGACGAAGCCGAATAAGTCAACGGGCTGCCCACGGGTGGCCCGTTTTCCTGTATGCGCGAAAATAAGGATAAATAAAATGACAGAAGCCATGAAAATTACGCTTTCCACGCAACCTGCCGATGCCCGCTGGGGCGAAAAGGCAACATACAGTATCAATAATGACGGTATTACCCTGCACCTGAACGGAAAAGATGATCTGGGCCTTATCCAGCGCGCCGCGCGTAAAATTGACGGCCTGGGGATTAAACACGTTCAACTGGACGGTGAAGGCTGGGATACCGAGCGCAGCTGGGCATTCTGGCAGGGCTATAAAGGGCCGAAAGGCAGCCGCAAAGTTGAGTGGGCTGCTTTGGACGAGGCACAGCGCAAAGAGCTGGATAACCGTCTGAAAATTATCGACTGGGTGCGTGACACCATCAATGCCCCGGCGGAAGAACTCGGCCCGGAACAGCTGGCGCAGCGCGCGGTTGATCTGCTGTGCAGCGTGGCGTGCGATAACGTCTCTTACCGCATCACCAAAGGTGAAGATCTGCGCGAGCAGAATTACATGGGTTTGCACACGGTAGGCCGTGGATCTGAACGTCCACCGGTACTGCTGGCGCTGGATTATAACCCAACCGGTGATAAAGAAGCCCCGGTTTACGCCTGCCTGGTCGGCAAAGGCATCACCTTTGACTCGGGTGGTTACAGCATCAAACAAAGCGCGTTTATGGACTCGATGAAGTCCGATATGGGCGGCGCGGCTACGGTAACGGGCGCGCTGGCGTTCGCCATCACGCGTGGTCTGAACAAACGCGTGAAGCTGTACCTGTGCTGTGCGGATAACCTGATCAGCGGCAATGCCTTCAAGCTCGGCGATATTATTCACTATCGCAACGGCAAAAATGTTGAAGTGATGAACACCGATGCCGAAGGGCGTCTGGTACTGGCAGATGGCCTGATTGACGCCAGCGCGCAGAAACCAGAGCTGATTATTGATGCCGCCACGCTGACGGGTGCAGCGAAAACCGCACTAGGTAATGATTACCACGCGCTGTTTAGCTTTGATGACCAACTGGCGGCCCGTCTGATGGCAAGCGCGGCGCAAGAGAACGAACCGTTCTGGCGTCTGCCGTTGGCGGAATTCCACCGTAGTCAGCTGCCGTCTAACTTTGCCGAGCTGAACAATACCGGTAGCGCGGCCTATCCTGCGGGCGCAAGCACCGCGGCGGGCTTCCTGTCGCATTTCGTGGAAAACTATCAGCAAGGCTGGCTGCATATCGACTGCTCTGCAACCTATCGCAAGGCACCGGTTGAGCAGTGGTCCGCGGGCGCGACCGGTCTGGGTGTGCGCACCATCGCGAATCTGCTGACTGCATAATTTATGACTGTATTGCCGGATGGCGCTACGCTTATCCGGCCTACATGTATTCATCCAATTTGTGATACTTATGTCCGAAATAAAAAATGAATTAGAAACGTTGCTGGAAAAAGCAGCGACGGAGCCTGCGCATCGTCCGGCCTTTTTCCGCACGTTGCTGGAATCCACCGTCTGGGTTCCGGGTACCGCTGCAGAAGGCGAGGCGGTGGTTGAAGACAGCGCGCTGGATCTGCAGCACTGGGAAAAAGAAGACGGCACTACCGTGATCCCGTTCTTTACCTCCCTTGAAGCCCTGCAGCAGGCGGTTGAAGATGAACAGGCGTTTGTCGTCATGCCGGTGCGCACGCTGTTTGAAATGACGCTGGGTGCAACCCTGTTTCTCAACGCTAAACTGCCGACCGGCAAAGAGTTTATGCCGCGTGAAATCAGCTTACTGATCGGCGAAGAAGGCAATCCGCTTAGTACCCAGGAAGTGCTGGAAGGCGGCGAGTCGCTGATCCTCTCCGAGGTTGCGGAACCTCCGGCGCAGATGGTCGACTCGCTCACGACGCTGTTTAAAACCATTAAACCAGTGAAACGGGCGTTTATTTGCTCAATTAAAGATAGCCCGGATGCCCAGCCCAATCTGCTGATTGGCATTGAAGCCGATGGCGATATTGAGGAGATTATTCATGCCACGGGCAGCGTAGCGACCGATACGTTACCGGGTGATGAGCCGATTGATATCTGTCAGGTGGTAAAAGGTGAGAAAGGGGTCAGCCACTTTATTACCGAACACATCGCGCCGTTCTACGAACGCCGCTGGGGCGGTTTCCTGCGCGATTTTAAACAGAATCGGATTATCTAAAAAACCTTGCCGGATGGCGACGCATACGTCTTATCCGGCCTACAATATGCACTGTTTTGTAGGCCGGATAAGCGAAGCGCCATCCGGCATTTCCAGTTTTATAAAACTGGTTCTACCGGTAAATCATTGCGTGCACCCCATTCGCTCCACGCCCCGTCATACAGGGCCACGTTAGCGACACCCAGCGTGGCAAGCGCCAGCACCACTACGGCAGCGGTAACGCCGGAGCCGCAGCTGGCGATGATCGGTCTGTCAAAACTCACGCCGTGGCTAAAGAAGATGGCGTCCAGCTCATCGGTGGTTTTTAACTCGCCGTCGCGAACCAGTTCAGTCCACGGTACGTTCAGCGCGCCGGGAACATGGCCGCGCTTCAGGCCTGGACGCGGTTCGTCAACTTCCGCATTGAAACGGGCGGCTGGTCGAGCATCGACAATCTGCGCGGTTTTTTCATGGCTGGCCAGCAGGACATCGGTCACTCGCACCACGGCTTCCGGCGTAAACGCTGCGTCAAACTCACCTTCCGGCAAATCAACGCTCCCTTCCTGCAGCGGGAATGCATCATGCTGCCAGCTTGCGAAACCACCCGCCAGAATGGAGACATTTTCCACACCGAATGTGCGCAGCATCCACCAGGCGCGCGGGGCAGAAAACAGGTTGCCGTCATCGTAGATAACCAGGTGTTTATCCTGATGTACACCCAGCTCGCGCATAGCAACAGCGAACGCCTCCGGACGTGGCATCATATGCGGTAACGCTGAGGTATGGTCGGAGAGCGCTTCGATATCAAAAAAGACCGCGCCAGGGATATGGCCAGCGCGATACTCCTCGCCAACATCACGATCTTCCTGTCCTGGAGGCGCCATCCGGGCATCAAGAATTTGTATTTCCGGATCGTCAATGTGTTCGACAAGCCAGTCGGCAGCGACAAAGAAGGCGGTGGTCATAGGCATCTCCATTTTTACCAGGTTTCGGCAAATTGTCGGCTGTTTACCGTCAGGGGACAAGTAAAAGAGGCTGATTTGTCAGGGTGGATCGACATTATTCACGAAAATTCAGATAACGCAGATTAGTTACAGACTTCCACATCCTGAAATCTGACGCATAATAGGGGTTCTACGTAGCTAACGGGCCGCTCAGGCCAGGGATGAAAAATGAAACATTTACGCGTAGCGGCCTGTATGCTGATGCTGGCACTTGTCGGGTGCGATAATAATAACGAAAAATCACCGACGGCTGCGAAACCGGATGCACCTGCGTCACAGACTGCGCCCGCAAAAGACAAGGCCCAGTTAGAAAAGCTGACGCAGCAAAGCCAGGGCAAGTCACTGACGCTGCTGGATGCCTCCGAAGTCCAACTCGACGGTGCGGCAACGCTCGTGTTGACCTTCTCCATTCCCCTCGATCCTGAGCAAGATTTTTCTCGCGTACTGCATGTTGTCGATAAAAAAAGCGGTAAAGTGGACGGGGCCTGGGAATTGGCGCCCAACCTGAAAGAGCTACGCTTACGTCATCTGGAGCCCAACCGCGAACTGGTGGTGACTATCGAGCGCGATTTACTGGCGCTGAATAAGGCGACGTTTGGCATTGAATATGAAAAAAACATCACCACGCGCGATGTCCAGCCGAGCGTCGGATTTGCCAGTCGTGGTTCGCTATTGCCAGGTAAAGTGATCGAAGGCCTGCCGGTGATGGCGCTCAACGTCAATAGCGTGGATGTGAACTTCTTTCGCGTGAAGCCGGAATCGCTTGGCGCGTTTATCAGCCAGTGGGAATACCGCAACTCACTGTCTAACTGGGAATCCGACAATCTGCTGAAGATGGCGGAGCTGGTTTATACCGGGCGTTTTGATCTTAATCCTGCGCGCAATACCCGTGAGAAACTGCTGCTGCCGCTGGGCGACATCAAGCCGCTGCAGCAGGCTGGGGTGTACGTTGCGGTGATGAACCAGGCCGGGCAATACAATTACAGCAACGCTGCCACGCTATTTACGCTCAGCGATATTGGCGTATCCGCGCACCGTTACCATAATCAGCTGGATGTCTTTACCCAGAGCCTGGAAAACGGCGCTGCGCAGCAGGGTATAGATGTTACCTTGCTCAATGAGAAAGGGCAGACGCTGGCGCAGGCGACCAGCGATGCGCAGGGACACGTGAAGCTCGAGACGGATAAAGACGCCGCCATATTGCTGGCGCGTAAAGACGGGCAAACCACACTGCTGGATCTGAAATTACCGGCGCTGGATCTGGCTGAATTTGATATCGCGGGGGCACCGGGATACAGCAAACAGTTCTTTATGTTCGGCCCGCGCGATCTCTATCGCCCAGGAGAAACGGTTATCCTCAACGGACTGCTGCGCGACAGCGACGGCAAAACGTTGCCCGATCAGCCAGTGAAGCTGGAAGTCGTCAAGCCCGACGGGCAGGTTTTACGCACGGTGGTCAGCCAGCCTGAGAACGGTCTGTACCGCCTGAGCTGGCCGCTGGACAGCAGTGCGCCAACCGGTATGTGGCATATTCGCGCCAACACCGGCGATAACCGCTCACGGATGTGGGATTTCCACGTTGAAGATTTTATGCCCGAGCGGATGGCGCTTAACCTCACCGCCAATAAAATGCCGATTGCACCGGCTGACGATGTGAGGTTTTCTGTGGTGGGTTACTACCTGTACGGTGCGCCTGCGAATGGTAATGCCCTGCAAGGTCAGCTGTTCCTGCGACCACAGCGTGAAGCGGTGCCTGCATTACCGGGATTCCAGTTCGGTAATATTGCCGAAGAGAACCTCTCCCGCAGTCTCGATGAAGTACAGCTGACGCTGGATGAAAACGGTCGTGGTGAAGTCACAACCAGCAGTCAGTGGCAGGAAGCGCATTCACCGTTGCAGGTGATTTTGCAGGCCAGTTTGCTGGAGTCGGGTGGCCGTCCGGTGACCCGACGGGTAGAACAGGCTATCTGGCCTGCGGATACCCTGCCGGGTATTCGCCCGCAGTTTGCTGCGAAAGCCGTTTATGATTACCGCACCGATACCACGGTGAATCAGCCCATCGTTGATGAAGACAGCAACGCCGCGTTTGATATTGTCTATGCCGATGCACAAGGCGAGAAAAAAGCGGTTTCCGGCTTGCAGGTTCGTTTGATTCGCGAACGTCGGGATTACTACTGGAACTGGTCTGAAGGTGAAGGCTGGCAGTCGCAGTTCGATCAAAAGGATCTGGTCGAAGGTGAGCAATCGCTGGATCTTACCGCTGATGAAACCGGTAAGGTTAGTTTTCCTGTGGAGTGGGGCGCTTACCGTCTGGAAGTGAAAGCACCCAACGATACGGTGAGCAGCGTGCGCTTCTGGGCCGGATACAGCTGGCAGGATAACAGCGACGGCAGCGGGGCGGTGCGCCCGGATCGTGTCACTCTGAAGCTGGATAAACCCAATTATCGTCCTGGCGACACCATGAAGTTGCACATTGCCGCGCCTGCTGCCGGTAAAGGCTATGCGATGGTGGAATCCAGTGAAGGCCCGCTGTGGTGGCAAGAGATCGATGTCCCTGCAAATGGTCTGGATCTCTCTATTCCGGTCGACAAAACCTGGAGCCGCCATGACCTGTATCTTAGCGCGCTGGTGATCCGCCCTGGCGACAAATCCCGATCGGCTACGCCAAAACGCGCGGTCGGATTACTGCATTTGCCGCTGGGCGATGAAAATCGTCGCCTGGATGTGACGCTGGAAAATCCGGCTAAAATGCGCCCGAATCAACCGTTGACCGTTAACGTGAAAGCCAGTGTCAAAAATGGTGACGTGCCTAAACAGGTTAACGTCCTGGTCTCCGCTGTAGACAGCGGGGTGTTGAATATCACCGATTACGCTACCCCGGATCCGTGGCAGGCCTTTTTCGGTCAGAAGCGCTATGGCGCGGATATTTATGATATTTACGGCCAGGTAATTGAAGGGCAAGGGCGTCTGGCGGCGCTGCGTTTCGGTGGCGATGGTGATGAGCTAAAACGCGGCGGCAAACCGCCGGTTAATCACGTCAATATCGTGGCGCAACAGGCGCTGCCGGTCACGCTCAACGAGCAGGGTGAAGGCTCGGTGACGTTACCAATTGGCGATTTTAACGGTGAACTGCGGGTGATGGCGCAGGCCTGGACCGCAGATGACTTTGGCAGCAGCGAAAGCAAAGTGATCGTCGCTGCACCGGTGATCGCGGAACTGAATATGCCACGCTTTATGGCCGGCGGTGATACCTCGCGCCTGACGCTGGACGTCACCAACCTGACGGATAGGCCGCAGACGCTGAATATTCAGCTTACCGCCAGCGGCTTAGTGTCACTGATGGGCCAAAACCCTGCCCCGGTGGATCTGGCACCTGGCGTGCGTACCACGTTGTTTATTCCGGTACGGGCACTGGAGGGATTCGGCGAGGGTGAGATTCAGGCCGTTATCAGTGGTCTGACGCTGCCAGGTGAAATGCTCCCCGTTCAACATAAACAGTGGAAGATTGGCGTGCGTCCGGCGTTCCCGGCGCAAACTCTCAATAGCGGCGTGGCGCTGCAAGCCGGTGAAACCTGGCAGTTACCGGACGGGGAACTGACCAACTTCTCCCCGGCAACGGTGCAGGGGCAACTGCTGTTCAGCGGCAAGCCGCCGCTGAATCTGGCGCGCTATGTTCGCGAATTGAAAGCCTATCCTTACGGCTGCCTGGAGCAGACGGCCAGCGGATTGTTCCCGTCGTTGTATACCAACGCCGCGCAGTTGAAGGCGTTGGGTATAGCGGGTGACAGCGATGAAAAACGCCGTGCGGCGGTCGAGATCGGTATTTCCCGGTTACTGCAAATGCAGCGTGACGACGGGGGATTTGCGCTGTGGGATAAGAACGGGCCGGAAGAGTACTGGTTGAGTGCTTATGTCATGGACTTCCTCGTCCGGGCAAATGAACAGGGCTACAGCGTCCCGGCTGAGGTGATTAACCGGGGCAATGCGCGTCTGCTGCGTTATTTGCAGGATCCGGGCATGATGTCGATTCGCTACACCGACGACACCGCAGCCAGCCGGTTTGCCGTACAGGCCTATGCTGCGTTGGTCCTGGCTCGTCAACAGAAAGCGCCGCTGGGCGCACTGCGTGAGATCTGGGAACGTCGAGCTCAGGCTGCCTCTGGCCTGCCGCTGCTGCATTTGGGCATTGCGCTGAAAAACATGGGCGATGCGAATCGCAGTGAACAGGCGCTGACGTTGGCACTCAATACGCCGCGCCGAGATACGCAGCAGTGGATGGCGGATTACGGCAGTCAGCTACGCGACAACGCGCTGATGCTGGCCTTGCTGGAAGAGAATAAACTGAAACCCGACGTGCAAAATACTTTGCTGAATACGCTGTCGGAGCAAGCTTTCGGTCAGCGCTGGCTCTCCACGCAGGAGAATAATGCGCTGTTCCTTGCTGCCCGTACGCTGCAGGATCTGCCGGGCACGTGGCAGGCGCAGACCTCTCTCTCTGAACAACTGCTGGCGGGTGATAAATCGCAAACCCGAAATCTGGATGCGGAACAGTTAGCGACGCTGGCGGTGACCAACACGGGTAATCTGCCGCTGTGGCTGCGTCTGGACGTCAGCGGCTATCCGCAAAGCTCACCGCAGCCTGCCAGCAATGTACTGCTCATTGAACGTCAGGTGCTGGGCACCGATGGGCAGAGTAAATCGCTCTCGTCTCTGCGCAGCGGCGAGCTGGTGCTGGTCTGGTTGACGGTTAGAGCCAGCCAGAATGTTCCGGATGCGCTGGTGGTCGATCTTCTGCCTGCTGGTCTGGAACTGGAAAACCAGAATCTGGCCAACGGTAGCGCCAGCCTGCAGGATAGCGGCAGCGAAGTGGCGAATTTGCTTAATCAAATGCAGCAAGCGGATATCCAGCACGTTGAATTCCGCGACGATCGCTTTGTCGCGGCGGTGGCAGTCAACGAAGGGCAACCGGTCACGCTGGTGTATCTGGCGCGCGCGGTCACACCCGGGACGTATCAGGTACCTGTACCCCAGGTGGAATCGATGTATGTTCCTCAGTGGCGTGCCACCGGCACGGCTGAGGGCCCGCTGATTGTCAGACCGTAAATGATGCATCGGTGGGTTAAACGCAGCGGCTGGCTGGTCGCCGCTGCGTTGCTGACAGGGGCAGCAGTGTGGACGGCAGATAAAATCTGGCCATTGCCGTTGCATGAGGTTAATCCTGCGCGAGTGGTGGTGGCTCAGGACGGGACGCCGCTGTGGCGCTTTGCCGACGCGGACGGTATCTGGCGTTATCCGGTCACGCTTGAAGAGGTCTCGCCCCGTTATCTTGAGGCGCTCATTAACTACGAAGATCGCTGGTTCTGGAAACATCCCGGCGTCAATCCGTTTTCTGTGCTTCGCGCCGCCTGGCAGGATCTCACCTCCGGGCGCGTGGTCTCCGGTGGCAGTACGCTCACCATGCAGGTGGCGAGGCTGCTCGACCCACATCCGCGCACTTTTGGCGGGAAGTTTCGCCAACTCTGGCGTGCATTCCAATTGGAATGGCATCTCTCCAAGCGCGATATCCTGACGCTGTATCTTAACCGCGCACCGTTTGGTGGGACGCTGCAAGGCGTTGGTGCCGCAAGCTGGGCGTATCTGGGTAAATCACCGGCACAACTCAGCTACTCCGATGCCGCGTTGCTGGCTGTACTGCCGCAGGCGCCGAGCCGTCTGCGTCCGGACCGTTGGCCGGATCGGGCGCAAGCCGCGCGCAATAAAGTGCTCGATCGCATGGCGACGCAGGGCGTCTGGTCGGCAAAACAGGCGCAGGAATCACGCGAAGAGCCGGTCTGGCTGGCACCGAGGCAGATGCCGCAATTGGCGCCGTTATTCTCACGCATGATGCTGAACAAAAGCAGCAGCAACAAAATTGTCACCACGCTGGATGCCGGGCTGCAACGTCAACTGGAGGAGCTGGCGCAAAACTGGAAGGGGCGGCTTCCGGCGCGCAGTTCGCTGGCGATGATTGTCGTTGATCATACCGATATGCGCGTGCGTGGCTGGGTGGGTTCGGTGGATATGAATGATGACACCCGCTTTGGGCATGTGGATATGGTGAGCGCGATCCGCTCGCCGGGATCGGTGCTGAAGCCCTTTGTCTATGGTCTGGCGCTGGAGGATGGCTTAGTTCATCCGGCCTCGTTGTTACAGGACGTGCCGCGGCGTACCGGAGATTATCGTCCGGGGAATTTTGACAGTGGTTTTCATGGCCCGGTAAGCATGAGCGAGGCGCTGGTGCGCTCGCTGAATCTGCCGGCAGTCCAGGTACTGGAAGCCTACGGCCCGAAGCGTTTTGCCGCCAGGCTGCGTAATGTGGGTCTACCGTTGTATTTACCGGCAGGGGCTGCGCCAAATCTGTCACTGATCCTTGGCGGTGCGGGGGCCAGGCTTGAAGATATGGCGGCAGCGTACAGCGCCTTTGCCCGCCAGGGGAAAGCGGGAAAACTTCGTCTGCAGCCGGACGATCCGCTGCTGGAGCGCCCGCTGATGTCGGCTGGTGCGGCGTGGATTATCCGCAGGATTATGGCGGACGACGCGCAGCCTCTGCCGGATAACGCCCTGAGTCGCGTGGTGCCGCTGGCGTGGAAAACGGGCACCAGCTACGGCTATCGCGATGCGTGGGCGATTGGCGTTAACTCACGTTACGTGATTGGCATCTGGACCGGCAGACCCGACGGCACACCGGTGGTGGGGCAGTTTGGTTTTGCCAGCGCGGTGCCTTTGCTGAATCAGGTCAACAACCTGTTGCAGGCGCGTGGGACCAACCAGCCTGAGGACCCGCGCCCAGAGTCAGTCAGCCGGGGCGTGGTGTGCTGGCCGGGTGGGCAATTTTTGCCCAACGGGGACGGTAACTGTCGCCGCCGTTTAGCCACCTGGCTACTGGACGGTAGTCAGCCGCCTACGCTGTTATTACCCGAGCAGGAAGGGGTTAACGGTATTCGTTTTCCCGTCTGGTTAGATGAGGCAGGAAAACGCGTGGCGCCAGACTGCCCACAGGCGCGAGAACAGACGTTAATTGTCTGGCCGTTGCCGCTGGAGCCCTGGCTGCCGCCATCCGAGCGGCGAGCCGCACGGCTACCGCCGGTTTCCGCAACCTGTCCACCGTTAGGGCTGGACGCTTTCCTACCGCTGCAGTTGACAGGCGTTCGTGATGGCGCGATTGTGAAACGCCTACCCGGTTCACCGGCTGTCTCCGTACCGGTGCAAACCAGCGGTGGAACGGGTGAACGCTGGTGGTTTCTTAACGGTGAACGACTGGAAGAACGTGGGCGGAGTCTGACCCTGCGCTTAACGGTGGCAGGAGAGTATCAGTTGTTGGTTATGGATGATGGCGGGCAGGTTGCCACGGTGAGATTTGCTTTGCAGTAGACCAGTTTGATGCTATTTGTTGCTAAAATTCATCTTATTTTAAAGAAATGTTACCTTCATCAATAGTCAATTGCCGGGATGCTCTTTATAATCCGCGCCAGGTCGTACATCTATATAGACAACAACAGAACACATTACAGAGGTAATCATGACTATTGAACGTACTTTTTCCATCATCAAACCAAACGCGGTGGCAAAAAACGTTATTGGGAGCATCTTTGCGCGCTTTGAAGCTGCAGGGTTCAAAATTGTCGGTACTAAAATGCTGCACCTGACCGTTGAGCAGGCGCGTGGCTTCTATGCTGAGCACGACGGCAAACCGTTCTTTGATGGCCTGGTTGAATTCATGACCTCCGGTCCGATCGTGGTTTCCGTACTGGAAAGCGAAAATGCCGTACAGCGTCACCGCGATCTGCTGGGCGCAACCAACCCGGCGAATGCGCTGGCAGGTACGCTGCGTGCAGATTACGCTGACAGCTTCACCGAGAACGGCACCCACGGTTCCGACTCCGTCGAATCTGCGGCGCGTGAAATCGCCTATTTCTTTGGGGAAGGCGAGGTTTGCCCGCGCACCCGCTAATCTCCTGCGTCTTTCACCTCGCAGATGCGTTGGCAGCGTTCGTTTACCCCGGTCACATAGTTTTCTATGCTCCCGGGGATGCTCGAACTTGCCGCCTTCCTGCGACGCGAAATCCTTTGGAGAGGAATTCGCGATTTTCATATTATTTTCGCTAATGCTTCGTGCAAACGTGGCATCCCTGCGCCAGACTTTGTACAATGCAACGCCCCGGAAGAGCAGACCGCTTGCCGGGGCGTTTCTTTTTATCAACCCTCCACGGGCCATAACGTGTAACAACGAGGCCGGAAAAAATTATGTCTGAATTAGTTAACACCTCTGAAGTCCTCATTGCTGCGGTTCCAAATAAAAATGGAAAAATTAACCTGCTGGATCTGAACCGTCAGCAGATGCGCGAATTCTTCAAAGAGATGGGTGAAAAGCCGTTTCGTGCCGATCAGGTCATGAAATGGATGTACCACTATTGCAGCGACAACTTTGATGACATGACTGACATCAACAAAGTGCTGCGCAACAAACTGAAAGAAGTCGCTGAAATTCGCGCCCCGGAAGTGGTGGAAGAGCAGCGTTCATCTGACGGCACTATCAAATGGGCGATTGCCGTAGGCGATCAGCGCGTAGAAACCGTGTATATCCCGGAAGACGATCGTGCCACCCTGTGTGTCTCTTCACAGGTCGGCTGTGCATTAGAGTGTAAATTCTGCTCTACGGCGCAACAGGGCTTTAACCGTAACCTGCGGGTGTCGGAAATCATCGGCCAGGTCTGGCGCGCGGCGAAAATCGTCGGTGCAGTGAAGGCAACGGGCGTGCGTCCTATCACCAACGTGGTCATGATGGGCATGGGCGAACCGTTGTTGAACCTGACCAACGTGGTTCCGGCGATGGAAATCATGCTTGATGACTTCGGTTTTGGGCTGTCAAAACGCCGTGTTACGCTGTCTACTTCCGGCGTGGTCCCTGCACTGGATAAGCTGGGCGACATGATTGACGTTGCGTTGGCGATTTCCCTGCATGCGCCGAACGATGAAATCCGTGACGAAATCGTGCCGATCAACAAGAAGTACAATATTGCTACGTTCCTTGAGTCGGTACGTGGCTACATTTCGAAGTCGAACGCCAACCAGGGCCGCGTCACCATCGAATATGTGATGTTAGATCACATTAACGACGGTACCGAGCACGCACATCAGCTGGCGGAGCTGCTGAAAGATACGCCGTGTAAGATTAACCTGATCCCATGGAACCCGTTCCCGGGCGCGCCGTACGGACGGAGTTCTAACAGCCGTATCGATCGTTTCTCCAAAGTGTTGATGGGCTATGGTTTCACGACCATCGTGCGTAAAACACGCGGCGACGATATTGATGCAGCCTGCGGTCAGCTGGCGGGTGACGTCATTGACCGTACCAAGCGTACTCTGCGCAAGCGCATGCAGGGTGATGCTATCGACATCAAGACCGTTTGATGTTGGTGCACTACGGTATAATTAATGTACCGTAGTGCAATGTAAGTGACATACGGTCATTTGTTATACTCGTCAGGTCAATATTAACGGTGCGTTTTCGTCGACTTTAAGGCAGTATGTAGCGGCTCAACAACAGTTTAGCCCTCAGGTTTACGCTGTTTTGTCATTGATAGTCTGACCGTTTTATACTGTCTGACCAAGGTTAACTGACCAGATGTTTCGCGGTGTGGGTGAGCATTGTGGCTCACCGGCGCCAGAGCCCATATTTACGCAGCTGTAGCGAATGAATACTGAAGCCACGCACGACAAAAATGAAGCACTCTCCACCGGCGTTCGCCTGCGCAATGCCCGTGAACAACTCGGATTCAGCCAACAGGCCGTCGCGGAACGACTGTGCCTGAAGGTCTCCACGGTACGCGATATTGAAGAAGATAAGGCGCCAGCCGATCTCGCTTCAACGTTTCTGCGCGGGTATATCCGTTCCTATGCGCGTTTGGTGCATATTCCTGAAGAAGAACTGTTGCCAGGGCTGGAAAAACAGGCTCCGATTCGCCCAGCCAAAGTGGCGCCGATGCAGAGTTTCTCGCTCGGTAAGCGCCGCAAAAAGCGTGATGGCTGGTTAATGACCTTTACCTGGCTGGTACTGTTTGTCGTGGTTGGACTTACTGGCGCCTGGTGGTGGCAGAATCATAAAGCGCAGCAGGAAGAGATCACCACGATGGCCGATCAATCCTCCGCTGAGCTAAATGCGGGCAAAGACAGTGCCCAGAGCGTGCCGTTAGATACCAGCGCTGCGGCAAGTCAGGATATGACTCCCCCCGCGCCGGATGATGGCGCGGCGGCAGACGCAGCGTCAGCACCTGACGCTGCCACAGTGCCAGCAGCTGCTGCAGATGCGCAACAGAATGCGGTAGTGGCACCGTCTCAGGCCAACGTAGACACAGCGACAACGACGCCAACCACACCGGCTACGGCGGCGCCTTTGCCGACCGATCAAGCGGGTGTGACAACACCTGCCGCCGATCCTAACGCGCTGGTGATGAATTTTACCGCCGACTGCTGGCTGGAAGTCAGTGATGCGACCGGTAAAAAACTGTTTAGCGGTATGCAGCGTAAAGATGGCACGTTAAATCTTATCGGCCAGGCACCGTACAAACTGAAAATTGGTGCACCGGCAGCAGTGCAGATTCAGTACCAGGGTAAACCTGTCGACCTGAGTCGTTTTATCAGAACTAACCAGGTTGCGCGTCTGACCGTAAATGCCGAACAACCAGCGGCTCAGTAACAGACGGCAATGCGGGAGATTTTTTAATGCATAATCAGGCTCCAATTCAACGTAGAAAATCGACACGCATTTACGTTGGGAATGTGCCGATTGGTGATGGCGCGCCCATCGCCGTACAGTCTATGACCAATACGCGGACAACGGATGTGGCGGCGACGGTCAATCAAATCAAAGCGTTGGAACGCGTTGGGGCTGACATTGTCCGAGTCTCTGTACCGACAATGGATGCTGCAGAAGCGTTCAAGCTTATCAAACAGCAAGTCACAGTCCCGCTGGTTGCCGATATTCACTTTGACTACCGTATCGCGCTGAAAGTAGCGGAGTACGGCGTCGACTGTCTGCGTATCAACCCAGGCAATATCGGCAATGAAGAGCGTATTCGCATGGTAGTGGACTGCGCTCGCGATAACAACATTCCTATCCGCATCGGCGTTAACGCCGGATCGCTGGAAAAAGATCTGCAGGAAAAATACGGCGAACCCACGCCGCAGGCGCTGCTGGAATCAGCTATGCGCCATGTTGATCATCTCGATCGTCTGAACTTCGACCAGTTCAAAGTGAGCGTTAAAGCCTCTGATGTGTTCCTTGCCGTTGAATCTTATCGTCTGTTAGCCAAACAGATCGATCAGCCGCTGCATCTGGGGATCACCGAAGCCGGTGGCGCACGCAGCGGATCGGTGAAGTCCGCGATTGGCCTGGGTTTGCTGTTGTCAGAAGGGATCGGCGATACGCTGCGCGTTTCTCTGGCCGCCGATCCGGTAGAAGAGATCAAAGTAGGCTTCGATATTCTGAAATCGCTGCGCATACGCGCGCGCGGGATCAACTTTATCGCCTGCCCAACCTGTTCTCGTCAGGAGTTTGACGTCATCGGTACGGTTAACGCGCTGGAGCAACGTCTGGAAGACATCATCACGCCAATGGACGTTTCGATCATCGGCTGTGTGGTAAACGGTCCTGGTGAAGCGTTGGTTTCCACGCTCGGCGTGACGGGTGGCAACAAGAAAAGCGGCCTGTATGAAGACGGTGTACGTAAGGATCGTATCGATAACGACGATATGATTACCCAGCTAGAAGCCCGTATTCGTGCCAAAGCCAGCATCCTGGACGAAGCGCGTCGAATTGACGTGCAGCAGGTTGAAAAATAACAACGTGATGGGAAGCGGCGTGCTTCCCGTGTATGATTGAACCCGCATGGCGCCCGCATTGTTCGGGTTAGCGCTGAGGGTTCATTTTTATATCCATAAAGAGAATAAACGTGGCAAAAAACATTCAAGCCATTCGCGGCATGAACGATTATCTGCCTGGCGAAACCGCCATCTGGCAGCGCATTGAAGGCACTCTTAAAAACGTGCTCGGCAGCTACGGTTACAGTGAAATCCGCTTGCCGATTGTAGAGCAGACCCCGTTATTCAAACGCGCGATCGGTGAAGTGACCGACGTGGTTGAAAAAGAGATGTACACCTTTGAGGACCGTAATGGCGATAGCCTGACTTTGCGTCCTGAAGGAACGGCTGGCTGCGTACGCGCCGGCATCGAACATGGTCTCCTGTACAATCAGGAACAGCGTCTGTGGTATATCGGGCCGATGTTCCGCCACGAGCGTCCGCAAAAAGGTCGCTATCGTCAATTCCATCAGCTGGGTGTCGAAGTGTTTGGCCTGCAAGGCCCGGATATTGATGCTGAGCTGATTATGCTGACCGCCCGCTGGTGGCGTGCGCTGGGTATTTCTCAGCATGTCAGCCTTGAGCTGAACTCCATCGGTTCACTGGAAGCCCGTGCTAACTACCGGGATGCGCTGGTGGCGTACCTGGAACAGCATAAAGACAAACTGGACGAAGACTGCAAGCGTCGCATGTATACCAACCCGTTGCGTGTACTCGATTCCAAAAATCCGGAAGTGCAGGCTCTGCTCAACGACGCTCCGGCTCTGGGCGACTACCTGGATGAGGATTCACGCGCGCATTTCGCCGGTCTGTGTACGCTGCTGGAGTCAGCAGGTATTGCTTACACCGTTAACCAACGACTGGTTCGTGGTCTCGACTACTACAACCGTACCGTATTTGAGTGGGTCACCAGCAGCCTGGGCTCGCAGGGTACCGTGTGTGCGGGTGGTCGTTATGACGGTCTGGTCGAGCAACTTGGCGGTCGTGCTACGCCAGCGGTTGGCTTCGCGATGGGTCTGGAACGACTTGTTTTGTTAGTTCAGGCAGTTAATCCGGAATTTATTGCTTCTCCTGTTGTCGATATATACCTGATCGCTTCAGGCACAGATACGCAGTCGGCGGCAATGCAGCTTGCTGAACGTCTGCGCGATGAAGTTCCGGGCGTAAAACTGATGACAAACCACGGTGGCGGCAACTTTAAGAAACAGTTTGCTCGCGCCGATAAGTGGGGCGCTCGCGTTGCACTGGTACTGGGTGAGTCCGAAGTGGCTGACGGTACTGTTGTAGTGAAGGATTTGCGCACTGGTGAGCAAACGGCAGTAGCGCAGGATAGCGTTGCCGCGCATTTGCGCACTTTGACTTGCTAAGGAGAAGGACAGCGTGGAAATTTACGAGAACGAAAACGACCAGGTTGATGCGGTAAAACGCTTCTTTGCCGAAAATGGCAAAGCGCTGGTGGTTGGGGTTATTTTAGGGGTTGGCGCACTGGTTGGCTGGCGTTACTGGACCAGCCATCAGACGGAGTCCACACGCTCTGCTTCTCTGGCGTATCAAAATACAGTGACTGCGGTCAGTGCGGGTAAGCAGGACAGCATTCCTGCCGCAGAGAAATTTGCCGCAGAGAACAAAAATACCTACGGCGCGTTAGCGTCGATGGAACTGGCGCAGCAGTTTGTTGATCAAAACGAACTTGAGAAAGCCGCTACCCAGTTGCAACAAGGACTGGCGGCGACCAGCGATGAAAATCTCAAAGCGGTGATTAATCTGCGTCTTGCGCGTGTGCAAGTTCAGCTTAAACAAGCGGATACCGCGCTGAAAACGCTCGACACCATTAAAGGTGAAGGGTGGGCGGCCATTGTCGCCGATCTGCGTGGCGAAGCGTTGCTGAGCAAAGGCGATAAACAAGGCGCGCGTAGCGCATGGGAAGCGGGTGTAAAAAGCGAAGCCTCTCCTGCTCTGAGCGAAATGATGCAGATGAAAATCAATAATTTGTCCATCTGAGAGGGACCCGATGCAATTGCGTAAATTACTTCTGCCAGGGCTGCTTTCCGTTACCCTATTAAGCGGCTGTTCACTGTTTGGTGGCGAAGAAGATGTCGTTAAGATGTCCCCATTACCGGTGGTTGAAAACCAGTTCACTCCGTCTACAGCCTGGAGCACGTCTGTAGGTAACGGTATTGGTGATTTCTATTCCAATCTTCATCCTGCGCTGGCAGATAACGTTGTCTATGCGGCGGATCGTACAGGCGTCGTTAAAGCTCTGAACGCGGACGATGGCAAAGAAGTCTGGTCCGTCAATCTGGCGGAAAAAGACGGCTGGTTCTCTAGAGTCTCTGCACAGCTTTCTGGTGGTGTGACGGTTTCCGGTGGTCACGTCTATATCGGCAGCGAAAAAGCCCAGGTTTATGCGCTTAATACCAGCGACGGTACTATTGCCTGGCAGACTCGTGTTGCCGGTGAAGCGCTGTCTCGCCCGGTGGTGAGTGATGGTGTGGTATTGATTCACACCAGCAACGGCCAACTGCAGGCGTTAAACGAAGCTGACGGTGCCGTCAAATGGACCGTCAACCTGGATATGCCATCGCTTTCGTTACGCGGCGAATCAGCCCCGGCTAGCGCTTTTGGTGCGGCGATTGTCGGCGGTGATAACGGTCGCGTGAGCGCCGTGCTGATGCAACAGGGCCAGATGATTTGGCAGCAACGTATTTCTCAGGCGACCGGTCCAACAGAAATCGATCGTCTGAGTGATGTTGACACCACGCCGGTTATCGTTAATGGCGTTGTGTATGCTCTGGCTTATAATGGTAACCTGACGGCGCTTGATCTGCGCAGCGGTCAGATCATGTGGAAACGCGAGCTCGGCTCGGTGAATGATTTCATCGTCGACGGCAACCGCATCTATCTGGTTGATCAGAATGACCGCGTGCTGGCGTTAACCACTGACGGCGGCGTAACGCTGTGGACGCAGAGCGATCTGCTTCACCGTCTGCTGACGTCTCCGGCGCTGTATAATGGTAATCTGGTTGTCGGCGATAGCGAAGGCTATCTGCACTGGATTAACATTGATGATGGCCGCTTTGTGGCCCAGCAGAAAGTCGACAGCTCCGGTTTCCTGACCGAGCCAGTATCGGCTGATGGTAAACTGCTGATCCAGGCGAAAGACGGTACGCTGTATTCCATTACGCGTTAATCGTCCTGCCGCTCGCTTTGAAAAACGGCTCCTGGTGCAGGGGCCGTTTTCCTGTTTTTAACAATGGCGTAAAAATACGTCCGTTGTCTGATGATTTTTTAAATGAGGCTTTAAACATGGTACCTGTGGTCGCGCTTGTCGGGCGCCCTAACGTTGGCAAATCCACGTTATTTAACCGTCTAACTCGCACCCGAGATGCGCTGGTTGCGGATTTCCCGGGTCTGACTCGTGACCGTAAGTACGGTCGTGCTGAGATTGAAGGACGCGAGTTTATCTGTGTTGATACCGGCGGTATTGATGGCACCGAAGACGGGGTCGAAACCCGCATGGCTGCACAGTCGCTGCTAGCCATCGAAGAAGCGGATGTTGTGCTGTTCATGGTTGATGCGCGTGCTGGCCTGATGCCGGCAGATGAAGCCATCGCCAAACATCTGCGTTCGCGCCAAAAACCGACTTTCCTTGTCGCCAACAAAACTGACGGACTCGATCCGGATCAGGCGGTGGTTGATTTTTATTCGCTGGGGTTAGGTGAAATTCACCCGATCGCAGCTTCTCACGGTCGTGGTGTTCTCAGCCTGCTGGAGCACGTTCTGCTGCCGTGGATGGATGACGTAGCGCCGCAGGAAGAAGTGGATGAAGACGCGGAATACTGGGCGAAGCTGGAAGCCGAAGAAAACGGTGAAGAAGAGCCTGAAGACGACTTCAATCCGCAGGATCTGCCAATCAAACTGGCGATTGTCGGGCGTCCGAACGTCGGTAAGTCCACACTCACTAACCGTATTCTCGGCGAAGACCGCGTGGTGGTTTACGATATGCCGGGAACCACGCGTGACAGTATTTATATCCCGATGGAACGTGATGGGCGCGAATATGTGCTGATCGACACTGCAGGCGTGCGTAAGCGCGGAAAAATTACCGAAGCGGTAGAAAAATTCTCCGTTATCAAGACGCTGCAGGCGATTGAAGACGCCAACGTGGTGATGCTGGTGATTGATGCCCGCGAAGGTATTTCCGATCAGGATCTGTCGCTACTGGGCTTTATTCTCAATAGTGGGCGCTCACTTGTCATCGTCGTCAACAAGTGGGACGGCCTGACCCAGGAAGTGAAAGAGCAGGTTAAAGAGACGCTGGACTTCCGTCTGGGCTTTATCGATTTTGCCCGCGTTCACTTTATCTCTGCGCTGCACGGCAGTGGTGTGGGTAATCTGTTTGAGTCAGTGCGTGAAGCGTATGACAGCTCAACCCGCCGCGTCAGTACCGCGATGCTGACCCGCATCATGACCATGGCGACAGAAGATCACCAGCCGCCGCTGGTGCGCGGTCGTCGTGTGAAGTTGAAATATGCGCATGCTGGTGGCTATAACCCACCAATTGTGGTGATTCACGGCAACCAGGTTAAAGACCTGCCTGATTCCTACAAACGTTATCTTATGAACTACTTCCGTAAGTCGCTGGAAGTGATGGGTACGCCGATCCGTATTCAGTTCAAAGAAGGGGAAAACCCGTATGCGAATAAACGTAATACGTTGACGCCAACACAAATGCGCAAGCGTAAGCGTTTGATTCAACATATTAAAAAAAGTAAGTAACCCTTGCTGATTATGAAAACCCGCGCTTGTCGCGGGTTTTTTTCGTCTGTTTATAGTCCTGTGTGTCTGTATAATGTCAATGACTATTCTTTTTTGACCAAGTTTAAATCTAAGAAAGTAGACAATTGTCGAATTTTCATCTTAAAGTGCAGGGGTTGGTACTAGACAAAAATGGCTCCAGACCCTCAAATGGCTAATTAACTTTTCGCTACCTGTAAAAAAATCGACCAGATACATAACTGGCCGGCGTACAGCGTGGTGTTTACCCGCACAACACATACCTTTTCAGGAGAATTATGCAACCGTCTACTCAACCACAAGAAAGCCGAACGTTCTTCGGCCATCCCTATCCGCTAGGCTCGCTATTTTTCACGGAGATGTGGGAGCGTTTTTCGTTTTACGGCATCCGTCCGTTACTGATCTTATTTATGGCGGCCACCGTTTATGACGGTGGAATGGGGCTGGCGCGTGAAAATGCCTCTGCGATTGTCGGTATCTTTGCCGGTACCATGTATCTCGCTGCACTGCCGGGGGGCTGGCTGGCGGATAACTGGCTCGGCCAGCAGAAAGCGGTGTGGTATGGCTCTATTCTGATTGCGCTCGGCCACCTGTCGATTGCGCTCTCTGCTATCATGGGTAACAACCTGTTCTTTATCGGCCTGATGTTCATCGTGCTGGGTTCTGGTCTGTTTAAGACCTGTATTTCGGTGATGGTCGGTACGCTGTATAAAAAAGGCGATGCGCGCCGTGATGGCGGTTTCTCGCTGTTCTATATGGGCATCAACATCGGTTCGTTCATAGCACCGTTGATCTCAGGATGGCTGATTAAAACGCATGGCTGGCACTGGGGTTTTGGTATTGGCGGTATCGGGATGCTGGTAGCTTTGATTATCTTCCGTCTCTTTGCCGTACCGGCGATGAAACGTTACGATAGCGAAGTGGGGCTCGATTCCACCTGGAACAACCCGGTCGCGAAGAAAAACGGTGTCGGTGCGTGGTTACTCGCGCTGGCTGCGGGTGTGGCCGTCGTTGTTACGCTGATTGCTCAAGGCGTGATTGTGATTAACCCGGTTGCGGTTGCCAGCATGCTGGTGTACGTGATTGCGGCATCTGTCGCCTGTTACTTCATCTACCTGTTTGTCTTTGCGGGCCTGAACCGTAAAGAGCGCGCCAGACTGCTGGTCTGCTTTATTCTGCTGGTTTCTGCGGCGTTCTTCTGGTCTGCATTTGAGCAGAAACCGACCTCGTTTAACCTGTTTGCCAACGACTACACAAACCGTATGATTGGCGATTTTGAAATCCCGGCGGTGTGGTTCCAGTCGATTAACGCCCTGTTTATCATCCTGCTGGCGCCGGTATTTAGCTGGGCGTGGCCTAAACTTGCGAGCATGAACATTCGCCCAAGCAGTATCACCAAGTTTGTTATCGGCATTCTCTGTGCGGCGGCGGGCTTTGGCATAATGATGCTTGCGGCGCAGGACGTGCTGGCAAATGGCGGCGCGGGTGTTTCGCCATTCTGGCTGGTAGGCAGTATCCTGATGCTGACGCTCGGCGAACTGTGCCTGAGCCCAATTGGTCTGGCGACCATGACGCTGCTGGCGCCAGAAAGAATGCGTGGTCAGATGATGGGACTGTGGTTCTGCGCAAGCGCGCTGGGCAACCTGGCAGCCGGTTTGATTGGTGGTCACGTCAAGGCTGACCAGCTGGATATGCTGCCAGACTTGTTTGCGCGTTGCTCCATTGCGCTGCTAATCTGTGCCGCAGTTCTGATCGTCCTCATTATTCCGATCCGCCGTATGCTGGAAAATACCCAGACTAAACCGGCCGCTAGCGCCTAACAGAACCTCTATTTTACCGGGGTGAAGTTATGCCCCGGTAAACGCAGGTTACACCGCCTACATGAAGTGCATAGTGGTATCATTAACGACGTCATCAATTTTTCTATAGGCGTCATTATGTCGATTATTTGCCCGGATTGTCACACGGAACTGGAGCCACAAAACGGTGTGGCGCACTGTGAGCGTTGCAATAAAGATATTCAACTGGAAGCGCGTTGCCCTGAGTGCCATCAGCCGCTTCAGGTGCTAAAAGCCTGCGGTGCGGTGGACTACTTTTGCCAGAACGGCCACGGATTGATTTCTAAAAAACGCGTAGAATTTGTGCCGGTTTAACCCGGCTTTTTCTTCCGCGTTTTTTTCGCGACCGTTACGCCTTTCACTTCGCTTTCCACCCAGCCGTCTTCCAGCCGCGTGGTGATGAGATCGCCGGCTTGCACCTGACTGACCTTTTTCAACACGCCGCCGCCGGTGGCGGTAGAAACGCTATAGCCGCGCGCCAGTGTCGCGAGTGGACTGACCGCTTCGAGGTGCGTCACCGCGTTGCCAAAACGTTCTCGTTGCTCGCTAAGCCGTGCACGAATATTTTCCGCCAGCCGATATTCCAGTTGCTGAATGCGCGTTTGTGCACGATGAATACGTGGCTGCGGGTTTTGCTGGTTCAGACGATGCAGTATGCGCTGCTGGTGCTGGTTGGCCTGTTTGATTTGGTTTTCCAGCGCAAAGCTCATCCGCTGACGCAGTCGTTCCAGCGTAGTTTGCTGACGCGCCAGACGTAGCTGAGGGTGTTGCTGTTGCAGACGGTGGAAGGTCTGCGTGAAGCGACGACTACGGTTGGCGAGGTAGTAGTCCATTGCCATGCCCAGACGCTGCTGAACGGACTGAATCTGGCGTAATAATTCCTGCTGATTGCGGCTAACAATCTCTGCTGCCGCAGACGGCGTAGGGGCCCGCAGGTCACTGACAAAATCAGCGATGGTGACATCGGTTTCATGGCCGACTGCACTGACCACCGGGATGCGGCTGGCGAAAATAGCCCGCGCCACGCGTTCGTCGTTAAAGCTCCATAAATCTTCCAGCGAACCGCCGCCACGGCCAACGATTAACACATCGCACTCGTTGCGGGCGTTCGCCAGTTCGATAGCGCGAACGATTTGCCCCGGTGCATCGTCACCCTGTACCGCTGTCGGGTAGATAATCACCGGCAGGGAAGGATCACGACGTTTGAGTACGTGGAGAATATCGTGCAGCGCCGCCCCGGTTTTCGAAGTGATCACCCCGACACAATGAGCTGGCATTGGGAGTGATTGTTTGAACTGCTGATCGAACAATCCTTCGGCCTGCAGTTTGGCTTTGAGCTGTTCATACTTCTGCTGCAATAAACCTTCACCCGCAGGCTGCATGCTTTCGACGATGATTTGATAATCACCGCGCGGTTCGTACAGCGTAATATTGGCGCGCACCAGCACCTGCTGTCCGTGCTGCGGACGGAACGTGACGCGGCGGTTGCTGTTGCGAAACATCGCGCAGCGTACCTGGGCGGTATCGTCTTTTAAGGTGAAGTACCAGTGGCCGGAAGAGGGCTGGGTAAAGTTAGAAATCTCGCCGCTGATCCACACTTGCCCCATCTCTTGCTCGAGCAGCAGGCGCACCGTCTGGTTAAGGCGACTTACGGTAAAAATTGAAGCGGTTTGAGAGGATAACATGTGAGCGGGATCAAATTCTAAATCAGCAGGTTATTCAATCGAAAGTAACATGCTCACAGAGGAGCGCAAGGTTTTTTTGCAAAAAAGTGTGGATGCAATCGGTTACGCTCTGTATAATGCCGCGGCAATATTTAATAACCTCTCAGGTGAGATATTGCCCATGCTACGTATCGCAAAAGAAGCCCTGACGTTTGACGACGTCCTCCTCGTTCCCGCTCATTCTACCGTTCTGCCGAATACTGCTGACCTCAGCACCCAGTTGACGAAAACCATTCGCCTGAACATTCCTATGCTCTCTGCAGCGATGGACACCGTGACGGAAGCGCGCCTGGCAATTGCCCTGGCTCAGGAAGGCGGCATCGGTTTTATCCACAAAAACATGTCTATTGAACGCCAGGCGGAAGAAGTTCGCCGCGTGAAGAAACACGAATCTGGCGTGGTTACTGACCCACAGACCGTACTGCCAACCACCACCCTGCGCGAAGTGAAAGAACTGACCGAGCGTAACGGTTTTGCGGGCTACCCGGTAGTGACGGAAGATAACGAACTGGTCGGCATCATCACCGGTCGTGACGTGCGTTTCGTGACCGATCTCAGCCAGCCGGTCAGCGTATATATGACGCCGAAAGAGCGTCTGGTCACTGTTCGCGAAGGCGAAGCACGTGATGTCGTGCTGGCAAAAATGCACGAAAAACGCGTTGAGAAAGCGCTGGTTGTTGATGACAGCTTCCATCTGCGCGGCATGATCACCGTAAAAGACTTCCAGAAAGCCGAACGTAAACCTAACGCCTGTAAAGACGAGCATGGTCGTCTGCGCGTCGGCGCTGCAGTCGGTGCGGGTGCGGGTAATGAAGAGCGCGTTGACGCGCTGGTTGCTGCCGGCGTTGACGTGCTGCTGATTGACTCCTCTCACGGCCACTCTGAAGGCGTATTGCAGCGTATCCGTGAAACCCGTGCGAAATACCCGGATCTGCAAATCATCGGTGGTAACGTTGCAACGGGCGCAGGCGCTCGTGCGCTGGCTGAAGCCGGTTGCAGCGCGGTTAAAGTGGGTATCGGCCCGGGTTCAATTTGTACGACCCGTATCGTTACCGGCGTGGGTGTTCCGCAGATCACCGCCGTTTCTGACGCGGTTGAAGCGCTGGAAGGTACGGGTATTCCGGTTATCGCTGACGGCGGTATTCGTTTCTCTGGCGACATCGCGAAAGCGATCGCGGCAGGTGCGGCGGCGGTAATGGTGGGCTCTATGCTGGCCGGTACCGAAGAATCTCCGGGTGAAATTGAACTGTACCAGGGGCGTTCTTATAAATCTTACCGTGGTATGGGCTCTCTGGGCGCGATGTCCAAAGGCTCTTCTGACCGTTACTTCCAGAGCGATAACGCCGCTGACAAACTGGTACCGGAAGGTATCGAAGGCCGCGTGGCCTATAAAGGCCGCCTGAAAGAGATCATTCACCAGCAGATGGGCGGCCTGCGCTCCTGTATGGGTCTGACCGGCTGTGGTACTATCGACGCGCTGCGAACGAAAGCAGAGTTTGTACGCATCAGCGGTGCGGGTATTCAGGAAAGTCACGTTCACGACGTGACCATTACCAAAGAGTCCCCTAACTACCGTATGGGCTCCTGATCAGTTTCCGCGCCCGGCTTCTATGCCGGGCGAATTTGTTTCACTTGCCTCGGAATTAGCGTCAATGACAGACAATATTCATAAACATCGCATTCTCATCCTCGATTTCGGATCGCAGTACACGCAACTGGTGGCACGTCGCGTACGTGAGCTGGGCGTCTACTGTGAGCTGTGGGCATGGGATGTTACGGAAGCACAAATTCGCGAATTCAACCCTAGCGGTATCATTCTTTCCGGTGGTCCGGAAAGCACCACCGAAGCGAACAGCCCGCGTGCCCCAGAGTACGTCTTCAATGCAGGCGTCCCTGTATTTGGCGTGTGCTACGGCATGCAGACCATGGCGATGCAGTTGGGCGGCCACGTTGAAGGTTCTAACGAACGTGAATTCGGCTACGCGCAGGTTGAAGTTCAGACCGATAGCGCGCTGATCCGTGGTATCGAAGATTCCCTGACCGCAGATGGCAAACCGCTGCTGGATGTGTGGATGAGCCATGGCGACAAAGTTACCGCTATCCCGGAAGGCTTCGTCACCGTTGCCAGCACTGAAAGCTGCCCGTTTGCCATTATGGCGCACGAAGAAAAACGTTTCTACGGCGTGCAGTTCCACCCGGAAGTAACCCACACCCGTCAGGGCCTGCGTATGCTGGAGCGCTTTGTGCGTGACATCTGCCAGTGTGAAGCGCTGTGGACACCGGCAAAAATCATCGATGACGCCGTTGCCCGTATTCGTGAGCAGGTTGGCGACGACAAAGTGATCCTCGGTCTGTCCGGCGGCGTTGACTCTTCCGTAACTGCCATGCTGCTGCACCGCGCCATCGGTAAAAACCTGACCTGCGTCTTTGTTGATAACGGTCTGCTGCGCCTGAACGAAGCCGAGCAGGTCATGGATATGTTTGGTGACCACTTCGGTCTGAACATCGTTCACGTTAAAGGCGAACAGCGTTTCCTCGACGCGCTGAAAGGCGAGAACGATCCGGAAGCCAAACGTAAAATTATCGGTCGCGTGTTCGTTGAAGTGTTCGACGAAGAAGCGCTGAAACTGCAAGACGTGAAGTGGCTGGCGCAGGGCACCATCTACCCTGACGTGATTGAATCTGCCGCTTCTGCAACCGGTAAAGCCCACGTCATCAAATCTCACCACAACGTCGGCGGCCTGCCGAAAGAGATGAAGATGGGGCTGGTTGAGCCGCTGCGTGAGCTGTTCAAAGACGAAGTGCGTAAGATTGGTCTGGAGCTGGGCCTGCCGTACGACATGCTGTACCGTCACCCGTTCCCGGGTCCAGGTTTAGGTGTGCGCGTACTGGGCGAAGTGAAGAAAGAGTACTGTGACCTGCTGCGTCGTGCGGATGCTATCTTCATTGAAGAGCTGCACAAGGCGGACCTGTACAACAAAGTGAGCCAGGCGTTCACCGTGTTCCTGCCGGTACGTTCCGTTGGCGTGATGGGTGATGGCCGTAAGTACGACTGGGTGGTTTCCCTGCGTGCTGTTGAAACCATCGACTTTATGACCGCCCACTGGGCGCATCTGCCGTATGACTTCCTGGGCCGCGTGTCCAACCGTATCATCAACGAAGTGAACGGTATTTCCCGCGTGGTGTATGACATCAGCGGTAAACCACCAGCGACGATTGAGTGGGAATAATAACCTTCCCCTTTGCCTGATTTTACTCTGGCTATTTGCACAAAAACCCTCTGTCTTTACAGAGGGTTTTTTATTTTTGCAGTCAATCGACCAGTTGTAGCTGCGGCTGTGATTGTGATGGGACGTTCTGGACACGGATATCCATCTGCGGATAGGGCAAGTCGATATGGTTGGCATCCATCGCTTCTTTGATGTTTTCCAGTAGATCGTAATACGTGTTCCAGTATTCGCCGTTACGCACCCAAACGCGAACGTAGAAGTTAAGCGATGAGGCGGCAAGTTCGCCCAGACGCACGGTTACGCCGCGACTCTGATCAACGCGTTTATCCTGCTCGATGATATGAGTAATGACGCGTTTCACTTCTGCAATCCGACTCTGATAGCCAACGCCAATCACCAGGTCGATACGACGAAACGGGTGGCGAGAGTAGTTAATAATATTGTCCGAGATGATTTTACCGTTAGGGATCACCACCTCTTTGCTATCAGCGGTGAGTAGGGTAGTTGAGAAAAGATGCACTTTTTCGACTGTCCCGGTGACTGCACCAATTTGTACGATCTCGCCGGCGCGAAATGGACGCAGGGAGACCAGCAGCACGCCAGCCGCAAAGTTGGACCGCCAGACCGACGGCCAGCCCGGCGGCACCGATGATGGCAATAATGGATGACGTTTCAATGCCGATGCGGCCCAGAGCCGCAACGACAAAAAATGCGAGGATGATGTAGCGGACTAACGCAGTGAAGAACTGGATAATGGTGATATCAACTTTACGCTTTAACAGCAGTTTCTCCAGTCCGCGAGAAAGCAACCGTGAGACGAACTTACCGATAAACAGTAAAATCACGGCGGCAACAATGTTCCAGCCAAATTGAATTACTGCATCGCTGTGCCCAGTGATCCACTCAAGCCCGCTTCGTATTTTCGGAAATAATGTAAAACCCTGCATCGTATTACCCTGTTGAATGTATAAAAATAAAAGGCTTATATAAATATTCAATTACATTTGATATATAAATGTGCACGCCAGTTATATTAATTAACACTATTGGTTAGTGGCATTTGAGCTGTATTTGCGTTTATTATTTCCAATAAACAGAAACATAGAAAAGCAGCGTGAATAGTGTGGTGATAAGGAGCGAAAAGATAGTGTAATTGTGCGGAAATCAAAATTGATTGGCTGGGGTGACGTGTGGCGTTATAAAAATAGTGACAGGAGGGAACACAAATCCCTTACCGGATGGTTAACTGTCAGACGATTAGCCATCCGGTAAGGAATCTTGAAGCGCAGAGCTTTACAGCGGTCTTTAAGCGATTAATGTTTATCGATTTGAACAGGGGAAGTCTGTTGCGACAGGCTGCTCTGTTGGGATTCTTTCTTGTCCTGATGGTGGTGCCACGCACCGATAGCAGAGTAGACGAAGCGTCCAAAGAAGAAGAGGAAGCTGATAAGCAGTACGATCCGGATCATGCGACTGTTAAATCGGTGTCGTTTTCGTAGGCTGGTAACCTGGCTCACAAAGGGTTCCTTAAAGTGTGCCCAACAATGGGCGATGCTTACATTAAGGCACACTGTGAGGGAATGGTCAATTCATCATTATGTAAAAATGCATCAGTTGTTTTATCTTCTTATGTTATGAAAGATAATTTTATTATTTGCATTAATAATGAATTAACGATAACAAAAGAGGAAAAGGGTAATAAATGATTAATGGGTCCTGTTTTTCTTGATATATGTCAAACGCCCTACTCAGGTGATAACTAAAATTGATGAGTCATTATGATGTGTTGTACATCATTGTTTTAAAGTCAGGTGGGATACCTGTCTGAATACCCCTTCAGGATGTGAGGGACTCTACTGAGCATCTATGAAAATCAATAAAAAGTATATTGTTATTAGAGACCAATGGTGGGCACTACCTCTCATCTTACCCTCCCTGCTGTTGCCTTTACTGAGTTGTGTGAACACCTACGCGCATATTAGTACGGGGAACGTCGTTCTTTTTTATCTACCTTTAGCGCTGATGATTAGCCTGATGCTCTTTTTTGGCTGGGCCGCATTACCGGGAATTATCATTGCGATCGGCTGGTATAAACTCCCCCAGGTTGGCGTGTTTGAAACAGTGTCAATCATTGCACACTTTGTCGTAACGATTGTTCTGAGTTGGGGTGGATATCGGGTGTTTGCCCCCCGACGGAACAATGTGGCTCACGGTGACTCGCATCTGATGTTTCAACGTATATTTTGGCAGGTTTTCTGTCCGGCAACGCTGTTCCTGGTACTCTTTCAGTTTGCCGCGTTTGTTGGCGTGTATGCGAGCAAATCAGGGATGATGGGCGTCATGCCTTTCAATACCGGCACGTTGATCAATTATCAGGCCTTACTGACGGGAAACCTTGTGGGTATTCCGCTATGTTATTTCATCATTCGGGCAATACGGAACCCTTTTCACCTGCGCGGCTATTTTTCTCAGTTAAAACAGCAGTTTGATAATAAAGTCTCGAAGACGGAGTTTGCAGCGTGGTTGATAGTATTGACGACGTTGATGACGCTGTTGTGTATGCCGTTAAATGAAAATAGCTCGATATTCAGTACGAATTATACCTTATCCCTGTTATTGCCCGTCATGCTGTGGGGGGCGATGCGTTACGGTTATCGACTTATTTCACTGATGTGGGCGGTCATACTCATTACGGGAATACATCATTATCAGAGCTACATGCCCTGGTACTCAGGTTACGATACGCAGCTGGCGATCACCTCGTCGAGCTATCTTGTTTTCTCCTTTATCGTAAATTACATCGCCGTGCTGGCAACGCGTCAGAGAGCCGTTACCCGACGTACATATCGTCTGGCGTATTTTGATCCTATGGTACATCTTCCAAATCTGCGCGCGTTGAACCGGGAGCTGAAGAAGTCGCCCTGGTCCGTGCTCTGTTTCTTGCGGATCCCTGGCATGGAACCGTTGGTCAAAAATTATGGGATCATGCTACGTATCCAGTACAAGCAAAGAATCGCTCACTGGATAGCGCCCTTTCTGGAACAGGATGAGTACGTCTTTCAGTTATCGGGTAATGACCTTGTCCTGCGGTTTAACACCGAGTCCCACCAGCAGCGCATTGAGGCATTGGATCAGCACATCAAGCAATTCCGCTTTGTCTGGGATGGTATGCCTTTACAGCCACAGGTTGGGATCAGTTATTGCTATGTTCGCTCTCCGGTTAATCATATCTACCTGTTATTGGGCGAACTTAGCACCATTGCCGAACTTTCCCTTGCAACCAATACGCCTGAAAATTTGCAACGTCGTGGCGCCATGCACCTGCAGCGGGACCTGAAAAATAAAGTGGCGATGATGAATCGGCTACAGCAGGCGTTGGAGTACAATCGCTTTTTCCTGATGGCACAGCCCATTTATGGTGTGCGTGGCGATGTGTACCATGAAATCCTGCTGCGTCTGAAAGGGGATGACGATGAAATCGTTACGCCGGATTGTTTCTTACCCGTCGCGCATGAGTTCGGTTTGTCCTCCAGCATCGATCTGTGGGTCATCGAGAATACGTTGAAATTTATGGCTCAGAATCGGGAGAGAATGCCAGCCCGTCGCTTTGCTATTAATTTATCGCCTACCTCGGTGTGTCGCGCCCGACTGCCGACCGACATCGCGCAATTGCTGGCGAAATATAAGATTGAAGCCTGGCAACTGGTCTTCGAGGTAACGGAAAGCAATGCCTTAACCAATGCCGAGCAAGCGCAGGCAACGCTGCTGCAATTGCAGTTACTTGGCTGTCAGATAGCGATTGATGATTTTGGCACCGGCTATGCCAGCTATGCGCGACTGAAAAATGTGAGCGCCGATATCCTGAAAATTGACGGCAGCTTTATTCGCAATATTGTTTCGAATAGCCTCGACTACCAAATTGTGGCATCGATTTGTCACCTGGCGCGAATGAAAAAAATGATGGTGGTGGCGGAGTATGTTGAAAGCGAAGAGATACGCAGCGCGGTGGTTTCTTTAGGAATTGATTATATGCAGGGCTATTTGATCGGTAAACCGCAGCCGCTGCATGAGATTTTGCAAGAACAGGTGCCAGAAATTCTGGCACCTGTAGAAGCGTTATGCGGCGATATCAGGTGAGCGTTCTTCTTCAATTTTAAGCCGCCAGCCCGTTACGGCTTCCCAGTATTGCTGCTCTTTTTCCAGATCGAGCAAAACCAGCGCGTTCTGGCTGAACCAGTCATGCGGGAAGCGCAATGTCCAGTGGTTCTCGTCGGTGATAAGCGTCAGAGTCGGCGGCGTAGTTGTCGCCTGGCGCTGGTTGTTCAACAAGACACCCAGACGTAACAGCTGGATAAGCGGCAGGAACTGCTTCTTCTTAAACAACGCAAAGCGCGGCAGGTCGTCGAGCTTAACCGCTTTGCGATGGTAGCGAACCAATGTCGCCATCATCAACTGCTGTTCCTGGTTAAAACCTGGTAGGTCACTGTTTTGCAGAATGTAAGCCGAGTGGCGGTGCAGGCCACTGTGGTTGATGTTCAATCCCACCTCATGCAGCATGGCGGCCCATCTGAGTAATGCTTCCAGCTGCGGGTTCGCCAGCTTAGGCTGCTGCGCATGCCACTGCTCATACATTTGCATAGTGGTTTCCAGCACGCGGCGCGCCTGTTCGCTGTCGATGTTGTACTGGTTTGCCAGGCTGCTGGCGGTACGGCTGCGTACGTCCTGATGGCGGAAGCGACCTTCCATTTCATACAGTACGCCTTCCCGAAGCGCACCATCAGAAAGGCGCAGCTCACGTATTGCCAGCGCATCAAAAACACCGTACAGGATAGCCAGTCCGGGAACAAAAACCGCTTTCCGCTCCTCGGACAGCCCCGGCATGCTGAGCGCGGCAAAAGAGGAGTGCTTCAGGACTTCGCTGGTCAACATCTCCAGGCGTTCAGGGGTAATAAAACCGTCTTTTTCACCCATCTCCAGCAGCACCTCGTGCGCCGCTTTAATGGTGCCTGAGGCACCCAGCGCCACGTTCCAACCCTGAATTCGAAACTGCCAGGTTAAGGTTTCCAGTTTTTGCGCTGCCGCCATGCGGGCGCGCTGGAAGTTTTCCCGAGTGATAATGCCGCCTGGGAAATACATCTGGGCAAAGCTGACGCAGCCCATCCGACGGCTCTCGACCAGTTTAGGCTCGAAATCTTCACCGATCACCAGTTCGGTAGAACCTCCGCCGATGTCGATCACCAGCTTACGGCCTTTCTCCGGCTGCGTATGTTCCACGCCCATAAAAATCAGTCGGGCTTCTTCGTTACCGGAAATAATTTCGATCGGGTAGGGGATGACCTTTTCTGCGCGCTTGAGAAAATCAGGGGCATTTAGCGCCTGACGCAGCGTATGGGTCCCCACAATACAGACGCTTGATGGGGGAAAGCCCTGCAGTCGTTCCGCGAACAATGACAAACAGCTTAATCCACGCTCCATGGCTTCTTCGCTCAGCTTATTGTCTTCGCCGAGGCCATCCGCCAGATGTACGCGTTGTTTTAGTCGCCCTATAATTTGCATCGCTCCGTCAACTACGCGGGCAATAACCATATGGAAACTGTTTGAACCCAGGTCGACCGCAGCAAATTCCTGCGGTCGTGGTGACTTGTCGTGTATTGGCATAGCGTTTATCCGTCATACTTCAAGTTGTGTATGTGTTGGCTGCATTCGTTCACCCCAGTCACTTACTGGCGTAAGTTCCCGGGGATTCTCTCATTTGCCGCCTTCCCACAACTTGAATTATTTAGGCTAGTGTCAGGTTGCTCGAGTGATTTGATGTAGTCATAAATTGCCAACTGCGACTGAACCTTACGGCGGTTTCCACGTGGCACGTAGCGATTACTCAGTTCTTTATCAATGTAACGGGCTTTTACCGTATCGCTGAACAGGATCTCGATAATATCCAGCACGCGCTGCTTGAGGTGTGGATCCAGCAGCGGTGTGGCGACTTCGATACGATAATCGATGTTTCTTGTCATCCAGTCCGCCGAGGACAGGTATACCTGTTTATCGCCGCCATTCTCGAAGATATAGACCCGGTCATGTTCAAGATAGCGGTCAACGATGCTAATCACGCGAATATTATCACTGATGCCTTCCAGATTCGGGATCAGGGAGCACATTCCGCGGATCAGCAAATTAACCGGTACGCCCGAGCAGGACGCCGCATACAGGCGGTCAACGAGGCCCTTATCGACCAGGTTGTTCAGTTTTAGCGTAATGCCGGAAGAATGCCCCTGCTGTGCATTGGCAATCTCTTTGTCGATCATCGCGTACAGCAGACGTCGTGAGTTCTGCGGGGAAACCAACAGATAATCGAAGGTCACCGGACGATACGGGTTTTCGATAAAGTTGAACACCCGACGCACTTCGTTGGTAATACGCGAATCGGCGGTAAGCAAAGAGTAGTCAGTATACAGTCGCGCCGTTTTTTCGTTGAAGTTCCCGGTCCCGATATGGGCGTAGCGCACCACCTCGTCGCCTTCTTTACGCGAGATAAGGAACAGCTTGGCGTGAATTTTCAGACCCGGTGCGGAGAAGATGACGTGCACGCCGGCTTCGGTCAGACGCTTGGCCCAATGAATGTTGGCTTCTTCATCAAAGCGTGCCTGTAACTCGACGACCACGGTCACTTTTTTACTGTTGTGGGCCGCATGGATCATTGCGTCGATGATGCGGGAGTCTTTTGCCACGCGGTAGATATTGATCTTTATAGCCAGCACGCTCGGGTCAAACGAGGCCTGGCGCAGCAGTTCAAGGACGTGCTCAAAAGTATGATACGGATAATAGAGCAGCACATCACGCTCGCGGATCGCATCAAATCCGTTACGGAACTTCTCGTTATCAAACCAGATATGGCGCAGGCGAGGCAGCGGCTTGTTCACCAGATTAGCTTTGCCAACGTTGGGGAAATTAATAAAGTCTTTAAAGTTATGGTAACGCCCGCCGGGGACGATCGAATCGTAGCGAGAGATCGTCAGTTTTTCACGCAGCACTTCGACCAGCGCATTGGGCATATCTCGCTGATAGACAAAGCGCACAGGCTCTGCGGTCAGACGCTGCTTCAGGCTGGACGACATCAGCTCCATCAGGCTGGATTCCATCTCGTGCACCAAATCGTATTCGGCGTCGCGGGTCATTTTCATCGAATAGGCGTTCAGCGTATCGTAATCAAAGAACCCTTTGAAAATGTCATCCAGGCAATAGCGCAGAATGTTGTCTAGCAAAATCATCGGCTTGCGGCGGCGCGGTGTTTCCGGTGGCAGATTCACAAAGCGGGGAACCTTGTCGGACGGAATTTCCAGCAACGCATAGCGAATGGTATCGCCGCGAATGATCTCTACGGCCAGATAGGTATAGTCGTCCTTCAGAAACTGGACTAAATCTGTCTCGCGGTTAATCAGGATCGGCGTAATGTGCTGGCGCAGATATTGCTTGAAGTAATGACGCAACCAGCTCTGCTGATTGGCTGACAGTTGGCGCTCATTGATTAAGAATATCTGATTGCGCGCCATCTCCAGCAGTAATTCATTGTACAGGCCATCGAACTCCTGATCGGCTTTCAGTACGCGGGCCTGGATTTTGCCTAACAGATGGCGGGAGTGAGAGTTAGAACCCTGCTCTTCGCTAATAATGATGCGGCGTTTTAGTTCGGCAAAACGAACTTTATAAAACTCGTCGAGGTTATTGGAATAGATGCCCAGAAAACGCATCCGTTCAATCAACGGGTTTGACTTATCAGCAGCTTCCTGCAGGACGCGTTCGTTGAACGCTAACCAACTAAGCTCTTTCTCTATGTATAGCTTTTCCTGACCCATTAATACTTTTACTCCGTTTCATTCACGGGACACTACGTGATCATTATGGCGAGCACGACTGGCATGTGCCAGAAAAAATGAGGGGAATTGCAGGATGTAGGCCGGATAAGACGCTTTAGCGTCACCATCCGGCATAAAAGCCCACATGAGTGCCGGATGGAGGTGTGAATGCCTTATCCGACCTACGAGGCAGGGAGGCTATTTTATGCTTCGTCGGCCGCGTAGCCTTGTGGTGGAAGGCGAATGCCGTCCAGCCAGGCTGCGTTATCGCGCATTTGCAGACGACCATCGACAAACCAACTGACCACCAGCGGATAGATGGCATGTTCCTGGGCCTGAACGCGCGCCGTCACGTCATCTTCGCTGTCGCCGTCAAACACCGGCACTTTCGCCTGCAGAATAACCGGCCCACCGTCCAGTTCGTCAGTGACAAAATGAACGGAGGTTCCGTGTTCTTCATCACCGTTTTCCAGCACCTGACGATGTGTATGCAGGCCGGGATATTTGGGCAACAGAGAAGGGTGGATATTCAGCAAACGTTCGGCATAGTGGGCGACAAACGCCGGGCTGAGGATACGCATATACCCGGCCAGTACCACGACGTCCGGCGCATAGGCATCGATCTCTTGTATTAGCTGGCGATCAAAGGCTTCACGGCTGGCAAACTGGCTTGCCTCCAGCGAATGTGCCGGAATGCCTGCTTCGCGTGCACGTTCAAGGCCGAACGCGTCGGCCTTATTACTGAATACTGCACGTAGGGTGCCCTTGATTTTTTTCTGTTTGCAGGCGTCAATGATCGCCTGCAAATTGCTTCCGTTACCGGAAATGAGCACCACTATGTTTTTCATTCAATGACCACACGCTGTTCGGAATCAGACGCTTTGATGATACCGATTCTCCACGCGTTTTCACCTTTTTCATTCAGCAGCGCAAGAGCATTGTCCACTTCAGCTTCTGGCAGAGCGATAATCATGCCTACGCCGCAGTTGAAGGTGCGATACATCTCGTGCTGACTGACGTTACCCGCTGTTTGCAGCCAGTTAAAGACGGCTGGCCATTGCCAGGAGGATTCATCGATTACGGCCTGGGTGTTGTCAGGCAAGACGCGAGGGATATTTTCCCAGAAGCCACCGCCGGTCAGGTGGGCAATTGCGTGCACGTCAACCTGCTCAATCAGTTCCAGAATGGATTTCACATAAATGCGGGTAGGTGCCAGCAGATGATCGGCCAGTGATTTGCCTTCCAGTTCGGTCGTTTCCGGGTCGCAACCGCTGACTTCGACAATTTTACGCACCAGGGAATAACCGTTGGAATGCGGGCCGCTGGAGCCAAGTGCAATCAGCACATCGCCATCAGCCACTTTTGAGCCGTCGATGATTTCTGATTTCTCAACCACGCCTACGCAGAAACCGGCCACATCGTAATCTTCACCGTGGTACATCCCCGGCATTTCAGCGGTTTCACCGCCGACCAGCGCACAGCCAGACTGCAGGCAACCTTCGGCAATACCGGCGATCACGCTGGCAGCGGTATCGACGTCCAGCTTACCCGTGGCATAGTAGTCGAGGAAAAACAGCGGTTCAGCGCCCTGCACCACGAGGTCGTTGACGCACATCGCCACCAGGTCAATACCGATGGTGTCGTGGCGCTTCAGATCCATCGCCAGACGCAGTTTTGTACCTACGCCGTCAGTGCCGGAAACCAGTACCGGTTCACGATATTTTTGCGGCAATGCGCACAGCGCACCGAAGCCACCCAAACCACCCATTACTTCCGGGCGACGGGTTTTCTTTACTACGCCTTTGATTCGATCGACCAGAGCATTCCCTGCGTCAATATCAACACCGGCATCTTTGTAGCTAAGAGAGGTTTTATCGGTCACTGCCTGGTTCCCCACGTGTTTACTTGCAGTAAAAGTTAAATTCGGCGCAATTCTAACAGGGAAAGCAAACGTTTGCGAGTCTGCTCTGCATCGGCTTTTTTCTGCCGTTTTTTTCAGCGATTTACATTCACATACGTCTTTATTTGACCTGAGCCACGAAAATGAAACCGGGTTCAGCCTGGTGCTTGAAACCGGATGACGTAATGCACAGTATCTTACTGAAACCGGTTTCTGTTTTTATCAGCAGTGATGAAATTAACGGTGACCACACGTCAAAAGGAAGGGTCATTAATGAATATCGCAGCATTCGATATTGGTGGTACGGCATTAAAAATGGGCGTGATTAGCGAACAGGGCGAATTGCGGGAAAAGGGCAAGCTGTCAGTGCCTGACTGCGATGGAGACAAAATTTTGCAGGGCATGCTGGACTGGGTTGCAGCCCATCCTGACTGCGAGGGCATCGCCATTAGCGCACCGGGTTATGTCAATCCGACTACCGGCTATATCGAAATGGGCGGAGCGATTCGCCAGTTTGACCATTTTGCACTCAAAGCATGGCTGGAAGAGCGTGCCGGCCTGCCGGTGACGGTTGAAAATGATGCGAACTGTGTCGCGCTTGCTGAGCGTTGGCAGGGGAAAGTAGCCGGTATCGAAAATTTCCTTGTTCTGACCATTGGGACGGGGATCGGCGGGGCGATTTTCTGCAACAACCAACTGGTGCATGGCGCGCGTTTTCGTGCTGGTGAATTTGGTTATATGCAAACAGCCCGACCCGGAACACGTGATGTCAGACGCTATTCGATGAATGAAAATTGCACCCTGCGCGTTTTACGTCATCGCTATGCGGAACATATCGGGAGCGCACTGGAAGACGTCTCGGGCGAAGATGTTTTTGATCGCTACGACGACGGTGACCCTGTCTGCCAGCGTTTAGTCACTGAGTTTTTTAACGACCTCGGCACGGGTCTTTATAACCTCGTTAATGTGTTCGATCCGCAGGTGATATTAATCGGTGGCGGCATTGTTGAACGCCCTGGATTCCTGTCGCTGTTGCGTCATCATTTGGCCTGGTTCGGTATTGCGCAATATATCGATATCGTCAGCCACGGCAACGACGCCGGGTTGTACGGTGCCGTTTACCATTTCAATCAGCAAAACAGAACGGTATAGGAGCTAACATGTCTGGATTTAAAGCAAATTTCATGTGGGGTGGCGCGGTTGCTGCTCACCAACTGGAAGGTGGCTGGCAGGAAGGGGGAAAGGGGATTAGCGTTGCTGATGTGATGACGGCGGGGGCGCATGGCGTCGCTCGCGAAATTACCGATGGCGTGCTGGCAGGAAAAAATTACCCCAACCACGAGGCTATTGATTTTTATCATCGCTACAAAGACGACATTAAGCTGTTTGCCGAAATGGGGTTCACCTGCTTTCGTACGTCCATTGCCTGGACCCGTATTTTCCCGCAGGGCGATGAAACGCAGCCAAATGAAGCCGGGCTGCAATTCTATGATGAACTGTTCGATGAATGCCTGACATACGGTATCGAACCGGTGGTTACGCTGTCGCATTTTGAGATGCCGTACCATCTGGTGAAGGAATATGGCGGCTGGCGTAATCGTAAGTTGATTGATTTCTTTGTCCGTTTTGCCGAGGTGGTCTTCACCCGCTTCCAGCATAAAGTGAAGTACTGGATGACGTTCAATGAGATCAATAACCAGGCTAATTTCCACGAAGATTTTGCACCGTTTACCAACTCCGGCTTGAAGTACCAGCCAGGCGAAGACCGTGAGCCGGTAATGTATCAGGCTGCACACTACGAACTGGTGGCGAGTGCACTGGCGGTAAAAGCGGCGCGTGAGATTAATCCCACGCTGCAAATTGGCTGCATGATTGCCATGTGCCCGATTTACCCGCTGACCTGTGCGCCTGACGATATAATGATGGCGATGAACGCCATGCATCGCCGTTACTGGTTTACCGATGTCCATGTGCGTGGCAATTATCCGCAGCATATTCTCAACTACTTTGAACGTCGGGGATTTGAGCTGGATATTACCGAGGAGGACCGTCAGGCGCTGACTCAGGGCTGTGTTGACTATATTGGTTTCAGTTATTACATGTCCTTTGCTACGCAGGCTTCAGCGGAGAATCCGCAACTGGATTATGACGAAACGAAAAGCCTGGTCTCCAACCCCTATGTGCAAAAATCGGACTGGGGCTGGCAGATTGATCCGGTCGGCCTGCGCTACTCGCTAAACTGGTTCTGGGATCATTATCAACTCCCGCTGTTTATCGTAGAAAACGGATTTGGTGCCATCGATATGCTGGAAAGCGATGGGACGGTGAACGATCAGTACCGCATTGACTACCTGGCGGCCCACATCAGTGAGATGAAAAAAGCCGTGGTGGAAGATGGCGTCGATTTAATGGGCTATACGCCGTGGGGGTGTATTGATTTAGTGTCCGCTGGTACGGGCGAAATGAAAAAACGCTATGGTTTTATCTACGTCGATAAAAATAATGACGGTAGTGGGACATTAGCACGCTCGCCTAAGAAATCTTTTTCATGGTATCAGCACGTCATTCAGACCAATGCTGAATTTTTATAGAATTCAATGGATTGATGCTCGGCCCCGCCCAGCGCGCGGGGCGTGTCTTATACTCATTTTCCAGACGTAAATGACTTTGGTTGATCCATATCAAGCGTATGCAGTGTTGCGCCAGAGAGGAAAAGCGGTATAATCCGGCGATTTTTTTTGTGGTTGCCACTCGTCTGAGGAAAGGAGAAGAGTATGAAGATCGTGGAAGTCAAACACCCACTCGTCAAACACAAGCTGGGATTGATGCGTGAAAACGACATCAGCACTAAACGCTTTCGTGAACTCGCCTCGGAAGTTGGCAGCCTGCTGACTTATGAAGCAACCGCTGGTCTGGAAACCGAAAAGGTGACCATTGAAGGCTGGAACGGTCCGGTTGAAGTCGACCAAATCAAAGGTAAAAAAATCACCGTTGTGCCAATCCTGCGTGCGGGCCTGGGCATGATGGAAGGCGTACTGGAAAACGTTCCGAGCGCGCGTATCAGCGTGGTGGGCATGTACCGTAACGAAGAGACGCTGGAGCCGGTACCGTACTTCCAGAAACTGGTGTCTAACATTGACGAGCGCATGGCGCTGATCGTTGACCCGATGCTGGCCACCGGCGGTTCCGTTATCGCGACTATTGACCTGCTGAAAAACGCGGGCTGTAGCAGCATTAAAGTGCTGGTGCTGGTTGCTGCGCCAGAAGGCATCGCTGCGCTGGAAAAAGCGCACCCGGATGTTGAGCTGTATACTGCATCAATCGACCAGGGGCTGAACGAGCACGGATACATTATTCCGGGACTCGGCGATGCCGGCGATAAGATTTTTGGTACCAAGTAAATGAATAAATAAAAAGAAGCCGACTTTAAGAGTCGGCTTTTTTTTGAATAAAACAACCCAATCGCAATAACAAACAATACTCAGAGGAAAACACTATGACGCGCCGTGCTATCGGGGTGAGTGAAAGACCGCCGCTTTTACAGACAATCCCGCTTAGTTTGCAGCACCTGTTCGCCATGTTTGGCGCCACGGTACTGGTGCCAGTCCTGTTTCATATCAACCCGGCAACCGTCCTGCTGTTCAACGGGATTGGCACGCTGCTGTATCTCTTTATCTGTAAGGGGAAAATCCCTGCTTATCTGGGGTCCAGCTTTGCCTTTATCTCTCCGGTACTGCTGCTGCTGCCGTTAGGGTATGAAGTGGCGCTCGGTGGCTTCATTATGTGCGGCGTGCTGTTCTGCCTGGTTTCTTTCATCGTGAAGAAAGCCGGTACCGGCTGGCTGGATGTGATGTTCCCGCCTGCGGCAATGGGCGCAATCGTTGCCGTCATTGGTCTGGAACTGGCGGGTGTTGCGGCGGGGATGGCAGGCTTGCTGCCAGCAGAAGGACAAATGCCGGACTCTAAAACCATTATCATTTCGATGGTGACGCTGGGCGTAACGGTATTTGGTTCGGTACTGTTCCGCGGCTTTATGGCGATTATCCCGATTCTGATTGGCGTGCTGGCGGGTTATGCACTGTCGTTTGTGATGGGCGTTGTGGATACCACGCCGATTGCCGAAGCCCACTGGTTTGCGCTGCCGACCTTCTACACTCCGCGCTTTGAATGGGTGGCTATTCTGACTATCCTGCCTGCGGCGCTGGTGGTGATTGCCGAACACGTAGGACACCTGGTGGTGACCGCCAATATCGTGAAGAAAGATTTGATTCGCGATCCCGGCTTGCACCGTTCGATGTTCGCCAACGGCCTGTCGACGGTGATCTCCGGCTTCTTTGGTTCCACGCCTAACACCACCTACGGTGAGAACATCGGCGTAATGGCCATTACCCGCGTGTACAGCACCTGGGTCATTGGCGGAGCCGCCATTTTTGCCATTCTTCTCTCTTGCGTGGGCAAGCTGGCCGCCGCGATTCAGATAATCCCGCTGCCGGTTATGGGCGGCGTCTCACTGCTGTTGTACGGGGTGATTGGTGCGTCCGGTATCCGCGTGTTGATCGAATCAAAAGTTGATTACAACAAAGCGCAAAACCTGATCCTGACCTCGGTGATTCTGATCATCGGTGTGAGCGGTGCGAAGGTGCACATTGGTGCGGCTGAGCTGAAAGGCATGGCGCTGGCGACCATTGTCGGCGTTTGCCTGAGCCTGATTTTCAAAGTCATTAGTCTGCTGCGTCCGGAAGAAGTCGTTCTCGACGCTGAAGATGCTGACAGACCGCAACACTAAGTCTCTGACCGGGTGGCATCGCTGCCCGGTTCTATCGCGACGTATTTCTGTGGTAAACTCAACGCGATTTTATGCAATCCTGGGTTGAGGTATCTCTGAACACACCGGCACAGCTCTCTTTGCCACTTTATCTTCCTGACGATGAAACCTTCGCAAGTTTCTGGCCGGGGGATAACTCCTCTTTACTGGCCGCGCTGCAAAACGTGCTGCGTCAGGAACATAGCGGGTATATCTATCTCTGGTCGCGTGAAGGCGCGGGCCGTAGTCATTTGCTGCACGCAGCCTGCGCCGAGCTTTCTCAGCGCGGGGATGCCGTCGGCTATGTCCCGCTGGATAAGCGTACGTGGTTTGTCCCGGAAGTGCTGGACGGGATGGAGCATCTCTCGCTGGTGTGCATTGATAACATCGAATGCGTGGCCGGGGATTCCCTGTGGGAAATGGCGATCTTCGATCTCTACAACCGCATCCTGGAATCAGGAAAAACGCGCCTGCTGATCACTGGCGATCGTCCACCAAGGCAGCTTAATCTCGGACTGCCGGATCTGGCTTCTCGTCTGGACTGGGGGCAAATCTACAAACTTCAGCCGCTCTCGGATGAAGATAAGCTTCAGGCGTTGCAATTACGTGCCAGGTTACGCGGGTTCGAACTGCCGGAAGACGTGGGCCGCTTCCTGCTCAAGCGTCTGGATCGCGAAATGCGCACGTTGTTTATGACCCTGGATGAGCTGGATCATGCGTCGATCACCGCTCAGCGCAAGCTGACTATTCCGTTCGTCAAAGAGATTCTGAAGCTGTAAGCACCGCAGCCGGAAAGACTGCGGTGCATCACATTAGCCGACGATATCCAGCACCTGCTCCGGCGGACGCCCAATTCGCGCCTGGCCGTTGGCCACCACAATCGGACGTTCCATTAGTTTCGGGTTTTCCACCATCGCCTGAATCAGCGCCTCTTCACTCAGAGTCTCGTCCGCCAGGTTGAGCGATTTATAGAGATCTTCTTTCTGGCGCATCAGCTCACGCGCGCTGGACATGCCCAGCATCTGCAGCAGATTACGCAACGTTGCCGCGTCTGCGGGAGTGTCGAGATACAGCACTACTTCCGGCGCAACACCGTTAGACTTCAGTAATTCAAGCGTCTCACGGCTCTTTGAACAACGTGGATTATGGTAGATTTTAATCGCATCTGACATGACTTCTCCTTGCATAGCAATACTGCCGGATGGCGGCCAAAAGGCCTTATCCGGCCTACATACCGCGGCTGGCGTAGGCCGGATAAGACGCAATAGCGTCGCCATCCGGCAAGGGTTCGATAATTACATCTTCGTATAGGGTTTAAAGCGCTCTTGTAGCTGGCGTAGCTGATCGATACGGGCATCGTACCTTGCCTGCTGCTGGCTTCCCAGTTTCACCTGTGAACTTGCGCTGCTGAGCATAGAAATAGCCTGGTCGAGACGCCCCGCCAGCGCATAACCTTCCGCGCGCGCCGCCAGTTCCTGATCGCGGTTATTCAGCGTTGCTTCCGTTTGTGCTAACAGATCCCAGCCGTTGCCGTCATCCTTATAATTAAACGTATAACGATTCAGGATGGTGGCGGCCTCTTTGGCCTGACCGGCCTGTAAATAGGCATTCGCCAGGTTAAGCTGCAATACCGGGTTAACGCGCAAGTCGCGGGCGTTTTTCAGGCGGTTAATTGCCTCGCTGGTTTTCTTCTGACCGAGATCGATATCGGTCGCCAGGTCAAGATACCAGGCGTTGTTCGGATCGGCAGCCAGCAGCGGTTGTAGCGCCTTACGCGCCTCGTCGTATTTACTGGCTTCCATGGCCTGCAACGCACGACCGTATTGCGCTGCGCGCTGTTCGCGGACGTTGCCTTTCGCCCAGTTATCCAGCAGGTCGCTGCCCAACTGGTTGCGACCCGAGTTATACATGCCGAGGGTTCGCGCTTTTGCCAGGTAAAAATCTTCCGAGGATTGCACCACCGTCGGACGCATCTGGTTAGCGCGGTTACGCGCATCCGCCAGACGGCTTTCTGGCAGGGGGTGCGTCAGCAGAATTTCAGGCGGGCGCGTGGAATAGCGCGCCTGATCGAGCAGTTTTTCCAGGAACGTCGGCATGGCCTGTGGATCAAATCCTGAGCGTTGCAGGACCTGAATACCGATACGGTCCGCTTCCTGTTCATTTTGCTGCGTAAAGCTGATCATCCCCTGACGGGTGCCGGCCAGCGTACCGGTCAGTGCTGCCATCCCCGCCTGCGGACTGGCCATCGCCAACAGAATAGAACCCAGAGCCCCCACCCAGGTCAGCGGGGCAGAGCGCTTTTGGTCTTCCATGGCGCGCGCCAGGTGACGCTGCGTAACGTGAGAAATTTCGTGCGCCATCACCGACGCCAGCTGGCTTTCGTTATCGGAATAGCGGAAAAGCGCAGAGTGCAGCACAACGTTGCCGCCAAAGAAGGCAAAGGCGTTTATTTCATCGTTATTAATCAAAAAGAAATGGAAGGGGGTTTTGACGGAGTCCGCGTGTGAGACCAGACGCATCCCCAGAGAATTAATGTATTGAGTCAGCAAAGGATCGTTAATTAACGGCGCACTGCCGCGCAGCTGGCGTACGTAATAGTCGCCCATCTGCATTTCCTGCCCGATGGAAAGCGTGCTCCCTGCTGAGGTTCCCATATCCGGTAGGGTGTCCGCAGTGTCAGCAAATGCGGGCGCGACCTGACCGATGGCCAGTGCAGCAATGAGGGTAGCAACCAGGTTTTTTTTCAACTGCCTGAACATAACCTCTGTCCTGTATTCTTTTTTGAGATAGCCATTTGACCCATGCTGTGAAGTATCGTTCACCCTCAGCCAGCTTTGGGAGTGTAACTGCGAAATTCGACGATGAACACCCAGGAAAAATGTCTTTTCACTTTGCGTAAACCGCTATAAAAAGCGAAGTCTTTTTTGTGACATTTCGATACAATTCGGGATCGCAATCCCGCTATTGAGGTTCATGGAAGGGTTTTATGCTCGAGATGTTGATGCAATGGTATCGCCGCCGCTTTAGCGACCCTGAGGCTATTGCCTTGCTGATTATTCTGGTTGCCGGTTTTGGCATCCTTTTCTTCTTTAGTGGGCTGTTAGCGCCGCTGCTGGTTGCCATTGTGCTGGCTTATCTGCTGGAATGGCCCACCGTGCGGCTGGAAAATATCGGCTGTTCAAGGCGTTGGGCGACATCCATTGTACTGGTGGTGTTCGTCGGTATTCTGCTGCTGATGGCGTTTGTGGTAATGCCGGTCGCGTGGCAGCAGGGGATCTACCTGATTCGTGATATGCCCGGCATGCTTAACAAGCTGTCTGATTTTGCCGCCACCTTGCCGCGACGGTATCCGGCGCTGATGGATGCCGGCATCATTGATGCGATGGCAGAGAATATGCGCGCGCGAATGCTCAATATGGGCGATTCCGTGGTGAAATATTCGCTGGCTTCGCTGGTCGGATTGCTGACGCTGGCGGTGTATCTGGTTCTCGTTCCGCTCATGGTGTTCTTCCTGGTGAAAGACAAAAGCCAGATGCTGAATGCCGTACGTCGGGTGCTGCCACGTAATCGCGGGCTGGCCGGGCAGGTCTGGAAAGAGATGAACCAGCAAATCACCAACTATATTCGCGGCAAAGTGCTGGAAATGGTGGTGGTAGGCGTCGCCACCTGGCTGGGCTTCCTGCTGTTTGGCCTCAACTACTCCTTGCTGCTGGCTGTACTGGTCGGTTTTTCAGTCCTGATCCCGTATATCGGTGCCTTCGTGGTGACCATCCCGGTGGTGGGCGTGGCGCTGTTCCAGTTTGGTCTCGGGACCGAGTTCTGGAGCTGCTTTGCCGTGTACCTGATCATTCAGGCGCTGGACGGCAATCTGTTGGTCCCAGTACTGTTTTCCGAAGCCGTAAACCTGCATCCACTGGTGATTATTCTGTCGGTGGTGATTTTTGGCGGGCTGTGGGGATTCTGGGGCGTATTCTTTGCTATTCCGCTAGCGACGTTAATCAAAGCAGTCGTCCATGCCTGGCCGGATGGTCAGACGATTGACGAGTCATAGACCCTGACGCCCGGCGGTGCAATGCCGCCGGGCCAGAACTTGTCTGACCTCTATACACACTTTCTGAATAATCTTCCTGGGTGTCGTTTTTCTCCGTATTAGCCTTTAACTTGACCAATGTGATGTCTTTTTGTCACACAAGGAATAAGACCAACAGGAGAAAAAAATGGGTCACAACACGCACACGCAACAAAAAGCGGGATGGGTTGGCTATCTCGCCTTTTTCGTCACTATTATCCTTTTTTCCGGCATGTTTTCGAAAAGTACCGACTGGTGGCGGGTGTTCGATTTCACCGTTCTCAACGGCGCATTTGGGCAGATAAACGCGGCAGGCGAGACGGCGGTCTCGTTTCGCGGTGCCGGCGGGATGGGCGCAAAAGATGGCTTTTTATTTGCGCTGGAACTGGCGCCCTCCGTCATTCTGTCACTTGGCATCATCTCCATTACCGAAGGCTTGGGAGGGTTGCGCGCGGCGCAGCAGCTAATGACGCCGGTCCTGCGCCCCTTACTCGGCGTTCCGGGTATTTGCTCGTTGGCGCTGATTGCGAATGTGCAAAATACCGATGCCGCAGCCGGAATGACCAAAGAGCTGGCGGAAGAGGGGATTATCACCGAGCAGGAACGCGCTATTTTTGCCTGCTGGCAAACCAGCGGTAGCGCGTGTATCACCAACTATTTTTCCTCAGGCGCGGCGCTGTTTACGATGGTTACCGTTCCGGTGATAACGCCACTGGCGGTGATCCTGGTCTTCAAATTTGTCGGCGCGAACCTGCTACGGCTGTGGATCGCGCAGCTTGAAAATCGCCGTACGCAGCAGGAGGCCTGAGATGACAACACACGTACGTAAAAATGTCATGGATATGTTCATCGATGGCGCAAGGCGCGGGTTTACCATTGCCACCACCAGCCTGTTACCGAACGTGGTGATGGCGTTTGTGATTATTCAGGCGCTAAAGGTAACGGGGTTGCTCGACGTCGTTGGCCGGGTGTGCGAACCGGTAATGGCGCTGTGGGGATTGCCGGGGGAATCCGCCACCGTGCTGTTGGCGGCGGTGATGAGTATGGGCGGCGGCGTTGGCGTTTGCGCCAGTCTGGTTGTTGCCGGTACGCTTTCAGGACATGATGCCACGGTATTGCTACCGGCCATCTACCTGATGGGCAATCCAGTGCAAAATGTCGGACGCTGTCTGGGGACTGCGGGGGTTCATCCTCGCTATTATCCGCTTATTATTGCGGTATGCGTGATTAATGCGCTGCTCTCTATTTGGGTTATGCAGGTAATTGCCTGACAAGGAAGGTTATGAACTGTTCAATTCTTGGTCTGACGCTATTCCAGCGTGGACACGTTTACGCCCCTGAAGATTTGGGGCAACAGGATATTCTGGTTGCGGGCGGCAAAATTGTCGCCATCGCGCCGTCTATCCTGGCAGACGACTTTCCCGGCTGTCAGTGTATCAATCTCGACGGCGCGATTGTGTGTCCGGGATTTATCGATCAACACGTTCATTTGATTGGCGGTGGCGGAGAGGCCGGCCCCCACACCCGCACACCGGAAGTGCGCCTGTCACGACTGGTTGAAGCGGGTATCACCTCAGTGGTGGGATTGCTGGGTACCGATGGAATTACCCGTCATCCGGAGTCGCTGTTGGCGAAAACCCGAGCACTGGAATATGAAGGCATCAGTGCCTGGATGCTCACCGGCGCGTATTCATTACCCTCCCCCACCATTACCGGCAGTATTGAGCGCGATGTAGCGCTGATCGACAAGGTGATAGGGGTGAAATGTGCGATTTCAGACCATCGCTCATCAGCCCCGAATACCGCGGTGCTGGCGAATATGGCAGCGCAGTCGCGCGTCGGCGGATTATTAGGGCGCAAGTCGGGGATTAGCGTCTTCCATATGGGTGACAGCCCGCGCATGCTGGAGCCGCTGTATGACGTCCTCGCGCATTCAGATGTGCCGATAACCAAACTGCTGCCAACGCATGTTAACCGCGCGGAACCGCTCTTTGAGGCCGCCTTAGGCTATGCCCGCAAAGGCGGTTATATCGACATTACCAGCAGTATTGATGAGCCTGTGGATCCGGCAACAGCCATCGCGACCGCGCTGCGCAGCGACGTTCCGCTGTCGCGGATTACCTTGAGTTCAGACGGTAACGGCAGCCAGCCGGAGTTTGATGAACAGGGCAATCTGACGGGGATTGGTGTGGCCGGATTTGAATCACTGGCACACACGCTGCGCCAGCTGGTGACGGTTCATGCCATTCCTCTGGAGCAGGCATTGTGTCCGCTCACGCGCACGGTGGCGGAGTTTCTGGGGCTTGGGCATAAAGGACGTCTGGCGGTGGGATGCGATGCGGACATTCTGGTGCTGAGCGACGCGCTGGAAGTGAATGACCTGTGGGCGAAGGGGAAATCCGTGGTGAAAGAGAAAAAGGCGTGCGTTAAAGGGACGTTTGAGTAACCGGGCGGTTATCTGCCGGATGGCGACGCTAAAGCATCTTATCCGGCCTACGTGCGTGCATTTGTAGGCCGGATAAGGCGTTCACGCCGCCATCCGGCATTTCACGGTCAGGCGTTTTCCAGAACCCATTTCAGCACGATGTCGTGGTGATTGCTGGTTTTGAAATCATCAAACACATGTTCAATCTTGCCGTCAGCATCCACCAGGAAGCTGATGCGATGAATGCCATCATAGGTTTTACCCATAAATGACTTTTCTCCCCAGACGCCAAACTGCTCGCAAACCTGGTGATCTTCATCGGACAGGAGCGTGAAGTTAAGCACTTCCTTCTCCACGAAGCGGGAAAGCTTCTCCGGTTTATCGGTGCTGATACCCAGCACTTCCACACCGGCTTTTTTTAACTGATCCATGTTATCGCGTAAGCCACAGGCCTGTACGGTACAGCCGGGCGTCATGGCTTTCGGGTAGAAATAAACCAGAACACGCTGTCCCTGGAAGTCGGTTAAATTTACTTGTTCTCCGTCTTGATCCGGCAAGCTAAATTTCGGTGCGATATCACCGGCTTTCAGTGGGTTCATTACTTAACTCCATCCTGTTCATCATGCTGTGAGTAATTGACGACGTTAATACTGCCTTGCGCATTGAGTTCTGTACAGAGTGCTTTAAACGCATCCTCAATATTTGCCGAATCGTGTGATGCAGGGCTATGTGCGGTAATCTGAATAAACAACTGGGCAGCCTTTCCGTTCTCCGCCGGTTGAGTGCGAGAAACCAGTTCGGCAATATTCATTTGATGACTGTCGAAAAGGGCAGTAAAGCGCTCAATCAAATGGGGAGAGTCAGGGACATCAACTTGCACCCATACCGTGGCGGGCATCGCCGGGCGGGGACGGGCGGTTGTACGCTTCATCACAATCAATAAATCCAGCTCTGCGCCTTTCAACGGCAAGGTTGATTCAATCAGGGTGATGGCATTCCAGGTGCCAGACAACAGCATGATAAATGTAAACTCGTCACCCAGCATGGCCAGTCGGCTGTCTTCAATATTACAGCCACAACTGCTGACATGACGAGTGATGGTGTTCACAATTCCTGGGCGGTCGGCACCCAGCGCAGTAATGACCAGATAGTGTTGCGATGACGATGTCAAACCTGTTCTTCCTTTGAGCGGTGAGGTAATTATAAGGAAAGCATAAAAAAAACATGCATACAACAATCAGAAGGGCTCTGGTCGCTTGCTTTTATTGTCGTACCAAACGTACCATTGAGACACTTGTTTGCACAGAGGATGGCCCATGTTCACGGGAAGTATTGTCGCGCTTATTACGCCGATGGATGAGAAAGGTAAAGTCTGCCGGTCGAGCCTGAAAAAACTGATTGATTATCATGTCGCCAGCGGCACCTCGGCGATCGTTTCGGTTGGCACTACCGGTGAGTCCGCCACGCTGAGTCATGATGAACATGGCGATGTGGTGATGATGACGCTGGAGCTGGCCGACGGGCGTATTCCGGTGATTGCCGGAACTGGCGCCAATGCGACCGCAGAAGCCATTAGTCTGACGCAGCGTTTCAACGACAGCGGTATTGTCGGCTGCCTGACGGTGACGCCTTACTACAACCGCCCGACGCAGGAAGGTTTGTTCCAGCATTTCAAAGCCATCGCTGAACATACTGACTTGCCACAAATTCTGTATAATGTGCCGTCCCGTACTGGCTGCGATATGCTGCCGGAGACCGTGGGTCGTCTGGCGAAAGTAAAAAATATTGTCGCTATCAAAGAGGCCACAGGGAACTTAAGTCGTGTTCACCAGATCAAAGAGCTGGTTTCAGACGATTTTATTCTGCTCAGCGGTGATGACGCGACCGGGCTGGACTTTATGCAGCTCGGTGGTCATGGCGTGATTTCCGTTACCACTAACGTAGCGGCACGTGAAATGGCTGAAATGTGCAAACTGGCGGCAGAAGGGCGTTTTGCCGAGGCGCGGGTGATTAACCAGCGTTTGATGCCGTTACACAACAAACTATTTGTCGAACCCAATCCTATCCCGGTGAAATGGGCATGTAAGGAATTGGGTCTTGTGGCAACCGATACGCTGCGTCTGCCGATGACGCCAATCACGGACAATGCTCGTGATATCGTCAAAGCGGCGCTTAAGCATGCCGGTTTGCTGTAAAGTTTAGGGAGATTTGATGGCTTACTCAGTACAAAAGTCGCGCCTGGCCAAGGTTGCGGGTGTTTCGCTAGTTATGTTGCTCGCGGCCTGTAGTTCTGACTCGCGCTATAAGCGCCAGGTGAGCGGTGATGAATCCTATCTGGAGGCCGCACCGCTTGCTGAGCTTCACGCGCCAGCTGGGATGATTCTGCCGGTCACGACCGGTGATTATAACATCCCGGTAACCAACGGCAGCGGTGCTGTTGGTAAAGCGCTGGATATTCGCCCACCGGCTCAACCGCTGGCATTGGTTAGCGGTGCTCGTACCCAGATCGCAGGTGATACGGCAACGTTGCTGGTGGAGAATGGTCGTAGTAACACGCTGTGGCCGCAGGTCGTTAGCGTGATTCAGGCGAAAAACTACACCATTACCAAACGTGATGATGCCAGTCAGACTCTGACGACCGATTGGGTTGACTGGAACCGTCTTGATGAAGACGAGCAGTATCGCGGACGTTATCAAATCTCGGTTAAACCGCAGGGCTATCAGCAGGCGGTAACGGTGAAACTGGTTAACCTTGAGCAGGCCGGTAAGCCGGTGGCAGATGCTGCATCAATGCAGCGCTACAGCGCTGAGATGATGAACGTTATCTCTGCGGGTCTGGATAAGACCGCCACCGACGCCGCGAATGCCGCGCAGAGCCGCTCTGCCGCCACCATGGATGTTCAGAGCGCCGCCGATGACACCGGCTTGCCGATGCTGGTGGTACGTGGACCGTTCAACGTGGTGTGGCAGCGTCTGCCAGCAGCACTTGAGAAAGTGGGTATGAAAGTGACCGACAGTACTCGTTCTCAGGGCAGCATCGCCGTAACCTACAAACCGCTGTCCGATAGCAACTGGCAGGAACTGGGCGCGAGCGATCCGGGTCTGGTATCCGGCGACTACAAACTGCAGGTCGGTGATTTAGACAACCGCAGCAGCTTGCAGTTTATCGATCCGAAAGGACATACTCTGACGCAAAGCCAGAACGACGCGCTGGTCGCCGTCTTCCAGGCAGCATTCAGTAAGTAAAAATCAAGGGCTGGATAACTCCAGCCCTTTTTTCTGGTATGATACGCAAACGTGTGCGTCAGCAGAAAAACGCAATATTTATCGTTATTTCACACCCAGGAGTAATAAAGATGCAAAAGCAAGCTGAGCTGTATCGTGGTAAAGCGAAGACCGTATACAGCACGGAAAACCCGGACCTGTTGGTGCTCGAATTCCGCAATGATACGTCAGCAGGGGATGGCGCGCGCATCGAACAGTTCGATCGTAAAGGCATGGTGAACAATAAGTTCAACCATTTCATTATGACCAAGCTGCAAGAAGCGGGCATTCCGACCCAAATGGAGCGACTGCTATCCGATACCGAATGTCTGGTGAAAAAACTGGAGATGGTCCCGGTCGAGTGCGTGGTGCGTAACCGCGCGGCAGGTTCCCTGGTGAAGCGTTTAGGCGTTGAGGAAGGTATTGAACTGAATCCGCCGCTGTTTGATCTGTTCCTGAAAAACGATGCTATGCACGATCCAATGATTAACGAGTCCTATTGCGAAACGTTTGGTTGGGTGAGCAAAGAGAATCTGGCACGAATGAAAGAGCTGACCTACAAAGCCAACGACGTGCTGAAGAAAATGTTTGATGACGCGGGCCTGATTCTGGTCGACTTCAAACTTGAGTTTGGTTTGTATAAAGGTGAAGTGGTTCTGGGCGACGAATTCTCTCCGGACGGTAGCCGTCTGTGGGACAAAGAAACGCTGGATAAAATGGACAAAGACCGTTTCCGCCAGAGTCTGGGCGGCCTGATCGAAGCCTATGAAGCTGTCGCACATCGCCTGGGTGTGAAGTTAGACTGATCCCTTCCTGAGCCGGCGATCGCTCTCCGGCTCATCAATTCCCCCCTGGTTTGATTACTCTTTCTTATGGTAATCCTGTTCCGAACCGCCTACGATCATCATCATAATGAATAAAAAGTTGAGGTGATTATGCGCTGGCAAGGGCGTCGCGAAAGCGACAATGTAGAAGACAGACGTAACAGTTCGGGCGGCGGACCTTCTATGGGCGGGCCGGGCTTTCGTTTGCCACGTGGTAAAGGCGGCATCATCCTGCTGATTGTGGTCCTCGTTGCCGGTTATTATGGCGTCGATCTCACCGGGTTAATGACCGGCCAACCTGTTTCGCAGCAGCAATCCACGCGATCCATTAGTCCGAATGATGATGAGGCGGCCAAATTTACCTCGGTGATCCTCGCCACGACCGAAGACACCTGGGGCCAGCAGTTTGAAAAAATGGGCCGTACTTATCAGCAGCCTAAGCTGGTGATGTACCGTGGCGCGACGCGAACCGGATGTGGAGCAGGCCAGTCAGTGATGGGGCCATTTTATTGCCCTGCGGACGGCACGGTCTATATCGATCTCTCCTTCTATGACGACATGAAAAGTAAGCTCGGTGCTGACGGTGATTTTGCTCAGGGCTATGTCATTGCCCATGAGGTTGGCCACCACGTGCAGAAACTACTAGGCATAGAACCGAAAGTTCGCCAGATGCAGCAGAATGCCTCGCAGGCGGAAGTGAATCGTCTTTCCGTGCGTATGGAGCTGCAGGCCGACTGCTTTGCTGGCGTCTGGGGCAACAGTATGCAGCAGCAGGGCGTGCTGGAAACGGGCGATCTGGAAGAAGCGCTGAACGCCGCCCAGGCAATTGGTGACGATCGCCTGCAGCAGCAGGGGCAGGGACGCGTGGTACCGGACAGCTTTACGCATGGCACCTCTGAACAGCGCTATAGCTGGTTCAAACGTGGTTTTGATAGCGGCGACCCGGCGCAATGTAATACTTTTGGCAAAGGCATTTAAGATCCTGAGGCAGGGATGTCCGATAACACCGCACTGAATGCGTTAACTGAACACATGGCCCGGGAAGGCATCCGTCGTCTGCTGATTATTAGCGGCGAGGGTCTGTGGCCTCAGGAGCGGGCGCTCGCGCTACGCAACACATTACCCGGCGACTGGCTTTGGGTGGGGGCAACGGCTCCCGCTGAACCGTACTGCACGCCGCAAGCGCTACAAACGTTACTGGGGCGTGAGTTTCGCCATGCGGTTTTTGATGCCCGTCAGGGATTTGACGCTGCGGCGTTTGCCGCCCTAAGCGGTACGCTGCGTGCCGGAAGCTGGCTGGTGCTGCTGACGCCCCCCTGGCTGACCTGGCAAACACATCCCGATGTGGATTCACTGCGCTGGAGTGATTGCGCCGAACCTATCCCTACGCCGCACTTTGTCGAACACTTTCAACGGGTGATGACCCGTGACGGACAAACCCTGCACTGGCAACAGCATCAGCCTTTTGCGCCTGGACATTTTCCCGCGCGCGCTCGCTGGCAGCCAGCCAACGGCGAGCCTCAGCCAGAGCAGGCGGTCATTTTACAGCAGCTGCTGGATATGCCGCCCGGCGTGGCGGCGGTAACCGCCGCGCGAGGCCGGGGTAAATCCGCGCTGGCCGGGCAGTTGATATCACGCATGAAGGCAAGCGCCATTGTTACCGCCCCGGCAAAAGCGGCGACGGATGTGCTGGCGCAGTTTGCCGGAGAACGTTATCGCTTTATGGCGCCAGATGCGTTACTCACCGGCAGCGAAACCGCTGACTGGTTGATTGTGGATGAAGCGGCCGCTATTCCCGCCCCGTTGCTGCATCAGCTGGTTTCGCGTTTTCCACGTGTGCTGTTGACTACCACCGTTCAGGGCTACGAGGGAACCGGCAGAGGGTTCTTATTGAAGTTCTGCGCGCGTTTCCCCCATCTTCTGCGTTATGAACTGCAGCAGCCCATCAGGTGGGCTCAGGGGTGTCCGCTGGAACAAACCGTCAGTGAGGCGCTGGTGTTCGACGATGACACTTTTTTGCATCCCCCTCAAGGCGATATCCACTTCTCCACCTTTGAGTCGGCGGCCTGGCATAGCAACCCGCATCTGCCGCTGGCGGTATACCGGCTGCTCTCCGGGGCGCATTACCGTACGTCTCCACTGGATTTGCGTCGAATGATGGACGCGCCTGGCCAGCATTTTATGCAGGCATCGGCGGCTGACGCGGTGGTGGGGGCCGTCTGGTTGGTGGATGAAGGCGGCTTATCCGCTGAACTTAGCCAGGCCGTCTGGGCAGGTTATCGTCGTCCAAGAGGAAACCTGGTGGCGCAGTCACTGGCGGCGCACGGCGGCGATCCGTTGGCGGCAACGCTCATTGGGCGGCGGGTAAGCCGAATTGCGGTTCATCCTGCTCGCCAGCGAGAAGGTATCGGGCAGCAGTTGATTATGCAGGCCCAGCGTTACTCCACGCAGTGTGACTATCTGTCGGTCAGTTTTGGGTATACGGTCGAGCTATGGCGTTTCTGGCAGCGCTGTGGTTTTGTTCTGGTGCGTATGGGCAATCACCGCGAAGCCAGCAGCGGCTGCTATACCGCCATGGCGTTATTGCCCATCAGCGAGGCGGGAAAACGCCTGGCCGCAACCGAACACCTGCGCCTGCGTCGGGATGCTGACGTTCTGGCACAGTGGAACGATGAGGCGATCCCGGTCGTGCCGCTGAAAGAGACTACGCTTAATGATGACGACTGGCAGGCATTGGCTGGATTTGCCTTTGCGCATCGGCCGCTGCTCACGTCGTTAGGCTGTCTGAGTCGCCTGCTCCAGGGCAGCGAGCTACCTCTTCCGGCATTGCGCGGACGTGTCGACGAGAGATGCGGCGACGCTGAACTGTGCCTACGACTGAAGGTGCCCGGGCGTAAAGCGCTGTTGTTGGTTCAGCGAGCTGAAGCGGCGCAGGCGTTGGCCCAGAACGATGCGGCCCGGACGCAACAGCTACAGAATCGCATTATGCAATGGCAATTTTTTCACTGACTTCTTCAATTTCCTGGCATGGTCATTGCGATTAAGCGGCGTAGAATTACTCTTATCAGTTAAGGAGATCGCCATGAAACATGACCATTTTGTTGTTCAAAGTCCCGATAAACCCGCGCAACAGCTGTTGCTGTTGTTTCATGGCGTCGGCGATAACCCGGTTGCTATGGGCGAAATTGGTTCCTGGTTCGCCCCGCTGTTCCCGGATGCGCTGATTGTCAGCATTGGGGGGGCACAGCCTTACGGTTCCACCGGCGGACGTCAGTGGTTTTCGGTGCAGGGTGTAACGGAAGAGAACCGTCAGGAGCGGGTTGATGCCATCATGCCGGTGTTTATCGAAACCGTGCGTTACTGGCAGAAGCAAAGCGGCGTTTCGCCTCAGGCTACCGCGCTGATTGGTTTTTCTCAGGGGTCTATTATGTCGCTTGAGAGCATCAAAGCCGAGCCGGGACTGGCGTCGCGGGTCATTGCCTTCAATGGCCGCTACGCCACTTTGCCGGAGACGGCAACCACCGCGACGACAGTGCATTTGATTCACGGCGGGGAAGACCGGGTGATCGAGTTATCTCACGCCGTTGCCGCGCAGGAAGCATTAATTCGTGCCGGAGGGGATGTGACGCTGGATATCGTCGAGGATCTTGGCCATGCCATTGACGATCGCAGCATGCAGTTTGCGCTCGATCATTTGCGGTTTACCGTACCGAAGCACTACTTCGATGAAGCACTAAGCGGCGGTAAGCCCCACGATGATGATGTGATCGAAATGATCTAGCCCGTAGGCCGGATAAGGCGAGGCCGCCATCCGGTACTTAATGCCGGGTGGCGCTAACGCTTACCGGGCCTACGGGACTGCGTTTATTTCTTCGGCTGATCCTTGTTCGGCCAGTCATCGTCATCATCCCATTTATCGTTAAAGTCGCGATGCGGGGGAAGCTCCGGTTTATTGGCGAGAAATTTTTTATGGTCAACGCGCTTGAGATCTTTAATCACGTTCAGCAGTACGCCTACCAGAAAAACCAGTACTAAAATCCACCAATACTTTGCCAGCAAGTCCATGCTCATTTCCTCTTGCAGGAACGCTCATCAGGCGACGAGCTGCTCCATGATACGTTGATACATACGGGCAAGCAGCTGCAGGTCGGCGGCATTAACACATTCATTAATTTTATGAATGGTGGCATTGACCGGCCCAAGTTCTACTACCTGCGCCCCCATGCGGGCAATAAAGCGCCCGTCGGATGTCCCGCCTGTAGTCAGTAACTGCGGTTTAATTTCATTATAGTGCTCAATGGCGTTGACCACTGCATCCACCAGTTTACCGCGATCCGTCAGGAACGGCTGACCGGAAAGCCACCAGTCGACGGTATAACGCAGCTGATGCTTATCCAGCAGCGCCAGCACCCGCGATTTGATCATCTCATCGTTGAGTTCGGTGCTGAACCGGAAGTTGAACTGAACAAAAAGCTCGCCGGGGATGACGTTATTGCTGCCGGTTCCTGCCTGAATATTGGCAATCTGCATGCTGGTCGCGGGGAAAAATTCATTGCCCTGATCCCATTCAATGCTTACCAGTTCATTCAGCATCGGCGCCGCGCGGTGCACCGGGTTATCGGCCAGATGCGGATAGGCCACGTGTCCCTGAACCCCGTGAATCGTCAGGTTGCAGGTCAGCGAACCCCGACGCCCGTTTTTGACCACGTCGCCGACGATTTCAGTACTGGACGGCTCGCCGACCAGGCAATAGTCCAGTCGCTCGTTACGGGCCATCAGCGCTTCAACCACCTTTACAGTGCCATTTTTCGCGCTGGCTTCTTCGTCAGAGGTGATTAAAAATGCCAGACGGCCTTTATGATTAGGATGTTGGGCGACAAAGCGTTCTGCCGCCACGACCATCGCCGCCAGTGAACCTTTCATATCGGCAGCGCCGCGCCCGAACAGCAGGCCGTCGCGGATTGTCGGTTCAAATGGCGGATTGATCCAGCGATCAACATCGCCGGCAGGCACGACGTCGGTGTGACCGGCAAATGCCAGCGTCTCACCCTGTCCGCGCCATGCCCAAAAATTCTGTGTGTCACCAAAATCCATACGCTCAACGGTAAAACCTACCGCGCGCAGGCGCTCAATCATTAACGCCTGGCACCCGGCATCATCCGGGCTCAGAGAAGGACGGCGAATAAGCTGCTGTGTCAGCTCAATAACCGGGCACGACATAGACTACACCTCATTAAAAAACAGAGTATAACTGGATTCACTAAAACCCAGCAGCATAGGCTTACCCGGCGCGCAGAGCAATGGGCGTTTGATAATTGCAGGCATTTCAATCATCAACGCGGCGGCGGCGTCAGCCGTGGTGATGTGGCTACGCGTGGCTTCGTCCAGTTTACGCCAGGTGGTCCCGCGCGTATTGAGCAGCGGCTCCCAGCCTAACTCGCTGATAAAGGACTGCATGAGTGCGTTATCCAGACCGTCAACGCGATAATCATGGAAGCGGTACTCAATACCGCGTCCCTCCAGCCAGCGTCGGGCTTTTTTAATTGTATCGCAGTTTTTAATGCCGTAAAGGGTGATCATTTGAATCCTTATTGACGTAATTTGAATATTTATTCTTAATCTGTGTTATTGCAGATAATACATAGTGTCACTCAATCGTTATAGAAAAATATAACATTGTTGAACAACAGTGAATAATGATTCCTGAAAGTTCCAGAATCAGGGATGGCGTAAAATTCAGAATTTACTGCTTTGCATCTGACTGTTTTTCCATCAGAATTGTCAAAGTCGTAGATTATGTATGAATATTTCAAAATATTGCCGTAAGTCACATAAAATTTATGGGTATAGCACATAGTGATGACATACACCCCACACTCGGGAGGATGCAATCACAACCATTGGTTAAATTGTCTTCTTTTAATGATGATGATTTCGTAGAATGCTCATAATAATAAGAGAGGTTGTTATGATTGAACGTGAACTGGGGAACTGGAAAGACTTTATCGAAGTGATGCTTCGTAAATAAATTTCTGGCAGACATCCTGATCCCGCAAGGGATAAAAAAAGGCGACTCATAATAAGTCGCCTTTTTTGTGCTCTGATTATTCCGGGCGTGGCTTCAACGGGAAGCGCCTGCGTACCAGCACAAAAAACAGAGGCACGAAGTAAATAGCCAAAATGGTGGCGGATATCATCCCGCCCATCACGCCGGTCCCTACCGCATGCTGACCGCCGGAGCCTGCGCCGCTGCTGATGGTCATCGGCAGCACCCCGAAGATAAATGCCAGCGAGGTCATTAAAATTGGACGTAAACGCTGACGACAGGCGTGCAGCGTGGCGTCGAGCAAATCGTGTCCTTTTTCATTCATCTCATTGGCGAACTCAACAATTAATATCGCGTTTTTCGCCGACAGCCCGATAACTGTTAATAGCCCGACCTGGAAATAAACGTCGTTTTCCAGACCGCGCATCCAGGTCGCCAGCAGCGCACCAATCACCCCCAACGGCACTACCAGCATGACGGAGAACGGTACCGACCAGCTTTCGTACAGCGCCGCCAGACACAGGAACACCACCAGCAGCGAAATAGCGTACAGGGCAGGGGCCTGAGAGCCCGAGAGCCGTTCCTGATACGACATCGCCGTCCATTCGAGGCCAAACCCAGTCGGGAGCTGATGCACCAGCGATTCCATCACGTCCATTGCCGTCCCGGTACTGACGCCGGGCGCGGCTTCGCCGACGATCTCGACGGCAGAGTAGCCGTTGTAGCGTTCCAGACGCGGTGAACCGGTTTCCCAGCGCGAGGTGGCAAACGCCGAGAACGGCACCATACCGCCGCTATTGTTGCGCACGTACCACAGGTTGATGTCGTCAGGGAGCATGCGATATTTCGCCGCCGCCTGCACGTAGACTTTTTTCACACGGCCGCGGTCCATAAAGTCATTGACGTAACTGGAGCCCCAGGCTGTCTGCAGCGTGTCGTTGATATCATCGATAGAAACCCCCAACGCCTGTGCTTTGCGCTGATCGATATCAATTTGCAGCTGCGGGCTGTCGTCGAGGCCATTATGACGTACGCGGGTGAGAGAGGTGTCCTTCCCGGCAAGTTCTATCAGTTTGTCCCGTGCGGCCATTAACGCGTCATGACCCGCACCGGCGTGATCCTGCAACTCCATATCAAAACCGGCAGAGCTACCCAGGCCGCTGATGGCCGGAGGGCTGCTGGCAAAAACGCGCGCCTCTTTAATCTGGTTAAAGGCTTTGGTGGCGCGTTCGATAATGGCAAATGAGGTGCCGGTGGTCGTGTCGCGATCGTCCCAGTCTTTTAAGCGGACGAACATACGCGCTACGTTCTGCCCGTTGCCACCAGGGCCAGAGCCGACGGTTGAGAAGACCGACATGATGTTGTCTTTTTCATGGGTGAAATAATACTTCTCGACTTCTTCCACCACTTTTAATGTTTGCTGCTGCGTGGAACCGCTGGGCAGCTGTACCGAGGTGGTAAACATGCCGCGGTCTTCCAGCGGCAGGAACGAGGTTGGCAGGCGCAGGAACAGGAATACCATGCCGCCGAGCAGCAAGCCGTAGATCAGGATCCAGCGCAGGCTGCGATGTAAAATTCGGGCAACGCCTTTTTCATAGCGTTCAGCATTGCGGTTAAACATGCGGTTAAACCAGCCGAAGAACCCGGTCTGACCGTGATGTTCACCCTTATGCAGCGGCTTGAGCAATGTGGCGCACAGGGCCGGGGTCAGGATCATCGCCACCAGCACCGACAGCACCATTGCCGAGACGATGGTTATCGAGAACTGGCGGTAAATCGCCCCGGTGGTGCCGCCGAAGAAGGCCATTGGGATAAACACCGCCGACAGCACCATGGCGATACCCACCAGCGCACCCTGGATCTGCCCCATCGATTTCCGCGTGGCTTCACGCGGCGAGAGGCCTTCCTCGCTCATGATGCGCTCGACGTTCTCCACCACCACAATGGCATCATCGACCAGCAGGCCTATGGCCAGCACCATCGCAAACATCGTCAGCGTGTTGACGCTGTAACCAAAGGCATAGAGCACGGAGAAGGTGCCCATTAACACCACCGGGACGGCGATGGTTGGGATAAGCGTCGCACGGAAGTTTTGCAGGAACAGATACATCACGAGGAAGACCAGCGAGATGGCTTCCAGCAGCGTTTTGACCACGTCGATAATCGACGCTTTGACGAAGGAGGTGGTTTCATACGCCACCTTGTATTCCAGTCCGTGCGGGAAATATTGCGACAGCTCATTCAGGCGATTGATAACCAGATTCGCCGTCGCCATTTCATTGGCGCCAGAGGCTAATTTCACCCCCAGACCGGAGGCCGGATTGCCGTTAAAGCGGCTGAGGTAATCGTATTTCTCTGCGCCCATTTCGACTGTGGCGACGTCGCCCAGTTTGACGTCGGAACCGTCCTGGTTCACGCGCAGCGTAATCGCGCGGAAATCGTCCGGCGTTTGTAGCAATGACTGAGCATTGATCGTCGCATTCAGCGCCTGTTTGTCCACCGAAGGCGTACCGCCGAGTTGGCCAACCGCAATTTGCGCATTCTGCGACTCAATAGCGTCGGTGACGTCTTTGGCGGTCATCTGGAAGCTGTTCAGCTTGGCCGGGTCGAGCCAGATACGCATGGAGTATTGAGAGCCGTAGGCGTCAATATCCCCCACGCCGTTAATACGGCTGAGCGGGTCCTGAATATTACTCGCCACGTAGTCGGCAATATCCTGCTTGTCCATTGAGCCGTCGGTGGAGACAAAGGCGATAGTCAGGATATTGGTATCCCCGGTTTTACGTACCGTCACCCCCTGATCCTGTACCGCCTGCGGCAGCTTACGCATCGCCGACTGCAGTTGGTTTTGTACCTGCTGTACGGCTTCGTCAGGATCGGTCCCTGCCACAAAACTGAGCGTCACCGACGCCTGGCCGGTTCCGCTGCTTTGCGACGACATATACATCAGGTTATCGAGACCGGTCATGTTTTGCTCGATAACCTGGGTGACGGTATTTTCCAGGGTTTGTGCCGACGCACCTGGATAGTTTGCGGTGACGCGCACGTTCGGCGGCGCCAGATCGGGATATTGCTCAACGGGCAGCGAAAAAATAGCCAGGGTTCCTGTGAGACACAACAGGATAGCTAACACCCAGGCAAAAATGGGGCGATCGATAAAGAAATTCGCCATTAAAAGAGGACCTCGTGTTTCTGCGTATCGTTATCGGTATGACTTGCTTCACTGTAGCGGCAAGGTACGGGCCAAACGTGGAGAAAAAAAGAAGATAATGTAAATTATCATACGCGTTTACAGCGTACCTTTCGTGCCAACGCCGTCTGGACTGGATGCAGACCAGACGGCGCATTGCTGTTCTTTACGTTAGCTGACTTTCCGTCTCTGCCGATCGAAAACTAATGCTGACCAGCGTGCCGCCCCCGGAGGGTTGCGAGAAGGTCAGTGTACCGCTGAGTCTTTCCGCGCGCTCACGCATAATATTCAAACCATAATGCCCCGCAGGTTCTTGCGGTTCACCGATGCCGACGCCGTTATCGCGGATATACACGGTATGATTCCCATCTGGTGCAGTCACGCAGCTGACGGCAATTTCGCTCGCACTGGCGTGTTTAATGGCGTTCAACACCGCTTCGCGGATGATCTGCAACAGATGCACCTGCATTTGCGCATCCAGCGCCAGCGTCGGTAGCCGGCAATCGAGCGTCAGTTTAGCCGATGTTTGGTTTTGCAGCGTTTCCAGCATTTCATGCAGGGCAGAAGGCAGATCGGCCTGCTGTAAGGTCAGGCGGAAGGTGGTGAGCAACTCGCGCAGTTGACGATACGCATCGTTCAACGCCTGGGAGAAATCGGCCATGATACTCTGCGCCGGGGCATTATCTTCCGGAATCGAACGCTTCAGTAGCGTTAACTGAATGCGCAAATAAGACAGCACCTGTGCCAGCGAGTCATGGAGCTCACGCGCGATGGTCGCTCGCTCTTCCATTAACAACAGCTGCTGAAAATGTTTTTGCGCCTGGTTGAAGTACAGGCCGCGTCCCAGCATGGTTGACACACTATTAAGCAGCGGCGTAGAAGCACTCACGTTAGGGCTTTGCCAGTGTAGTTCGCCATAGACGGTGTCCTGCATGGTGACCGGCAGGATCTGCATCGGCAGGTCGGCACTTTTCGTTCCTTCGCTGATCCGCCAATTATCCCCGACGGTGAGTTCCAGGAAATATGCGGCGTCGTGCTCGCGGACAATTTGTAAAATATGGCGGAAGCAGTGCACGTCAATTTGGCTGGTATTCAGCGCCTGAGAGCACTGATACAGCACTTCCAGGCGGCGATTGGCTTCGTGAAGATCGTGTGTTTTTTCCGCCACGGAGGCTTCCAGCGAGCGGTACAGTTTATGCAGTTCACTCGACATCTGGCTAAACGTCTTCGCCAGCAGCCCCAGTTCGTTGGGCAAGCCGGTATCCAGTTGGGGGATATCAAACTGACCGTGTTCAATCTGCTGGCTGGCCATCACCAGCTTATTGAGGGGACGTACCACCTGCTGGCGAATCCGCCGCAGAGTAAAGAACACTAGCGTAAATATGCCGATCCCGCCTGCCAGCGAGATACCAAACACCAGCATCACTTTGCGCTCAGCATAATGCTGCAGCGCCAGCACGAAGAGGTCGATTTGATTGACATAGTTGTTGATATTGGCCTGATACCAGGGCAAATCGCCACTTATCAGCCGGGCGTTCATTTCCAGCCAGTTCGCATGCAGACGTCCATAGCGGCTTTTTACCGCTTCTGGAACATACCAGGCGTTTAGATTTTGTAATGCCGGCGCGTTTAACGCCTGCTGAAAAAGCTGGCGGTGGGCGCTGATCTGCGGGCTTTGGCTTTGCAGGTCATACCCCAGCCGATAGCTTTGCATACGCAGGGAACCGGCAATATTAATCGCCTCCGCGTCGCGCAAACTGCTGGTGAGCGTAAGCAGCGCAATACCCGTAGAGAGAATTGACAGCAGCACGATGTAGAAAAAAGCCTTGGCTAAACTGGCCGAGACAGGACGCTTTACCGTCACTCGCACATCCTCACACCATGCGCCTCGCGCCTGGTTGCAGCCCGAAAGACTCAGTGTATTTGTTAAATGTTAATAAAATCGCCATGAAACAGGATGGTAACTGAAACACAATTTCATATGCGATGAAATAAATTGATCTGCCACAGGTTCTGGATAAATAGTTGTACTTTCTGGGCAAATGGACATTGCCGCTCACTTCAGGGTCGGTTAATAACAGTCATATAAAGAATAAGGTTTTTGCAACCAAAAAAGAAGGAAGCCATGAATCGTTTTATTATGGTCAACAGCCAACAGTGCCTGGGATGCCACGCCTGTGAGGTCGCCTGTGTCATGGCGCATAACGATGAGCAGCATGTCCTGAGCCAACGGCATTTTCAGCCGCGCATTACCGTCATCAAACATCAGCACCAGCGCAGTGCGGTGACCTGCCGCCACTGTGAAGACGCGCCCTGCGCCAGAAGCTGCCCGAATGGCGCCATCTGCCATGACAATGACAGCGTGCAGGTGGACGCGAAAAAGTGCATTGGCTGTAAATCCTGCGTTGTTGCCTGTCCATTTGGCACGATGCAGATCGTACTGACACCCGTGGCGAAAGGAAAGGTGAAAGCGACCGCGTATAAGTGTGATTTGTGTCAGGGGCGGGAAAAGGGACCGGCCTGCGTCGAAAATTGTCCGGCGCAGGCGCTACAGCAGGTAACGGAAAGCTCGCTTGCCGGTCTGTCAAAAGCACGCAGGCTGCGCGCAGCCAGTCAGGAGAGTCAACCCTGGCATGCGATTGCCAGCGGAGTGACGCCGCATGTCACGAGTAAAGTTGAACAAATGCAGGCCACGCCCGCGCGCGGTGAGCCCGATAAACTGCCGATTGAAGCCCGCAAAACCAGCTTTGATGAGATTTATCTGCCGTTCCGCACGGCGCAGGCTGAACGGGAAGCCTCCCGCTGCCTGAAGTGCGGTGAGCACAGTATTTGCGAGTGGACGTGCCCGCTGCACAACCATATTCCACAGTGGATCGAACTGGTGAAAGCCGGAAACATTGACGCAGCGGTCGAGCTTTCGCACCAGACCAACTGCCTGCCGGAAATCACCGGACGCGTCTGTCCGCAGGACCGACTCTGCGAAGGGGCCTGCACGGTACGTGATGAACACGGTGCGGTCACCATTGGCAATATTGAACGTTACATCTCTGACCGCGCGCTGAGCAAAGGCTGGCGACCGGACTTAAGCCATGTACAGAAAGTCGATAAACGCGTCGCCATTATCGGCGCGGGCCCGGCGGGGCTGGCCTGTGCGGATGTGTTAGCCCGCAACGGCGTCAGCGCTACCGTTTTCGATCGCCACCCTGAAATTGGCGGCTTACTGACGTTTGGTATTCCGGCCTTCAAACTGGATAAATCATTGCTGGCGCGCCGTCGTGAAATCTTCAGTGCCATGGGTATTCATTTCGAGCTGAACTGCGAAGTCGGCAAGGACGTGACGCTGGCCGCGCTGCTGGATGACTACGATGCGGTGTTCGTGGGCGTCGGGACCTATCGTTCGATGAAAGCGGATCTGCCGAATGAAGACGCCCCCGGTGTATATGACGCGCTGCCGTTCCTGATTGCCAATACCAAGCAGGTTATGGGACTGGATGAACTGTCGGAAGAGCCGTTTGTTGACACCGCCGGACTGAACGTCGTGGTGCTCGGCGGCGGCGATACGGCTATGGACTGCGTGCGCACTGCGCTGCGCCACGGGGCAAGCCAGGTCACCTGCGCTTACCGTCGGGATGAAGCCAACATGCCCGGTTCTAAAAAAGAGGTCAAAAATGCCCGCGAAGAGGGGGCTAACTTTGAGTTTAACGTCCAGCCGGTTGAGCTGGTGCTGAATGCCGAAGGGCGTGTCAGCGGCGTGCGTTTCTTACGTACCCAGCTCGGTGAGGCTGATGCACAGGGGCGTCGTCGTCCGGTTCCTGTCGCCGGGAGTGAATTTGTGATGCCTGCTGATGCAGTGATCATGGCGTTTGGCTTTCATCCGCACGGCATGCCGTGGCTCGAGGCGCACGGCGTGAAGGTCGATAGCTGGGGACGTATCGCTGCTGATGTTGAGAGCGCTTACCGTTATCAAACCACGAACCCGAAGATTTTTGCCGGGGGCGACGCGGTGCGCGGAGCCGATCTGGTGGTGACGGCCATGGCAGAAGGGCGTCATGCCGCACAGGGGATCGTCGACTGGCTGGGTATAAAATCAGTTAAATCTCACTAATCAGCGAGTAGGCCGGATAAAACGCGTTAGCGTTGTCATCCGGCAATGCGCCGCATGATTGCCTGATGGCGCGTCGCTTATCTGGCCTACATTGCGCGCAGACAAACCCGGTTTCACGGCGTAGTATTATTGCTCACTTCTCTCCGTGGAGCCGGTATGTCGCAAAAAATTACCCTCATCAAAGACAAAGTCCTTTCCGATAACTACTTCATCCTGCGCAATATCACCTATGAACTGACCCGTAGCAACGGCGAGGTCATCCGCCACAAACGCGAGGTTTACGATCGCGGTAACGGGGCCACCATCCTGCTGTATAACCCGGAGAAAAAGACCGTGGTGCTGATCCGCCAGTTTCGCGTCGCGACCTGGGTCAACGGTAACGAAAGCGGACAGCTAATAGAAACCTGCGCCGGACTGCTGGACAACGACGAGCCGGAAGCCTGCATTCGCAAAGAGGCGATAGAAGAGACCGGCTATGAAGTGGGTGAGGTGCGTAAACTGTTTGAGTTGTACATGTCGCCGGGCGGCGTGACCGAATTAATCCACTTTTTTATCGCGCAATACAGTGACAGCCAGCGGGCGAATGCCGGCGGCGGCGTTGAAGATGAAGATATTGAGGTTCTGGAGCTCCCCTTTACGCAGGCGCTGGAGATGATCAAAACTGGCGAGATCCGAGATGGTAAAACGGTGCTATTGCTGAACTATTTGCAGTCGTCACATCTCATGGACTCATGATCGGAATTTATATTTCTTTACAAAATAACGGCCAATCCGACGATTCTGATTGAGCCTCATCAATCGCGCAAGGAAGATACGGCTCAGGTTGTTGGTTTTGACTTCGGGGTTGTACCGTCCATGCGCTATCGCGTTATTTTCATCTTTCTGCTCGGTTTGCTGCCGGTCCGCTTTTTGTGGGCGGCTCCTGCGCAGCAGGCATTTTCCGACTGGCAGGTGACCTGCAATAACCAGAATTTTTGCGTGGCGCGCAATACCGGTGAACATCACGGCCTGGTGATGACCCTAAGCCGCAGCGCCGGGGCGCATACCGACGCGGTGTTGCGCATCGAACTGGGGGGACTGGACTCCCCCGATGCCAGAGAGGCAGAGATTGCGCCGCGTCTGCTGCTCGACGGTGCACCGTTATCGCTGACCGGCGAGCACTGGAACATTACGCCCTGGCATCTGATGACTGACGATCCTGTCACCATTAGCGCCTTTTTACAGACCGTGCAAAACGCGCAGACGATTACCCTGCAAAAAGGGGGGCAAACCTTGTCGCTGGCAGGACTGAAAGCCTCACTGCTGTTTATTGACGCGCAGCAAAAACGCGTAGGCAGCGAAACTGCCTGGATAGAAAAAGGTGGCGAGCCGCCGCTCAGCGTGCCACCGGCTCCCGCCCTGAAAGGCGTGGCCATCGTTAATCCCACGCCAACCCCCCTGTCTGAACAAGAGCGCAACGACCTGCTGGATTACGGGAACTGGCGGATAAATGGCATGCGCTGTTCGCTCGACCCGATGCGTCGCGAGGTGCGGGTGTCTGCGTTAACGGACGACAAAGCGTTGCTGATGATTGGCTGTGAAGCTGGGGCGTATAACACCATCGATCTGGCATGGATTGTGTCCCGCAGCAAACCGCTGACTTCTCGCCCCGTGCGGTTGAGCCTGCCGTTTAAAACGGATGCAGAAAGCAATGATATGGAGTTGACCAATGCTGCGTTCGATGAAAAATCGCGCGAGCTGATTACGCTCGCCAGGGGGCGTGGCTTGTCGGACTGCGGGATCCAGACGCGCTGGCGTTTTGACGGCCAGCGTTTTCGTCTGGTGCGTTATGCACAAGAGCCAAGCTGTGATAACTGGCATGGCCCGGACGCCTGGCCCACGTTGTGGATCACCCGTTAATTTAACGCCGGATGCGGCTATGCCTTATCCGACCTACGGGCTTGATGGCGACGATCACCCGTTAAGCACCTTATGCGCTTTTTCGACGATGTTCTCTACCGTAAAGCCGAAGTACGGGAATAATTTGTCCGCCGGGGCGGATTCCCCATAGCCAGTCATGCCGACAATAGCCCCTTTCAGCCCGACGTATTTGTACCAGTAGTCGGCAATGCCCGCTTCCACCGCCACGCGCGCGCTGACGCTGGCTGGCAGGACCGATTCCCGGTACGCCTCATCCTGGGCGTCGAAGATATCCGTTGAGGGCAGAGAGACCACGCGGACGTTACGGCCTTCACCTGTCAATTTCTCCGCCGCCAGCAGCGTGATCTCCATCTCTGACCCGGTAGCAATCAGGATAATATCCGGCTTCCCGCCGCCGTCTTTCAGCACGTAGCCGCCGCGGGCAATCTCTTTGACCTGCTCAGGCGTGCGTTCAACCTGTGCCAGGTTCTGCCTGGAAAGGATCAGCGCCGTGGGACCGTTATGGCGCTCAACGGCTAGTTTCCAGCCTACTGCCGCTTCGACCTTATCGCACGGACGCCAGGTGCTGAAGTTGGGCGTCAGGCGCAGGCTGGCGAGCTGCTCTACCGCCTGGTGAGTCGGACCGTCTTCCCCCAGACCAATCGAGTCGTGGGTATAGACCATGATCTGTCGGGCCTTCATTAATGCTGCCATGCGTGCGGCGTTACGGGCGTATTCGACAAACATCAGGAAGGTGGCTGTATACGGGACAAAACCGCCATGATGGGCAATGCCGTTGGCAATGGCGGTCATGCCAAATTCACGCACGCCGTAGTGAATGTAATTCCCGGCCGGGTCGTCTTTCAGCGAGGTTGAGCCTTTCCAGATAGTCAGGTTGCTGGGGGCGAGATCGGCAGAGCCGCCAAGCAGTTCGGGCAGCATCGGGCCATAGACGTTGAGGGTGTTTTGCGATGCCTTACGGGTGGCAATTTTTGCCGGATTAGCCTGCAATTCGCGAATGTATTTCTCGGTACTCTTTTCCCACTCTTTTGGCAGCCCACCACGCATCCGGCGGGTAAACTCTGCTGCCAGTTCAGGATGTGCTTGCTGGTACGCGGAGAAGGTCGTATTCCAGTCCTGCTGGGCTTTTTCGCCTTTTTCCCGCGCGTCCCAGGCCCGATAAATCTCTTTGGGGATGTGAAAGGCGGGATGATGCCAGCCCAGCTTCTGGCGGGTCAACGCCACTTCTTCTTCACCCAGTGCCGCGCCGTGCGCCTCTTCTTTCCCGGCCTTATTCGGCGAACCAAAGCCAATTACCGTCCGACAGATAATGAGTGATGGCTTATCGGTCACGCTTTGGGCTTCCAGAATGGCTTTCTTCACCGCTTCAGGATCGTGCCCGTCTATCTCGTGTACCACATGCCAGTGATACGCTTCAAAGCGCTTCGCGGTATCGTCGGTAAACCAGCCTTTGGTTTCGCCATCAATAGAGATGCCGTTGTGGTCGTAAAAGCCGATCAGCTTGCCCAGTCCTAGCGTCCCCGCCAGCGAACAGACTTCGTGGGAAATCCCTTCCATCAGGCAGCCGTCGCCCATAAAAACATAGGTGAAATGGCTGACAATCTCATGGCCCGGCTGATTAAACTGCGCGGCCAGCGTTCGTTCGGCCACCGCCAGCCCGACGGCGTTCGCCAGGCCCTGACCCAATGGCCCGGTGGTGGTTTCCACGCCCGGCGTGTAGCCCAGTTCCGGGTGCCCGGGCGTTTTTGAATGCAGCTGGCGGAAGTTCTTTAACTCGTCCAACGGCAGGTCGTAACCGGAAAGATGCAGCAGGCTGTAAAGCAGCATTGAGGCGTGACCGTTGGACAAAATAAACCGGTCACGATCGTACCAGTGAGGATCGCTCGGGTTATGGCGGAGAAAATCGTTCCACAGCACTTCGGCAATATCGGCCATGCCCATCGGTGCGCCGGGATGGCCTGAGTTGGCTTTCTGGACCGCATCCATACTCAGCGCACGAATGGCATTGGCAAGCTCTTTACGGGTCATAGGAAATACTCCTTGAAAAGTAAAGTGTTAGAGCGTGTGTTAATTCACACTTTTGGAGAATTTGCAGGCGTTGTCAGCAAAAAGCATAGCAGACAGGCATGGTATTGCTGGCTTAAGCAGGTAACATGGCTGTTATAAATTGATAACAAATTCTTTCTTTGAGTAGTGAGAGTTTGGCGACCTTCAAAGTTTGCGCCGCTGACTGAGGTGATAATGTGCGGCTCTGCAAAAGGGTTACCTGCGCCACTTTATTGATCGATACGTGAAAGGAACAACAAGATGGATGACCAGTTAAGACAAAGCGCCCTCGATTTCCACGAGTTTCCAGTACCCGGCAAAATTCAGGTTTCGCCAACCAAACCCCTTGCCACCCAACGTGACCTGGCGCTGGCCTATTCACCCGGTGTTGCTGCCCCGTGTCTGGAGATTGAAAAAGACCCGCTGGCGGCCTACAAATACACCGCGCGCGGCAACCTGGTGGCGGTGATTTCCAACGGTACTGCGGTACTGGGGCTGGGCAACATTGGTGCGCTGGCCGGCAAACCGGTGATGGAAGGGAAAGGCGTTCTGTTTAAGAAATTTGCCGGGATTGACGTGTTCGATATTGAAGTCGACGAACTCGATCCGGATAAATTTATTAACGTGGTGGCGGCCCTTGAGCCGACGTTTGGCGGCATCAACCTCGAAGATATCAAAGCGCCGGAATGCTTCTACATAGAGCAAAAACTGCGTGAGCGCATGAATATTCCGGTATTTCATGACGACCAGCACGGCACGGCTATCATCAGCACCGCTGCGATCCTCAACGGTCTGCGGGTGGTGGAGAAGAATATCTCTGATGTGCGTATGGTGGTGTCCGGTGCGGGGGCGGCGGCGATTGCCTGTATGAACCTGCTGGTGGCGCTGGGCATGCAGAAGCACAACATTGTGGTCTGCGACTCCAAAGGTGTGATTTACAAAGATCGCGAACCAAATATGGCTGAAACTAAAGCAGCCTACGCGGTGGAAGATGACGGCAAGCGTACACTGGATGACGTGATCGACGGGGCTGACATCTTCCTTGGCTGTTCCGGCCCGAAAGTGCTGAGCCAGGAGATGGTCAAGAAAATGGCGCGTGCGCCGATGATTCTGGCGCTGGCCAACCCGGAACCGGAAATTCTGCCGCCGCTGGCGAAAGAAGTGCGTTCCGATGCCATTATTTGTACCGGTCGCTCCGACTACCCGAACCAGGTCAACAACGTCCTGTGCTTCCCGTTCATCTTCCGCGGTGCGCTGGACGTGGGTGCCACTGCAATCAACGAAGAGATGAAGCTGGCGGCGGTACATGCTATTGCGGAACTGGCGCATGCTGAGCAGAGCGAAGTGGTGGCCTCCGCCTATGGCGATCAGGACCTGAGCTTTGGCCCGGAATACATCATTCCTAAGCCGTTTGACCCGCGTCTGATTGTCAAAATTGCACCGGCGGTGGCGAAAGCGGCCATGGACTCCGGCGTGGCAACGCGCCCGATTGCCGACTTTGATGCGTACATCGATAAGCTGAGTGAGTTTGTCTACAAAACCAACCTGTTCATGAAGCCGATTTTCTCGCTGGCACGCAAAGCGCCGAAGCGCGTGGTGCTGACGGAAGGGGAAGAGGCGCGCGTGCTGCATGCGACCCAGGAATTGATCACCTTAGGTCTGGCGAAGCCGATCCTGATTGGCCGTCCGAGCGTGATCGAAATGCGCATCCAGAAACTGGGGCTGCAGATCAAAGCCGGTGTTGATTTTGAGATCGTCAACAACGAATCCGATCCGCGCTTCAAAGAGTACTGGAGTGAGTATTATCAGATCATGAAGCGCCGGGGGATCACCCAGGAGCAGGCGCAGCGTGCGGTGATTGCCAACACCACGGTGATTGGTGCGATCATGGTGCAACGCGGTGAAGCGGATGCGATGATCTGCGGCACGATTGGCGACTATCACGAGCATTTCAGCGTGGTGAAAGCGGTATTTGGTCACCGCGACGGTGTGCATACGGCGGGGGCGATGAACGCGCTGTTGCTGCCAAGCGGCAACACCTTTATCGCCGATACCTACGTTAACGATGACCCGACGCCGGATCAGCTGGCGGAAATCGCCGTGATGGCGGCCGAAACCGTACGGCGTTTTGGTATCGAACCGAAGGTGGCATTGCTGTCGCACTCCAACTTTGGCTCTTCCAACTGTCCGTCGGCCAGCAAAATGCGCGCAGCGCTGGAGCTTATCAAGGCGCGTGCGCCAGAACTGATGATCGACGGTGAGATGCACGGTGATGCCGCGCTGGTAGAAAGCATTCGTAACGATCGGATGCCGGACAGTCCGCTGAAAGGCTCCGCCAATATTCTGGTGATGCCGAATATGGAAGCGGCGCGTATTAGTTACAACTTACTACGCGTGTCCAGCTCTGAAGGCGTAACAGTCGGCCCGGTGCTGATGGGGGTGGCGAAACCGGTTCATGTATTAACGCCGATCGCCTCTGTTCGTCGTATCGTGAATATGGTGGCGCTGGCGGTTGTAGAAGCGCAAACACAGCCGCTGTAATTTCACTTTAATTAATTCTGGCGCGGGTTTCTCCCGCGCCTTTTTATTTTCCCTTTCTTAGTGATCTCCCTCACCTTTTAAACCTGGTTGCCGAATTTTGTTATTTACTCTGACGAAAAATTGTCACGATGGGGTCAGTTTTAGCAGAGGCGGTGAGCAATGGAAAAAGAACGCATCATCCAGGAATTTGTGCCGGGGAAACAGGTCACGCTGGCGCATCTGATAGCGCACCCCGGCGAAGAGTTGGCGAAAAAGATCGGCGTTCCCGAGTCTGGCGCGATCGGCATTATGACCTTAACGCCGGGTGAAACGGCGATGATTGCCGGTGATTTAGCCATGAAGGCGGCGGATGTACATATCGGCTTTCTCGATAGATTCAGCGGCGCGCTGGTGATCTACGGCTCTGTAGGTGCAGTGGAAGAGGCGTTGCTCCAGACGGTGAGCGGTCTGGGCCGGTTATTAAATTTCACTTTGTGCAACCTGACAAAAAGTTAATCAGAGGCGGCGATGAAACGTATTGCGTTTGTCGGTACGGTGGGAGCGGGAAAAACCACGCTCTTTAATGCGCTCCAGGGGAATTATTCCCTCGCCAGAAAAACACAGGCTGTCGAGTTTAATGAAAACGGCGATATCGACACCCCGGGAGAATATTTTAGCCATCCGCGCTGGTATCACGCCTTAATTACCACGCTGCAGGATGTCGATACGTTGATTTATATACACGCAGCAAATGATTTAGAAAGTCGCTTACCTGCCGGGCTGTTGGATATCGGCGCCAGTAAACGACAAATCGCCGTTATCAGCAAGACGGATGTGCCGGATGCCAATGTCGCCGCAACGCGACAATTACTTCGCGGGATAGGGTTTCAGGAGCCGATTTTTGAGCTCAATAGCCACGACCCAAGCAGTGTGCAGCACCTGGTGGATTATCTGACTGAGCTCAGCCAAAAGGAGGAAAGGGCAGGTGAAAAAACTCATCACAGCTAACGATATTCGTGCGGCCCACGCACGCGGTGAACAGGACGTATCGGTTGTTCTGCGCGCCAGCATCATCACCCCGGAAGCACGCGAAGTTGCGGCGCTGCTGGGCGTCACTATCACTGAATGCGATGAATCCGCGCCGGCAGCCGTATCAACGTCTACGGCAGCACCAACTGCGGCGGATGACGGCAAAACGGAAAGCCAGCGTATTCGCGAAACCATCATTGCGCAGTTACCGGAAGGACAGTTTACCGAAAGCCTGGTCGCGCAGCTGATGGACAAAGTGATGAAGGAGAAACAGTCGCTGGAGCAGGGCGGAATGCAGCCCAGCTTTGCCTCGGTGACCGGCAAAGGTGGCGTCAAAGTCATTGACGGCAGCAGCGTCAAGTTTGGCCGTTTTGATGGCGCCCAGCCGCACTGTGTCGGTTTAACCGACTTAGTCACCGATCAGGACGGGAGCAGCATGGCCGCCGGGTTTATGCAGTGGGATAACGCATTTTTCCCATGGACGCTGAACTACGACGAAATCGACATGATCCTGGAAGGCGAGCTGCACGTTCGTCATGAAGGCGAAACCATGATTGCGAAGGCCGGGGATGTGATGTTTATCCCGAAAGGTTCCAGCATTGAGTTTGGTACGCCGACGACGGTGAAGTTCCTGTATGTGGCCTGGCCTGCGAACTGGCAGTCCTGCTAAGGCGGATGTATGAAGGATTTCATTACCGAAGCATGGCTCAGGGCGAATCATACGCTCAGCGAAGGGGCTGAAATTCATCTCCCCGCTGATGCTCGCCTGACGCCGTCTGCCCGGGAGTTGCTGGAAAGTCGTCGACTGCGCATTAAGTTTATCGATGAGCAGGGAAGCCTGTTTATCGACGACGAGCAGCAGCAGCCGCAGCCGGTGCATGGTTTAACCAGCAGCGATGCACACCCGCAGGCGAGCTGCGAGCTGTGTCATCAACCGGTGGCGAAGAAACCTGACACGCTGACGCATCTGACGGCAGACAAAATGGTCGCTAAAAGTGACCCGCGCCTGGGATTTCGCGCGGCGCTGGACAGCACGATTGCGCTGGCCGTGTGGTTACAGATTGAACTGGCCGAACCGTGGCAGCCGTGGCTGGCGGATATCCGCTCGCGCTTAGGCAACATTATGCGCGCCGACGCCATGGACGAACCTCTGGAAGCACAGGCCATCGTTGGCTTAAGCGACGGAGATTTACACCGGCTCTCGCATCAACCGCTGCGCTACCTCGACCACGATCATCTGGTGCCGGAAGCCAGCCACGGTCGTGATGCTGCACTGCTTAATTTGCTGCGCACCAAAGTCCGCGAAACGGAAACGGTGGCGGCGCAGGTGTTCATCACTCGGGGTTTTGACGTACTGCGCCCGGATATCCTGCAGGCGCTGAACCGTCTTTCAAGTACGGTTTACGTAATGATGATTCTGAGCGTGGCGAAGCATCCGCTGAGCGTCAGCCAAATCCAACAGCGACTGGGGGAGAAGTCATGATCATTGAACGCGCTCGCCAACTCGCCAAACGAACTCCTGCTCGGGTGGTGTTCCCGGACGCGCTGGATGTCCGGGTACTGAAAGCGGCGAACTACCTGCATCAGCACGGTCTGGCTCGCCCCATTCTTGTTGCCAGCCCATTTGCGTTGCGCCAGTTTGCCCTCAGTCACCGCGTGGCAATGGACGGTATTCAGGTTGTTGATCCGCAAAGCAATGTGCAAATGCGTGAAGAGTTTGCCCTGCGCTGGCTGGCCCGTGCGGGCGAAAAAACGCCGCCGGATGCGCGGGAAAAACTCAACGATCCGCTGATGTTTGCCGCCGCGATGGTCAGTGCCGGTAAAGCCGATGTCTGTATTGCCGGCAACCTGTCGTCAACGGCCAACGTGCTGCGTGCCGGGTTGCGCATCATTGGCTTACAGCCGGGTTGCAAAACGCTGTCGTCGATTTTCCTGATGTTGCCGCAGTATCTCGGGCCGTCATTAGGATTTGCCGACTGTAGCGTGGTGCCGCAGCCGACCGCCGCACAGCTGGCGGATATAGCCATCGCCAGTGCGGAAACCTGGCAGGCGATTACCGGTGAAGAGCCGCGCGTGGCCATGCTGTCGTTTTCAAGTAATGGCAGTGCCCGTCATCCCAACGTCGCTAACGTGCAGCAGGCCACCGAGATCGTTCGTGAACGCGCGCCGCAGCTTACCGTCGACGGTGAACTGCAATTTGATGCCGCCTTTGTACCGGATGTCGCCGCGCAAAAAGCGCCCGCCAGTCCGCTACAGGGCAATGCCAATGTGATGGTTTTCCCGTCGCTGGAGGCAGGCAATATTGGTTATAAAATCGCCCAGCGCCTGGGAGGGTATCGTGCAGTAGGCCCCTTGATTCAGGGACTTGCCGCACCGCTTCACGACCTCTCTCGCGGCTGTAGCGTGCAGGAAATTATCGAACTGGCGTTGGTGGCAGCTGTGCCGCGCCAGACTGAAATGAGTCGTGAAAGCGCCTCGCAAACACTGGTTGTTTAGGTCCCGTTCTGGACCCCTTCTACTAAGAGGAAAACACAATGGAAGCATTAGGAATGATCGAAACCCGGGGCCTGGTTGCACTGATTGAGGCTTCTGACGCAATGGTTAAAGCGGCACGCGTGAAACTGGTTGGCGTGAAGCAGATCGGTGGCGGCCTGTGTACTGCCATGGTTCGTGGTGATGTGGCCGCTTGCAAAGCAGCTACGGATGCCGGAGCTGCTGCTGCGCAGCGTATTGGCGAACTGGTTTCTGTACACGTTATCCCGCGTCCGCATGGCGATCTGGAAGAAGTATTCCCGATCAGCTTCAAAGGCGACAGCAACGATATGTAAGTCGTCCATGTGACGCCACTGGATTGTTAAGAGAAAGCTGGCGTCACCCTCTCTCCTTTTCACATTACCTTCTGCGGAGGGTAGGGGGAGGTTTTACCTGAAATATGCCACGGAGGCGGGTATGAAACTGGCAATCGTCACAGGACAAATTGTTTGTACCGTACGCCATCAGGGGCTCGCGCACGACAAGTTGCTGATGGTGGAAATGATTGATGCTCAGGGAAATCCCGACGGGCAGTGTGCTGTTGCTACCGACAGCATCGGAGCGGGAACCGGAGAGTGGGTGCTGCTGGTCAGTGGAAGCTCTGCCCGCCAGGCGCACAGTAGTGACTCATCGCCTGTCGATCTGTGCGTGATTGGCATTGTCGATGAAGTCGTGGCAGGCGGTCAGGTGATCTTCCATAAATAAGGCAGAAAATCATGAATCAACAGGATATTGAACAGGTCGTGAAAGCGGTGCTGCTGAAAATGAAAGACAGCAGTCAACCCGTCAATGCCGTTCAAGAAATGGGCGTCTTTGCCTCCCTGGATGACGCAGTGGCGGCAGCAAAACTGGCACAGCAGGGGCTGAAAAGCGTCGCTATGCGCCAGTTGGCTATTCACGCTATTCGTGAAGCAGGCGAAAAACACGCCAGAGAATTAGCGGAATTTGCCGTCAGTGAAACCGGCATGGGACGCGTTGAAGATAAATTTGCCAAAAACGTGGCGCAGGCGCGCGGCACGCCGGGCGTGGAATGCCTGTCTCCACAGGTACTGACCGGCGATAACGGCCTGACGCTGATTGAAAATGCGCCGTGGGGCGTGGTGGCATCGGTAACGCCGTCCACCAACCCGGCCGCGACCGTCATTAATAACGCCATCAGCCTGATTGCGGCGGGTAACAGCGTGGTATTTGCACCGCATCCTGCTGCAAAAGGCGTTTCTCAGCGTGCGATTGGTCTGCTTAACCAGGCGGTAGTCGCTGCGGGTGGTCCGGCAAACTTGCTGGTGACCGTTGCCAATCCGGACATCGAAACCGCGCAGCGTCTGTTTAAGTACCCAGGCATTGGTTTGCTGGTGGTGACCGGCGGCGAAGCGGTGGTGGAATCGGCGCGTAAACACACCAACAAACGTCTGATTGCCGCCGGTGCCGGTAACCCGCCAGTGGTGGTGGATGAAACCGCCGATCTGGCACGCGCCGCACAGTCCATCGTTAAAGGTGCGTCGTTTGATAACAACATCATCTGCGCCGATGAAAAAGTCCTGATCGTCGTGGATAGCGTTGCTGATGAGTTGATGCGTCTGATGGAAGGCCAGCAAGCGGTCAAACTGACCACGGCTCAGGCCGAACAGCTGCAACCGGTACTGCTGAAAAACGTCGATGAACGCGGTAAAGGCACGGTTAGCCGTGACTGGGTCGGGCGCGATGCGGCCAAAATCGCCGCGGCGATCGGCCTGAATGTCCCGGAGCAAACCCGCTTGTTGTTCGTCGAAACCTCAGCCACACATCCGTTTGCGGTAACTGAACTGATGATGCCGGTGCTGCCGGTGGTGCGGGTGGCTAACGTTGACGAAGCCATTGCGCTGGCGGTCACGCTTGAAGGTGGTTGCCACCATACGGCGGCGATGCACTCACGCAACATCGATAACATGAACCGTATGGCTAACGCCATCGACACCAGCATTTTCGTCAAGAACGGACCGTGCATTGCCGGTCTTGGGCTTGGCGGTGAAGGCTGGACCACCATGACCATTACTACGCCAACCGGGGAAGGGGTGACCAGTGCGCGCACGTTTGTCCGCCTGCGTCGCTGTGTATTGGTGGATGCGTTTCGCATCGTATAAGGAGTGAAAGAGATGGCGCATGACGAACAACTGTGGCTCACACCCAGGCTGCAAAAAGCAGCAACGCTGTGTAACCAGACGCCTGCGGCGAGCGATTCACCGCTGTGGTTGGGCGTTGATTTGGGGACCTGTGATGTGGTGTCGATGGTTGTCGACAGTGAAGGACAGCCGGTTGCGGTGTGTCTGGACTGGGCCGACGTCGTGCGTGACGGCATCGTCTGGGATTTTTTCGGTGCCGTGACCATTGTTCGTCGCCATCTCGATACGCTCGAACAACAACTGGGTTGCCGCTTTACCCATGCGGCAACCTCGTTCCCGCCAGGAACGGACCCGCGTATCTCCATCAACGTGCTGGAATCTGCCGGACTTGAGGTTAGCCATGTGCTGGATGAACCCACCGCTGTGGCGGATCTGCTTCAGCTGGATAACGCAGGCGTGGTGGATATCGGCGGTGGGACGACCGGTATTGCCATTGTGAAGCAGGGCAAAGTGACCTATTCCGCCGACGAAGCGACCGGCGGGCATCACATTTCTCTGACGCTGGCCGGGAACCGTCGTATTCAACTGGAAGAAGCCGAGCAGTACAAGCGCAGTAACGGCAAAGAAATCTGGCCGGTGGTGAAGCCGGTTTACGAAAAGATGGCGGAAATTGTCGCCCACCATATTGCCGGGCAGGGCGTCATGGATTTATGGCTGGCCGGTGGGTCCTGTATGCAGCCGGGGGTTGATGAGCTGTTCCGTAAGCGTTTCCCGGAGCTGCAGGTACATTTACCGCAGCACAGTCTGTTTATGACCCCGCTGGCGATTGCCAATAGCGGAAAAGTAAAAGCGGAAGGAATCTATGCAAGCTGAATTGCAGACCGCGCTCTTTCAGGCATTCGATGCCCTGAATCTGCAACGCGTAAAAACGTTCAGCGTTCCACCGGTCACGCTATGTGGACTGGGAGCGCTCAGCACCTGCGGGCAGGAAGCGCAAACGCGCGGGCTGACGCACATGTTCGTTATGGTGGATAGCTTCCTGCATGAAGCGGGAATGACCGCCTCACTGGAGCGCAGCCTGGCGATGAAAGGCGTGGCGATGACGCTGTGGCCGTGTCCGGTCGGTGAGCCGTGCATCACTGACGTTTGCGCGGCGGTGGCACAGCTGCGCGAGTCAAAATGTGACGGCGTCGTGGCCTTCGGCGGCGGCTCGGTACTGGATGCCGCCAAAGCCGTCGCGTTGCTGGTAACCAACCCAACGCAAACGCTGGCTGACATGACGGAAAACAGCGTGCTGCGTCCTCGTTTACCGCTGATTGCCGTGCCAACCACCGCCGGGACCGGGTCAGAAACCACCAACGTCACGGTGATTATCGATGCTGCCACCGGACTGAAAAAAGTGCTGGCCCACGCCACGCTGATGCCGGACGTCGCCATTCTCGATGCGGCGGTAACGGAAGGCGTACCACCGCACGTGACGGCAATGACCGGCATCGATGCACTCACCCACGCCGTGGAAGCCTACAGCGCGCTGAACGCGACACCGTTTACCGACAGCCTGGCGATTGGCGCGATCGCGATGATTGGCAAGTCGCTGCCGAAAGCGGTGGGCTACGGCCATGACCTGGCGGCGCGTGAAAGCATGTTACTGGCTTCCTGTATGGCGGGGATGGCTTTTTCCAGCGCCGGTTTGGGCTTGTGTCACGCGATGGCGCACCAGCCGGGTGCTGCGCTGCACATCCCGCACGGGCAGGCTAACGCCATGCTGCTTCCTACGGTAATGGGCTTTAACCGCATGGTGTGCCGTGAACGCTTCAGCCACATCGGGCGGGCGTTAACCAATAAGAAATCAGACGATCGTGACGCCATCAACGCGGTTGTTGAGCTGATCGCCGAAGTGGGCCAGACCAAACGGCTCGCTGACGTGGGCGCGAAACCTGAGCATTACAGTACCTGGGCGCAAGCCGCATTGAACGATATTTGTATACGCAGCAACCCACGCACCGCCACGCAGGAACAGATTATCGACCTGTATACGGCGGCACAATAAGGCATACCAGGAAGTAGGCCGGATAAGGCGTTCGCGCCGCCATCCGGCAACAACGCGACATCATTGCCTGATGGCGCTGCGCTTATCAGGCCTACTAAGCACCTGGCAAATGGAGATAGGGCTATGGGAATTAACGAAATCATCATGTACATCATGATGTTCTTTATGCTGATTGCCGCCGTGGACAGGATCCTGTCGCAGTTCGGTGGTTCAGCGCGTTTCCTCGGTAAGTTTGGTAAGAGCATTGAGGGATCGGGCGGTCAGTTTGAAGAAGGTTTTATGGCGATGGGCGCACTGGGCCTGGCGATGGTCGGTATGACTGCGCTGGCACCGGTACTGGCACATGTGCTCGGACCGGTAATTATTCCGCTGTATGAAATGCTGGGCGCGAACCCGTCAATGTTTGCCGGAACGCTGCTGGCGTGTGATATGGGCGGCTTCTTCCTGGCGAAAGAACTGGCGGGTGGCGACGTGGCCGCATGGCTGTACTCTGGCCTGATCCTCGGGGCAATGATGGGGCCGACGCTGGTCTTCTCCATCCCGGTTGCGCTGGGAATTATTGAACCGTCAGACCGTCGTTATCTGGCTCTGGGCGTACTGGCCGGTATCGTGACCATTCCGGTTGGCTGTATCGCAGGCGGTCTGGTGGCAATGTACTCCGGGGTTGAAATCAACGGGCAACCGGTGGAGTTCACCTTCGCGCTGATTCTGATGAACATGATTCCGGTGCTGATCGTCGCCATCCTGGTGGCGCTGGGGCTGAAATTTATCCCGGAAAAAATGATTAACGGCTTCCAGATCTTCGCCAAGTTCCTGGTGGCGCTGATCACCATCGGCCTGGCGGCGGCGGTCATTAAGTTCCTGCTTGGCTGGGAGCTGATCCCGGGTCTCGATCCTATCTTCATGTCTGCGGGTGATAAGCCCGGCGAAGTGATGCGCGCCATCGAAGTGATCGGTTCTATCTCCTGCGTGCTGCTGGGTGCCTACCCGATGGTACTGCTGCTGACCCGTTGGTTTGAAAAACCGCTAATGAGTGTCGGCAACCTGCTGAAAATCAACAATATCGCCGCTGCGGGTATGGTGGCAACTCTGGCGAACAACATCCCGATGTTCGGCATGATGAAAAATATGGATACCCGCGGCAAAGTGATCAACTGCGCGTTCGCGGTCTCCGCAGCCTTCGCTCTGGGCGACCACTTAGGTTTTGCCGCCGCGAACATGAACGCCATGATCTTCCCGATGATTGTCGGCAAGTTGATTGGTGGTGTGACGGCGATTGGCGTAGCGATGATGCTGGTGCCAAAAGACGAAAACGTTCCGGCCGTTGTTGACGCGGAAACCGCAGAAACAAAAGCGGAGGCGCAATCGTGAATACTCGCCAGCTACTGAGCGTCGGTATCGATATCGGCACCACCACCACTCAGGTGATCTTCTCCCGCCTTGAGCTGGTTAACCGTGCGGCGGTGTCGCAGGTGCCGCGCTACGAATTCATCAAACGCGAAATTAGCTGGCAAAGCCCGGTCTTCTTCACACCCGTCGATAAGCAGGGCGGGTTGAAAGAGGCTGAACTTAAAGCGCTGATCCTGGCTCAGTATCAGGCGGCGGGTATTGCGCCGGAAACGGTTGATTCCGGCGCGATCATCATTACCGGAGAAAGCGCGAAAACCCGCAACGCCCGTCCGGCGGTGATGACGCTCTCCCAGTCGCTGGGTGACTTCGTGGTGGCCAGTGCCGGTCCGCACCTGGAATCGGTGATTGCCGGTCACGGTGCCGGTGCACAAACGCTGTCTGAGCATCGTCTGTGCAGCGTGCTGAATATCGACATCGGCGGCGGGACGTCAAACTACGTACTGTTTGATGCCGGAAAGGTCAGCGGCTCTGCGTGCCTGAACGTCGGGGGACGACTGCTGGAAACTGACGGTCAGGGGCGCGTGGTCCATGCGCACCAGCCGGGACAGATGATTGTCGACGAGGTGTTTGGTGCCGGTACCGACGCCCGAACGCTCAATGCGGCGCAGCTTGCTCAGATTGCGCGGCGAATGGCGAATTTGATCGTGGAAGTGATTGAAGGCACGCCTTCTGCCCTGGCGCAGGCGCTGATGCAAACCGGTTTACTGCCTGCGGGCGTGAAACCGGATGTGATTACGCTTTCCGGAGGAGTGGGCGAGTGCTACCGCAACCAGCCTGCCGATCCGTTCTGTTTTTCTGACATTGGACCGCTGCTGGCGACGGCGCTGCATGAACATCCGCGCTTGCGTGAGATGAACGTGCAGTTCCCGGCGCAAACCGTGCGCGCCACGGTGATTGGCGCCGGGGCGCATACGCTGTCGCTGTCGGGCAGCACCATCTGGCTGGAAGGCGTGGCGCTTCCGCTGCGCAATCTGCCGGTGGCGATCCCGGTTGACGACGCTGATTTGGTGGCGGCCTGGCAGCTGGCGCTGGTGCAGCTCGATCTTGATCCGAAAACAGACGCCTATGTGCTGGCGCTGCCCGGGTCGCTGCCGGTGCGCTACGCCGCGCTATTAACGGTCATCGACGCGCTGCTGGCCTTTGTCGCGCGTTATCCGAATCCGCATCCCCTGCTGGTGGTAGCCGAGCAGGATTTTGGTAAAGCCCTGGGCATGCTGTTACGCCCACAGTTACAGCAACACCCGCTGGCGGTCATCGATGAGGTGATTGTCCGGGCGGGGGACTATATCGACATTGGTACGCCTCTTTTTGGCGGATCGGTTGTGCCGGTGACGGTGAAATCACTCGCATTTCCTTCCTGAGGGAACGACTTATGAAACTAAAGACCACATTGTTCGGCAATGTTTATCAGTTTAAGGATGTAAAAGAGGTGCTGGCCAAAGCCAACGAACTGCGTTCGGGGGATGTGCTGGCAGGTGTCGCCGCGACAAGCTCACAGGAGCGCGTGGCGGCCAAACAGGTGTTGTCGGAAATGACGGTGGCGGATATTCGCAACAACCCGGTGATTTCCTATGAAGAGGACTGCGTCACGCGTCTGATTCAGGATGACGTCAACGAAACAGCCTATAACCGCATCAAAAACTGGAGCATCAGTGAGCTGCGCGAGTACGTGTTGAGTGATGAAACCTCTGTCGATGACATTGCGTTTATGCGCAAAGGGTTAACGTCAGAAGTGGTCGCTGGGGTGGCAAAAATTTGCTCCAACGCGGACCTGATCTACGGCGGCAAAAAAATGCCGGTGATCAAAAAAGCCAACACCACGATCGGCTTGCCGGGCACCTTCAGCTGCCGTTTGCAGCCGAACGACACCCGTGACGATGTGCAGAGTATTGCCGCGCAAATCTACGAAGGGCTTTCTTTCGGTGCGGGCGATGCGGTGATCGGCGTTAACCCGGTAACCGATGACGTGGAGAACTTAAGCCGCGTACTCGACACCGTGTATGGCGTGATCGACAAATATAACATTCCTACTCAGGGCTGCGTGCTGGCGCACGTTACTACCCAGATCGAAGCGATTCGTCGCGGCGCGCCGGGCGGGCTGATTTTCCAGAGTATCTGCGGTAGCGAGAAAGGCTTGAAAGAGTTCGGCGTTGAGCTGGCGATGCTGGACGAGGCGCGTGCAGTGGGCGCTGAATTCAACCGTATCGCCGGGGAAAACTGCCTGTACTTTGAGACCGGGCAGGGGTCTGCGCTTTCTGCTGGCGCTAACTTCGGTGCCGATCAGGTGACGATGGAAGCGCGTAACTACGGGCTGGCACGCCACTACGATCCGTTCCTGGTGAATACCGTTGTCGGCTTTATCGGGCCAGAGTATCTCTACAATGACCGCCAGATTATTCGCGCCGGTTTAGAAGATCACTTCATGGGCAAGCTGAGCGGCATTTCGATGGGCTGTGACTGTTGTTACACCAACCATGCCGATGCTGACCAGAACCTCAACGAAAACCTGATGATTCTGCTCGCCACCGCAGGCTGCAACTACATCATGGGCATGCCGCTCGGTGACGACATCATGCTTAACTATCAGACCACCGCGTTCCACGACACCGCGACTGTGCGCCAGTTGCTGAACCTGCGTCCGTCGCCGGAGTTTGAACGCTGGCTGGAAAACATGGGCATTATGGCAAACGGTCGCCTGACCAAACGGGCGGGCGATCCGTCACTGTTCTTCTGATGACGCGGGGATGACACACGATGGATCAAAAACAGATTGAAGAAATTGTACGCAGCGTAATGGCGTCAATGGGTGAGTCACAACCGCAGGCTCAAGCGCCGTCAGCGGAAGTGAAATGCAGCACCACGCAGTGCGCCGCACCAACGGGCGAAAGCTGCGCCATGGATTTAGGATCGCCGGAAGCGAAAGCGTGGATTGGCGTTGAAAACCCGCACCGCGCAGAAGTGTTGACGGAGCTGCGTCGCAGCACCGCTGCACGTGTCTGTACCGGTCGTGCTGGCCCGCGTCCGCGTACCCAGGCGCTGCTGCGCTTCCTGGCTGACCACTCACGCTCGAAAGATACCGTGCTGAAAGAGGTGCCGGAAGAGTGGGTGAAAGCACAAGGCTTGCTGGAAGTGCGCTCGGAAATCAGTGACAAAAATCTGTACCTGACCCGCCCGGACATGGGCCGTCGTCTGAGTGCGGAAGCGATTGAAGCGCTGAAATCCCAGTGCGTGGCGAACCCGGATGTCCAGGTGATTGTCTCTGATGGCCTGTCTACGGATGCCATCACCGCCAACTACGAAGAGATTCTGCCGCCATTGTTGTCTGGATTAAAACAGGCTGGGCTGAAGGTTGGCACGCCGTTCTTTGTCCGCTATGGCCGCGTGAAAATCGAAGATCAGATTGGCGAGCTGCTGGGTGCGAAAGCGGTGATCCTGCTGGTCGGTGAACGTCCGGGCTTAGGCCAGTCGGAAAGTCTTTCCTGCTACGCCGTCTATTCACCGCGCGTGGCGACCACCGTTGAGGCCGACAGAACCTGTATTTCCAACATTCACCAGGGCGGTACGCCACCGGTCGAAGCGGCTGCGGTAATCGTGGATTTGGCCAAACGCATGCTGGAGCAAAAAGCGTCCGGCATCAACATGACCCGTTAAGGAGGCATCATGCCAGCATTAGATTTGATTAGACCTTCAGTCACCGCCATGCGCGTGATTGCCTCGGTAAATGACGGTTTTGCCCGCGAACTTAAATTACCGCCACATATACGTAGCCTCGGACTCATCACAGCAGACTCTGATGACGTGGCGTATATTGCCGCAGACGAAGCGACAAAACAGGCAATGGTCGAAGTGGTTTATGGCCGCTCGCTGTATGCCGGTGCGGCGCACGGACCTTCTCCAACGGCAGGTGAAGTGTTGATTATGCTCGGTGGACCTAACCCGGCGGAAGTTCGCGCGGGTCTGGATGCGATGGTGGCCAATATTGAAAATGGCGCCGCGTTCCAGTGGGCCAATGATGCAGAAAATACGGCTTTCCTGGCACACGTGGTATCGCGTACCGGTTCATACCTTTCTGCTACGGCGGGATGCGTACTGGGCGATCCGATGGCTTATCTGGTGGCTCCGCCATTAGAAGCAACCTACGGGATTGATGCTGCGCTGAAATCTGCCGATGTACAGATTGTTACCTACGTGCCGCCACCGTCAGAAACCAACTACTCGGCGGCGTTTTTAACCGGTAGCCAGGCCGCCTGTAAAGCAGCCTGTAACGCCTTCGCTGATGCTGTTCTGGATATTGCCCGTAATCCTGTCCAGCGCGCGTAAGAGAGGTTGCAATGATCAATTCACTGGGATTACTGGAAGTGGATGGCATGGTGGCTGCTGTAGACGCGGCGGATGCCATGCTGAAAGCCGCGAACGTGCGTCTGCTTAGCCACCAGGTGCTCGATCCTGGCAGGCTAACGCTGGTGGTGGAAGGCGATCTGGCGGCGTGTCGTGCAGCGCTGGATGCCGGTTGTGCTGCTGCTGCGCGTACAGGACGTGTTATCAGCCGCAAGGAGATAGGGCGGCCGGATGATGACACCCAGTGGCTGATCGGCGGTTTTACACGCCAGCCGAGAAAACCAGAACCGAAGAAGTCAGAACCGAAGCCGGAAGTGACATCAGACGTGAAATCAGAGAAGACGCAGGAAACACCGGTGTCCTCTGAATCCTCTGATGAATTACTGGCGTTGTTAACATCGGTCCGTCAGGGAATGACGGCAGGGGAAGTGGCCGCGCACTTTGGCTGGTCACTTGATAAAGCCAGAATCGCGCTGGAACAGCTCTTTTCTGCCGGAGCGTTGCGTAAACGCAGTAGTCGCTATCGCTTAAAAAATTAACCTGTCGGAGGGCCGGGGGCTTCAGTGAAGCTTCCGGCTTCAAAAGTCATGAAAAAGAAACGTACTGCAAACCTGCACCATCTTTATCATGAAGTATTACCCGAAGACGTTAAACTTACGCCGAAAGTGGAAGTGGACAACGTTCACCAGCGGCGAACAACGGATGTGTATGAACACGCACTGACCATTACCGCCTGGCAGCAGATCTACGACCAGCTGCATCCAGGGAAATTTCATGGCGAGTTCACTGAAATCCTGCTTGATGATATTCAGGTGTTCCGTGAATACACCGGTCTGGCGCTGCGTCAGTCCTGTCTCGTCTGGCCAAATTCATTCTGGTTTGGTATTCCTGCTACGCGCGGCGAACAGGGGTTTATCGGCACCCAATGTCTGGGTAGCGCTGAAATTGCCACCCGTCCGGGCGGGACGGAGTTTGAGCTGAGTACGCCGGATGATTACACCATTCTTGGCGTAGTTATCTCTGAAGAGGCGATTGCCCGTCAGGCCAACTTCCTGCACAACCCGGAAAGGGTGCTGCATATGCTGCGCAACCAGTCGGCGCTGGAAGTAAAAGAACAACACAAAGCAGCACTGTGGGGCTTTGTGCAACAGGCGCTGGCGACGTTCAGTGAGAATCCGGCGAATCTGCATCAGCCTGCGGTACGCAAAGTGTTAGGGGATAACCTGCTGCTGGCGATGGGCACCATGCTGGAAGAAGCCCAGCCGATCATCACCGCCGAGAGTATCAGCCATCAGAGTTACCGTCGGCTGCTGTCGCGTGCACGCGAATATGTGCTGGAAAATATGTCGGAGCCGCTGACCGTGCTCGACCTGTGCAATCAGCTGCATGTCAGCCGCCGGACGTTGCAAAACGCCTTTCATGCGATCCTTGGGATTGGGCCGAATGCCTGGTTAAAACGCATTCGTCTGAACGCGGTGCGTCGCGAGCTTATCAGCCCGTGGTCGCAGAGTACGACGGTCAAAGACGCCGCGATGCAGTGGGGATTCTGGCATTTAGGGCAGTTTGCCACCGATTACCAGCAGCTATTCGCCGAGAAACCGTCGCTGACGCTGCATCAGCGTATGCGTCAGTGGGCGTGATGAGATTATTGAGTCGGATGCGACGCTTCGCGTTTTATCCGACCTACGGGACGGTGCCATTATTGAAGTTGTAGGCCGGATAAGGCGTTAGCCGCCATCAGGCAATGACACCCAGTCGCGCACCTGAATAAACTCGCTAAGGGCGGCTTCCGGGCTGTTCGCTTCCGGCTGCCAGTCATACTCCCAGCGCACCAGCGGCGGCATCGACATCAGAATGGATTCCGTACGCCCGCCGGTCTGTAGACCAAACAGCGTGCCGCGATCCCACACCAGGTTAAATTCCACGTAGCGTCCACGACGATAAAGCTGGAAGTTGCGCTCGCGCTCACCCCAGCTCATCACTTTACGACGCTCAACGATCGGCAGGTACGCGTCGGTATAGCCGGTGCCAACCGCCCGCATAAAATCGAAACAGTGGTCGAAGTCCGGGGTATTTAAATCATCGAAAAACAGTCCGCCGATGCCGCGCTGTTCGTTGCGATGCTTAAGGAAAAAGTAGTCATCGCACCACTTTTTGTAACGCGGGTAAACGTCATCGCCAAACGGCTGGCACAGCTCAAGCGCCGTGCGGTGCCAGTGAACGGCGTCCTCTTCAAAGCCGTAGTAGGGCGTTAAATCAAAGCCACCGCCAAACCACCACACCGGATCAGCACCGGGTTTTTCGGCGATAAAAAACCGCACGTTGGCATGACTGGTGGGAATGTACGGGTTGAGCGGATGCACTACCAGTGACACGCCCATCGCTTCAAAACTTCGCCCGGCCAGCTCTGGTCGATGTGCTGTCGCCGAGGCTGGCATCGCGTCACCATGGACATGGGAAAAATTCACGCCCGCTTGTTCAAAAATCCCACCGTTACGCAGCACCCGGCTACGTCCGCCGCCACCCGCTTCGCGCTGCCAGCTATCTTCAACAAATTCAGCGCCGTCTACGGCAGACAGTTGCTGGCAAATATCATCCTGCAGACTGAGCAGGAACTGTTTAACGCGCTGGGCATCGGGCTTCATGATTAACGTTTCTTCGAGTGGGCTTTCTGGTTATCAAACCAGTGGAAATAGCTGATAACGCCATTGGCGATGGCGGTGGCAATTTTCTGCCGGAATGCCGTGGTGCCCAGCAGGCGTTCTTCTTCCGGGTTGGTGATAAATGAGGTTTCTACCAGCACCGAAGGAATGGACGGCGATTTTAGCACCACGAAGGCGGCCTGTTCTGTACTGCGGCTGTGCAGACGGTGTACTGGCTTGATCTTCTTCAGGATGTGCGACCCTAAGGTCAGGCTATTTTTAATGGTGTCGGTCTGTACCAGATCGAACAGCACTTGCTGCAACAAATGATCTTTGTCGGTGGCTTTTTTCCCGGCGACTTCATCCGCGCGGTTTTCACGATCGGACAGATACTTTGCCATGGCGCTACTGGCGCCGCGGTTAGACAGCGCAAAGACCGACGCCCCCGCCGCACTGGGATTGGTAAAACCGTCGGCGTGGATGGACATAAACAGGTCGGCACCGTGCTTGTGGGCGATCTCGACGCGGTCGTAAAGCGGAATAAAGGTATCGCCGGAGCGGGTCAGCCGGGCATCGATCCCCTGGCTACGCAGGATGGATCGCACGTTTTTGGCAATCGCCAGCACCACGTGTTTTTCCTTCGAACCATTGCGACCAATCGCCCCGGTATCAATGCCGCCGTGACCCGGATCGAGAACCACAACGCGCTTTGCGCCTGATTTTTTCGCTTTCGGTTTACTGTGACCATTGCTGGTTTTTAGCGCTTCTTCTTTAGCGATAGCTGGCGACATACCTGACAGCGTCAGGGCAGCCAGCCCGGCTTTCAGCACCTGGCGGCGCGATGTGAGAGTTTTTAGGGGTTTAAAAGTGCTCATACGGCCTGAGTTGTAATAAATAAGTTCCAGATGTTATATCGTATCGCGTAGTCCGTTGCGACGGATCGGGATAATAATTGTTTTACTTTTCATTTCAATACGTGACAGTTGCCTATTATGCCATTTTTTACGCCGCTTCGCGTCAGATATTGGCTTAATCAGTTGTTCACGCCATAATCACTATTTTTAGGGCTAAAAAGGGTCTCAATACCATGGAGATACGCGTATTTCGCCAGGAAGATTTCGAAGAGGTTATCACCCTCTGGGAGCGCTGCGACCTGCTGCGTCCATGGAACGATCCGGAAATGGACATTGAGCGCAAGGTAAATCACGACGTCAGCTTGTTCCTGGTCGCCGAGGTGAACGGTGAAGTCGTTGGTACGGTGATGGGGGGTTACGACGGTCATCGCGGCTCAGCGTACTATCTTGGCGTACACCCTGAATTTCGTGCTCGTGGCATTGCGAATGCACTGCTCAGCCGGCTGGAGAAAAAGCTCATTGCCCGCGGATGTCCGAAGATTCAAATTATGGTGCGTGACGACAATGACATCGTGCTGGGCATGTATGAGCGTCTGGGATATGAACATGCTGATGTACTCAATCTGGGCAAGCGCTTGATTGAAGATGAAGAGTACTGAGTTTCATCCCGCCGACTATGACGGTCACGGGCGTCTGCGCCTCCCTGTTTTGTTCTGGTGCGTGCTGCTGCTTCAGGCGCGTACGTGGGTGCTGTTTGTGATTGCGGGATCTTCTCGCGAACAGGGCAACACCTTACTGAGTTTGTTTTACCCCGATCACGATGCGTTCTGGCTGGGATTGCTCCCAGGTGTTCCGGCAGTGCTGGCGTTTTTACTCAGCGGGCGGCGCTTTGCTTTTCCTGCGCTATGGCGCTGGCTGCGCGGGTTGCTGATCCTGGCCCAACTGGTTCTGCTCTGCTGGCAGCCACTGCTGTGGTTGGGGGGCGATCCGGTCAATGGCGTTGGGCTGGCGCTGCTGGTAGCCGATGTTGTCGCTCTGGTCTGGCTACTGACTAACCCGCGTTTACGTGCCTGTTTTGCCATCGAAAAAGAATAACGGCACTTTTTTATGAAGCCGGACTCCAAGCAACGTTAATTAATAAAGAAAGGATGTGAGATGAAATCGCTGCGTTTGATGTTATGCGCGATGCCGCTGGTATTGACCGGCTGCTCGACGCTCTCGTCGGTGAACTGGTCCGCCGCAAATCCGTGGAACTGGTTTGGTTCTTCGACGGAAGTCTCCGAGCAGGGAGTGGGACAACTCACTGCTGCGACGCCGCTGGATGAGAAAGCCATTGCCGATGCGCTGGACGGAGATTATCGCCTGCGTAGCGGGATGAAAACCGATAACGGCAATGTGGTGCGCTTTTTTGAAGTAATGAAAGATGACAAGCTGGCGATGGTGATCAATGGCGATGGGGGGACCATCAGCCGTATTGATGTACTGGACGGCGATATTGAGTCAGCGTCCGGTGCAGAAATCGGTACACCGTTTAGTGACCTTTACACCAAAGCGTTCGGTAATTGCCAGAAAGCAACCGGCGATGACAGCGCAGGTGTTGAGTGTAAAGCTGAGGGAAGTCAGCATATTAGCTACATTTTTTCCGGTGAGTGGAGCGGGCCTGAAGGCATAATGCCGTCTGACGATACGCTGAAAGACTGGAAAGTGAGCAAAATTATCTGGCGGCGTTAATTTGCGTCTGAACAAATCGACAGACTAAAAAAACAGGTAGAATAACGCCCATCAATGCCACGAGGTCGTGGCATCTTTTTTTCAGGAGGAACAATGTCTCAGGTTCAGAGTGGCATTTTGCCAGAACATTGCCGTGCGGCGATTTGGATTGAAGCCAATGTAAAAGGCGACGTTGAGGCTTTGCGCGCTGCCAGCAAAACGTTTGCTGATAAGTTGGCGACCTTTGAAGCAAAATTCCCGGATGCCCATCTGGGCGCGGTTGTGGCTTTCGGTAACAAAACCTGGCGCACGCTGAGCGGTGGCGTAGGGGCTGAAGAGTTAAAGGACTTTATCCCTTACGGTAAAGGTCTGGCCCCGGCAACGCAGTATGACGTGCTGATCCACATTCTTTCTCTGCGTCATGACGTGAATTTCTCCGTGGCGCAGGCGGCCATGGACGCCTTTGGTGATTGCATCGACGTGAAAGAAGAGATCCACGGTTTCCGTTGGGTCGAAGAGCGTGATCTGAGCGGTTTCGTTGATGGCACGGAAAACCCGGCCGGGGAAGAGACGCGTCGTGACGTTGCGGTTATCAAAGATGGCGTGGATGCGGGTGGTAGCTATGTGTTCGTGCAGCGCTGGGAGCATAACCTGAAGCAGCTGAACCGCATGAGCATCCACGATCAGGAAATGATGATTGGTCGTACCAAAGAAGCCAACGAAGAGATCGACGGCGACGATCGCCCGGCCACCTCTCACCTGAGCCGCGTGGATTTGAAAGAAGACGGTAAAGGGCTGAAAATTGTTCGTCAGAGCCTGCCATACGGTACCGCCAGCGGTACGCACGGTCTGTACTTCTGCGCTTACTGTGCGCGCCTGCACAATATTGAGCAGCAACTGCTGAGCATGTTCGGCGACACCGACGGTAAACGTGACGCCATGCTGCGCTTCACCAAGCCGGTGACCGGCGGCTATTATTTTGCGCCATCGCTGGACCGCTTAATGGCGCTGTGAGAGTGAGTTGCCGGATGGTGGCATAACGCCTTCTCCGGCCTACACTCTGGCGTAAAATACATCTCCCCGCACTGTCGGGGATTTTTTTACCTGAAATTAACCTGATTTAGTGAGCCATTTCGCAGCACTGATTTGTTAATGCTGTATCTTCTGCGTGAATGAAGCGGATGCTTCATATTCAAAAGGAGAATATTGAAATGGGAAAACTCACGGGCAAAACAGCATTGATTACGGGCGCATCTCAGGGTATTGGCGAAGGGATCGCCAGAACATTTGCCCGACACGGTGCGAACCTGATCTTGCTGGATATCTCCGATGAGATTGAAAAACTGGCGGATGAGCTTGTTGGACGCGGTCACCGTTGTACGGCAGTTCATGCGGACGTCAGAGATTTTGCTTCTGTCACGGCGGCGGTAAAACGCGCGAAGAACATTGAGGGCAAAATCGATATTCTGGTCAACAACGCAGGCGTATGCCGCCTCGGCAGCTTCCTTGAAATGAGCGATGAAGATCGCGACTTCCATATTGATATCAACATCAAAGGTGTCTGGAACGTGACGAAAGCTGTTCTGCCGGAGATGGTTGCTCGCAAGGATGGGCGCATCGTGATGATGTCATCCGTCACCGGCGATATGGTTGCCGATCCGGGTGAAACGGCCTATGCACTGTCAAAAGCCGCGATTATCGGCTTAACCAAATCGCTGGCGGTGGAATACGCGCAATCCGGCATCCGCGTTAATGCGATTTGCCCCGGCTATGTCCGCACGCCAATGGCGGAAAACATCGCGCGTCAGTCTAACCCGGACGATCCGGAATCAGTGTTGACTGAAATGGCAAAAGCCATTCCGCTGCGTCGCCTGGCGTGTCCGCTTGAGGTTGGTGAACTGGCGGCGTTCCTGGCGTCTGATGAGTCAAGCTACTTAACCGGTACGCAGAACGTGATCGATGGCGGCAGTACCCTGCCAGAAAGCGTTAGCGTTGGCGTCTGAGTGATGCCTGTCTCCTCCCCAGGAATAGGGGAGGAGTTACCCCTTAGAGCTATCCCATTAGGCTATTTTATTTGCCAGTTTGACCCCGGGCAGTGCTCAAAATCCTCACGTACTTCGTGTACGCTCCGGTTTTTCCGCGCTGTCCGTGTCCAAACTGCCTGCAACAATTACACCTACTGGGATAAGCTCTTATTCTCTTTTCAACTTTCAAATCATCAAACGGTATATAAAACCGTTACTCCTTTTACTCCCGTTATAAATATGATGGCCATAAGAAAGTCATTAAATTTATAAGGGTGCGCAATGGCCGTTAACTTACTGAAAAAAAGAACCCTGACGCTGGCGGCGCTACTGCTGGTCGGTCAGGCGCAGGCAACGGAACTGCTGAACAGTTCCTATGATGTGTCTCGTGAGCTGTTTGCCGCCCTTAACCCGTCGTTTGAACAGCAATGGGCGCAGGATAACGGCGGTGACAAGCTGACGATTAAACAATCTCATGCCGGGTCATCAAAACAGGCGCTGGCGATTCTGCAGGGGCTGAAAGCCGACGTCGTTACCTATAACCAGGTCACTGACGTGCAGATTCTGCATGACAAAGGCAAGCTTCTCCCCGCTGACTGGCAAAGCCGTCTGCCGAATAACAGCTCGCCGTTCTATTCCACAATGGGCTTCCTGGTGCGTAAAGGGAACCCGAAAAACATCCATGACTGGAATGATCTGGTGCGTTCTGACGTCAAACTGATCTTCCCAAACCCGAAAACCTCCGGTAACGCGCGCTATACCTATCTGGCGGCGTGGGGGGCGGCGGCAAAAGCGGACGGTGGCGATAAAGCTAAAACCGAACAGTTCATGACCCAGTTCCTGAAAAACGTTGAAGTGTTTGATACCGGCGGTCGCGGTGCCACCACCACCTTTGCGGAACGCGGGCTGGGCGATGTGCTGATCAGCTTCGAATCAGAAGTGAATAACATTCGTAAGCAGTATGAGGCGCAGGGCTTCGAGGTGGTTATTCCTAAGACTAATATCCTCGCCGAGTTCCCGGTGGCGTGGGTCGATAAAAACGTGCAGGCCAACGGCACCGAGAAAGCGGCGAAAGCCTACCTGAACTGGCTGTACAGCCCGCAGGCGCAGACCATCATCACGGATTACTATTATCGTGTGAATAACCCGCAGGTGATGGACAAGCTGAAAGACAAATTCCCGCAGACCGAGCTGTTCCGTGTGGAAGACCAGTTTGGCGCGTGGCCTGAGGTGATGAAAACGCACTTTGTCAGCGGCGGTGAGCTGGACAAACTGTTGGCGGCGGGGCGTAAGTAAATGTTTGCTGTTTCCTCCCGACGCGTGCTGCCCGGCTTTACCTTAAGCCTGGGCACCAGCTTACTGTTTGTCTGCCTGATATTGCTGCTGCCGCTCAGTGCGCTGGTGATGCAACTGGCGCAAATGAGCTGGGCGCAATACTGGGAAGTGATTACCAATCCGCAGGTGGTGGCAGCCTATAAGGTAACGCTGCTGTCCGCGTTTGTGGCCTCGATCTTTAACGGCGTGTTCGGCCTGCTGATGGCGTGGATCTTAACCCGCTATCGCTTTCCAGGTCGCACGCTGCTGGATGCGTTAATGGATCTGCCATTTGCGCTGCCTACGGCGGTGGCGGGCCTGACGCTGGCCTCGCTGTTTTCGGTTAACGGTTTTTACGGCGAGTGGCTGGCGAAGCTGGATATTAAAGTAACCTACACCTGGCTCGGTATTGCGGTCGCCATGGCGTTCACCAGCATTCCGTTCGTAGTGCGTACCGTACAGCCGGTGCTGGAAGAGTTAGGCCCGGAGTATGAAGAAGCGGCGGAAACGCTCGGCGCCACGCGCTTGCAGAGCTTTCGTAAAGTGGTGCTGCCGGAATTATCTCCGGCGCTGGTTGCCGGGATCGCACTCTCGTTCACCCGCAGCCTAGGGGAATTTGGTGCGGTTATCTTCATCGCCGGGAACATCGCCTGGAAAACGGAAGTCACTTCGCTGATGATTTTTGTCCGCTTGCAGGAGTTTGACTATCCCGCCGCCAGCGCGATTGCGTCGGTGATCCTCGGGGCATCGCTGTTGCTGCTGTTTTCGATTAACACCCTGCAGAGTCGCTTTGGTCGACGCGTGGTAGGTCACTGATGGCAGAGATTACCCAATTGAAACGCTATGGCGCGCCCCGCATCAACTGGGGGAAATGGTTTCTGATCGGCACGGGTATGCTGGTCTCCGCGTTCATTTTGCTGGTGCCGATGATTTATATCTTCGTGCAGGCGTTCAGCAAGGGATTAATGCCGGTATTACAGAACCTGGCCGACCCGGACATGCTGCACGCCATTTGGCTAACGGTGCTGATTGCGCTGATCGCGGTACCGGTGAACCTGGTGTTTGGCGTGCTGCTGGCGTGGCTGGTCACGCGCTTTAACTTCCCCGGTCGCCAGTTGCTGCTGACGTTGCTGGATATCCCGTTTGCCGTGTCGCCAGTGGTCGCCGGTCTGGTCTATCTGCTGTTCTACGGTTCCAACGGCCCGCTCGGCGGCTGGCTGGATGAGCACAACCTACAGGTGATGTTCGCCTGGCCGGGAATGGTGCTGGTCACGGTCTTCGTCACCTGTCCGTTTGTGGTGCGTGAGCTGGTGCCGGTGATGTTGAGCCAGGGCAGCAATGAAGATGAGGCGGCTATTTTACTTGGCGCATCCGGCTGGCAGATGTTCCGCCGCGTGACCTTGCCAAACATTCGCTGGGCGCTGCTCTACGGCGTGGTGCTGACCAACGCCCGCGCGATTGGCGAGTTTGGCGCGGTATCGGTGGTGTCCGGCTCGATTCGCGGCGAAACCCTGTCGCTGCCTCTGCAGATTGAATTACTGGAGCAGGACTACAACACCGTCGGCTCCTTTACCGCTGCGGCGTTATTAACGCTGATGGCGATTGTTACCCTGTTTTTGAAGAGCATGTTGCAATGGCGTCTGGAGAACCAGGAAAAACGCGCGCAGCAGGAGGAAAATCATGAGCATTGAGATTGCCAATATTAAGAAGTCTTTTGGTCGCACCCAGGTGCTGAACGATATCTCACTGGATATTCCTTCAGGTCAGATGGTCGCGCTGCTGGGGCCGTCCGGTTCAGGCAAAACCACGCTGCTGCGTATTATTGCCGGGCTGGAGCATCAGTCCAGCGGGCATATTCGCTTTCACGGTACGGACGTCAGTCGTCTGCACGCCCGCGAGCGTAAGGTGGGGTTTGTATTCCAGCATTACGCGCTGTTCCGGCATATGACCGTCTTCGACAATATCGCCTTTGGTCTGACGGTACTACCACGTCGCGAGCGTCCGAATGCGGCGGCGATCAAAGCAAAAGTCACCAAACTGCTGGAAATGGTACAGTTGGCCCATCTGGCAGAACGCTTCCCGGCGCAGCTTTCCGGTGGTCAAAAGCAGCGCGTGGCGCTGGCGCGTGCGCTGGCGGTAGAGCCGCAGATCCTGCTGCTCGATGAACCATTTGGCGCGCTGGATGCCCAGGTGCGTAAAGAATTGCGTCGTTGGCTGCGTCAGTTGCATGAAGAACTGAAATTCACCAGCGTGTTCGTCACCCACGATCAGGAAGAGGCGACGGAAGTGGCGGACCGCGTGGTGGTGATGAGCCAGGGCCATATCGAGCAGGCCGATGCGCCGGATCAGGTATGGCGTGAACCGGCCACCCGCTTTGTGCTGGAGTTTATGGGCGAAGTAAACCGTCTGCAGGGCACCGTGCGCGGTGGGCAGTTCCACGTTGGCGCGCATCGCTGGCCGCTGGGATATACGCCCGCGTATCAGGGACCGGTCGATCTGTTCCTGCGCCCGTGGGAAGTCGATGTGAGCCGTCGTACCAGCCTCGATTCGCCGCTGCCGGTACAGGTGCTGGAAGCCAGTCCAAAAGGTCACTACACCCAATTAGTTGTCCAGCCACTGGGGTGGTATAACGAGCCGCTGACGGTGGTGATGCAGGGCGATAACCCCCCAAGCCGCGGCGAGCGTCTGTTTGTGGGACTGCAAAATGCGCGTCTGTATAACGGTGAACAGCGTATTGAAACGCGTGAAGCCGAGCTTGCTCTGGCACAATCCGCCTGATAGGTTAATTCGCATAGTTATCGCCCGGTGGCGCTACGCTTACCGGGCCTACGGGCTAAATCATGACCTGTAGGCCGGGTAAGCGCAGCGCCACCCGGCATTTTATTGAGCAGAAAACGTGAACACATTAGAACAAACAATTGGCAATACGCCTCTGGTAAAACTGCAACGTCTGGCGCCGGATAACGGCAGTGAAATTTGGGTCAAGCTGGAAGGCAATAACCCGGCAGGGTCGGTGAAAGACCGCGCCGCGCTGTCAATGATTGTCGAAGCGGAAAAACGTGGAGAAATTAAGCCTGGTGATGTGCTGATCGAGGCGACCAGCGGCAATACCGGGATCGCGCTGGCGATGATTGCTGCGCTGAAAGGCTATCGTATGAAGCTGTTGATGCCGGACAACATGAGTCAGGAGCGTCGTGCCGCGATGCGCGCCTACGGTGCTGAGCTGATTCTGGTTAGCAAAGAGCAGGGCATGGAAGGGGCGCGCGACTTAGCCCTGGAGATGGCTCAGCGCGGTGAGGGCACGCTACTCGATCAGTTTAACAACCCTGATAATCCGTATGCGCATTACACCACCACCGGGCCGGAGATCTGGCAGCAAACGTCAGGCCGTATCACTCATTTCGTTTCCAGTATGGGCACCACCGGCACCATTACCGGTGTGTCACGTTTTCTACGCGAGCAGGACAAACCCGTGACCATCGTCGGATTACAACCGGAAGAGGGCAGCAGTATTCCGGGGATACGTCGCTGGCCCGCGGAATATATGCCGGGGATTTTTAACGCTTCGCTGGTGGATGAAGTACTGGATATTCATCAGGACGACGCTGAGAAAACCATGCGTGAGCTGGCGGTTCGCGAGGGTATTTTTTGTGGTGTGAGTTCCGGCGGCGCGGTAGCCGGTGCGCGCCGTATAGCAGAGCAAAACCCTGGTGCGGTTGTGGTGGCGATCGTTTGCGATCGCGGCGATCGCTATCTCTCGACCGGCGTGTTCGGTGAAGAGCATTTCAACCAGGGATTAGGGATCTAATTTGTAGGCCTGATAAGCGTAGCGCCATCAGGCAAACATACGATACGATCGCCGGATGATGTCGTAAAGCGTGTTATCCGGCCTGCAATGTTCAATCGTTACGTTTTTCTACCAGCAGATCAAGGAACTGCCACAACTTCTCGTTCATCTGCTGGTAGTTCCATGCACGCATTTCTGTAACGGATCGAATAAACGGTTTACCTTTGGCATCCGCCAGTTCCTGCTCTGAGTGCTGGATCAGTCCTTCAACCGCTTCGGCAGTGAATTCCATATGGCACTGGAAACCATAGACAAAATTACCGTACTGCACAATTTGTCGTGGGCAACCCTCGCTGGTGGCAAGAACCGTGGCCTGATCGGTTAACCCCGGCATATCGTTATGCCAGTGCCCGACCATCAGCGGTGAACCGAAGTGGGCGATCAGCGGATGCGTTTTACCTGCGTCGGTCAACGTAATGGGGTAATGACCAATCTCTTTTTCCGGGCTTTGACACACCCTTGCCCCCAGAGCCTCACCGATCAGCTGCGAACCGAGACAAATACCGACCACAATCTTACGTGCCGCAATCGCCTGGTTGATCAGATGCTGTTCAGCCTGGGCATCAAAATATGGGCACTCTGCCAGCGTGGTACGCGGTGATTGCGGGCCACCGAATACCACCAGCATATCGAAACCATCGGTACTGGCGGGAACGGACTCTCCGGCGTAAACGCGCGACCAGCTGATGGCGTAACCGCGTTCTTCGGCCCATGGCAGATAGGCGCCAGCAGATTCAAATGACTCATGAATAACAAAATGAACTCGCATGTATTTCTCCGGTTAGCGCTTCAGCGCCTGATGAATATCAGCCGCCAGCCTGGTAATGTCGTGGTCGTCTAATGTTGACAGCGTAATGCGCAGGCCGTGTGACGGCGCATTGATGCCAAATACTTCGCCTTCTCGTACCAGCCAGCCGGCTTTCGCCAGCGCGAAAGCGAGCGACTGGCTGTGGGTCTGTAGCGGCAGCCACAGATTCAGACCATCGCCAGCGGCAAGTTCAATACCCTGTTGCTGAAGGGACTGGCTCAGCTTTTGTTGCTGAGCGGCGTAAAACTGCTGGGTCTGCACCAGCGCGTGCTGATAGTTCTCATCACTCAGACAGGCGCAGGCCAAATCCTGCAACAGGTGGCTGACCCACTGACTGCCGGCGTTGAGCCGCAGACGCAGTTTTGCCGAGGTTTCGGGATCGCTGGCAACGATGGCGAGGCGTAGATCCGGGCCTAATGTTTTTGACATCGAACGGATGACTGCCCAGTGTTTTGTCTGCGGCGCAATCACCGGATACAACGGGGATGCGGACAGCAGGGCAAAGTGATCGTCGATAATCACCAGCGTTTGCGGGTAGCGCGACAGGATCTCCTGCAACTGGGCGGCGCGAAGAGCACTGAGGCTACAGCCGGTTGGATTGTGCGCGCGCGGGGTGATGATCACCGCCCGAGCTCCTTTCTGTAGCGCCAGCTCCAGCATGTCTGGCTGCATGCCTTCGCTGTCCACGCTGACCGGGCTTGCTGAGTACCCGGCATAACGCAGCATATTGATGCTGCTTAAAAAACAGGGATCTTCGACGGCGACGCTATCACCCGGCAGCAAATGGGCGCACAGTAGTCGTTCGATGGCATCAATGGCGCCGCTGGTAATGTCAATTTCACCAGGGCCGGGCAGGACATCCTGCATCCATTGCGTCGCCCACGCCTTCAGGCCAGGGGAGACGGCCGCATCGCCATACAGGCGGGGATGCTTATTTATTTTCGCGAAATAACGACTCAGGTCGGGGAGGCGCGAGGGGGCAGGATTGCCGCCGGAAAGGTCGGTCAGCGGTGTATCCGGATTACCCCCTTCCAGCGCGACGGGTGAGGATACGCCCTTGATAACCGTACCGTTACGTCCCTGGCTAAGTGCCAGTCCGGTAGTGACCAGGCGTTTATAGGCCGCTGCGACAGTATTGCGATTAACGTTTAATACCGTTGCCAGATCCCTGACCGGCGGCAGCGTGTCTCCTGCGACAAGTGCACCTGTAGTGATATGTTGACGAATACTGTCAAAAATTTCGTTAGCGGTTTTTCCGTCGATCATTATTGACCTATGACAAAATGAATTTTAGCATATGACGATAATAGTGAGGCATCAGCCCGCTGTCCAGCGAGAGGAGAGGTTTATGGAGCAGGAGAGTGAAATACAGTCAGTGCTCTTCGACGACAAGCATCGGGCGTTACAAACCGATATCGTCGCCGTCCAGTCACAGGTGGTGTACGGCAGCGTAGGCAACAGTATTGCCGTGCCGGCCATTAAAGCGCATGGGTTACGGGTGACGGCGGTACCGACGGTGCTGTTCAGTAATACCCCTCATTATGAAACCTTTTACGGCGGGATTATCCCCAGCGACTGGTTTAACGGTTATCTCACCGCTCTACATGAGCGTGATACCTTGCGCGAACTCAAGGCGGTGACGACCGGCTATATGGGCAGCGCAGAGCAGATAGCGCTGCTCGCACGGTGGCTGGAAACCGTTCGCGCTGCGCATCCAGAGTTGTGTATTCTGGTCGATCCGGTGATGGGTGATATCGACAGCGGAATGTACGTGAAGGCCGAGATTCCGGAGGCGTACCGCACGCACCTGCTTCCGCTGGCACAGGGCGTGACGCCGAACGTATTTGAACTGCAAATGCTGAGTGGAAAACTGTGTCGCACGCTCGATGAGGCGATTCTGGCGGCGAAATCTCTGCTTACCGATACGCTGAAATGGGTGGTAATCACCAGTGCGCCGGGTGATATCGAGAAGGTTATCAACGTGGCAGTGGTGACGGCTGAAACGGTTGAGGTATTAGCCCACCCGCGGGTGAAAACGGACCTCAAGGGAACCGGCGATCTGTTTTGCGCTGAACTGATAAGCGGTATCGTTGCAGGAAAAACGCTCACCGCCGCCACGCATGATGCTGCACAGCGCGTGCTGGAAGTGATGACCTGGACCCACCAGTGCGGGTGTGATGAGTTAATTCTGCCACCGGCAGGGGAGGCGCGATGAAGAGTTATCGGTTGGTGGTTCGCCAGCATGGACGTTTAGTGGGACATTTCGATACCAGCGGCACCGAGGCGCTGGAAGATATCTGCGTCGCGCGCGCGATGTTTGGTATCGCCGGCGGGTATGACTGTGAGCTGCTGGTGGCGGATTCAGAGAGACGGATGCTGGAAAGCGGGCCTGAAGGGATGAAAATTTTGATGCGCGAAGCGTGTTACCGCCCGATGACCTCGCAGATTTAATGCCGGATGGCGGCGTGAACGCCTTATCCGGCCTACGGTGCAAGTTCTTTGTAGGCCGGATAAGCGCAGCGCCACCCGGCAAAGTGCTGCCTGATTGCCGGATGGCAGCGTAAACGCCTTATCCGGCCTACGCAGAATTACTTCTTGATGCGGATAACCGGGGTTTCGCCCACGGTCACGCTACCGGACAGTTTGATCAGTTCTTTGATTTCGTCCATGTTGGAGATAACAACCGGCGTCAGGGTAGACTTGGCTTTTTCTTCCAGCAGTGCCAGATCGAATTCAATAACCGGGTCGCCCACTTTAACGCGTTGACCTTCTTCAGCGATACGCTTGAAGCCTTCGCCTTTCAGTTCAACGGTATCAATACCGAAGTGAACGAACAGCTCAATGCCGCTATCAGATTCGATAGAGAACGCATGGTTGGTTTCAAAGATTTTGCCGATGGTGCCGTCTACAGGGGCAACCATTTTGTTACCGGTTGGTTTGATAGCGATGCCATCGCCAACGATTTTTTCAGCAAAAACTACATCCGGCACGTCTTCGATGTTGACGATCTCGCCAGAGAGCGGAGCTATAATCTCAATAGTTCCGGTGTCTTTCTTATCATCAGAAACCAGAGATTTCAGTTTATCGAACAAACCCATGATCTTCTCCTAAGCAGTAAATTGGGCCGCATCTCGTGGATTAGCAGATTGTTTTTTCTTCAATGAACTTGTTAACCAGCGTCATTAACTCGTCCGTTGTCGGTTGAGCAAGAGCCTGCTCTGCTAACACCTTCGCATCTTCGAAGTTCGTGTTACGGATAATCTTCTTAATGCGCGGGATAGAAATGGCGCTCATAGAGAATTCGTCCAGACCCATCCCCAGCAACAGAAGTGTAGCACGTTCGTCGCCTGCAAGCTCACCACACATGCCGGTCCATTTGCCTTCAGCATGAGAAGCATCAATAACTTGCTTGATCAGCGTCAGAACAGATGGCGACATCGGTTGGTAAAGGTGGGAAATCATATCATTACCACGGTCAACTGCCAGGGTGTACTGCGTTAAATCATTGGTGCCGATACTAAAGAAGTCAACTTCCTTGGCTAAGTGACGTGCAATGGTTGCCGCTGCCGGTGTTTCCACCATCACGCCAATCTCAATGGTTTCGTCAAATGCTTTGCCTTCGTCACGCAGTTCCTGTTTGTAGATTTCGATCTCTTTGCGCAGTGCGCGTACTTCTTCAACAGAGATGATCATCGGGAACATGATGCGCAGTTTGCCGAAAGCAGAGGCACGCAGGATGGCGCGAATCTGGTCACGCAGGATCTCTTTACGGTCCAATGCGATACGAATAGCACGCCAGCCCAGGAATGGGTTTTCTTCTTTCGGGAAGTTCATGTACGGCAGCTCTTTATCGCCGCCAATGTCCATGGTACGCACGATGACCGCCTGCGAGCCACAGGCTTCAGCAACGGCTTTATACGCCGCAAACTGTTCTTCTTCAGTTGGCAGCGAGTCACGGTCCATGAACAGGAATTCGGTACGATACAGACCCACGCCTTCAGCGCCATTACGCTCAGCGCCTTCAACGTCACGCACGGTACCGATGTTGGCGCAAACCTCAACCTGATGACCGTCCAGCGTGATGGCTGGCAGATCTTTCAGCTTAGCGAGTTCCGCTTTCTCGGTAGCAACCTGCTCCTGAACGGCACGCAGTTGATCAATAACGTCGTTGGTTGGATTGACGTAAACCAGATTGTTTACAGCATCCAGAATCAGATAGTCGTCGTTTTTCACCTGAGAGGTGACGCTACCGGTACCGACGATGGCAGGCAGTTCCAGAGAACGCGCCATGATTGAGGTATGGGAAGTACGTCCACCCGCGTCAGTGATGAAACCCAGCACCTTATTCAGGTTCAGCTGTGCGGTTTCTGACGGTGTCAGATCGGCGGCAACCAGGATAACTTCGTCCTGAATAGCGCTCAGGTCAATAATTGCCAGACCCAGGATGTTACGCAGCAGGCGTTTACCGATGTCACGTACGTCAGCCGCACGTTCTTTCAGGTATTCATCATCCAGCTCTTCCAGAGCGGTGGCCTGACCTTCGATAATTTCATGTGCAGCTGCGTCAGCTGTCATGTGCTTATCTTTAATCAGGGCTATGATTTCCTGCTCCAGCTCCTCATCTTCGAGCAGCATGATATGCCCTTCAAAGATGGCTTCTTTTTCTTCACCGAACGTTTCACCAGCTTTGGTTTTGATCGCTTCCAGTTGCGCAGATGCCTTGGCACGACCGCTCAGAAAACGTTCAACTTCCTGATCAACCTTGTCGGCAGAAATTTTTTTCCGGTCAATGACGATTTCGTCTTCTTTCAGCAGCAGTGCTTTGCCGAAAGCGATACCCGGGGATGCTAAAATGCCTGAAATCATAACCCTACCTTACTTGTGACTGATATTGAAAAGAACTCGTTGAACTTACTCGAGTTCAGCCATCAGTTTAACCAGATGCTCAACTGCTTTCTGCTCGTCTTCGCCTTCTGCGGAAAGGGTAACAACGGTGCCCTGAGTCAGGCCCAGAGTCTGCAGTTTAAACAGGCTTTTGGCGCTAGCGCTTTTGCCGTTGGAAGTCACAGTAATTTCAGACGTAAAGCCTTTTGCTTCTTTAACGAACTGAGCAGCAGGGCGAGTATGCAGACCGTTCGGAGCGGTAATGGTAACTTCTTGCTGGAACATTATATTTCCCCAACTTATAGGTTTAGTGTTGTGGAACTAAAGTCTAGCCTGGCGGCTCAACTTTAGCCTGTATTGTTAGCGTCGACCTAAACAGGTCGCGACACAAAAGGAGTTCGGTGCAATCCGTTGCGGGCAACTTCTTGCCACTGACGTTTCTTTCGTCATTAAACATTATGCCGCGAAAGGAAGAATTGAACCAAATCATTAAATCGATTCAGCTCGCGCTTTTCCTGTAACGATTAATTTCGCGCATCAAAATAATTAGTTTGGTTAAATACCAGTTCCGGCGGGTTGAATCAATGCCAGGTGGGGCGAAACTTTGAAGCAGGCCACAAAAAAGCACCCAAAAGGGTGCTTTTTTACGCGTTTTTAACATGCTGGCATTACTGTTGCAGTTCTTTCTCAGTAAAGAGATCGGCAAACAGTGCAGTGCTCAGATAACGCTCACCCGATGACGGTAGAATAACCACTATATTCTTATTGGTAAAGGTTTCATCTTCCTGGAGTTTAAGCGCGGCAGCAACCGCGGCTCCTGAAGAGATACCTGCCAGAATACCTTCTTCTTCCATCAAGCGACGCGCGGTAGAGATAGCCTCGTCGTTAGTGATGGCGACCACTTTATCAATCAGTTTCAGATCAAGGTTGCCCGGAATGAAACCAGCGCCAATGCCCTGAATTTTATGTGGGCCGGGCTTGAGTTCTTCACCCGCCAGCGCCTGAGCGATGACCGGAGAATCTGTCGGTTCTACGGCAACGGTGATCAAATCCGTTTTGCCTTTGGTCCCTTTGATATAACGGGAAACGCCGGTCAGCGTACCGCCGGTGCCAACGCCGGAGATAAACACATCCACCTGACCATCGGTGTCTTCCCAGATTTCCGGGCCGGTGGTTTTTTCGTGAATTTCCGGGTTAGCCGGGTTACTGAATTGCTGAAGCAGCAGGAATTTTTCCGGATTGCTGGCAACAATTTCTTCTGCTTTCTGAATCGCGCCCTTCATGCCTTTTGCGCCTTCAGTTAGCACCAGATTTGCACCCAGCGCTTTCAGCAGCTTACGACGCTCAATGCTCATCGTTTCCGGCATCGTCAGGGTCAGCTTGTAACCGCGTGCGGCAGCAACGTAGGCCAGGGCAATACCGGTGTTACCGCTGGTCGGTTCAACCAGTTCAATACCCGGCTTCAGCACACCACGTTTTTCGGCATCCCAAATCATATTGGCACCGATACGGCATTTGACGCTAAAGCTCGGGTTGCGTGATTCTACCTTCGCCAGAATGCGTCCGTTACCGATACGGTTCAGTCGAACCAGCGGCGTATGACCGATAGTCAGCGAGTTGTCTTCAAAAATCTTACTCATGGCCTGTCCTTAACTGTATGAAATTGGGATACCGCATCAGCATACCTGTTGAGAAAGTATGGGGAAGTAAGGAAATCGCATATCTATATGCTGATGAGAAATAATGCCTTGCAGTATGGAATAAGAGCGGGCATAAGACGGCCCGCATTTACACATTTTTGCATTACTTCCATAACGCGTGCTTAGCACGATAGCAATCTACCCACATCGCGGTGGCACCGCAAACGGCAACCGGCATGATAAACATGTTGAGCACCGGGATCAGGGTGAACAGGCTGGTCAGCGCGCCAAACTGCATATTGGTGACTTTGCGCGTGCGCAGGGCGGCGCGCATCTCTTTAAACGGCACCTTGTGATTATCAAACGGGTAATCGCAATACTGGATAGACAGCATCCACGCGCTGAACAGGAACCACAGTACTGGGGCGACGGTCTGCCCAATGCCGGGGATAAAATAGAGCAGCAGCAGTACGACAGCGCGCGGAAGGTACCAGGCCAGCTTTTGCCATTCACGTTTCATAATACGCGGAACATCTTTCATAATACCGAGCACGCCGGTGTCGGGTGGCGTTGCGCCGGTCAGTCGCGCTTCCAGTTGTTCAGCCAGTAAGCCGTTAAACGGTGCTGCGATCCAGTTGGCAAGCGTGGAGAAAAAATAGCCAAATACCAGCAGTACGGAGAATGTCACAATGGGCCACAGCAAATAACTGAGCCACTGTAGCCAGTCCGGAACATGACTCATTAGAGCGGGTATCCAGCTATCCAGTTGGCTAAATAACCACCAAAACGCACCCCCCATCAGCAAAATGTTCACCAGCAACGGCAGGAGAACAAAGCGACGGATCCCCGGTTGGCTGATGAGCTTCCATCCCTGAGAAAAATAATAAAAACCGCTGCGTGGTACACTTGCAGATGATGAAACCATAGTCGGGACATGCTCCTTGTGGTCTAAGTCCAGGTCAACTTCGCGTATATTACCGGGTTGTTGAGCGTTAGGCTGTTCAGAAATGTTCGAAAAAACAGCAAAAAGCACGATTTTATTCATCTTTATGCTGTGAAAGCCAAGAGTACACTTGCACTAGACGTAATCGGCAAATACTCTTAGTGAGTAAATGTTTGCCGTGGTGGCAAGGTGTTAGAACAACAGAGAATATAATGATGCAGGATTTGCGTCTGATATTAATCATTGTTGGCGCGATCGCCATAATCGCTTTACTGGTACATGGTTTCTGGACTAGCCGTAAAGAACGGTCTTCTATATTCCGCGATCGCCCACTGAAACGCATGAAGTCTAAACGTGATGACGAGGATTCTATCGACGATAACGTCGAGGAAGACGAAGGCGTGGGCGAAGTCCGCGTACATCGTGTGAATCATGCTCCCGGCAGCGGTCAGGAACATGGTGTTCCTCCTCAGTCGCCGCAACACCAGTACCAGCCGCCTTATGCGTCTGCTCAGCCGCGTCAACCCGCGCAGCAGCCCGCTGAAGCGCCGGTACCGCCGCCGCATGTTCAGCCTGTGCAGCAGCCTGTACAACCGCAGCAGCCGATGCAGCATCAGCCAGTACCACAGCAGCCGATGCAACATCAGCCTGTCGCGCCGCAGGTACAGCATGCGCCACAGCCAGCACCGCAGACCTTCCAGCCAGCCGAGCCTGTCGTCGAGCAACCGCAGCCAGAGCCGGTCGTTGAGCCAACGCCCGTTGCGGAAAAACCGCAGCCTAAAGAAACGGTCATTATTATGAACGTGGCGGCCCATCATGGCAGCGAACTCAATGGTGAAGTGCTGCTCAACAGCATTCAGCAGGCGGGCTTTAAATTTGGCGACATGAATATTTTCCATCGTCATCTGAGCCCGGATGGCAGCGGCCCGTCGCTGTTCAGTCTGGCTAATATGGTGAATCCAGGGACGTTTGACCCTGAGATGACCGGCGATTTCACTACGCCTGGCGTGACTATCTTTATGCAGGTGCCGTCCTACGGGGACGAGCTGCAAAACTTTAAGCTGATGCTGCAGTCTGCGCAGCACATCGCCGATGAAGTCGGTGGTGTGGTGCTCGACGATCAACGTCGCATGATGACGCCGCAGAAACTGCGCGAGTATCAGGACCGCATCCGCGACGTTATAGAATCTCACGCCTGATTGCCCTCTGGCGTGACATCTCCTTTCTGAACCCCCGCCTGTCGGGGGTTTTTTATCATTGATGGTGCGATATGGAATCAATCGAACAACAACTGACAGAACTGCGAACCACGCTTCGCCATCATGAGTATCTCTACCACGTGATGGACGCACCGGAGATCCCCGATGCGGAATATGATCGCCTGATGCGCGAACTGCGTGAACAGGAAGCGCAGCACCCGGAACTGATTACGCCCGACTCGCCGACGCAACGGGTCGGTGCGGCTCCGCTGGCGTCCTTCAGTCAGATACGTCATGAAGTGCCGATGTTGTCGCTGGACAATGTATTTGATGAAGAGAGTTTTCTCGCGTTCAATAAACGCGTACAGGACCGACTGAAGAGTACGGATAAGCTGACCTGGTGCTGTGAACTGAAGCTGGACGGTCTGGCGGTAAGCATTCTGTATGAAAACGGCGTGCTGGTCAGCGCGGCAACGCGCGGTGATGGCACGACCGGTGAGGACATTACCTCGAATGTGCGTACCATTCGCGCGATCCCGCTCAAGCTGCGCGGCGACAATATTCCAACGCGTCTGGAAGTACGTGGCGAAGTTTTTTTGCCGCAGGCGGGTTTTGAAAAAATCAATGAAGACGCGCGTCGTACCGGCAATAAAGTGTTTGCTAACCCACGTAACGCAGCAGCAGGTTCATTACGCCAGCTCGATCCGCGTATCACGGCGAAGCGACCGCTGACTTTCTTCTGCTATGGCGTCGGCGTGCTGGAAGGGGGGGAACTGCCGGATACCCATTTGGGCCGTTTGCTGCAATTCAAAGCGTGGGGACTTCCGGTCAGCGACAGAGTCACGTTGTGCGACTCTCCGGAGGAAGTACTTGCTTACTATCATCAGGTTGAAGCAGACCGACCAACGCTCGGCTTCGACATTGACGGCGTGGTGATTAAGGTCAACTCGCTGGCGCTGCAGGAGCAACTGGGCTTTGTGGCCCGCGCACCACGTTGGGCGGTGGCGTTTAAGTTCCCGGCGCAGGAACAGATGACCTTTGTTCGCGACGTCGAGTTTCAGGTCGGACGTACCGGGGCGATTACGCCCGTTGCACGTCTCGAGCCAGTACAGGTGGCGGGGGTGCTGGTCAGTAACGCTACGCTGCACAACGCCGATGAAATCGATCGTCTGGGTTTGCGCATTGGTGACAAGGTGGTGATTCGCCGCGCGGGTGATGTGATCCCGCAGGTGGTGAACGTGGTACTTGCCGAGCGCCCCGAAGAGACGCGTGAAATCGTCTTCCCAACCCATTGCCCGGTGTGTGGTTCTGACGTTGAGCGTGTGGAAGGTGAAGTCGTTACCCGCTGCACCGGTGGTCTCATTTGCGGTGCACAGCGAAAAGAATCCCTCAAGCATTTTGTTTCGCGTCGGGCGCTGGATGTGGACGGCATGGGCGATAAGATTATCGATCAGCTGGTCGAGAAAGAGTATGTCCATACGCCAGCCGATCTGTTCCAGTTAACGGCCGGTAAGTTGACGGGGCTGGATCGCATGGGGCCGAAGTCGGCACAAAACGTGGTCAATGCGCTGGAAAAAGCCAAACAAACCACGTTTGCCCGCTTTCTCTATGCGCTGGGTATCCGCGAGGTGGGCGAAGCCACGGCCGCAGGTCTGGCAAGCTATTTCGGTACGCTGGATGCGCTGGAAGCGGCGTCCATTGAGGAGCTGCAAAAAGTCCCTGACGTCGGCATTGTGGTGGCCACTCACGTGTTTAACTTCTTTGCCGAAGAGAGCAACCGTGAGGTCATTGGGCAACTGCTGGCACAGGGCATTCACTGGCCTGCGCCGGTGGTCATCAACGCCGAAGAGATCGACAGCCCGTTTGCCGGGAAAACGGTGGTACTGACGGGTAGCCTGAGCCAGATGTCGCGCGATGACGCCAAAGCCCGGTTGACCGAACTGGGGGCGAAAGTGGCGGGCAGCGTGTCGAAGAAAACCGATCTGGTGATTGCCGGTGAAGCCGCAGGCTCCAAGCTTGCCAAAGCACAGGAGCTGGGTATCGCTGTGATTGATGAAGCGGAGATGATCCGCTTACTGGGCGCCTGAGATGGAAAAAGAGCAACTGATTGACATCGCTAATACCGTCATGCCCTTTGGCAAATACAAAGGGCGTCGGTTGATTGATGTGCCGGAAGAGTATCTGCTGTGGTTTGCCCGTAAGGATGAATTTCCACCGGGTAAACTGGGCGAGCTGATGCAAATTACGTTGCTGATTAAAACTGAGGGGCTGACGCAGCTGGTGCAGCCCCTGAAACGTCCGCTTTAAGCCTTTGCGGCGCGGCCTTCCTGCTGCGCCTGCAAGGCGTCAGTTTGTCGCTTATAGCGACGAGCCAGCACCGCGCAGACCATCAGCTGGATTTGATGGAATATCATCAACGGCAGCACCATCATGCCGATCACCGACGTCGGGAACAGAATGTTTGCCATGGGGATCCCGTTCGCCAGGCTCTTTTTCGACCCGCAGAATACAATGGTGATTTCATCGGCCTTATTGAAACCGCATTTACGTGCCACAAAGACATTTATCCCGATCACAATAGCCAGCAGTACGACGCTGACTACCACGATAAACAACAGTGAACCTACCCCGACTTTGTGCCAGATCCCATTCACCACGGCTTCGCTGAAGGCAGAATAAACCACCAGCAGAATCGAAGACTGGTCCGTTTTAGCGATCCATTTTTTATGTTGTGACACCCAGTTACCAATCCACGGGCGTGAAAGATGCCCCAGCACGAACGGCAGCAGCAGCTGCAGCATGATTTTACCTACCTGCTCAAGGCTGCCTTCTGCGCCATGCATATTCATTACCAGACCGACCAACAGAGGGGAGAGAAAAATACCCAGCAGGCTGGAGGCGGAGGCGGAGCACACGGCGGCGGCCACGTTACCACCGGCCAGCGAGGTGAAGGCGATAGCCGACTGCACTGTGGCAGGCAAAATGCACAGATACAGGAAACCCGTGTACAGCATCGGATCGACGTTTACCGGTGCCCACCAGGCAAACAGCACGCCCAGCACCGGGAAGACGACAAAGGTGCTGCACATCACCCACAGATGCAACCGCCAGTGGCTACCGCCGGCAATAATGGCTTCTCGTGAGAGTTTGGCCCCGTGCATAAAAAACAACAGGGCAATCGCTGCGGTGGTTAACCCTTCAAAGAAAGGGACAAATCCGCCCTCAGCGGGGAAAAAAGAGGCCAGTAACACGACGGTAATCAGCGTGAGGGTGAACGGATCGAGGATACGAAAAAGTTTCATAAAAGCTCCTGGAATTCGGTCGTTCTAGTTTGCGTTTTTCCGTTTGAGAAATAAAATTGATTTATTGCATCCATATATGAATGAAATCGATGAATTACTCTCTGCGTCAACTGCGTGTCTTTGTCACCGTCGCTCAGGCTAAAAGCTTTAGTCGGGCGGGGGATATCATCGGCTTAAGCCAGTCGGCGGTGAGCCACAGCGTAAAAGAGCTGGAAGGGCAGACGGGCGTGCGCCTGTTGGACAGGACCACGAGAGAAGTGGTCCTGACCGACGCCGGACAACAGCTGGCAGCACGCCTTGAGCGCATCCTCGATGAGCTGCACAGCACGCTGCGCGAAGCCGGGCAGGTCGGCACGCAGCTCACCGGTACGGTTCGTGTAGCGGCCAGCCAGACCATCTCCGCCCATCTTATCCCCCAGTGTATTGCCCAAAGCAATGTGCTTTATCCGGCGATCGATTTTGTCCTGCACGACAGGCCGCAGCAGTGGGTGCTGGAAAGCATTCGTCAGGGGGAAGTGGATTTCGGCATCGTTATCGATCCCGGCGCGGTAACGGACCTGCAGTGCGAAGCGGTGCTGTCGGAACCCTTCCTGCTGCTGTGTCGCGAAGATCATCATTTAGCCGATCGGGAGTGGGTTAACTGGCAGGATCTCCAGCACGAACGCCTGGTGTTGCAGGATTATGCCTCCGGGAGTCGACCGCTGATTGATGCGGCGCTGACCCATTTCTCCATTGATGCCAACATTGTGCAGGAGATAGGCCACCCGGCAACGCTCTTTCCGATGGTCGAAGCGGGAATTGGTATCAGCATACTGCCCGCGTTGGCGCTCCCTCTGCCGCAGGGCAGCCATTTGCAGGTTAAACGCCTGACGCCGGTAGTTGAACGGCAGCTGATGCTGGCGAGACGTAAAAATCGCTCTTTATCGACCGCCGCTCAGGCATTGTGGGACGTAGTGCGTACGCAGGCCAGTGAATTAACCGCCGGTCGTGCGCGCGATCCGCTGTATCAGCTTTGATGACATGGCGAGTGTTGGTTATGCCGATAAGTTTGCTTACCGCATCGCTGAACCGATCCTTTGCTTTGATGCTTTTACCTGGAGCCGGACTACTTCGTTATATTTATAACTGCCCTTCAGATATTCTTTCTCAATTGCTCAGCTTACGGATTTTTAAGTGTATTTTAAATTATTGTTTTTTTCTTGACCTTCCACTTGCTGGAAGGTTGATACTCATTACACGCAAGTACGGATAGCCATATTCAATACAATGATGTATAGCGTTTATTAATGTAACTTATGCAGTAACTAATTATAGGTAGGATTAACGCACCCGCTATGGGTAATATTATTACGCGTTAACAAACCTACATTAGTTATCAGCTCAAACTAATCCGATAATTGTTTTTAACCCATGGGGTATTGGCGGCGATGATAAGCAAAAATAAAATTTTAATTGCAATGCAAATTAGTATGCTGGCATGGTCAGGTTATACGTTGGCTGCAGACAGAGTGTATGTGGCAAATGAAGGTGCGGACTCAGTTAATGTACTCGATGCTGCATCTTTAAAAACTGTCGATAAAGTGCATGTCGGTAAAATGCCACATAATGTTCAGGTGTCGCCAGATAATAAAACCGTATGGGTAACCAACCTTGGCGCTAATGGGACACATTCATCCGGCTCTGAACATATGGATATGAGTAAAGAAGCCCATTCTGAGAAAATGGAAATGGGCAAAGATACTCATGCTGGTAAAAAGGAGCATGGAGAGGTTTGGGTGATTAATTCTGAGAATGACACTGTTATTTCAAAGCTTCCCGTTGGCGCGCACCCTGCCCATGTCGTCGTGACACCTGACGGGAAAATAGCGTACATCTCTAACAGCGCAGATAACACCATCAGCGTGATTGATGCCGGGCACTTGAAAAATTTAACGACAATTAACGTCGGCAAATTTCCTCATGGTCTCAGAGTGAGTCCTGATGGCAAAGAGGTGTATATTGCGAATATGAAAGGAGGCTCGGTATCGGTTGTTGATACGGCCACGAATAAAGAAGTTGCACAGATTGCTTTAGGTAAAATGCCTGCCCAGGTAGGATTCTCATCGGATGGTAAACTGGTTTTCGTTTCGCTTTCCGGTGAAGATGCTGTGGCGGTCATTGATACTGCTACACGTAAGGTTGTGAAGAAAATTAATGTCGGTACCGTACCAATCCAGCTCTTTGGTACCCCGGATGGTAAAACTATGCTGGTAACCAATCAGGGATCGAAGAGCAAACCGGGTAACACGATAAACGTGATTGATATCGCAAGCCTTACAGTCGCTAAAACGATCACCACCGGAGATGGAGCCCATGGCGTGGTTGTTGATAAAAATGGGAAATACGCTTACGTAACTAACTCATTTGCTAACTCTGTCTCGATGATTGACATTAATGAGCGCAAAGTAGTGAGTACGTTTCCGGTAGATAACAACCCTAATGGTATTAGCTGGGGTTCTGTCGAAGTGACGCCTAAATAACTGTACTAGTATTTATCAATACCCGTCATTCGCTGGTGGGTATTTTTAGGTATATCAGATAAGTAAAGGAAAGGAAAGAGAGATGAGAAAGCCGAAACGGACAAAAACGCTGCCCAGTAAGTTCGATTTTGACGCGACTGTAAACAGACTTGTCAGTTTACTGAATACCAAAAATATCCGCATTTTTGCGCAAATTGATCAACAGCAAGCGGCAATGGAGGTTGGTCTTACTCTGCGACCGACGATGTTATTTCTTTTTGGTAACCCTAAGGGGGGGACTCCCGCAATGCAAGCAAACCCTCATGCGGCAATAGAGTTACCCTTACGCGTGGTTATCTGGCTGGATGACAATGGAATTACCCTGATAGATTACCAGGATGCGAGCAGTGTCCTCACCTCTGATTATGGTATTGCGCAAAGTGTCGTTGCTCCGGTTAGCACCCTGGCAACTCTTCTTAATGAAGTGGCGGGTAGTTAATTAAAGATAACACTAAGTGCCTCGTGGCTATTTAGTGTTATTTTCCTGTGTTTATTATACGAGTGCTTAACTCCCAATAATAAATCAATTAAACCAAATGTGTGCTGTTCATTACTCTTCAATATTTGTTGGTTCGTCTATTTTATAAATGGATGATTTTTTGTTTGCAATATTATGTGAAGGGTATATGTTGGCGCTCAAATATTAATATATAAGTTTATGAGGATTACCATGAAAAAAACATTAGTCACATCATTAGTTGCTTCTTTATGTTTTCTCAGCCTGTCTGCTTTTGCGGCCACAGAAATCTCACAGAAAGAAGCTGAAAGCTTAAAACATGTTAAATCAATCACGGTAACAGAAAATACGGTGAATGAATGTGTGCACAAGATTTCGAAACTGGCAGATAAAGAAGGGGCGGATTTCTTTGTCATTAAGAACTTTTCTTCTATCGGGAATGGTTCCCAGGCTGTAGTAACCAGCGATCTTTATAGAAAATAAATAGCCATAACCCCGCCTTAATTTTCAATCAGAGAAAGCAGGCCGTTATACCTGCTTTCGCTGAGTCATTATCAACCCATGTTTGTTCATGGTGAATCAGACGTATCCTTGTCCCTGCTGCCCTGACAGATTCCTGATGTTCTGCTACTCCCTGCCACTTCTGGCAGAAAAATAATGTGAATTCAAACCAGTTTAGCGCACCTCATCAATACCGATTTACTATCGATCGGAGGGATAAACTGTATTGGTAATCGATTGCGTAGTCTCGTTATAACATTGGGATACGCTACGTTATTGTCGATTACTCAGTTTTAAGGACATCTCATGAGCCACACTCTTTTCTCGCAGAATCCCTGGTATAGCGCTGATATCATTCGTGGTTATAAACCTGACTTCACTCCACGCGTGGCGTTTATTCTCGGCTCCGGGCTGGGCGCACTGGCCGAGCAAATCGAGGATGCGGTGGCTATCTCTTACGAGAAGCTGCCGGGCTTCCCGGTCAGCACCGTACACGGCCACGCCGGTGAACTGGTACTGGGGAATCTGGCGGGTGTTCCTGTGGCCTGCATGAAAGGGCGTGGGCACTTCTACGAAGGTCGCGGCATGACGGTGATGACCGATGCCATCCGCACCCTTAAACTGCTGGGCTGCGAACTGCTGTTTTGCACCAACGCGGCGGGCTCTTTACGTCCTGAAGTTGGTCCGGGCAACCTGGTGGCGCTCAGCGATCACATCAATACTATGCCGGGCACGCCAATGGTCGGGCTTAATGATGAGCGTTTTGGTGAGCGCTTCTTCTCGCTGGCGAACGCTTATGACGCGGATTACCGCGTAATCCTGCAAACCGTGGCAAAAGAAGAAGGATTCCCGTTGAGCGAAGGCGTATTCGTCTCCTATCCGGGACCGAACTTTGAGACGGCGGCAGAAATTCGCATGATGCAGATCATTGGCGGTGATGTGGTTGGTATGTCGGTGGTCCCTGAGGTCATCGCTGCACGTCACTGTGAATTGAAGGTGGTTGCGGTTTCTGCCATCACCAACCTGGCAGAAGGGCTGGGGGATGTGAAATTATCCCATGCCCAGACGCTGGCGGCGGCGGAACTCTCCCGACAGAACTTTATCAATTTGATCTGCGGCTTCTTGCGCAAACTGGCCTGAATAAAAACGATAACTGACCCCGCTTGCGGGGTCTTACTTTTTTGGCAAGGAACGGAAAAATGGGTATCGCCTCTCGCTTAAAGCTCATGTCGTTTTTGCAATATTTCATCTGGGGAAGCTGGCTGGTGACCTTGGGTTCTTACATGATCAACACCCTGCATTTTACCGGTGCCAACGTGGGTATGGTTTACAGTTCGAAAGGGCTGGCGGCGATTATTATGCCCGGCATCATGGGGATCATCGCGGATAAATGGTTACGCGCCGAACGCGCCTACATGCTGTGTCACCTGGTTTGCGCGGGTGTGCTGCTGTACGCCACTACTGTCACCGATCCGGATACGATGTTCTGGGTGATGTTAATTAATGCCATGGCCTATATGCCGACGATTGCGTTGTCGAACAGCGTCTCCTACTCCTGCCTTGCGCAATCCGGCCAGGATCCGGTCACGGCCTTCCCGCCGATTCGCGTGTTTGGCACGATTGGCTTTATTGTCGCTATGTGGACGGTGAGTCTGATGGGCCTGGAGCTGAGCAGCGCCCAGCTGTATATCGCCTCCGGTGCCTCGTTGCTGCTGGCGATGTACGCGTTTACCCTGCCGAAAATCCCGGTTGCTGAGAAGAAAGTGGCAACGACGCTTGCCGGTAAGCTGGGACTGGATGCGTTTGTGCTGTTTAAAAATCCGCGTATGGCGATTTTCTTTCTCTTTGCCATGATGCTGGGGGCGGTACTGCAAATCACCAACGTCTTTGGTAATCCGTTCCTGCATGATTTTGCCCGTAACCCTGAATTTGCTGGCAGCTTTGTCGTGAAATACCCCTCTATTTTGCTGTCGGTGTCGCAGATGGCGGAAGTGGGCTTCATTCTCACCATTCCGTTCTTCCTCAAACGCTTCGGGATTAAAACGGTGATGCTGATGAGCATGCTGGCGTGGACGCTGCGCTTTGGCTTCTTTGCGTTTGGCGATCCGTCACCGTTTGGCTTTGTGCTGTTACTGATGTCGATGATCGTTTACGGTTGCGCGTTTGATTTCTTCAACATATCCGGATCGGTGTTCGTCGAGCAGGAAGTCAGCTCCAACATTCGCGCCAGCGCACAGGGGCTGTTTATGACCATGGTGAACGGCGTCGGGGCGTGGGTAGGTTCAATCCTGAGCGGCATGGCGGTGGACTATTTCTCCGTCGATGGCGTGAAAGACTGGCAGACCATCTGGCTGGTGTTTGCGGCTTATGCGCTGGTGTTGGCCGTCATTTTTGCGCTGTTCTTCAAGTATAAGCATGAGCCGGAAAGGTCCGTGCAGAAATCGCTGGCGCATTAATCCTGACCTGTGGCGGGCTAATGCAGCCCGCCGTTTTAAGTTCTGTGATGCAATGTGGTAACTTTGCGCATTATCCTTCTCCGCTGGAGCGCATTACCCATGGAACGCACGCACCGTATCGATCTGAAGTTACTGCGTTATTTTCTGGCTGTCGCAGAAGAACTGCATTTTGGACGCGCGGCTGCTCGCCTGAATATGTCACAACCCCCGCTAAGTATTCATATCAAAGAGCTGGAACAGCAGCTCGGCACACTGTTGTTTATCCGGCATTCCCGTAGCGTGACGTTAACCCACGCCGGGAAAATCCTGATGGAAGAGTCACGCCGACTGTTATCCAGCGCTAACCAGGCGCTGGCACGCGTGGAGCAGATTGGTCGCGGTGAGGCAGGGCGAGTCGAACTGGGCGTAATAGGCACGGCGATGTGGGGAAAAATGCGCCCGGTGATGCGGCGATTTTTGAAAGAGAACCCGAACGTTGAGGTTCTGTTTCGCGAAAACATGCCGGCAATGCAGATGACGCTGCTGGAGCGGCGTGAGCTGGATGCGGGGATTTGGCGGATGGCAACAGCACCCTCGCCCGGATTTACCAGCCTGCGCTTGCATGAGTCTTCATTTCTGGTGGCGATGCCGGAAGAACATCCGCTGAGCGCTCGTGACGCCGTGCCGCTGGAAGCGCTGCGTAATGAATATTTTGTCACGATGCCTTCCATTCATACTGACTGGGCATTTTTGCAGCGTGTGTGCCAGAGCGCCGGATTTTCACCAATGATTATTCGTGAGGTGAGGGAGCCACAAACGGTGCTGGCGATGATCAGTATGGGGATTGGTATTACGTTAATTGCAGATAGTTATGCGCAGATGAACTGGCCTGGCGTGGTATTCCGCCCGCTGGAAGAACGCATTCCTGCTGATTTATATATTGTGTATGACCAACAGCAGGCAACACCTGCGCTGGAGAAACTGGTTGGGGCATTGACGATGTGATGTGTGCCGGATGGCGACTGACGTCTTATCCGGCCTACAACGACGTAGACTGTTGGCCTGATAAGCGCAGCGTATCAGGCAGAGAATGGCTGAATTGTTAAATTCTACGCATAGCAAAAAGGCGCCTTTAGGGCGCCTTTTTACATTGGTGGGGCGTGCAGGATTCGAACCTGCGACCAATTGATTAAAAGTCAACTGCTCTACCAACTGAGCTAACGCCCCGAAGTGGTGGGTGATGACGGGATCGAACCGCCGACCCCCTCCTTGTAAGGGAGGTGCTCTCCCAGCTGAGCTAATCACCCACTTCGGTACTTCATATTTTGACAGAAAATCCAGCTGGCGAGAAAGTGGTGGGTGATGACGGGATCGAACCGCCGACCCCCTCCTTGTAAGGGAGGTGCTCTCCCAGCTGAGCTAATCACCCACTTCTCAATTTTCTGTTCTACACGGCGGAGACTACATAAAGTAGTTGGTGGGTGATGACGGGTTCGAACCGCCGACCCCCTCCTTGTAAGGGAGGTGCTCTCCCAGCTGAGCTAATCACCCCCGCTGTGTGGAGTCGCATTATAGGGAGAGTTGAAAATGAGTCAACGCATTTTCTAAAGAAATTGTTCGTTCGTCGTAAATTTAAACAAAACGATCGAGAAATAGTCCATGCGGCATGATTTGTATACGAAAATGGCAAAGCGTGATGTTCCAACCTGAACAACATTGAGGAATCAGACCACGGTGATAGAATACGGGCCTGATAATCTTCCCAGGATTTGCCGGTTGTCGGCATCTTTATAAACGTAAGGCCATTTCATGAAAATCAAAACTCGCTTCGCGCCTAGCCCGACAGGTTATCTGCACGTCGGCGGTGCGCGTACTGCTCTTTATTCCTGGCTTTTTGCACGTAACCATAGCGGTGAGTTTGTGCTGCGTATTGAAGACACCGATCTCGAACGCTCCACGCCGGAAGCTATCGAAGCCATTATGGATGGCATGAACTGGCTGAATCTGGAGTGGGATGAAGGTCCGTACTTCCAGACTAAACGTTTTGATCGCTACAACGCCGTTATTGATGAGATGCTGGAAGCAGGCACCGCGTATAAATGCTACTGCTCCAAAGAGCGTCTGGAACAGCTGCGTGAAGATCAGATGGCGAAAGGTGAGAAGCCGCGTTATGACGGTCGCTGCCGCCACGGCCACGAACATCACGCCGATGATGAACCTTGCGTGGTGCGTTTTGCCAACCCGCAGGACGGTTCCGTTATTTTTGACGACCAGATCCGTGGGCCGATCGAATTCAGCAACCAGGAACTCGACGATCTGATTATCCGCCGTACCGACGGTTCTCCAACCTATAACTTCTGTGTGGTTGTTGATGACTGGGATATGGAAATTACCCACGTTATCCGTGGTGAAGACCATATCAACAACACCCCGCGTCAGATCAACATCCTGAAGGCGCTGAACGCGCCGGTGCCGGTTTACGCCCACGTGTCGATGATCAACGGCGACGACGGTAAAAAACTGTCCAAACGTCACGGTGCGGTCAGCGTAATGCAGTATCGTGACGACGGTTACCTGCCGGAAGCGCTGCTGAACTATCTGGTGCGTCTGGGCTGGTCCAGCGGCGATCAGGAAATCTTCACCCGCGAAGAGATGATCAAGCTGTTCTCTCTTGGTGCGGTAAGCAAATCGGCGAGCGCATTTAATACCGAAAAACTGCAGTGGCTGAACCATCACTACATTAACACTCTGGCGCCTGAATATGTGGCAACGCATCTGCAGTGGCACATTGAGCAGGAAAATATCGATACCCGCGTGGGTCCGCAATTGTCCGAGCTGGTTAAACTGCTGGGTGAGCGCTGCAAAACGCTGAAAGAGATGGCGCAGAGCTGCCGCTATTTCTATGAAGATTTTGCAGAGTTCGATGCCGACGCTGCGAAGAAACACCTGCGTCCGGTTGCGCGTCAGCCGCTGGAAGTGGTGCGTGATAAAATCGCCGCCATCACCGAATGGACCGCTGAAAACGTGCACCACGCCATTCAGTCTACCGCTGATGAGCTGGAAGTGGGTATGGGCAAAGTCGGTATGCCGCTGCGTGTTGCGGTTACCGGTGCAGGCCAGTCTCCAGGATTAGACGTAACGGTGCATGCGATTGGTAAATCCCGCAGCATTGAACGTATTAATAAAGCGCTGGCGTTTATTGCTGAGCGTGAAAATCAGCAGTAAGACAGTCTGAGAGACAACAAAACGGCAGGCGCAGATCCTGCCGTTTTTTTTGGCATTTATTCGGATTCATCAATGCCCAGACGGGTGAGAAAACTACGGATACCTTCGCGCGAAAGAAACAGCGCCAGTTTTTCTTGTTCCGCTGGTGACATGTTATCCAGTGCGCTGATTATCTGACGGCAGGCGTGACTGCGGATAACGTGCGAGTATTCTGCAACCGATTCTTCTGCCTGATAAAATTCTGGGATTTTGCGAAAAGCTGGGATATTGAGAATAAATTCCCGCACGCCGGCATCAATATGAATAAGCCTTGCGCGACCGCCCTTCACACCGGGAAACTTTTCGGTTTTCCAGTTTTGTTCTCTGATCCAACGATTGACCGTTTGTTTCGCGACTCCGAGACATTCAGCCAGCTCTTCGGTGGTCATTTTGCTGCGTAATTTTTTCATATTATTTGCTGTCGCGGATCCCTAAGCGTTGTAACAAACCGGTAATGCCTTCACGCAGGATCAATGACGTAAACATTTTCTGTTCTGCTGGCGTCATTTCTTTCGCGAGGGTGATCAGCAGTGTTTCAATAGAAGAGTCGCCAGCTAAAGATAAGTTGTCGGATAAACCTTCAGCTGAACGCTCTGCACTGCGAATGTATTCGCGAACTTGTTCGTTGACGTGAACCAGACGAGCTTTTCCGCCCTGAACGCCCGGTTTTGGTGACGTAGCCCAGCCTTCCTTGCGCACCCATTTATTAATGGTCTGCCGGCTGTAACCGGTCAGATTAGCAAGTTCTTCTGGCGTCATCCGTTCCTTGAACATAACGATTCCCTGAGTAGTCGTGGGGTTAATTAGTGGTTCAGTTTATAGCACCATTTTACTAGAAACCGTGACGCGTTTAACTACTGAATGCGAGTTGTTGCGCAATGTTCTTCATTTGCCTGCTTTTTCAGCGATTGAATTCAGTGAGTTAATTTTGCCGTTGACACGCGCGAAGGGAATTCATATTATGCCGCCCGTCAACTCGACAAGCTTTACGTGACGGGGCTATAGCTCAGCTGGGAGAGCGCTTGCATGGCATGCAAGAGGTCAGCGGTTCGATCCCGCTTAGCTCCACCAAATTTAATCCCACTAAATTTGGTACGTAAAGGCATCGTGGGGCTATAGCTCAGCTGGGAGAGCGCCTGCATGGCATGCAGGAGGTCAGCGGTTCGATCCCGCTTAGCTCCACCAAAATTAAGACCCTCGCTGAAAAGCGGGGGTTTTTTGTTTCTACTTCCTGCACGATCCTCTGCTTACTCTGTCAGATCACCAAATGACGGACATAAAAAAACCGGGGAGAATCTCCCCGGCCGAGTCACTACGATTGCGATGCTACTGTCTTACAGCACCAGTGCTGCGATGGATGCGGACAGTACGCTCACCAGCGTAGAGCCGTATACCAGCTTCAGACCAAAGCGGGATACCACGTTGCCTTGCTCTTCGTTCAGACCTTTGATTGCGCCTGCAATGATACCGATGGAAGAGAAGTTAGCGAAGGAGACCAGGAACACAGACAGAATACCTTCCGCGCGTGGAGAGAGCGTAGACGCGATTTTCTGCAGGTCCATCATGGCCACGAATTCGTTGGAAACCAGTTTAGTCGCCATGATACTGCCCACCTGCAGCGCTTCGCTGGACGGCACACCCATCACCCATGCAACCGGGTAGAAGATGTAGCCCAGGATGCCCTGGAAGGAGATGCTGTAGCCAAACCAGCCGGTGACGGTGGCAAACAAGGCGTTCAGCGCGGCAATCAGCGCGATGAAACCGATCAGCATTGCTGCCACGATAATCGCTACCTTGAAGCCTGCCAGAATGTACTCCCCCAGCATTTCGAAGAAGCTCTGTCCTTCATGCAGGTTAGACATCTGGATATTTTCTTCGCTGGCATCAACGGTGTACGGGTTGATAAGCGACAGTACGATAAAGGTGCTGAACATGTTCAGAACCAGCGCTGCAACAACGTATTTTGGCTCCAGCATGGTCATGTACGCGCCGACGATGGACATGGAAACGGTGGACATCGCCGTTGCTGCCATGGTGTACATGCGGTTGCGTGACATCTTGCCGAGAATATCTTTATAGGCAATAAAGTTTTCAGACTGACCCAGGATCAGTGAGCTGACGGCGTTGAAGGATTCCAGTTTACCCATACCGTTGACTTTGGATAACAAAAATCCAATTGCGCGGATGATAACAGGCAGAACGCGGATATGCTGCAGAATACCGATCAGGGCGGAAATGAAGACGATTGGGCACAGTACTTTCAAGAAGAAGAATGCCAGGCCTTTATCGTTCATGCTGCCGAAGACAAAGTTTGTCCCTTCATTAGCAAAACCGAGCAGTTTTTCAAACATCTCGGAGAAGCCTTTCACGAAGCCCAGCCCGACATCAGAGTTCAGGAAGAACCACGCCAGTAACACTTCGATAACAAGTAATTGAATAACATAACGAATACGAATTTGTTTACGGTCACTGCTTACCAGCAGTGCGAGTACCGCAACCACGGCAAGGGCCAGGACAAAATGAAGAACGCGGTCCATATTTGCTCCAAACATGAGGCAGGTTTAATTTCCGTGCACATTCTATGCAACAACCATAAAGAAAACGAGATCAAACACACACTATAATAAGGACCTGTGACGAGATTCAAAATTAGTGATCGGTAATACACTTCTGTGATGTTTAGTATGGAAGTGAAAAGTTATGTCATTGTGCTATTCTCATAACATTAATTAAACATCTCATCGGCGTTTCCAGTTCCCTGATCTATTTATAGACCAACGCTATCAAAGAAATCATTTTTATCTATCAAAATGAATTTGATAATCATTCTCAACTGGCGTAGTTTGAAATATAGCAAAGGCTATGTTTTTTGAGGCACGAAAATGACGAACGATCGCGTTGAGACAAGCAGTGGACGGGCAGCACGCAAGCTGAAACTTGCGTTAATGGGACCTGCATTCATCGCGGCGATTGGCTATATCGATCCCGGTAACTTTGCCACCAACATCCAGGCAGGGGCTAGCTTTGGCTATAAACTGCTGTGGGTCGTCGTCTGGGCAAACCTGATGGCAATGCTGATTCAGGTATTGTCGGCCAAGCTGGGGATTGCCACCGGTAAAAACCTCGCCGAGCAAATTCGCGATCACTACCCGCGTCCGGTGGTGTGGTTTTACTGGGTGCAGGCTGAAATCATTGCCATGGCGACCGATCTTGCCGAGTTTATCGGTGCTGCGATTGGTTTTAAGCTAATCCTCGGCGTTTCGCTGTTACAGGGAGCGGTGCTGACCGGTATCGCCACATTTTTAATCCTGATGCTGCAACGTCGCGGGCAAAAACCACTAGAAAAGGTGATTGGTGGCTTACTGTTGTTTGTGGCCGCGGCATATATTGTCGAACTGATCTTCTCGCAGCCGAATCTGGCGCAGCTGAGTAAGGGCATGATCATTCCCAGTCTGCCTAACTCTGAGGCGGTCTTTCTGGCAGCTGGCGTACTCGGCGCGACCATTATGCCGCACGTCATTTATTTGCACTCCTCTTTAACCCAGCATCTGCACGGCGGGACACGGCAACAGCGCTACGCGGCAACTAAGTGGGATGTGGCTATCGCCATGACCATTGCCGGGTTTGTCAATCTGGCAATGATGGCTACTGCTGCCGCAGCCTTTCACTTCAGCGGCCATACCGGCATTACCGATCTCGATCAGGCTTATCTGACGCTGGAGCCGTTGTTGAGCCATGCGGCGGCGACGGTATTTGGTCTCAGCCTGGTGGCGGCGGGGCTTTCTTCAACGGTTGTCGGCACGCTGGCGGGGCAGGTGGTGATGCAGGGGTTTATCCGTTTTCACATCCCGCTGTGGGTTCGTCGTACGGTCACTATGATGCCGTCATTTATCGTCATTCTGATGGGGCTGGATCCCACCCGTATTCTGGTCATGAGCCAGGTGTTGCTGAGCTTTGGTATCGCGCTGGCGTTGGTACCGTTGCTGATATTTACCAGTAACGGTACGTTAATGGGGGATTTGGTTAACACCGTCTGGGTTAAATATGTTGGCTGGATGATTGTGGTACTGGTGGTGGCGCTAAATCTCTGGCTGTTGGTAGGGACCGCGCTTGGTCTATAGCAGACTTATGGTTACCCGATAGTGCCGGGTAACCATGTCGCTTATTTTTTATTTAGGTGGCTACGGTAGGTATCAAGTACTACTGCAACAATAATAACTGCACCTGTTATGAAGCGTTTTGTGGGCTCGCTTGCGCCAACTTGCGCCAGCCCTGCTGCCAGAACGGAAATAATTAACGCGCCAAGAAAAGTACAAATAATTGAACCTCGTCCTCCCATCAAGCTTGTGCCGCCAATCACGACAGCAGCAATAACCTGTAGCTCCATGCCAACGCCGCTATTCGGGTCTGCGGCCTCAAGACGTGCCACCTGAAACAGTGAAGCCAGACCGGATAATCCCCCCATAAGTGCAAATACAGCAATCTTATAAGGACCTGGATTTATGCCTGATAATCGTACGGCCTCTTCATTTGTACCAATGCCAATCAAATGGCGGCCAAATACAGTTCTGGTTAATACTAAATGCCCGACAATAATGACTACGATCGCAATGATAAAAGAAGGGGAGACACCGAAGAAAATCGGGTCGGCCAGATAGTCATAAATAGAACCGATATAAGCTGTCCGCGAATCAGTCAACTGGTATGCTGCGCCACGCGCCATTTCCAGCACCCCAAGAGAGACGATAAATGCCGGAATACGCCAGGCCACAGTAATCAAGCCTGTTAGCGCACCAACCAATGTTGCGAGTGCTATACCAGAAAGAGCTGCTAGCCACGGCGTCCAATGGAAATTTAAATAGGTAACGCTTACCACTGCAGCGGCAAGAGCCAGTAGCGACCCCACGGAAAGATCGATACCGGCAATAATTAATATAAATGTCATCCCCACCGACATAACGATTAAGTCAGGGATTTGATTCGCAATAGTACTAAAAGTGTTCATACTCAGGAAATGCGTACTGAGGCATGAAAAGAGTACGATCATCGCTAATAATGCCCCGAGTAACCCGATGTAGCTACTTAGTCCTGTCCATGACGACTGGGCGTTTCTTTTCTCTGCTGCCGCTTGTTTTGTCGCTAAGTTGTTCTTCATTTTTTATCCCCGGCTATTCGCTGGAAGTCTTTTCTGCATGCTGATATGCAGAAAATGCTGCTGCTAAAATTCGATCCTGGCTCCAGTCTTCCCGCGAAAATGTGTTCACTAATTTTCCATCGGAAATTACCGCAATACGATCGCAAACGAGCATGAGTTCGCGAAGGTCACTGGAAACGACAACAACGCCTTTTCCCTTTTCCGTTAACATATTCAATAATTGGTAGATATCTTGTTTTGCACCGACATCAATACCACGAGTGGGCTCATCAAATAAGACAACCTCGCAATCTCGTTCCAGCCAACGGCTAATTAGCACTTTTTGCTGATTGCCACCTGATAAACTTTCCACGGCCTGCAAAGTGTTGGCTGTACGGACACCTAAACTTTTAATGTGTTTGTTCGCTAACGTCGTTTCGCTCAAAGTATTAACGACCGACAGATGGCTTATTTTGTCGCTGTTGCCCAGTGAAATATTAGCTGCAACTGATTGGGGTAATAAAAGGCCTTCACCTTTACGGTCTTCTGTGACTAATGCAATACCGTGTCGAATGGCATCTGCAGGAGAGTGAATTACTATAGGTTTTAATGGGTCGCCAGTCTGTAGCGTGCCACTATCAATTTTATCCGCGCCAAAAATAGCACGCAGAAGTTCGGTTCGACCAGAGCCAACCAGACCGCTAATACCTAATACTTCACCACTGTACAACGTAAATGAGGTATCCCGGATAATTTTCCCCCGCTTGAAATTTTCTACTTTCAGAATGGGTCGTCCAGCCTGGCGGCTACTTAAATCAAATGAACTTTCCAAATCGCGTCCGACCATCAGGGAAACAATTTGATCGCTGGTAAAGTGCTTGATCTCGTCTACGCAAACCAAATGGCCATCTCGCAGTACCGCAATGTCATCCGCAATTATTGCTAGCTCATCCAGTCGGTGAGAGATGTAAATTATTGAAACGCCACGGGCTTTGAATAGTGCTATCTGTTTAAACAATAATTCAACCTCGCGACTACTGAGCATGGCTGTCGGTTCATCCAGAATAAGTACTCGGCTTTCGCCTATTAAGTTTCTGGCGATTTCAATCATTTGCTGATGGCCGATACCTAATTCACCCACCAGAGTATTCGGGTCGATTGATTGCAGTCCAACCATTGCCATGACGGGACGAGCCATTTCCTCTAACTTTTTACGATCAATCCAGCCAAATCGGTGAGGGAGCTGTTCGAGAAACAGATTCTCTGCCACCGATAGCGTAGGGAGTAAATTGAGTTCCTGCATTACCATGCGAACACCCAATTTTTCAGCCTCTTTCCTGCTGGCTGGTGCGTAAGGTTGACCCTGATAAATCATCTGTCCGGCGGTTGCGCTAGTCAGTCCCCCAATGATTTTTGATAAGGTACTTTTTCCGGCTCCGTTTTCCCCCGTCAGCGCTAATACTTTTCCTGGATATAACGCTAGTGTCACATCCACCAGGACAGGTTCATTATAGGTTTTACCTATTCCCTGTATTACGAGGATCTCTTGCCCACTTTTCATATTCTGACCCTATCCGGTAAGCTGCTGTGATACCCGTGTCGTTGCAATATCACAGCGGCGTACTGTTATTAGCTTATTGTTTAACAATAAGTTTTATTGGTGTTTCAACGTTGCTGGATAACTCACTCTGTTTTTTGCCATTTTTGAGCGCGTCAAGTGCGGCATCAATGCCAAATACCGCTTGCTGGGATGCAAATTGATCCGCTGTCGCTAATACGCGGCCATCATTCAACATCGGCTTAATCGCTTCAATATTGTCATAGCCAACCACCATAACCTGTCCTTTCTTTCCTGCTGAACGAATCGCGGAAACAGCACCTAATGCCATATTGTCGTTATCTGCTAACAGCGCTTTGATATCGGGATATTCGCTTAACATTGCAGCGGCAACTGCATTAGCGTTGTTAATTTCCCATTGACCAGATTGAACAGAAACCACTTTCATTCCACCCTGAGCCATTGCATTCTGGAACCCAAGAGTACGCTGCTGAGAGTTGCTGGAGGTTGGAATACCCTCGATAATACCGACCTGATCGCCCGGTTTAAGGTGTTTTGCTAAATAGTCACCAATATCTTTTGCACCTTTTTGGTTATCCGGGCCAACAAAAGGAATGTTTAAGTTTTTATCTTTAAGTACGCCATCATCAAATTTATTATCAATGTTAATAACAATTATTCCCGCATCAATCGCTTTCTTAATTACGGGCAGGAGTGCTTTAGAGTCTGATGGTGCAATGATGATGGCATCAGCTTTAGAGACGATCATTTGCTCTACGATCTGAATTTGATTTGCTGTATCCGTTTCGTTCTTGATTCCGTTAGAAATCAAGTCAAATTTGTCTGCATTTTTTTTCTGATAATCTTTTGCACCTGTCTCCATTGTCAGGAAAAACTCGTTTGCCAGTGATTTCATGACCAGTGCGACTTTAGGTTTATGCATCTGCGTATCATCAGCAATAGCAGGCGCGGCGAAGGAAGCGGAGAGTGCTAATCCGATAGTTGCACTGATAACACGATAAAACATTTTATTTTTCATATGATTATCCTATAGGTGTAGGGGGGTAATGCTCTCAACAGTTACTGCATTCGGTGATAAACGAGCGAGTTACTGGGCATGTTTGATGCACCTTTGCGTTCAACTTTCAATGATGCAAACGCAGAAGCATACTGCGCTGCATTGATGAGTCCTTTACCGTTTGCAATACATGCAGCCAGCGCCCCGGTAAAGGCATCACCTGCTCCACTAGTATCGACGACCGCTGATTTATAGGCAGGAATATGAGTAAAAACTATACCATCAAAAATCAGACAACCTTCGCTACCTAACGTGATAATGACGCATTTTGCGCCTTGAATGTGGATGCTTTTGGCCGCATTTTTTGCCGAATAAATATCGACAATGCTAATGCCAGACAATGCTTCGGCTTCAATTTTATTCGGTGTAATAATATCTATTAAATGCAATATTTCTTTTATTTCTGAAACATAGGGGGCCGGATTCAATACAACAAGAGACTTCCCAAGTTTTGCTTGCATTACTGCATAACGGGTTATGGGAAAATTATTTTCTAGTTGAGTCAAAAAAACCTTACAATTGCGAATGGTATCAATATCCAGCAAAATATCCTCTTGGGTAAATGTTTCATTGGCCCCAAGATCGATACTGATCATGTTATCTCCGGTGGCGCCAGAAACCCAGACGATAGCAATGCCAGTTGATGACATTTCATTTTCAAAAAAAGAAAATGATGAGATTTCAGTGTTTGTTAAATAGCGCTTCGCTTTTTTTGAAAACTCATCTGCTCCTAACTTAACCGTCAAGTGAACGTTGTTATTTATTTTTGCCGCAGCGACAGCTTGGTTTGTACCTTTTCCTCCAGCATAAAAATGGGTTGCAGATGCGCGTATTGTTTGCCCAACCTGGGGCAGTGTCGTTGTTTCAGAGACAATATCGACGTTAAACGATCCGAGGATATAAATACTTTCATCAATATAGTTATTTTGTGTAGAACGGGTAGCGGTAGGCGCAGTCTCTTTGTTACTTTTAAATCCATTCAATATTGTTTTTGTAAATGATTGTTCAAATAAGGATTCATCATCAGGTGTATTTTTTAATTGTGCGCCACCATGAAATAATGAGAAACGTGTATTTTGACATAACTCGTTTAAGTCATTACGGATAGTACGAGTCGTTACTGATAATTCCCTCGCTAATTCGCTAACATAAACTTTTTTATCAGTTACCAGCTTGACGCGAATGGCTTTATGTCGTTCTTGTTTTTTCATTAGCGCTCACCCCCAACTTTTATAATATAATATTAAATTAATGTTAATATTTATGGCGTAAAGTTCAAAAAAAACATCATAAATCGGAATTTTTTTTTCCGATTTTGCGAATTAGTGAAATGATAAGGAAAGTTGAGAAAACGAAGGAAGGTCTTGCTGTTGGCGCGTGAAGTCTGGCTTTTGGGTAAGCATCACGCAAAAAGGGTCCCTGTAAAAACAGAGACCCTTTATAAATTTGCCATCGAAAATGCTTTCGCCATTCGTACGAAGGGATGGCTTACTGGCTTTTTGTTACATTAATGATGGTGGCCATGACCACGTCCGTGGCCTTTGCCGCGACCGCGATGGTCATCGCGATCGTTCCAGCCTTCACGGTAACCGCGCTCGTAAGCTTTGCGCTTATCCCAGCCGCGATGATTTCCGTTGTCATGACGCCACCAGCGGTTTTTGCGCCATTCATAATTATTGTGCCAGTAACCCCGGTCGCGCCAGTGGCCGCCGTCCCAGTAGTTACCATAATTATCGCGATCGCCAATTTGCAATTTTATTGATGGCAGCAGGGTGATTTCACCAGCGTTTGCGGCCAGCGGCGTGAAAGCCAATAAGGCTGCAGCCAGAATCAGTGACCTGAACATTTTTTCTCTCCTTCACGATCGAGCCGTAGCCGGCCTGTTAATGCAATATTACGGGGCAGTAAAGCCCCGTTTAATCGCCTGAACTCTTAAATCATGAAAGAGAGCACTTTTTGTTAATAAATGTGTCTTTATTTCAAACAATTCAGGATGGCGTCAATTTCCGCGCATTCTTCTGCGGACAAATGACGGTTTGCCAGCATGCCAACAGCATCTTCAATTTGCGCTGTTTTACTGGCACCAATCAACACTGAGGTGACTTTGTCTTCTCGCAACACCCAGGCCAGAGCCATCTGGGAGAGCTTTTGCCCCCGACGCTCAGCCATTGCGTTCAGTTGGCGGACTTTTTCCAGTTTCTCTGGCGTTATCTGATCCGGGTTGAGAAAACGGCTGCCGCTTGCCGCACGAGAATCCGCCGGGATCCCGTTCAGGTAACGGTCGGTTAACTGCCCGCCCGCCAGCGGAGAGAAGGCGATACTGCCGACGCCTTTCTCCTGCAACAGTGACAGCAATCCCCCTTCAACCCAGCGTTCAAACATGGAATATTTCGGCTGGTGGATCAGGCACGGGGTGCCTAAGTCGTCGAGGATCTCAATTGCCTGTCTGGCGAGGTCGGCGGGATAGTTCGATAGCCCGACATACAGCGCTTTTCCCTGGCGAACAATGTGATCCAGCGCCTTCATGGTTTCTTGCAGCGGCGTTTCGGGATCGGGACGATGGTGGTAGAAGATATCCACATACTCCAGACCCATACGTTTCAGGCTCTGGTCAAGGCTGGCAATCAGGTATTTACGCGAACCCCAGTCGCCGTAGGGACCATCCCACATGGTGTAGCCCGCCTTGGTGGAAATAATGAGTTCATCCCGCCACGGTAAAAAATCTTCCTGCAAAATACGGCCGAAATTACGCTCAGCTGAACCCGGCGGTGGGCCGTAGTTGTTGGCGAGATCAAAATGGGTGATCCCCAGATCGAACGCGCGCTGTAGCAGGTTTCGGCTGTTTTCTACCTGCGTGGTGTCGCCAAAATTGTGCCATAAGCCCAGAGAGATAACCGGCAGCTTTAACCCGCTTTGACCGCAGCGGCGGTATTCCATTGTCTGATAGCGATTTTCATCCGCGTGATAAACCATGTAGACCCCTTCCTGATAACAAGATGACGTATATGTTTTAGTGTATACGGTTACACCGTCGATTCTTCAAGGGTATTTCATCGGCAAAACTGTAAATCCTACTTTCCACCCCTCTTAAGGGTGACTTCCTGGACAGTCATCACAGTTCTTCGATACTCAACATGAGGTTACCGTCAGAAGGATAGCTGTCATGCAAACCGCGTATTCCGTTGCTGATTACCTGCTGGACAGACTGGCAGGGTGTGGTATTGGCCATCTTTTTGGTGTGCCGGGTGATTATAATTTGCAGTTTCTTGACCACGTGATTGACCACCCCGACGTGCGTTGGGTCGGCTGCGCAAACGAATTAAATGCGGCATATGCAGCGGATGGTTATGCCCGGGTCGCCGGGGCAGGGGCGCTTCTCACCACCTTTGGTGTTGGGGAGTTAAGCGCCATTAATGGAATCGCAGGCAGTTACGCAGAATATGTACCCGTGCTGCAGATAGTGGGTGCGCCGTGCAGCGGCGCTCAGCGGCGTGGGGAGCTGATGCATCACACCCTGGGTGACGGCGATTTTCAGCATTTTTACCGCATGCACCAGGCGGTAACGGCAGCCAGCGCGGTGCTTGATGCGCAAAACGCCTGCTATGAAATTGATCGCGTGTTGCGGGTCATGTTAACCGAACGGCGGCCGGGCTATCTGATGTTACCTGCCGATATCGCCAAACAGCCCGCCACGCCCCCACAGGACAGACTGATTATTCCTCTGAGTGAACCGGAAGGCAGCGTGGTGGCAGTATTTCGTTATCAGGCTCGTGAACGACTGCTGGACAGTTTACGCGTGTCGCTGCTGGCTGATTTTCTTGCGCAGCGCTTTGGTTTGCAGCCGGTTTTACAACGCTGGATGGCAGAAACACCGATGGCGCATGCCACGATGTTAATGGGTAAAGGGCTTTTTGATGAGCGTCATCCGGCGTTTGTTGGCACCTACAGCGCGGGAGCCAGCAGCGAATATGTACGCCAGGCGATAGAAGATGCCGATACCGTTATTTGCGTGGGTACCCGTTTTGTCGACACGCTAACCGCCGGTTTTACGCAGCGCCTGGCGCAGGAGCGCACGATTGAGGTGCAGCCGCATGCTTCCCGGGTGGGAAGCCAGTGGTTTAACGTCCCGATGGAGCAGGCGGTCACCACGCTACGGGATCTGTGCCTGGAGCTATCGTTTTCTCTGCCGCCAGAACGCCCGCCTGTCGGACGACGTCAGGTTGAAAAGGGGCCACTGACACAGGAAAACTTCTGGCATACGGTGCAGCAATACCTGGCGCCTGACGACATTATCCTCGTCGATCAGGGGACCGCGGCATTTGGTGCCGCTACGCTCTCGTTACCTTCCGGGGCGGAAGTACTGGTACAGCCGCTGTGGGGATCGATTGGTTATTCCTTACCCGCCGCACTGGGAGCGCAAACGGCATACCCGGATCGGCGGGTGATCCTGATTATTGGCGATGGCGCTGCCCAGCTTACCATTCAGGAATTGGGTTCGATGCTCAGAGAAGGACAAACGCCGGTTATTTTGCTGCTCAATAATGACGGCTATACCGTGGAGCGGGCTATTCACGGGGCAAACCAGCGTTACAACGACATTGCCGGATGGAACTGGACGCAGGTGCCACAGGCGCTGAGCCGCGAGTGTCAGGCGGAGTGCTGGCGCGTGACGCAGGCTGTACAGCTGGAGGAAGTTCTGGCCCGGCTGGCGTGCCCGCAGCGGCTTTCGTTAATTGAAGTGATGTTGCCAAAAGCCGATCTGCCTGAGCTTCTGCGCACGGTGACCCGCGCGCTGGAAGCCCGTAACGGGGGATAGTTATTGATCGGGGCGGTTGGCGATCATCATCGGTTTGCCTGCCAACAGCAGCCAGGCGGGAAGCATGACGATGCACAGCAGCGGCAGCAGGGTGGCGTCGGGGACCACCACTGCCGCCATAAACAGGCTTAGCCAGGCATCGCGGGTGACAACCAGTACCAGTCCCAGAATGGCGCAGGAGACGGTGATTGCTGCCGGAACCGCTTCGACATGGGCATGCAGCATCAATCCCAGTGCCACGCCAACGAATACTGCCGGGAAAATACGTCCTCCACGAAAACCACTGGCGGCAGCAACCACTAACGCCGCCAGTTTGATCACCGCGAGCATGAAATAGTCTGATGCCCCCAGCGTTTGGCTAAACGCCATTTGCTGCATCTCATCCAGCCCTTTAAACAGGGTAAGTGGTCCCCCAATAATGCCCAGAATCCCAAGCAAAAAGCCGCCAACGCCGAGAATCAGTACCGGGTGTTTCAGGCGATGAATCAACTGATGTAAACGGGGTAGACACCACACCGCCACCATGCCTGCCGCAATGGCAATGGCGGCAACCACCGCGCCGCTAAAGATATCGGTCAGCTGTAGCTGCGTATACTGGGCGATGGGCAATGAAAAATGCGGATGAAAGAACAGGTCAGTGGTCAGTGCACCGGCAGCAGCCGCCAGCAGCGGTGCAAACAGGCGATCCCATAACGGCACATCATTGGAGCCATTCAGCGTTTGTGAAAATATCAGTGCCGCGGCGACAGGCGTACCAAATAGTGCTCCGATGGTGCCCGCAGAGGCGAGAATGGTCCAGTCCAGCTTATTAATTCGAGGGAACAGACGCACGCCAATTGCCGCCGCCAGCGCGATATTCACGGTCATTATTGGGTGTTCAGGCCCCAAACTGACGCCGCCGGCCAGGCCGAGGATCAGCGCAGCCAGCAGGCCCGGCAGTGCTGACGTGGGGACCGGCATTCCGATTAGCGGTTCACAAGCTGGGTCCGGTCCCGCATGACCGTGGCTGTAGCGAATGACGAGTCCGACCAGTATCCCGGTCAGCGTGAGCATACCGATTATCCACAGCGAAGAGTCATGAGCAATGCCGATGATGGTGGGCAGGCGCTCCCATAAAAATTGCTGTAAAACGGCGGCCACTTTCATGACGATGATCAGTACCAGGCTTGAGGCAACGCCAATGATCAGTGCGGGAGTGGATAACAACAGCATCGTTCTGGCTCGCGGATGGAGCATTTTCTATTCCCTCAAATAGAGTCATAAGCATAGTTTGCACAGCCTGCCTGCTGACATCGCTGCAAATGGTGCTGAAACGATAAAGTAATTCTGTGATCTGGGTCGATATTTTACCGGCATCAGCCTTCAGGCCGTTGTTGTTATGCCCCCATGAATTTACAGTGTGGCAAAGATTTATTCTGACTTTAGCGGAGCAGTAGAAGAATGACAAAATATGCTTTAGTAGGTGATGTTGGCGGCACCAACGCGCGTCTTGCTCTGTGCGACATTGCCAGCGGTGAAATTTCGCAGGCTAAGACCTATTCAGGACTGGATTACCCCAGCCTTGAGGCCGTGGTTCGCGTGTACCTGGATGAGCATAGCGTCAGCGTCGAAGACGGGTGTATTGCGATTGCCTGTCCGATTACCGGCGACTGGGTGGCGATGACCAACCATACCTGGGCGTTTTCTATTGCTGAAATGAAAAAGAATCTCGGTTTTAGCCATCTGGAAATCATCAATGATTTCACCGCCGTGTCGATGGCGATCCCGATGCTGAAAAAAGAGCATTTGATCCAATTTGGTGGCACGGAGCCGGTAGACGGTAAACCGATTGCCGTGTACGGTGCGGGAACCGGTTTAGGCGTAGCGCATCTGGTGCACGTCGATAAGCGCTGGGTGAGCCTGCCGGGAGAGGGCGGTCACGTAGATTTTGCGCCTAACAGCGAAGAAGAGGCGATTATCCTTGAAGTCCTGCGCGCTGAGATTGGCCATGTTTCTGCAGAACGCGTGCTGTCCGGTCCGGGGCTGGTGAACCTGTACCGCGCTATCGTCAAATCCGACGGACGTCTGCCGGAAAACCTGCAGCCGAAGGATATCACCGAACGTGCGCTGGCAGACTCGTGCACTGACTGTCGTCGGGCGCTGTCGCTGTTTTGCGTGATCATGGGACGCTTTGGTGGCGATCTGGCGTTAACGCTGGGGACCTTTGGCGGTGTTTATATTGCCGGCGGGATTGTGCCGCGCTTCCTTGAATTCTTTAAAGCATCGGGTTTCCGCGGTGGCTTTGAAGATAAAGGTCGTTTTAAAGCCTACGTACAGGATATTCCGGTGTATTTGATTGTGCATGATAACCCTGGTCTGCTGGGTTCCGGTGCGCACCTGCGCCAGACGCTGGGACATATTCTGTAAGATCCCTGCCGGATGGTGTCTATTAACACCTATCCGGCACACTATAAATAATATGCCTGCCGCCGTCAGGGTAACGCATTAGGTCCCGTGAGTTTTACTCGCAATCTCGTTCAGTACTATCGCTATCATCTGCTGTTCAAACATTTCGCTGTGCAGGTATCTTTTTTCTCTGTATTTTTTATCTGTCTCGAGATAAGGCTGATGCAAAACGCATTCAGGTGGTGTACACGAAATAAGAGTATTAATGACGTCGATTGGCTGAGGATATTCAAAAAAAAGCGCGCCGGGATGGTAGTTATGCTTAATTTGCCATTCCGCCAGGTCATCCAGAAAACAGTCAGCTTCTGGTTTTGACATTGTGCTGGCTTTTTCGCTGCCCCACACCACACTCGCCAGGTTGTATAACCCATGTGCGTATGGCCAGAACATTTTATTGAGCTTAATAAGACCCGCGTCCCTCAACTTTGGTACGCTTTTACAATATAAATCGAGCTGCACGCCCGCTTCTGTCACATCCTCCTCGAGGAGCGCCATCAGATAACGGAGGATACACATATCGCTGGCTGCCTGCTTCGTCGCCAGTACCTTTTGCGCTCGTTTACTGGCTTCAGCCGCAAAATCAGTTCGTTTGTACCACAGTGCCATGACTAAATTAGCAATCGCTATAGTAACCGGGTGACCGTTGTCACTGAGACCCCATTTTTCAGGTAACAGCAGCGGTACGCGGGCAAACAGGCCGGCAGCAAGAATATCGAGGGTCGTCCAGATGTTTATACTGTGGTCGCATCCGGAATCTACGCCGAGTGTTGTATGTTTGATCATGGCTGACTGACGCAGCGCAGCATGCAGTAATGCCATATCGTTGGCGAGGATGGCCGTTTTAAATCCTAATAAATCAGGATTGTGATTAATGCGCAGCACAAAAAGCCATAGCCTTATCTGCTCTTGCAGTGACGCATCTTTATGGCATTGCGTCTGGGTATCCAGACATTCTGCTAAATAATCATCGGTATCCATCCATACCCGGGCATTTTGATCAGCTTCTTTCGCGTATTTACGTTGATATGCACGTTGATATTTTTCCGTCAGCTTTGCCATTAAATCTCAGCGCTCTTTCTTTGTGGGGTAAGTGTTATAAATGCATTAACTGCCTAAACTCTTTCACTTTACTTCTACTAACCGGGATTTCAAATTCCAGGTCTTTTAACCGCAGAATGTAGGTGTTATTGAACCACGGCTCGATTTCACGGATTTTATTCAGATTCACGCAGAACGAACGGTGACAGCGGAAGAAATGTGAAGCTGGTAGTTTGCTGCAAAATTCGCTGATGTTCATCGGCATGACGTACGATTCCCGTCGTGTGTAGACAAACGTCATCTTTTCATGCGCTTCCGCGTAGTAGATATCGTTGATCGGGGTCACGATGATTCGCTCATCTTTGATCAGATTGATGGTGTCATTCTCACGCGTGACGGGGGTTAGTAGTGGGGTTCCCGTTTGTTGCTGCTGCCAGGCTGCCTCCAGCTTTTGCAGCATTCCAACAATCCGTGACTCCTGGTACGGCTTCAGAATGTAGTCAAACGCCTCGAGTTCAAACGCTTCAACAGCGTGTTCTTTCCAGGCGGTAATAAACACAATAAAGGGTTTATGCGCGAACTGGCTGATGTTTTGCGCCAGCAATACGCCGTCCAGTGAGGGAATATTAATATCGAGGAAAATAGCGTCGACGCGGTTGTGCTGCAGGAATTTCAGCACATCCAGACCATCGTCAAACGTGCCGACAATCTCCATCTGGCTATGTTCTTTTATCAGCCAGCTCAGTTCCTGTTGGGCCAGGAATTCATCTTCAACAATGATGACTTTCACAACTTCACTCCTGGTTAAAGCAATAAGGTCGCCGGTGTGACAGCGGGTGAGTGCTGATTGGGCACATAGAATGCAATCTCGGTGCCTGGCTCCAGGCGGCGGATATGCAGCCCTTCGCCGTACAGCAACTTCACGCGGTGATGCACATTCAACAGACCGATTTTATTGCCCGGCATTTCGTTGGACTCGACCCGTTCAATGACTTTTGGATCGATACCGTGGCCGGTATCCCTGACGGCGATGCGTACCCGGTTACCGCACTCCGCGACGCTAATGGTGACTACACCTTTTCCTTTACACGGCTGAATACCGTGAACGATAGCGTTCTCGACCAGCGGTTGAATCAGCAGGCTGGGAATATAACAGCTGACCTCTTCATCAATATCATAAATAACCGTTAGCTTATCGCCAAAGCGGGCCTGTTCAATGGCGATGTAATCCTTGATTTGATACAGCTCTTTCTTGATATCGATCTGCTCATCGTCTTTCAATTCAATATTATAGCGAAGATAACGCGACAGATTAAAAATCAGCTGACGGGCGGTATCTGGGTTAAGCCTGACTGATGACGAAATAGCGTTCAGCGCATTAAACAGAAAATGGGGATTGATTTTACTTTGCAGCGCGCGTAGCTCTGCCTTATTTGCCATCTCTCGCAGTTGCTCTGCGCGGGAAACCTCAAGCTGCGTAGAGATAATCTGCGACAAACCGATCGCCATTTCCTGTAACGAGGAGGTGATCTGATGGGCGTGACAGTAGTAGATCTTCAGTGTGCCGGTCACGACGCCTTTCTCCCATAGTGGGATCACCAGCATGGAGTGGATTTCCGGGGTCCGATGTGCTTCATCATTGTTTTTAATGATTATTTTACCGTGATTGATGGCTTCCTGCGTTGTGGGGCTGACGAAGTCATCGTTATCGCGATAGTTAAGTTCCCCGACGCCAACATAGGCCAGCACGTGTTGGGTATTGGTGATGGCAACCGCATCAGCGAGAATGTCATGGCGAATAATTTCACATACCTGACGTAACGACTCGCTGTTGACCTGGCGAAAGAGCGGCAAGGTTTTGTTAGCAATATCCAGTGCCAGCTTGGCCTGCCTGGCGGCGCTGGCCTCTTTCTCACCTTCCACGCTTTGTACCAGAAGCACAATAAAACCAATACAGACGCTGCCGAGGATCATCGGGATACCGATTTTGGAGACAATATCCAGCCCCAGTTCGGTGGTAGGGGCCCAGGCGACTACCAGGATCATGGTCAACGTTTCGCACAGCATCCCGCCTAAAATACCAACTCGCCAGTGCTGCGCTTTGGGGATCTTTCGGTTGATCCAGCCGGCAATACAGCCCGCCAAAATACTGGTGATAAAGCACGGCAGGGCAGTGACGCCGCCAATGTCGATCAGATAGCGATGGATGCCCGCGATGATGCCGGTAATGATGCCGACCCACGGGCCGAACAGGATCCCACCCGACATCACCGCGATAATACGCACGTTAACCAGAGAACCTTCGACCGGTACTCCGGACCAGGTGCTGAACAGAGCGAACATAGAGAAAATGGCGGTTACGGCGAGCAGTTCCTTCGGGGAGTGGGCTGACTTGTGCAACAGTTCGCGAAACAGGCGGATGCGGATCAGGAAAAACAGGCAGAACAGCATCAGCGCTGCCCGATCAAAGACCGCCAGCAGCATATTGAATATTTCGTGCACGGGTGACTCTTGCGAATAGATTAAACCTCTATGATAGGTAACCTGAGCAAGGATGACCAGCATCCCCATCGCTGCAGCTTAATGAGGAAAAACCATAATATTAAAAGGGGATTGTAAAGGAAAAGTGTATTTCTCCGAATGTTCCAGGATTGATTGATTTCCAAAGTAAATTTTATGACTTCAATATGTTAATGAATGGTAAATTTAGAGGCCTGTGAAAATGTTTATTTCCTTGTTTATTTTTATTGTTCCTCTTTTAGCGCAGGAAAAAATATTTTGCGTTGCCTCTCGACAGAAGGAATTTATTCAGGCTATTTTCTAAATGTGCCACCATCGTGGCAGCGTCGCTCGGACGGTCCGGGCGCTAACGTGAATTTGAGGATACTATGGCCGACTCTCGCCCTGAACGTCGCTTTACGCGTATTGATCGTCTTCCCCCTTATGTTTTTAACATCACCGCTGAACTGAAGATGGCTGCGCGTCGGCGCGGCGAAGATATCATCGATTTCAGCATGGGGAACCCGGATGGGGCTACGCCTCCTCACATTGTCGAAAAACTGTGTACCGTGGCCCAGCGCCCGGATACCCACGGCTATTCCACTTCTCGCGGCATTCCGCGTCTGCGCCGGGCGATATCCCGCTGGTATCAGGAGCGCTACGACGTTGAGATCGACCCTGAATCCGAAGCCATTGTGACCATCGGCTCTAAAGAGGGGCTGGCGCATTTGATGCTGGCTACGCTCGATCACGGAGACACGGTCCTCGTGCCTAACCCAAGCTATCCGATTCATATTTACGGTGCCGTGATTGCCGGGGCGCAGGTGCGTTCTGTACCGCTGGTGGAAGGGGTCGACTTCTTTAATGAGCTGGAGCGGGCGATACGTGAAAGCTACCCGAAACCAAAGATGATGATCTTAGGTTTCCCGTCCAACCCGACCGCGCAGTGCGTTGAGCTGGAATTCTTTGAGAAAGTGGTCGCACTGGCTAAACGCTACGACGTGCTGGTGGTTCACGACCTCGCCTATGCCGATATCGTCTACGATGGCTGGAAAGCGCCGTCGATCATGCAGGTACCTGGTGCCCGCGATGTGGCGGTCGAATTCTTCACACTGTCGAAAAGCTATAACATGGCGGGGTGGCGTATTGGTTTTATGGTGGGTAATAAAACGCTGGTGAATGCGCTGGCACGAATTAAGAGCTATCACGATTACGGAACCTTTACCCCGTTGCAGGTTGCGGCTATTGCCGCACTGGAAGGCGATCAGCAATGTGTACGTGATATCGCAGAGCAGTATAAGCGTCGACGCGATGTGCTGGTCAAAGGCCTGCATGAAGCGGGCTGGATGGTAGAGATGCCGAAGGCGTCGATGTATATCTGGGCGAAAATTCCTGAGCAGTATGCTGCGATGGGGTCACTGGAATTTGCCAAGAAACTACTGAATGACGCGAAGGTCTGCGTGTCGCCGGGGGTGGGTTTTGGTGATTATGGCGATACCCATGTGCGCTTTGCACTGATTGAGAACCGTGACCGTATTCGTCAGGCGATCCGAGGGATTAAAGCCATGTTCCGCGCAGATGGTTTACTGCCCGCCGCCGCGAAATCCACTGCTGAAGGCACCGACTAACCAAACGGTTAACCCACAAAAGCAAACAGGAGCCAGAGGGCTCCTGTTTTTTGCTGCATCTTTTTGTTTAGATCATCAGGGCAAACGTACCGGCCCAAACGATGACCATAAATGAAATGCCCATAAAGAAATATTTCACTTTTCATCTCTCCGCGCACCATAAGCACGCCTAAATGAACATACACTTACCTGACAGAGAGCTGATGCCAGCGTTAACGCAACGGAGAATTCCCTGCGTTTGCAGCGCTGCATCACCTCAGAATTCTGAGCTGTAATGCTCCAGACGGCGCTAATGTACGCCTAAAAATGAGGCGAGACAAGTGGCATTTTTTTATTTAATTTTAATAACTTACAAGTGTCGTGAATCGACGACAGTTTGATTTCTATGAGCAATGAATCATCATTGAGCGATGAAATGTTTACTCGGAGAATTCTCATATCGCCATGATGTTAATGCGGTTACTTTTGCGCGGATTTTTATAATTAAAAGGTTAAAAATGACCAGATTAATGATGTTAGCACTCGTTTTAACTCCACTGACGTCGATGGCGGCAGCCCCACAGGCGTTGAATTTCAGCTGCGCAAGTATTGGTGGTGTGAATAGTGATGGTAAAGGTAATGTCTGGATTGATGGTACGAAAGCGACTGTGAAGACATTCAACGAAAATTACTGGGAAGTGAAAAGCGGTAAAAATACCGTTTCTATTTCCCGTAATGATGACGGTAGCCCGGCCGTTTCCTGGACTGGCCCTAATCGTAAGCACGGTATTTGCCAGCCTGACGATGAGAAGAGCTATGCACCAGCGAAAAAATCGGTGAATGCTGGCCCGTCTTTCTCCTGTGCCGCGGTCGACAAGGGAAGTATGGAGGACATTATTTGTCAGAGCCCGTCACTTTCCGCAATGGACTTGAAACTGAATGGCATCTACAAGCAGGCGTTGGTGAAATCAAACAATGATTCGACGCTGAAAGCCGAGCAGCGCGGTTGGATCAAAGGGCGCAACGAGTGCTGGAAAGAGCAGGATAAGCCTGCCTGTCTTTCCCGCGAATACAGTCAACGGATGACGGAACTACAGAACAAATGGGGCATTAAGTAATTCAGCCGCAGAAAAAAAGAAAGGCCATCTGGCCTTTCTTTTTACGTATATAACGAGGCTTCACCCATCGGGCGGGTTTTGAAACGACGATGGATCCAGAGATACTGCTCGGGCGCACGCATAATCTCTTTTTCAATTATTTTGTTCATATAAGCCGCAGCCAGGCCCTCATCAGTTGGGTAACCTTCCATCTCCGGCGTGATAAACAGACGGTAGCCAGAATTGTCCGTTTTTCTCACCATGGTGACGGTCAACATCGCAGCACCTGATAAACGTGACAGTACGTAGGTACCATTGGTTGTCGCGACGTCCTTGACGGCGAAAAAGGGTGCAAACGAACTGCCTTTGCGACCGTAGTCCTGATCGGGAGCAAACCATACGGCTTCCCCTTTTTTCAGGGCGCTGACAATGCCACGCAGGTTATTTCTGCCGATCATGGCTTTGTTTGAGCGCATCCGACCACGGGTCTGGATCCACTCCATTAACTTATTGTTATGCGGGCGGTAGGTTGCCATCATGGGTTGGCAAAGCCCCATCACGCGGCCCCCCAATTCCAGAGACATAAAGTGTACGCCTACTACCATCACGCCGCGGTTTTGCGACTGTGCACGCTTCAGGTTGTCGAGACCTTCGACGTCAAACCACTTACGCACGCGACGGTCAGGCCAGAACCAGGCCATGCCGGTTTCAAGCAGCGCCATGCCAAGAGAACGAAAGTTTTCTTCGACCAGTCTGTCCCGTTCTGCCTGTGGCAGATTCGGGAAGCACAGTTCGAGGTTTTTACGGGCAATAGATTCACGACGTTTTAAAAACGGGCGAGCAAGCGTTCCGGTACGCGTACCCAAAAAGCACAATACGGGGTAGGGGAGTTGCACCAAGAGCCAGAGCACACCGACACCAAACCATGTGAGCCAGTAGCGCGGATGCAAAAACGCGCGTGAAAATTTACATTGGGGGAACATAAGCACCTGTTGTTGATACTAATAAGATGTATCGCGAAGATTCTTTGTCGACAGCGTTACACTCTGATACTGATCGTTAGGCCACCATGAAGGACAATGGTTCCTGTAAAGAGTGTAAAACTTAGTCAGGACAAAACCACGGGGGGACATGAATGATCGGGCTTATACTTTACCACCTGGAGATTAATGTCAGCCAGAGATAAATCCTCAATAAGCGTAAATGTTTATGCGGGAGAGAAACTGAAATAGGGAGAGGGGTATAACCTGTTGTTTTTTTTGCTGGTTAACTGTCCATCTGATGTCGAGGTTCGCCGCCATAGCCGTATTTATTGTAACAAAAATGTTGCCTGGATTGCCTGTGTATAGGAATTGTCTTAGACTATAAATTCAAGGAGTGTAAGGACTTACGTGACGTTTTACGGCAGACAGGAGGTACCGCTATGCTCTATTTCTGGACCTTTCTCATATTGAGCATTCTGTGCGTTAGTTGCTATATCTGGCAGGTTTTGGGCGCGTTGGCATCAATCAGTTCTTTAATCGGCATGGCTATCCTGGCGGCATTAATTTACTTCACTACTCTGTGGCTGACTCATGGTGATGAAATGGTCACGGGAATATTTCTTTTTCTGGCTCCGACCTGTGGGCTGATCATCCGCTTTATGGTCGGTGACGGGAAGCATTAAATCGATGTGTCATCGATGATGATAACAAAATGATTGTCACACGTTTTTTCATCCAGCATATGAATATCCTGAAGTGCCAGCATCGCTGGCACTTTTTTATCGACCTTACCGATTACCGGGCATCAGCAAGCTCTAAAGCGGCTTCCTCTTGCTGGGCATCTTTTCGCTGTTGTTCCAACTCCAGCGCGCCGCGGTGAGACAAGTAGCAGAACACGATGCAGCAGACGATCCCCCCCATCAGTAGGTAAAATCCCCCGTGCCAGCCCATTTTGTCGACCATCACACCAAACAGGCTGGTTCCCAGCGAGGCGCCAAAAATGTAGCTCATGAATCCGCGTAATCCCACGGCTGAACCGACGGCGAAGCTGGGGACGATTTCCATGGTCTGCACGGATGCCAGGAACTGAGGAACGTAAATCAGACAACCGACAATGGCGGCGAAAATAGTCACCATCAGCAGGGATTCACTTTTCCAGTAGCCGATCAGACAGACGAAGATCAGCGCCATGCAAATCATCGCCAGCGGCATCCTGCGACCCTTAAACAGTTTGTCGGTGAGCCAACCGGCCAGCAATGTGGAAGGAATGGCCGCCCATTCGAAAAACAGAAATGCCACGCTCATTTGTTCTTTCGAGAAGTGTTTTTCGGTAAGCAAGTAAATCGGCAACCAGCTGATCATGCCAAAACGCACCATATAGACAAACACGTCCACCAGAGAGACATACCAGGCATTTTTATTACGCAGCACGTAGGTGCAAAAAATCTGGAAGGCGCTCATATTCTCCGGTGCCTGGGTGACCTGTCGGGTGTTGAGCACGACTTTTTCTTCCGGCATCATTTCTTCCAGCGGCGGTAAACCTTCTTTACGTGGCGAACCTTTACCCAGCATTAGAACAATAAAGGCAAATAACACGGCGATACAGGCGGGGACAATATAGCTGGCGCTTTGCCAGTGTTCGCTACCCAGAATGGCAAAAGCGGTGCCTACAATCGGGGCGACAATACCGCCGCCAACGTTGTGCGAGATATTCCAGAAGGCGCCAACGCGTCCACGTTCTTTACGTGGGAACCAGTTGGCAATAGTTATAAATGAGGGGCCAACGCCCATCCCCTGGAATAAGCCGTTGAACACTACCAGTGTGGCAAATATCCAGAATCCGGTGCTGAAACCTAACCCGACGTTCACGATGGCGCACAAGACCAGACCGCATGCCATAAAGACTTTGGGGCTGGCCTTATCGGCAAGGCTGCTCATAATACCCTTACTGATCCCGTAGGCAATCAACATGCAACTGCTGAGCAGACCAATTTGGGTGGCACTGAGATCCAGATGTTCTTTCAGGTACGGCGTAGAGAGTGTGAAGTTATTACGTACAATATAGTACGCAAGATAGCCGAGAAATACGCTAAGTAGCGCCTGCATCCGGTATCGACCATATGTCGCCTGGACTTGCTCCGGCGGGACTTTATTTGCCGATGGCCCTGTCTTAAATATTGAAAGCATATCATCACCTAAATTTATATTGATGTGAATATCAGGAGTTTTCGTTGTGCAGGGTGAAATAAACGGTGATGGAATTCAACTCGATGAAATGTGTCAGTATTGACTCAACTTAACCACAGAATGACTAATTTTGACTCTTTTAAATTAACAGACGTGTGTGTTTTTTATTTTTAGCGGGGATTTATAGCCAGCATGTGCGGGTACTAACAATTTTAATCGGTAATTTAAGGTATTCTGTACCCATGCTTTCGCTTTCGGCTTGGTTATTTTTATAACCACCTTACCTTTCCCCTGAGTTGGGGTAAACGGGTAAGTTTTGTCTCAATATTATTTTTCGAACATGTTGGTATTTATGAACGGGATCACAAACAGGCTTTGCGACCAGGGGCGGATGATCATCCTGTCGCTTTGTTTTACGTTGCTGTCTACGGCCAGCCAGGCACAGGGTAAAGAGCTCGTCATGGCCACGACGTTCTCCCCTGGAGCGACGGCATGGATTATCCAGCAATGGCAAACCGAGCCAGGGTCGGTGATGATTCGTACGCTAAACCGCACCAGTGCCTCTCTGGAACAACTGCTCGATACGGCGAACGCGGACAATGTTGATCTGATTTTGACCTCCTCTCCCATGCTGTTGCAGCATTTGCAGGAACATCAGAAGCTGGCTCCGTTTGATAATGCGCTGCCAGAGAGTCAACGCCTGGTGCCGGAGTCCATCCGTTCTACGTCCGTGGCGGTGGCAATATCAGGTTTTGGCCTGTTGATTAACCGTTCTGCGCTGGCGGCGCGGCATTTACCGGCTCCGACTGACTGGGGGGATTTAACGCACCCCCGGTATCAGGGCGCGCTGTTGATGAGTAGCCCGTCACGTTCGGATACCAACCATTTGATGGTGGAATCACTGCTGCAGCAAAAAGGGTGGGAACAAGGATGGGCGACGCTGCTGGCGAGTGCCGGCAATCTGGTGACGATTTCCTCGCGCAGTTTCGGTGTTGCTGACAAAATTAAGAGTGGATCAGGCGTAGCCGGGCCGGTGATTGATAATTACGCCAATCTGCTGCTCAACGACCCGCATCTGGCGTTTAACTATTTTCCGCATTCCGCAGTGTCGCCAACCTATGTGGCGGTGTTGAACAATAGCCAGCATGCCGGTGAAGCCCGTCGTTTTATTCGCTATTTATTGAGTCCTCAAGGGCAGCGGATCCTTGCCGATGCGAATACCGGGAAATATCCGGTCACGCGGTTGCCCGCCGATAATCCGCGTGCTGCTCAGCAGGCCATACTGATGGACCAGCCACCACTAAATTATCGCCTGATCCTCAAGCGGCAGCAGCTGGTGCAGCGGATGTTTGATACCGCCATCAGTTTTCGTCTCGCACAATTGAAGGATGCCTGGCGAGCGCTGTATAGCGCCGAAGCGCGGCTAAAACGGCCACTCCCTGAAATACGAGCGTTATTGACCAGCGTCCCGATAGACGCCAGCAGCAGTGAAGATGAGGCCTGGCTTGCGCAATTCGAGAATAAAAGCGTTGCTGAACAGCAGATGATGGAATGGCAGCTATGGTTTCTCAAAAACCAGCGCCAGGCTATCGCCAAACTGGAAGAATTAAAATGAAGGGCGGGTCGTTACTGCAACGTCTTCGTCAGCTTAGCATCAGCAGCAGTCTGCGCGGGGCATTCCTGACAGGGGCGTTGCTGACGTTAAGCGTGAGTTGCGTCAGTCTGTATTCCTGGCATGAGCAGAGCTCGCAGATCCGCTATTCGCTGGATGACTACTTCCCGCGCGTCCATTCCGCTTTTTTAATTGAAGGTAATCTCAACCTGGTGGTGGATCAGCTCAATGAGTTCCTGTTGGCTCCCAATACCACGGTAAGACTGCAACTGCGCAACCAGATAATCCAGCATCTGGATAAGATTGAGGCGTTAAGCCGTGGATTGCAGCCCGCGGAACAGCAGCAACTGGCGGTCATTTTGCAAGACAGCCGTACCCTGATGACGGAGCTGGACAGGGTGCTCTACAACATGTTTCTGGTGCGAGAAAAAGTGAGTGAATTGTCTGCACGCATAGATTGGCTGCATGATGATTTTACGACCGAGTTGAACTCACTGGTGCAGGATTTTACCTGGCAACAGGGAACTCTGCTGGATCAAATTGAGGCCAAAAATGGTGATGCGGCGCAATACCTGAAACGTGCCCGGGAAGTGCAAAACGAACAGCAGCAGGTTTACACACTGGCGAGAATTGAGAATCAAATCGTCGACGATCTGCGTGACAGGCTGAACGAGCTGAAGTCCGGTAGCGATGACGGTATGTTGGTGGAGACCCACATTCGTTATCTGGCGAATTTGAAAACAACGGCGGATGAAAATATCCGCACGCTGGATGACTGGCCTAGTACCATAACGTTGCGCCAAACTATTGATGAGTTGCTGGAAATTGGCATGATGAAAAATAAAATGCCCGACACAATGCGCGACTACGTAGCGGCGCAAAAGGCCCTCGTTGATGCTAATCACGCCAGAGAAGCGACGCTTGGGCGCTTTCGTACCTTGCTTGAGGCGCAACTGGGCAGCAGTCATCAGCAAATGCAGATGTTTAATCAGCGCCTGGAGCAGATTGTTCGCGTCAGCGGTGGACTGATTCTGCTGGCGACGTTACTGGCGCTGCTTCTCGCCTGGACGCTCAACCACTACTTTATCCGCTCCCGACTGGTGAAGCGTTTTACCGCACTGAATCAGGCCGTGGTGCAGATCGGTCTCGGTAGAACGGATGCAACTATCCCGGTGTATGGTCGCGATGAGTTAGGGCGCATCGCGGGCTTGCTACGCCATACGCTGGGGCAGCTTAATACGCAAAAAAATCAGCTTGAGCAGGAAGTGGCTGAGCGTAAAGAGATTGAGTCCGATCTTCGCGCCACGCAGGATGAGCTGATTCAGACGGCGAAACTGGCGGTGGTCGGCCAGACCATGACCACTCTGGCGCATGAAATAAACCAACCGCTGAACGCGCTATCGATGTACTTGTTTACGGCGGGAAGGGCCATTGAACAGGGACAACCAGCGCAGGCAAGAAGCACTTTAACCAAAGCGCAAGGGCTGATTACCCGCATTGATGCCATTATTCGCTCGCTGCGCCAGTTTGCGCGTCGGGCCGAGCCGGGGGCGCCGTTGCATCCGGTTGATTTGCGGCAAACTTTTAGTGCGGCTTGGGAACTGTTAGCCATGCGTCATAAGCCACAGCAGGGCAGACTAACGCTCCCGCCGGAGACCGTATGGGTACTCGGTGATGAGGTGAGGAGCCAGCAGGTACTGGTTAATGTGCTGGCAAACGCGCTCGACGCCTGTCCGGCTACGGCTGAAATTGAGGTGAGCTGGCGGGCTCAGGGCAAAACGCTGTGCGTATTGATCGCTGATAACGGACCCGGTTGGCCTCAGGCGTTGTTACCGTCGCTATTGAAGCCATTTACGACCAGTAAGGATGTGGGTCTCGGCATTGGTTTGTCGATTTGTGTATCGTTAATGACGCAAATGAACGGTGAGTTACGCCTGGCGTCAACGCTGGAGCGCAATGCCTGCGTAGTCCTGCAATTCAACCTGACGGATGTAAATGATGTTGAGTGATGAATGTTCTGTTCTGCTGATTGATGACGATGCCGATGTGCTCGATGCTTACACGTTATTGTTGGAGCAGGCAGGATATCGCGTCCTGGCCTGTAACAATCCGTTTGACGCCAGAAATCTGATGCCTGCCGACTGGCCAGGGATCGTATTAAGCGATGTATGTATGCCAGGCTGTTCGGGGATCGATCTGATGACTCTGTTTCATCAGGATGATAATCAACTGCCGATCCTGCTGATCACCGGGCACGGCGATGTCCCGATGGCGGTGGATGCAGTGAAGAAAGGCGCATGGGACTTTCTGCAAAAACCGGTCGATCCTGGCAAGCTGCTGGCGCAGGTTGAGGATGCCCTGCGTCAGAGGCAGTCCGTAATTGCGCGTCGTCATTACTGCCAGCAGAAATTACAGGTTGAACTGGTCGGATACAGTGACTGGGCAACGCAATTCCGCCAGCGACTACAGCAACTGGCAGAAACGGATATCGCCGTCTGGTTTTATGGTGAACCCGGAACAGGACGCATGACGGGCGCGCGGTATCTGCATCAGCTTGGGCGCAATGTCCACGGGCCATTTATACGTGCAGACCTGACATCCGGAAATGCGGTTCAGCTCAACGCGCTCATTGATCAGGCTCAAGGTGGAACGCTGGTACTGAGTCATATTGAATGCCTGACGCGCGAGCAGCAGCACCATCTGGTGCAGTTGCAAAGTCAAGAGCGGCGTCCTTTTCGCTTGATTGGGATCGGGGAGACGTCCTTGGTGGAGTTGGCGGCAACCCACCAGATTGTTGCAGAACTCTATTATTGCTTTGCCATGACGCAAATCGCCTGCCAACCGCTGTCTCTGCGCCCGGACGACATTGAGCCGTTATTTCATCACTACCTGCATAAAGCCTGTCTGCGGTTAAACCATCCCGTGCCTGAAGTCGACGGGGAATTGCTAAAAGGCATGCGGCGACGAGTATGGTTGAGCAATGTACGGGAACTGGCAAATGCCGCAGAGTTGTTTGCCGTCGGGTTACTCCCGTTGGCTGAAACTGCCAACCCGCAGATGCATATGCCCGAGCCGACCCCGCTGGATCGTCGGGTAGAAGAGTATGAACGACAAATCATCACGGAAGCGCTCAATATCCATCAGGGGCGGATTAATGAGGTGGCAGAGTATCTGCAAATTCCGCGTAAGAAGCTGTATCTGAGAATGCGAAAATACGGGCTGAGTAAAGAGCACTATAAGTTCTAGCGCTCATCGAAATATTCGAACAGAGGCCAGAAAATCATCTGGCCATATCTCTTACCACATCAAATCATCAGGTACGACAAAGTCAGCGTACGGGTCATCATCGTCCTTATCTTCCTGGCTCAGTTCGCAATTTAAGACAATGTAGCTGGCGTCACGCTGCGCGATCTTATCGGCAACCACCGCCGGGATGATGGCGTATTCGCTCTCGCGATCACTTTCAGCGGCCAGACGCGCAATGGCAAGACGCCCCTTGATTAACTGAGTCTGGGTAACTTTATCAACGTAGATTTTTTTAATCAGATTGTTGTCGGTAAAGTTATAACCAATATCGCCTCTTGAAATGGTGATTTTATTCATTTCAATCAGCTGCTTAATCTGAGCTTTGTATTCTTTCGACAGGGCTGCTTGCTTTTGCTGCTCGCTGAGTTGCTTATCACGCTCAACCTGTGCTTTTTTATTTTCTTCAACCGCCTCTCTGGCCTCACGCGCCTGAACGCGCGACTTTTTCGCCGTTCTTTGCACCTTCGCCATTTTTTTACTGGTGACTAAGCCAGCTTTAAGCATCTGCTCTTGTAGGGTGAGTTTTGTCATGTTCGTTTCTAAATCCAGTAAAAAGAGTTCTCAGGATTATACCCTTAACGTCCGGGGGGATGCCAGATTGCGGGGAGTTGCAAAGCGTCGGGGATAAAATGGAAGGTTATGGTGTCCCCTGCATACATCGAATTGGCATGTCAGGGGATTGTATAGAAAGGGAAATTTCAGAAGTGTATTTTATTTTACCCGCAATTTTACCCATCGAGGCGGCTTAAGAGTTTTTGTTTGAACTCGCAGTGTTCACTATATAGCCAGCGGGCGCGGCCGTGGATGAGTTTGCTTTTTGGCAGAGTGCCGTCTTTGATGCGGTCATAGATGAAGGTCTTTCCGAAACCAGTATCTGCCATGATGAATTTCAGATCAACCAGTGAATCGGGCTGTAATTGGTGTTGCATGGGTTTCATCTCCGGTTTGGAAATCGAACCTGGAAGCCAGGCAAAAAGAATGCCCTCACAATGGAGGGCAAATGGGGGATAACGTGGCAGTGCATTCGCACCCAATAGCCAGCTCATAACTGGCTATCAGTTGCGTCAGTCGTCTTCATCGTCCCACCAATCTTCGTCATCACCTTCGTGACAATCAGAGAGAAGTGGATTGGTTGCAGATAGCATGTCACTGGCTGCTCCGCGGCGTTGAAGTCGTCGTAGCGCCTCATATAATTCGAAGGCCTCAGTTCTCTCATCGCCTATTTCTAGAGAGCAAGCTACCTGATGAGCCTCTGGAACTAGCTCGGCTAACTTGTTGCGAATATCCTGAATGGTGCTCATATTTCTCCTCAATCCTGCTGCTTAACCGTGTAATTGCCGTTCTGCTTAACGCCCACTGCAAAGTAGGTGCCGCCGGTAATGCCGATTCCCCACACGTCGCTCGTCCCATCATTTGGCTTCTTCTCGCTGATGAACCTTTGCAATGCGACGATGGCTTTCTCAATATCCAGCGTTGAGTTAACCGTCATGGTGATGCGCATAATCTCTCCTCATGCCGCCCGCATAGCGCGGAGGCGTTTTAAGTGTTCTGCTGTTTCAAGTTCTTCGGCGATCCGCTCGGCCTGTGCTTTGGTAAGCGGTTCGAATTCATTCTGAAAGCGGTCCATGCTGGCGATGCAGGTTCTACCGTTGCGGATGTAGTGGATTACTTCGTGAGTGGCGCGGATGATTTTGCAGGGTGCGCCGTGGGGATCGGCGTACCAGGTATTAGGCTGGATTATCCTGAACATTGGGCACCACCTTAAATTCGATTACCCAGACCCAGGGATTGGCCTGCCAGTTTTCTTCGCCGTATATTGATTCCCATAAATACTTAAATGCTCCTTTTGCCGTTGGCCTCCCGGTCATATTGTGGTCTGCAATACAGTCGTAACAGTCCTGGGAGTCAGCAAGTGCTTCCATGTCGATGCCTTCCGCCTCCGCATTCGCTTCACTGATGCCATTCAACCGATCAACACGAATGCCGGTAATTTCCAGCGTGAGGCGGCTGGCCCAGCGCGGCATGTGGATGGATGGCGTCCAGCGATTCACTTTGCATTTCGCCCCGTCATCAGTGTCTGCCCGGTAAGCAAGCCGAACGCCACAATCGCCGAATGTTTCCCGCACCCAGATACGATCGCCGACTATGCCAAATGGACAATGCTCACGGTAATAACTCTGGCTGTTTGCATGGTCGACCCCACACTCCAGCGGGTAGCATTCACCTATCTGAGAGCCCACGTCGATGAGGTTAAGATGCCGCTCGCTGACTATCCGCCGCGTCTGCGTCTTCCGACCATCGAGCAGCGCCCGCACCATCTCTTCGTTGAAAATCATTCCGCGCTCTTTCACTGAATCCCCCTCTGTTTATTCCTGTGCTCAGCAACACCCTGGCACTCCACACACATCATGCATCCCGGATACGCTTTCCTGCGCTCATCACTGATCTGATCGCCGCATTCCTCACAGTGCGTTGCTGATACTGCTGAGTGGTTGAGCCTGTGCATGCTCAGTGCCGCGTCACGCTGCAAATCTTCAAGCTGTGATGCGTTATCGATAATGTCAGCCATCACTTTGCTCTCCTGCGTTTCTTTGCTGCACGTTTAGCAGCTGCGATACCGGTTTTACCATTGGCAGATGGATAGCCATTTTGATTTGGGGTTGGGGCCGCCAATATTTCTACTGGCGCAAAGCGAGGAAGAGAGGCAAGCGTGAGCATGCCTACGCTAATCGCGAGCATAGTTTTCTTCATGGCTATTCCTTACCGAGTGCTTTGGCGATGGCGGCGTTAGCCATATCTTCAGAGCCAATGAGTGCCGATATAGCTCCCTGTACGTTGCATCCATCGTTCATGGCTTTGTTCATTCGCTTTACCGCTGACATGTACGTCTGCAGCGCCTCGAGGAGGTCAGGAGCCGCTGCCATAAGATTCAAATTGGCGATGCGAGTTTGCTTATCGAAAACGCTGTAATGGCTTGTTGCGTCGCATACGGCTGAACCAAGAGAGTTATTGCAATACACGACAAGCTCACCACCTCCTTTCGTGCCACCACCTCTTTCCCACGGACCCGGCGTACCTTTAAACTCTTCCATATCTCACTCCATGAACTGTCGATTAATTCGGTTGAATGTGAACGCGAGAAAATAAAAAGGCCGCATTAGCGACCTTGTGATTCGTTTGGTTAGCGTCATGCTGCCTCCGTCGACTTTTTGAAGGAGTGAGCTATTCGCGCCGATGCGATTGTCACGTAGTCAGGATTCAGGTCGATGCCTATGAAGTTGAAACCTTCTTCTATAGCTGCCCGACCAGTGCTTCCGCTACCCATCCACGGGTCCAGAACGGTACCGCCTTGCGGGGTAATCAACCTGCATAGGTAACTCATCAATGAGAGCGGCTTAATGGTTGGGTGATTGTTCTTAGCACCATTGGTGCGACCAGCACCTGCGCGCGGATCATTAATTCCGACGCTTCCCTCTTTGCGACCTCCAGTCATCTCACTGGCTGATATCGATATGAATCTCTCTAGCCCTTCATCCCTTTCTTTCTTCGTTACCTTGGCGCAGTAAAAGAACCTAGCCGCACTTTTGTCTCTTTCCACTCTAGCGACATGCGCTTTTGGAGGTGGCATATCTCCATACCTACCTTGAGAAATCCTAGATCTCCCAGTCTCTTTTAAATCTCCTTGCTGACCTTTCGCATCCGGGAACGCTGATACGACAACATCACTTCCATCGTGAATTATATTTGCCGGCCAGCGTCCATCAGCTGACGGCTCGTCTGTCTGTATCCGGCAAGAGTCGATATTTATTGCGCCGGTGCCATTCTCAGCCATGTTGGCTGACACCGTCTTCTTGAAAGGTTTGCGAGCCATGACGATCGGCTCATGGGCTGGTTTTAACGCGGTACCCCATCCATCAAAATCGCCATCGAGGTTATGCGACTTGGGAAAGCCGCTTCCGTAAATCCAGAGGATTTGGTCCCTGATTTCGAAACCAGCATCCTCAACGTTAACGACAAGACGGTGATAGGTACGGGACCCACCGAAAGCCAGCAGGTGTCCGCCAGGCTTCAGAACGCGCAGGCATTCCTGCCACTGCTCAACTGTCGGGACCTCGTAATCCCACTTGTGGTTCATGAGACTCAGTCCGTACGGTGGATCCGTCACGATGGCGTCAACAGAATTATCAGGCAGAGTTTTCAGAACATCCTCACAACGCCCGACGTGAAGTTGATAGGTCATGCGTCCTCCGGGTTATGCTTATCCCATCCATTCCGCTCAATATTCACCTGCATCCGTTTATCTCCTACCTCTTCGATACTCCTACCGGTAATCTCTGCTACTTCTGCGTTGGTGTAGCGCATGAGTATTGCTAACTCTTCCGTTGACCATTCACGCATAGTTAATCCTCCGGAGCGGGCCAGCGCGTTACGCTTGCTTCTAACTGAGTAAATGGAGCGACCGGTTGCCTTGGCTATCTCTTCCTCTGAGAACCGACCAAAGAGATGAAGCTCAGCTGGCGTCCATACTCTTCCGGTCATCTTGCTGATAAGTGGTGCGCCGATACGTGATGCCTGGCGATTGATTGCCGATTCTGAACGCTCGAGTTTTTCTGCTATTTCTGAGCGGGACATCTTCATCCCAACCTCGTGCAGAAACAGGTTTTCAAAGGGTTGCCAAGGTTCGCTCATTGAAAGCACCTGTTATTTGATGATTAATGATGGCTTGCCAACCTTGAGTTGAGCGCCGGGAATTGATTGGCCCGCTTTGAGTTGGTGCTTAATCGCTAATTTATCCGCCTTGATAACGGTTTCGTATTCGACAAACTCTGGAGGAAGGGAGCTTGAGTCGACAATTTCCACTGATTCAGAAGGAGAGCGAATTGTTACCTGGTGAATACCGGCTCTGATTTTCTTCTTTCCTGCTGTGGTTAATGCGGTTGCTATGTAAGCCTGAATGTTTTCAACTTTATTCAGCGTGACTACTGCGCGTTCGTTGAGTGATTTTGCCTCGTCCTTGAGGCGTTCTGCGTATCCGGTTTCGTTCTTGCAGATAGCCAGCAACTGCTCAATTTTATCTGTAAGCTCTCCTTCCATCCCTTCAAGCGTGTCGGCGATCGCATCTGCCTCGAAGTCTGAATCCATCAACTTGGCGTAGTCGTTGGCGATTTCGTAAAGCTTACTCACTGGTCACCTCCAGCTTTGCTTTGCACTCTGCATAGATAGCCTGAACGTTCTGCTGCAGCTTCATGCCAGCTGTGCGCTTGTAGGCATCGGCAAAGATGCGTTTCAGGTCGTCCATGCTTTCTGCTTGCGCCATTTCATCGCAAAGAGTTTGAACATGGTCGATCACTTCCTGCTGTCGAAGACGCTCATCTTCGCGGATATCTTCCTCTGACTTGTGCGCCATAACCGGCTCTTGGTAAACGCCGTCATCTTCATTGATGACGTGGATCGCGTTATCCAGACGCTCAGCACGAGGCCAGTACTTGCTGGCCCGCTTAACGATGGTCTTACGCGCCATCTCTTCCCAGAAGTTTTTCCACGGGCCATTCTTGGCTTTACTGGTTGCCTCCGTTGTCTTAATTTCTGCCAGGCTCATTTCTTCTGTCAGGTAATCGCCGTCAGCCGTTTTAACTGTGCAATAACCGCCGACTACGTCACCGCGATCGCCGAATGCGTTGTATTTGTGGGTAGGGGCGGTATCAAGTCCGTTTGATTCGTACGTGTCGTTTGAATACACCAGTTTGCACTGGCCCCACTTAATGGAACCGGTAGACTGTGCAAGATGGAGGAGACCCATGTAGCTGATATCAAGACACACCATGCCGTCGCGCGGAACCAGATAAGCCAGCTTGCTAGCCGGGTTAAGAGTGATTCCGATCGCCGCAACGTTGATGATGGCATTCTGTGCGCTGGTAGGGTTTGATAGCGCCGTCTTGGCTAAATAGTCGTTACGCTGGAAGTACTGAATAGCAAACTGGCTTTCCTTAGCCCATGTGACTGACTGGTCAGTTACCGCGCCAACAAAGAGTGGCTCCTGTTGTTTAACGAACTCAACAATGCTGATGCGACAGAGACACAACACTGGTGCGAACCAACCGTAAAGAGTCAGTCCCGGCCAGTGGGAGAAAGCACAGTAAATCTGACGCGCTATATCTTGGCGGCTTCCTGAATGATCAGCCCACGCAGTTCATTGAGTTTGCAGATGACGCGATAAATATCACAACTCCTAATCCGGTTAATATCACGTGCTCATCTGCAACGGTAACCGCCCCTGATGGGGTAACGATGACAACTCCAACTCTTCATGTAACTGGGGATATCACGGCTGGCGGTGACATCACAGACAACAACGGAACTCAGAGCGCGTCGCTCAAGGCTCTGCGCGACAACTACGACCAACATAAGCATCCGGTTGAAGGAATTCAGACGGGCTTGTCAACAGTCACTTCCAACGTAACGGATAAGCCAACATGACATACAGAACCATGCAATTAGACACGTCTACGTGGGATTTGACGCTGGATGGCAACGGTAATCTGGCGATCGCCGATGAGTCGTATTCCGTCGCTCAGGATGTTGCCAGCGCATGCCTGGTGTTCTCTGGTGAATGCTATTACGACAACACGCTGGGAATTCCGTGGAAAACAGAGGTGCTTGGGAAACGTCCGTCTCCGGGGTTCATTGCGCAGAAGATGCAAACAGAAGCGCTCAAGTTACCAATCGTTGATCAGGCTCTGGCGTCCATTTTCTTCGACAAAAACACCCGCACAACTCGCGGCACGATCCGCGTCACCGATATAAACGGGAATATTGCACAGGCCACTTTATGACGACATTAAATACAGCCGTTCCGGATGTCACCATTACCGAGAATGGACTATTGGTACCGGACGTATCGGATGTGCTCGCTGGTCGACTAACTGACATGTCGACGGCGCTAGGTGGCGGGGCCAGCCAGTCTCTTAGCTCACCGCAAGGGCAGATCGCACAGTCAGATACAGAGATTATCGCTCAGGAGTATGACAAGCTGTTGTGCCTGTTCAACCAGGTAAACCCTGATTACGCAACGGGTAGATTTCAGGACGGTATCGGGCAGATTTACTTCATGGACCGGATATCGGCGCAGGGTACAGTTGTTACTGCGACCTGTATTGGTCAGGTCGGCACGACAATCCCTGCCGGAAGTACAGCCATTGATATCAATGGATATATCTACCAGTCTATCGACAACGCAACGATACCAGCGTCAGGAAGCATTGATGTTCAGTTTGTGAATAACACAACCGGGCCAATCCCTTGCGGGGCCGGAGCATTAAATCAGATTTACCGGGCAGTATCGGGATGGGATGCGATCACAAACGTTAGCCCCGGTGTAGTAGGAGTAGATGTTGAATCACGCATTGCATTTGAAACGCGTCGCAAACAGTCAGTTGCCAGAAACAGCCGTAACCAGGATGCATCAACTCTGGCGGCATTACTCGCCACTAATGGTGTTCTCGACGCATACGTCTGGTCAAACAGAACTGCAGCCACGGTAAACAAGGGAACAACTAACTTCCCGGTACTGGCGCATTCGATTTACATCTGTGTCTATGGCGGCACTGATGAGGATGTTGCTGAATCAATTTTCCAGACGTACAACCCTGGTGCAAACCTGAACGGAAGTACTCATCACACCGTTTACGATAACGTTAATTATCTGCCACCCTATCCTGAATATGATATGCAATGGCAGAAAGCCACACCTACTCGGGTTTATTTTAATGTTGAATTAGACAGCTCACTTAATCCTCCAAGCGACATTACATCGCAGGTGAAATCCATGATCGCCAACGTATTCAATGGTGGTTACGAAGGAATAGGGAAGGCAAGGATTGGTTCAACCATTAACGCCGGTAAATATTACGCGCCTGTGATTTCCATTTCTCCAGATACGGTAGGAATACTGAGTCTTGAAGTATCTCTCAATGGGACAACTTTCGGGCCAGCGTCAACCATGGGGATAGATCAGGTTCCAACCATTCAGGAATCAGACATCACCGTAACGTTGTCATAAGAGGTATCCATGTGGGAAGACACAATTCTTACCCAATATTCCGCAAGTAAAAAACTAATCTCCATCATTGATACATTTAATCAGGCAATAAGTCTCAATGACTTTACAGAAGAGTTCATTTCTAAAGTATGGGACCTGACAACTTGCGAAACATTCGGACTTGATATGTGGGGAAAGATAGTCGGCATAAGCAGGTATATAAATGCCCCCATTGAAAGTAGCTCTTTTGGTTTTAGCGAAGCCGATGATGCAAATCCTGATTATCCTACGCCATTCAATGAATCACCATTCTTCGGTGGAATGCAGGAAACAACAAATGTGAGGTTGGGAGATGATGCATACAGGACTCTTATATTTTGCAAGGCATTCACAAATATCAGTATTGCTACAATTCCAGATATAAACAGATTTCTAAAAATCCTCTTCTATCAGAGAGGGAGAGCATACTGCGTTAATTACCGTGATATGACCATGGGATTAACGTTTGAGTTTGAGCTAGCGCCATATGAAGAGTCTATTCTGACAAATTATGATGTCACACCAGTTCCCAGCGGCGTTCTTGTAAAGATAAATCAAATCATCAGTCCTTACTTCGGATTTTCAACTGACGCTTATCCATTTAATGATGGAACATTTTACAGAGATTAAATATGAAACGTTCAGATTCCCCTTCTAAACAGCCAAAACCATTTGGAATTAACGGTCAGCGAGAGGATATTTTACCAACTACGCCATCTGGTGATAATACTGCTTCGTATGAATCAGGTTTCCCTCCAATCACGATGATCCTGAAGTCTGCAGGTGGACTACCGCCCAAGGGTCAGGATATGAACCAGATTCTGTATGAACTCTCTGCCTTGTGCCGTTGGGCTAGTGCTGGAGCGCTGAATACTTTCGACTCAACATTCTCAACAGGTATTGGAGGATATCCTAAAGGCAGCCTTCTTTTCAGTGATGATGGTTTAAAAACATATATTAACACCACTGATGATAACACCGCCAATCCAAATACTGGTGGGGCAGGTTGGAAGGACCTGTTTACTTTCTTGGGGCTGGGAAGTGCAGCAAAACTCTCCGCAGTTGCGGCAGTTCAGGGAGTATCAGGGTATTTAATTATTCCTGGACTTGTTGGGGGGGTGGAAAAAAATACCATCATCCAGTGGGGGCCATGGACAAATGATGGTACTGGGGATTCGACTGTAGTCTTCCCATTCCCGTTCCCCAATAACGCACTTCAGTTATTTGTCTCTGCGCAGGCAATTGGAACTGGAGCATATTCCGGCTGGAACACACTTACTAAAACGGGATTCAAAGGCAACATGTGGGCAGCACAAAACACCAGACAATCTGGTAACTCCACTTATCTGGCTATTGGGGATTAATAATGAATTACGTATATAGCGCAGAAAACAATCTATTTTATCCCGTACAGCTTCAGCGTCAATATGAAAAAAATGGAGATTGGCCGTCCGATGCGGTAGGTGTTGATGACAATATTTTCCATGAATTTACCTCCCTCCGAGATGGCTTGGTTCGGGTTGCCGGGGAAAATGGTCTGCCAGTATGGGGAGGTGCTCCGGCACGAACACACCAAGAATTGACTGCGTTGGCAGAACAGCAAAAGCAGACGCTTCAAGATGAGGCGCTGAAAATTACCGCAATATGGCGTGCGGAATTGCAACTAGGAATCATATCTGATACTGACAAGGCGCGTCTAACGGCATGGATAGAATACTATAAAGCCGTACAGGAGATCGACGCCGATTCAACGACCGATATCAAGTGGCCAACAAAACCAGAAAATTAACTAATAAACCGCAGACACCGCTGTTGAGGCTCTGCGGTTATCATTCACAAAATCACAAGTCTGCAATTAAAGATAGGAAATACTTCGCATTAACCCACGCTTGGATCATTACATTATCATCATACCTGGCGTTTGGCAAAATTGTGTAAACTAAGATTAAACAAACAGCGATATACTTATATCTTCTATTTAAATCGCAGCCAATTATCGATAAAGACACAAGTATAGTTGCATAAAATCCTGCCTCTACCATTCTGGTGCGCACTGCGAACTGCCGAGCATAATCCCAACTTATCCCAGGGAAGTCATTATTTATCTTAACATAGTCCATAATGAACAAACCCACGATGAAGGTTAGAATGGAAAGCAATAATGAGCGAGTGGCAGTGTTCTGCTCCTGATTGCTGTAGGTAGTGACTATGAGTGTGGCGATAGCGGATAAAACCACAGGAACTCCGTACCTTGCCGAAAAGTTCGCAAAATTAAACTGATGACCTATAGGCCAGACGTTACTTCCAAATGCTCCGCTACTAATAAGTTTTTCACCAGATACTAGCATCTCAGCTTGTGGATATATCAGTCCGTGAGATGATAATTCTGGGATAAACTTCGCAATAAACGACACCCCCATATTACCGAATGTAAAACCAATCAGCGTTCCTAATGAAATTATAATAATTAGTTTCCACAATTGGTGTTGATTATCCCTCGTGAAAATTTTGTTGTCATGGCGTAAACATAAGAAATATGTGGCTATAGTTGATATTATTAGACCCGCATACAGCCAACCGTTAATTGAGTATGAACTGAAGTCAAAATATATTAATGGAAGCGCTGCAAGAGATGCGCAGGAGGCAACATAGATAGTCACTTTTTCCGCAAATTCAGAGTTAACAACTTCTGCAAATGCCCAACATAATATAATAGATACACATATCAAAGATACGTTAAATGTTGTGGTTGTAGCGCCAATACTTAATAGTGCAAGCGCGCCGGTGCTTAATGGGTTAAATTTAATATTTGTTTTTTTGAGCTTAACCCACCTCAACGCCGATATTACCCAAAAGACTGAAAGTGAGCTAATTACTCGACCTGGATGCAATGTAAAATAAATTGGGTTTGATGAATCAAATAATTTAACCCTTTCCATGGGGTTGAATGATAGCGCACCAAAAAAAATAAGAATCACGAGTATCAAGCTGTAGAATCTTGAACAACGAAAAGATCTGATGCAAAAATACGTCAAGCTGAATGCTGAAAGTTTAACCATAAATTGCATAACCCATACTGAAATCAGCAAAGTGTTATGTTGTGCAGGATTTTTTGTCCAGTAGAAAACAGGAAAAAGAAACGACAATTCGTCATAATGATATGATAATAACGGAAAATATTTTATGTGCTCCGGTCCATATATAGATGAAAGGGTTATATTATGAAGTTCGGTAATTGTTCTATCTCCAGTAATGAACGCAAAACCAAACTGGATGGTAAGCATAGCAGAAAGAGATAGAACAATGACTTGAACTGGTAACTCTACCTTTGAATTTCCATGGCCCTTAACGCGAACCGAAATTGCGATAATCACAGCCACTGCCAGGAATAATAGACTTGCAATTGCTGCAGTATGAGCAGGTAGAAACAATGAGATAAGTCTATTAATGGCTGATGTGGTAAGATATATTACAATAAATCCTGAAAATGGAATTATAGCCCTCTCAAAAGAAGTAAAATCAGCATTGCTATAACTTGCTGCTTTTTTTGATATAAATGAAGATATGAACAGCAAAAACGAAATATATAGTAAAAGAATAAATGTTGACTTGTTGGATATAACTCCGGATAGGGAAAAGTCATGGATCTTTATTTTATCCCAACCCCAATCACTCCAATAAGGCGATGGGGGGGTATGCACTTTATAAACTCCTAACCCAGCAACATCCGCATGCGTTGATATAGAAATCCCCTGAAAAACCCATATCGACGATATAATTATAACCATCAACATTATATATTTTTTGTTGATTATAAATTTATTCAATGGAACTTTTAGATCATTCATCTTGTTAAACGGGTTAAATGTGAGAAACGGATAGGTGATAATGGGTGATCTGTTGTTTGAAATCAATGGCCTTGATCAATTTAAGGATCTGACATGACAGCAGAAAACGAAAAAAACACAGAGCAGAAGTCTGAGCAGGATGCCTTTCTGAAATTCCGCCCTATATGCGGCAGCACCATGTACCAGGAAGATTATCTTGGTGAAAAATGGTGGTTTTGTGATGATCCAGAATGTGGGTTTTATGAACCGGTGAAATAGAGAGGGGTAAAAATGGGCCACACAAAGGCTTGTATCTATTTACAAAACTTTGTGTGGCTTTGTCGGGTGGGGCATGGATGGGGCAAAAAATTAGCGCAAAACAACTCAAAACCTCGGAAGGTGGTGATTCGTCTTGCGCTAATTTTTCATACTTTCTCATCAATCCAGTCAGCCCACCACTGCATCATTTCCCGGCGCTTATCCATGTACTGTGCGTGATTGTATATCCCACGTATAGAGCCGCTGTTAGCGTGTGCTAACTGTTTCTCAATGGCATCTGCGGGCCACTCATGCTCGTTCATTATTGTGCTGAACTGGTGCCGGAAACCGTGGCCACTTGCCAGGCCTTCATATCCTATCTGCCTAATAACCAGCAGCACGGCATTCTCACTGATTGGCTTTGTTTTATCGTTGCGCCCGGCGAACACGAAGCTTGATATCGGCTGCGTGACCGGCTTTAAAGTCTCAAGCAGAGAGATCACCTGATCTGACATTGGGACAAGGTGAACTCGACGCCCTTTCATCACCTCTTCGGCGATCGTTATAGTCCTGGTTTCAAAGTCGACGTTCGACCATTGCATGGACCGGAGTTCTTTTGTCCTGAGTACCGTGTATTGCAGAACCTGCGTTGCTATGCGTGAAACGATGCTTCCGGAGAACCCAGCCAGCGCCTTATTGAATGCCGGTATCTGGTCTGCAGGAAGGAAGGGGTAGTTCTTCTTCCGGTAACCCTTCATGGCATCAGCCAGGTCAGGCGCAGGGTTATACTTCGCTCTCCCGGTAACTATCGCGTACCTGAATACTTCCCCGCACCGCCGTCGCGCCTTATTGGCCCGTTCCATTGCCCCACGGTCTTCATACCGTCGGATCACTTCAAGTATCTGCATGGGTTCTATCTCGTTAATCTCCATCCCGCCAATCAACGGCAGAATGTCATCATGGAACATGCGTGACAGTTCGGTGCTGTATACCTCTGACCATACCTGTTTTTTGTGTTCGTACCATTCCTGGTATATGGAGCCGAATGAGTTGTCTGTGGCTGACAGCTTTTTAGCCTTTACCGGATCGACACCGACAGACACATCCTTTTTGGCAAGCCACGCTTTGTCTCTGGCTTCCTGCAATGACATGAGCGGATATTTTCCTACCGTCAGCACCTTCTCTTTTCCATCGAGCTTGTAACGCAATTGCCATACTTTCTTTCCGGTAACCGGCACATAAAGGTACAGGCCATTGCTGTCGAGCAGCCGGTACGGTTTATCTTTCGGCTTTGCCGCGTCGATCTGCTTGATGGTGAGCATGGGTAAAATTCCGGTGGGTAAAATTATTTACTCGTTTTTTACCCGCCGAAGCATGCGGCTGTCAACGTTCCATTGCGAACTATGGCGAACTGGTATTTTATTGAGAGCTTGCTATGTAAGGGATTTTGCGAACTACTGCGGAGAGTGGCGAACTGTGAAATGGTGTCCCCTGCAGGAATCGAACCTGCAACTAGCCCTTAGGAGGGGCTCGTTATATCCATTTAACTAAGGGGACGAAGCGGCACGAGTATAGCGTTTTTTACCTGCAACGGTAAGTCTGTGTCCGCCTGACTGCTCAAACAGTCGCCATTCAGGATTGTTTCTTCTGGTTTTTCTGCTTTTTTTGTTCCCGCTCAGCCGCTAATCGGGCCTCTTCTTTGCGTTTATTGCTCATATCATTGCGAATTTGCGCATGGCTCATCAACGCGAAGATAAATGTCCCACCGCAAATATTCCCGGCAAGCGTTGGAAGCGCGAACGGCCAGAAGAAGTCGCTCCAGTGCAGTGTGCCGTTAAAGACCAGGTAGAGAATCTCAACCGAGCCGACGACGATGTGCGTGGTATCACCCAACGCAATAAGCCAGGTCATCAGAACAATGACGACAATTTTTGCCGCGCCCGCTGCGGGAAACATCCACACCATGGTGGCGATCAGCCAACCGGAAATAATCGCGTTGGAAAACATCTCCGTCGGGCTATTTTTCATAACGTCCATCCCAATTTTGACAAAGGCGTCGCGAGTCTCTTCATCAAAAATTGGCATATATTCAAATGCCCATGCCGCAATGCCGGTGCCGATAATGTTACCCAGCAAGACCACGCCCCACAGACGCATCAGTAAACCAAAATTGCCGAGGGTTGGATTTTGCATGACCGGCAGGACAGCGGTTACAGTGTTTTCGGTAAAGAGCTGTTGGCGGGCCATGATGACAATGATAAACCCGAAGGTATAACCGAGGTTTTCCAGTAAGAACCCGCCGGGAACGCCCTCAAGCTGTACGTGAAAAATGCCCTTTGCCAGTAAAGAGGCTCCCATCGATAGCCCAGCGGCGATAGCTGACCACAGCAGCGCCATCGCATCGCGTTCCATCTCTTTTTCCCCGTCCTGGCGAATATGTTCGTGAATCGCCATAGCACGGGAAGGAAGTCGGTCCTCGTCGACTTCTATCTTTTTACCCTGCAACTTCTCTTCACTTTCTACTTCGAGTTCGTCGCTGTGTTGATCAATTTTTTCTTTTTCGATGTCATTCATTTTTAAGTCCTGAATAAGCACGTATTGCTAAAGCGTAGCGGTTTTTATCCAGAAACTGGCGGGAGAAACTCTGAAATCGCAAAAATGGTAACGTTTGTATTTATCGGATTCGGTAAAATAGAAACACCGCGAGGTCTACCTTACCAGGCTATGATCAAATCAGTAAGTTAGGGTATATAGACATCGTTTGACGTGCTGTTACAATCGCTCACATCTAAACCGGCGGACACCTTATTGTTCCGTCATGGATGGCAATCAGCGATAGCCATAATACACAGGGAGACACTTATGAAGCTTCGCCTGTCGGCGCTTGCGCTGGGAACCACACTTTTGGTGGGGTGTGCGAGCTCCGGTACAGAACAGCAGGGGCGCTCGGATCCGTTTGAAGGGTTCAACCGCACCATGTACAACTTCAACTTTAATGTGTTGGATCCGTATGTTGTTCGACCGGTGGCTGTAGCCTGGCGTGATTATGTTCCGCAGCCGGCCAGAAACGGTTTGAGCAACTTTACGGGCAACCTCGAAGAACCGGCCGTGATGGTCAACTATTTCCTGCAGGGCGATCCCTATCAAGGGATGGTGCATTTCACCCGTTTCTTCCTGAACACCTTACTAGGTATGGGCGGCTTTATCGATGTTGCGGGCATGGCGAATCCAAAACTGCAGCGCGTTGAACCCCATCGTTTCGGCAGTACGTTAGGTCACTATGATGTAGGCTACGGTCCGTATATGCAACTTCCGTTCTACGGCAGCTTCACGGTACGTGATGACGGTGGTGATATGGTGGATACGCTGTATCCGGTTCTGTCGTGGCTGACCTGGCCGTTGTCGGTCGGTAAATGGACCATTGAAGGGATTGAAACCCGCGCGCAACTGCTCGACTCCGACGGTCTGCTGCGTCAATCTTCCGACCCGTACATTATGGTGCGTGAAGCTTACTTCCAGCGTCATGACTTCATCGCGAACGGCGGGAAACTCAAACCAGAAGAAAACCCGAACGCGCAAGCGATTCAGGATGATTTAAAAGATATCGATTCCGAATAAGGAAGAGGTACAAATAAAAAGGTGAGCTTTTTAGCTCACCTTTTTTACGTCTGAAGAAAATCAGAATGCGTAGTTCAGGTTCATACCATAAAGCCAGGCTTTCCCTTCTGATTCGAAAGAGTAAGGGCCTTCTTCGAATTTCACTTTCTGACCGTGCATGTAAGATACCCCTACATCTACAGAGGCATCCTTATTAAAGGCGTAGGTTGCCCCTGCGCTCAGCCAGAAGCGGTCCTGGTCTGGAATAGAAATAGAACGGCGGTCAGCCGGGACTGGACTGTCATCATAGGCAATACCGGAACGGAACGTCCAGGTATCGTCGTAGTAGTAGGTTGTACCCAGCGCGATACGATAAGAGTCTTTGAAACCTTCTTCTTTATAGAACAGGGTCTGGCCGTCGCTCCCTTTCGCTTTCAGCTCCTGGAACTGACTCCAGCTGGTGTATGCCATGCTGTAGTGTACCGCCCACTGCGGTGCAACGCGGTTATAACCTGAAATCTCCCACATTTCTGGCAGGTTCAGGTCAAGTGAACCGTCGATTGTGTTGCCATTGGTTCCTGCTGGCAGGCTGGCGAACACTGGACGCAATTGCGGGGGGATACGGTCTGTGGAAGGCAGGCTGCTGCGATAGTCGCCATCGAAGTCAACTTTTACTTCTGAACGGTAGGTGAAACCGTAACGGTTATCTTTATCTACTTCATACAGGATACCCGCGTTCCAACCGAAGCCCCATTCGTCCCCCTTCAGGCGCGCAATTTGCGTATCTGCTGGGTATTGGGCTGCCAGTGCTGGAGGAACTCGCCCACCAGAACCTGCGACGATCTGCTGTGGAAGGTCGCCCGCATAGCGTTCAAGTTTTGCTTTGGCATACACGGCGTTCAAGCCGAGGCCGAAGCTGAAGTGATTATTAAGACGATAGGCACCGCTCAGGTTCAGGTTGAGTGTTTGCAGATCGGTCTTTCCACCCATAGAGCCAGCGGTGTAATTGTTATTAAACTCCGTCGCCAGACCATAGTTAGAGGTGACAGATGCCCCCCAACCAAACTGATCGTTAATCGGGGCAACATAGTGTAGGTTCGGCACCCATGCAGTCGGCGCAATGTTATCCTGGCTGGCGTCGTTGCCAATGCGTGAACGGCCGGAAATATCAACGTCCGGATCGACGAAAATCGCACCTGCTGAGAAAGTAGGGCGATCGAACATCATGATCAGTGCCGGGTTGCGGCTGGCGTTACCAGCGTCGTCTGCGATAGCGCCTTCACCCGAATATGCCCGGCCAAGGCCAGAGGAAGAAAATTCGTTTAACTGAAAGCCTGCAGACCAGGCCTGTGTGGAAATAATTGCCACTGCGACTGCGAGAGCAGACTTTGTAAACAGGGTTTTCTGGCTCATGACCATAACCTCATCGATTTATTTTTATACAAACAATGTTACATGCCGTAACAGGAGCGCGAAGTGTAGGGTCTGAGGTACCACATAGAAATCAGACCAGTGGCGAGAGTATAGGTCTGACCAGATAGAATGTTGCAAGTATGTTTATAAGTTTTTTCAAATATGATCTTAAAAACGCGATCCAGCTGGCAAAATTGTGGGGATGCGCACTCACCTGTTCGGGCGATTTTTGTTTTGGATCATTTTTAAGTGTGATTTCGGTCGCTTATCGCATTTCGCACAATTAACGACTGGAGAGGAGGAAAATGGGAGCGTAAAATATCCCCAACGTTTATCTGGCACCCTTGGTGCGAATACAGAGGAAATCTACAATGAGTAAATGCAGTGCTGATGAAACCCCGGTTTGCTGCTGTATGGATGTTGGTACCATCATGGACAACACCGATTGCACCGCGTCATACAGCCGTGTGTTCGCGACTCGCGCACAGGCAGAAGAAACGCTGGCCGCTCTCACCGAGAAGGCGCGTGGCGTAGAATCTGAGCCTTGCCAAATCACCCCAACCTTTACTGAAGAAGCTGAGGGTGTTCGTCTGGATATCGATTTTGTTTTCGCCTGTGAAGCTGAAACCCTGATCTTCCAGCTGGGTCTGCGTTAATCCCTTCTTTCAGTGCCCTTGCCACCTTCTGACAAGGGCATTTTCGTAACAAGCAGTGATTACTCACTGTGCCATAGCTCCCACTTTCATTTCTCTCCACTTGGCTAAATGTAAAAAATTGGTTAAGACTGTGATCAGGTCAGACCACTTATTTTATTTTTTAACAGGGGAGTGTTATGAGTCAGGCTTTACCGCTGGTTACCCGTCAGGGCGATCGCATCGCCATTGTGAGCGGATTGCGTACGCCTTTTGCCCGTCAGGCAACCGCGTTTCATGGCATTCCCGCCGTTGATTTGGGAAAAATGGTCGTCGGTGAGTTGCTGGCGCGCAGTGAAATTCCTGCCGATGCCATTGAACAACTGGTTTTTGGCCAGGTTGTGCAAATGCCGGAAGCGCCCAATATCGCCCGTGAAATTGTGCTGGGCACCGGGATGAACGTACATACCGATGCCTACAGCGTGAGCAGAGCCTGCGCCACCAGTTTTCAGGCGGTGGCGAATGTCGCGGAAAGCCTGATGGCAGGAACCATCCGTGCGGGTATTGCTGGCGGGGCTGACTCCTCTTCCGTGCTGCCAATTGGCGTCAGCAAAAAGTTGGCGCGGGTGTTGGTGGACGTCAATAAAGCCCGCACCACCGGTCAGCGGCTGAAGCTTTTTTCCCGACTGCGTTTGCGCGACCTGATGCCGGTCCCACCTGCGGTTGCTGAGTATTCCACCGGCTTACGTATGGGGGATACGGCAGAGCAAATGGCGAAAACCTACGGCATCACGCGTGAGCAGCAGGATGCGCTGGCGTACCGTTCGCATCAGCGAGCCGCTCAGGCCTGGGCCGAAGGCAAACTGGCAGACGAGGTGATGACCACCTATGCTCCGCCGTTTAAAGATCCCTTCTCAGAAGATAACAATATTCGCGGAAACTCTACGCTGACGGATTACGCTAAACTGCGCCCGGCGTTTGACCGTAAACACGGCACCGTCACGGCGGCAAACAGTACACCATTGACCGACGGCGCTGCTGCGGTGATTTTGATGACGGAGTCCCGGGCGAAAGAGCTGGGACTGGTGCCGCTGGGCTATCTACGCAGTTTTGCGTTTACTGCCATCGACGTCTGGCAGGATATGTTGCTGGGTCCGGCATGGTCGACGCCGTTGGCTCTGGAGCGCGCGGGCCTGACTCTGGCCGATCTCACGCTGATTGATATGCATGAAGCTTTTGCCGCGCAGACGCTGGCGAATATTCAACTGCTTGGCAGCGAACGTTTTGCTCGTGACGTTCTGGGTAGGGCACATGCCACTGGCGAAGTGGATGACAGCAAATTTAACGTGCTGGGCGGTTCGATTGCCTACGGACACCCTTTCGCCGCGACCGGCGCGCGCATGATCACCCAAACGCTGCATGAATTACGGCGTCGTGGTGGTGGGTTTGGTTTGGTCACCGCGTGTGCGGCGGGTGGTCTGGGTGCGGCAATGGTTCTGGAGGCGGAATAATGGAAATGGCATCTGCTTTTACGCTACACGTGCGTCTGGATAACGTGGCGGTAGTCTCCATTGATGTGCCCGGAGAGAAAATGAATACCCTGAAAGCCGAGTTTGCTTCTCAGGTGCGGGCTATTTTAAAACAAATTCGCGACAACAAAGATCTGCGCGGCGTGGTGTTCATTTCGGCGAAGCCGGATAATTTCATCGCCGGGGCGGATATCAATATGATCGGCAACTGTCGCAGTGCGCAGGAAGCCGAAACCCTGGCTCGTCAGGGGCAGCAGATGATGGCGGAAATTAATGCGTTGCCGATCCCGGTTATCGCTGCCATTCACGGTGCTTGTCTGGGCGGCGGTCTGGAGATGGCACTGGCGTGTCATAGCCGCATTTGTACTGATGACGTTAAAACCGTGCTGGGCCTGCCAGAAGTACAGCTTGGTCTGTTACCCGGCTCTGGCGGCACGCAGCGGTTGCCCCGTCTGATTGGCGTTAGCACTGCGCTGGACATGATCCTGACCGGCAAACAATTACGCGCTAAACAGGCGCTGAAAGTGGGGTTGGTGGACGAGGTTGTGCCGCAGACCATTTTGCTGGAAGCAGCGGTGGAACTGGCTAAAAAGGAGAGTTCGGTACACCATAGCCTGCCGGTACGGGAACGCATTCTGGCCGGGCCGCTGGGGCGGGCGCTGCTGTTCCGTATGGTCGGTAAAAAGACCGCACAGAAAACGCAGGGAAATTACCCCGCAACCCATCGTATTCTTGAGGTGATCGAGACCGGTCTGGCACAGGGCAGCAGCAGCGGCTACGACGCAGAAGCCCGCGCGTTTGGTGATCTGGCGATGACGCCGCAGTCTCAAGCTCTGCGTAACGTCTTTTTTGCAAACACCGACGTGAAAAAAGATCCCGGTAGCGAGGTACAACCCGGTCCGCTAAACAGCGTCGCGATTCTGGGCGGGGGGCTGATGGGCGGGGGGATTGCCTACGTGACGGCCTGCAAAGGCGGCTTGCCGGTGCGTATCAAAGATATCAATGCTAAGGGCATCAACCACGCGCTGAAGTACAGTTGGGATCAGCTTGAAACAAAAGTTCGCCGTCGCCATCTCAAAGCCGGTGAGCGTGACAAACAGCTGGCGCTGATTTCAGGCACCACCGATTTTCGCGGTTTTGCGCATCGCGATCTGGTTATTGAAGCGGTGTTTGAAGATCTGGCGTTAAAACAACAGATGGTGGCAGATATTGAGCACAATTGCGCCCCTCATACCATTTTTGCTTCCAACACCTCATCTTTACCGATTAGCGACATTGCAGCCAACGCAGTACGGCCTGAGCAGGTCATTGGTTTGCACTTCTTTAGTCCGGTAGAAAAGATGCCGCTAGTAGAAGTTATTCCTCATACAACAACGTCCGAACGCACTATTGCCACCACGGTTAAACTGGCGAAAAAACAGGGGAAAACGCCGATTGTGGTGCAGGATAAGGCCGGGTTCTATGTAAATCGCATTCTTGCTCCGTACATCAACGAAGCTATCCGCTTATTGACCGAGGGCGAGCGCGTTGAGCAGATTGATGCTGCACTGGTAAAGTTTGGTTTTCCGGTAGGGCCAATCCAACTTTTGGATGAGGTCGGAATTGATACGGGCACTAAAATTATACCTGTACTGGAAGCCGCTTACGGTGAACGTTTTAGCGCACCTGCAAATGTTGTTACTTCAATTCTGAATGATGATCGCAAAGGTAGAAAAAATGGTCGGGGTTTCTATCTTTATGGTGCGAAAGGGCGTAAAAGCAAAAAACAGGTCGACCCTGCAATTTATACGCTTATTGGCGTCCAGGGACAGAGCAAACTCAGTGGCCCGCAGATTGCAGAGCGGTGTGTCATGTTAATGCTCAACGAAGCGGCACGCTGTTTCGATGAGAAGATTATCCGCAGCGCACGCGATGGTGACATCGGCGCTGTGTTTGGTATCGGTTTTCCGCCATTCCTCGGCGGCCCGTTCCGGTATATGGACTCCCTCGGGGCGGGTGAAGTGGTTGCGGTTCTGCAACGACTGACCACACAGTATGGTTCCCGGTTTACGCCGTGTGAACCGTTACTGCAGATGGCGGAACGCGGAAATAGTTTCTGGAAGCACGGGGAAACTGACCTGAATTCATGAGGTCAAAGGTAAGATGAATCCGCACCGAATGTACGAGTTAAGCTCAAAATGTAAACAGAGATTGACTATACTTACGCCATTAAGGTAAAAAACAGCGTTTCATTCGGTGAATGGATAAGGCACAATGCCGGCCACCACACATTTACCCTCGCCAATAGGGGCGTTGGCTAAAGGTGTTGGTGTTTCTGGTTAACAAAAGCGGTGCAATATGCAAGTTTTTATCATGCGTCACGGCGACGCGGCCCTCGATGCCGCCAGTGATTCGGTTCGTCCCTTAACCTCCTGCGGTTGTGACGAATCTCGCCTGATGGCGAACTGGCTGAAAGGTCAAAAAGTGGATATCGAACGTGTTCTGGTGAGCCCGTTTCTGCGAGCCGAACAAACGCTGGATGTGGTCGGGGAATGTATGAACCTGCCAACCGGTGTGGATGTTTTGCCGGAGCTGACTCCCTGCGGCGATGTCGGTCTGGTCAGCGCCTATTTGCAGGCACTGGCCAATGAAGGTGTCGCTACGGCGCTGGTCATCTCTCACCTGCCTTTGGTGGGATATCTGGTGTCCGAGCTGTGTCCGGGTGAAACGCCGCCGATGTTTACCACATCTGCGATTGCCAGCGTCACGCTTGATGAGAGCGGAAAGGGCGTTTTCAACTGGCAGATGAGCCCGTGTAATCTGAAGATGGCGAAAGCGATATAGTCGTTTCGTTGGCCGGATCAAGCGCGAGCGCAGCCATCCGGTAAAACGTCTTTGACATGAGCCTGCAATAAAAAGAGCCGCAACTGCGGCTCTTTCTGTTTTCCGTTCTCAGGGAAGTTCGGGCGGTAACCACTCTTCCACTTCAATCAGTACCAGCAGCGCGGCGTCGCCGCCGTACTCTTTAGGCGCCTGATGAAAAGCCATCACGTGCGGATGTTGCGCCAGCCAAAGCGGCGTTTGCTGTTTCAGAACGTGCTTTCCGTGGCCGTGCATGACGCAGGCGCAGAAGACGTGTTCACGACGACAGGCGGCAATCAGCGCCCCGAGTTCCTGTTTAGCCTGCTGTTGCGTCAGCCCGTGTAAATCAAGAAACAGTTCCGGGGAGTAGTCACCACGGCGCATTTTCTTCAGTTCAAAGTGGCTGACGTCGGCCCGCAGATATCTGACCGGACCCTCTGTGTTCAACAGCGGCTGAAACTCATCAGAGAAATAGTGGCTGGCATCAGCCTGTTCCTGCAACAGCCTTTTAACCGGCACCTCGGTGATTTTTTTACGCGGTGGTCGATGGACAATCGTGTCCTGCTTAATTTGACGAGTGCCGGTCATCAACTGGCGAAACAGCGTCTGATCCTCCTCGCTGAGCGATGTTTTCTTTTTCATTTGAGCGTCTCATCTTTTATTTTCCGTTAGTTTAACCCGACTCGATGGGCATCCGATCGCTTAAAACGCAATTTTCGCGCTCAGGCTCGGCGTGAATGCTGATTTATCGCCGTCTTCGTGGCAAACTAGCCGCCGAATTTAATACGAGCATGCCCTGGAGGAATACGTGGATAAAATTTTCGTTGATGAAGCAGTGAGTGAACTGCATACCATTCAGGACATGTTGCGTTGGGCGGTCAGCCGTTTTAGCGCGGCGAATATCTGGTATGGTCACGGGACGGATAACCCATGGGATGAGGCGGTACAACTGGTGCTGCCGTCACTCTACCTGCCGCTGGATATTCCTGAAGATATGCGCACTGCGCGCCTGACCTCCAGCGAACGCCACCGTATTGTTGAGCGCGTAATTCGCCGCGTTAACGAGCGTATCCCGGTTGCCTACCTGACCAACAAAGCCTGGTTCTGCGGTCACGAATTCTATGTTGATGAACGCGTGCTGGTGCCGCGCTCACCGATTGCCGAGCTGATCAATAATCGCTTTGCCGGTCTTATCAGCGAGCAGCCGCAGCACATTCTCGATATGTGTACCGGCAGCGGCTGTATTGCTATTGCCTGCGCGTATGCCTTCCCGGAAGCCGAAGTGGACGCGGTGGATATTTCCACTGACGCCCTGGCGGTGACCGAGCACAATATTGAAGAGCATGGTCTGATCAATCACGTGACGCCGATCCGCTCCGATCTGTTCCGTGACCTGCTGAAAGTACAGTATGACCTGATTGTGACCAACCCGCCGTATGTGGATGCGGAAGATATGTCCGATCTGCCTAATGAGTATCGCCACGAACCTGAGCTGGGCCTGGCGTCCGGAAGTGATGGGCTGAAGCTGACCCGTCGCATTCTTGGCAATGCGCCGGACTACCTGTCAGACAACGGTATTCTGATTTGTGAAGTCGGTAACAGCATGGTACATCTGATGGAACAATATCCGGACGTGCCGTTTACGTGGCTGGAATTCGACAACGGCGGTGATGGCGTATTCATGCTGACCAAAGCGCAGCTGATTGCCGCTCGCGAACATTTCAGCATCTATAAAGATTAACGACACGCGCAAACACAACAACGATAACGGAGCGGTGATGGCAGGAAACACAATTGGACAACTCTTTCGCGTAACGACCTTCGGTGAATCACACGGGCTGGCGCTCGGCTGTATCGTTGATGGTGTTCCACCGGGCATTCCGCTGACAGAAGCTGATCTGCAGCACGATCTCGACAGACGTCGTCCGGGAACCTCGCGTTACACCACGCAGCGTCGTGAGCCGGATCAGGTGAAGATCCTTTCCGGCGTGTTTGACGGCGTCACCACCGGCACCAGTATTGGCCTGTTGATTGAAAATACCGATCAGCGTTCGCAGGATTACGGCGCCATTAAGGATGTTTTTCGTCCAGGCCATGCCGACTACACCTACGAGCAGAAATACGGTGTGCGTGACTACCGTGGCGGCGGGCGTTCGTCCGCGCGCGAAACGGCAATGCGCGTGGCGGCCGGGGCGATTGCCAAAAAATACCTGGCGGAAAAATTCGGCGTACAAATCCGCGGATGCCTGACCCAAATGGGCAATATTCCGCTGGATATTAAAGACTGGTCTCAGGTCGAACAAAACCCGTTCTTTTGCCCGGATCCGGACAAAATCACCGCGCTGGATGAACTGATGCGCGCACTCAAGAAAGAGGGTGACTCCATCGGTGCAAAAGTGACCGTGGTTGCAAGCGGTGTACCGGCCGGTCTCGGCGAACCTGTTTTTGACCGTCTGGATGCTGACATCGCCCATGCGTTGATGAGCATTAATGCGGTGAAAGGCGTGGAGATTGGCGACGGCTTCGACGTTGTTGCGTTACGTGGTAGTCAGAACCGTGATGAAATCACCAAAGAGGGTTTCCAGAGTAATCATGCTGGTGGCATTCTGGGGGGCATCAGCAGCGGGCAACAAATTGTTGCACATATGGCGCTGAAACCGACTTCCAGTATTACCGTTCCCGGGCGCACTATTAACCGCTTTGGTGAAGAAGTCGAGATGGTCACCAAAGGACGTCACGATCCGTGCGTTGGGATCCGCGCAGTGCCGATCGCAGAAGCGATGCTGGCGATTGTGCTGATGGATCACCTGCTGCGTCAGCGGGCGCAGAATGCGGATGTGAAGACTGACATTCCACGCTGGTAAGAGATGAAAAAAACGGCACTTGCAGCACTGGCTCTGTTTGCCAGCTCGGCCTGCCTGGCAGCGACGCCCTGGCAGAAAATTACCCACCCGGTGGCAGGCAGCGCACAGTCTATCGGCGCGTTTTCCAATGGCTGCATTGTGGGGGCAGATACGCTTCCCGTGCAGTCCGAACACTATCAGGTAATGCGCACCGATCAACGTCGCTATTTTGGTCATCCTGACCTGGTGACGTTTATCCAGCGTCTGAGCACCCAGGCCAATAATTTGGGTCTGGGTACGGTGTTAATCGGCGATATGGGTATGCCGGCCGGTGGGCGTTTCAACGGTGGACACGCCAGTCACCAGACAGGACTGGATGTTGATATTTTCCTGCAACTGCCGAAAACGCGCTGGACGCAGTCGCAACTGTTGCGACCGCAAGCGCTGGATCTGGTCGCTCAGGATGGCAAACGTGTCGTGCCGTCACTGTGGAAGCCGGAAATTTTCAGTCTGATCAGGCTGGCGGCAAAAGATAATGATGTAACGCGTATTTTCGTGAATCCGGCAATTAAACAGCAACTTTGTCTGGATGCAGGGAGCGACAGGGACTGGTTGCGTAAAGTGCGGCCATGGTTCCAACACCGTGCACATATGCATGTCCGGTTACGTTGTCCTGCCGACAGTCTTGAGTGCGAAGATCAACCGTTACCTCCACCGGGTGATGGCTGTGGCGCGGAGCTGCAAAGCTGGTTCGAACCTCCTAAACCGGGAACCACTAAGCCTGAGAAGAAGACACCGCCTCCGTTGCCGCCTTCCTGCCAGGCGCTACTGGATGAGCATGTACTTTAATGGATAATTTTGCCGATCTGTTTATGGTGTCTCCGCTGCTGTTGGGCGTTCTTTTTTTTGTGGCCATTTTGGCGGGATTTATTGATTCTCTGGCGGGGGGCGGCGGTTTACTCACCATTCCTGCGCTGATGGCAGCAGGCATGCCGCCAGCTCAGGCGCTGGCAACGAATAAACTGCAAGCCTGCGGAGGGTCCATCTCCGCTTCGCTCTATTTTATCCGTCGTGGCGTGGTGAATCTGGCCGACCAGAAGCTTAATATCGCCATGACCTTCATCGGCTCAATGAGCGGCGCGCTGCTGGTCCAGCATGTGCAGTCGGACATTTTGCGCCAGATCCTGCCGATTCTGGTTATCTGTATCGGTCTCTACTTTCTGTTAATGCCTAAGCTGGGTGAAGAAGACCGACAGCGTCGGCTGTACGGCCTGCCTTTTGCGCTGGTCGCCGGGGGCTGCGTCGGTTTTTACGATGGCTTTTTTGGCCCGGCAGCCGGATCGTTTTACGCGCTGGCCTTTGTCATGCTGTGCGGTTACAACCTGGCGAAATCCACGGCGCACGCCAAAGTCTTGAATGCCACCTCGAATATCGGCGGGCTGCTGCTGTTCGCGCTGGGTGGCAAAGTGATTTGGGCCACCGGTTTTGTGATGCTCATCGGCCAATTTATTGGCGCACGAATGGGGTCGCGATTGGTCCTCAGCAAAGGACAAAAACTGATTCGGCCAATGATCGTCATTGTCTCCGCAGTGATGAGCGCCAAGCTACTTTATGATAATCATGGACAGGAGATTCTCCACTGGCTGGGGATGAACTAATGAATACGACCCATCACTACGAACAGTTAATTGAGATTTTTAACAGCTGCTTTGCCGATGAATTTAATACCCGTCTGATTAAAGGCGACGACGAACCGATCTATCTTCCTGCAGATACAGAATTGCCGTATCACCGGATCGTTTTTGCCCATGGCTACTACGCCAGTGCACTACATGAAATTTCACACTGGTGCATTGCTGGTAAAGCGCGCCGTGAACTGGTCGACTTTGGTTACTGGTACTGCCCGGACGGGCGTGACGCTAAAACACAATGTCAGTTTGAAGACGTGGAAGTGAAGCCCCAGGCATTTGACTGGCTGTTCTGCATGGCGGCGGGCTATCCGTTTAACGTTAGCTGCGACAACCTGGAAGGGGACTTTGAACCGGATCGCGTGGTGTTCCAGCGTCGTGTTCATGCCCAGGTGATGGCGTATCTGGAAAACGGCATTCCTGAACGTCCGGCGCGTTTTATTCGTGCGTTACAGAATTATTATCACACGCCTGAACTTAAGGCGGAACAATTCCCGTGGCCCGAAGCGCTCAACTGAAGCGGCTGCCACGTTTACAATGAGGAAAGAAGATGATCGCGGAGTTTGAATCACGCATTCTGGTACTAATCGACGATATGGTAGAACACGCCAGCGATGATGAGCTGTTTGCCAGTGGGTACTTGCGTGGACACTTGACGCTGGCTGTGGCAGAACTGGACGGCGGCGATGACCATTCCGCTGAGGCACTGTACGCCAATGTTACCAGCAGCCTGGAAAAAGCCATCAGCGCGGGCGAACTCTCGCCGCGCGACCAGGCGTTAGTGAAAGAGATGTGGGACACGTTGTTCCAGAAGGCGACGCAACAATAATTGCAGTGGATTGTGCCGGATGGCGACGCTAAGGCGTCTTATCCGGCCTACGTAGACGGGGGTTGTAGGCCTGATAAGCGCAGCGCATCAGGCAATGATGAGATGGTATCTTATTTCACCGCTTTACCCTTCAATAACTTCCTGACCCACAACCGATTCGGATTCAACGCTGCCAGAGTTTCTGCGTCCATTGGGATAGGTTCATTACTCATTTGCGCGGCCAGGATCTCCGCACACAGCGGGGCGGAACACAGCCCGCGCGATCCCAGTGAGCCCAACATAAAGACGTCACGGTAAACCGGCGCGCGTGCAGCGGTTTCTTGGTGTTCTGCCAGATTAGCGTACTGGCTGAGCGTCGCCTCATAATCCGGCACATTGCCGACCATCGGTAAGTGATCGCGGGTGGCGCAGCGAACGCCACAACGTGCCGATTGCCCACTGACATCCACCTCTTTTACCCATGCGGCATGCGGGAAACAGTCGAGTAAACGCTGGCGGTTTTGCTGCTGATCCTCGTCGCGATACGTCGTCTCTTCCTCACCGCGACGATAGCTTGCACCGATGCAATGATGCTGATTGGCCGGATTTTGTGGCGTGAGGTAGCCGTCGTAACACAACACCTGATGTAGGGCCGACAGTGCAGGCGTGGTGGGGATATGGCTCACCTGACCGCCGACAGAATAAACCGGTAACGGTTGGGTCTGATCAAAGCGATTTATGCGATGACCATTCGCCAGCACCACTACCTTGTGTTCGACGGTTTCGCCAGTGGCAAACTGAAGCTGCCAGCTGTTTTCCTGTTGTACAAGTGATGCCAGTGTATGTTGGTAATGGGTGCGTAATCCCAGCGTCGTGGCGTAATCCAGTACGGCGGCGGTGAGCTGCGCCGGACACAGCCATCCTCCGCCAGGATACTGAATCCCGCCGCAGTTGGTTGCGACGCCGGTTGTTTGCAGAACCTGCTCAGCATCAACGGCCAGCGCGAGGTCGTCAGGTAAGGCAAGCGACAGCATCTGGGTGATTTTCTGTTGGCTTTTTTCATCCCAACCAAGTTGCGTTACGCCGCACCAGTCGTGGGCAAAATCCACCGGCAGGGCGTCATACAGACGTCGGGCAAAGGTAAATGCGGTGGGGAAAAAGAGAGTAATGGCGGCGTCATGTTTACTGAGTAAAGGGTAAAGTGCCCCCTGACGATTACCGGATGCGCCCTGTGCAGGCTTATCGTCAGCGCAATACAGCGTTACCTGCCAGCCACGACGTAAGAGAGCCAGCGACAGCAGTGCACTGGCAATACCGCCCCCGATAATAGCCGCTTCCCGTTTTTCCGTGCCGGTGCGTGAGAACCACGGTGCGGGTGACGGGAACGTGAGGTGTTGTTCCATCACGCCGCACAGCATTTCACGCTTGCGCCCGAAGCCTTTGCATTTCTGCATAGTGAAACCGGCGTCCTGCAAGCCCCGACGGACAAAACCTGCGGAGGTGAAGGTTGCCAGCGTGCCGCCCGGACGGGCCAGTCGGGCCATGGCGTTAAACAGCGTCGGCGTCCACATATCGGGATTTTTTGCCGGCGCGAAACCGTCGAGGAACCAGGCGTCGACCTGCTGGTTCAGGGATTCATCCAACTTACTGGTGAGGTCGTTAATATCGCCGAACCACAAATCCAGCGTAACCCGACCTTCATCCAACAGCAGTCGATGACAACCTGCTAACGGCAGCGGCCACTGAGCCTGTAATGGCTCAGCCCACGGAGTCAGTTCCGGCCAATGCTGATGGGCCAACTTCAGGTCGTCACGCGTCAGCGGATATTTTTCAAAACTGATGAAATGTAGTCTTTCCAGGGTAGCGTCAGGGTGCGCAGTGCGAAAAGTCGTAAATGCCTGCCAGAGTGTGAGGAAGTTTAGCCCAGTGCCAAAACCACTTTCCGCCACTATGAATAACTGGCGTGAATGGGTGGGGAATCGGTCTGCGAGATGATTGCCGCCGAGAAAGACATAACGCGTCTCTTCCAGCCCGTTATCGTTAGAAAAATAGACATCGTCAAAATCTCGGGAAACAGGTGTACCCTCAGCGTTGAATTCGAGGTTGGCAGGTTGTATCGCGTATTGTTTCACGTAAGTTACTCGTCTGGCTTGCTGTGTCTCGATCTTAACGATGAGTGCCTGAGTGCGCAAATTTCCACATAAAATGGCTGATCGGACTTGTTCGGCGTACAAGTGTACGCTATTGTGCCACTCGAAACTTTAAAATAGTGCGACTTACAGAGGTATTGAATGAAACGTGCAGTGATTACTGGCTTGGGCATCGTTTCCAGCATCGGTAATAACCAGCAGGAAGTCCTGGCATCTCTGCGTGAAGGACGTTCAGGGATCACTTTCTCTCAGGAGCTGAAGGACTCCGGCATGCGTAGCCACGTTTGGGGCAACGTAAAACTGGATACCACTGGCCTCATTGACCGTAAAGTTGTGCGCTTTATGAGCGACGCATCCATCTATGCATTCCTTTCTATGGAGCAGGCAGTGGCTGACGCCGGCCTCTCTGCAGAAGTTTACCAGAATAACCCGCGCGTTGGCCTGATTGCAGGTTCCGGCGGCGGCTCCCCACGTTTTCAGGTGTTCGGCGCTGACGCAATGCGTAGCCCGCGTGGCCTGAAAGCGGTTGGCCCGTATGTGGTCACAAAAGCGATGGGCTCAGGTGTGTCTGCCTGCCTCGCAACCCCGTTTAAAATCCACGGTGTGAACTACTCCATCAGCTCCGCCTGTGCGACATCTTCGCACTGTATCGGTAATGCGGTTGAGCAGATTCAGTTGGGCAAACAGGATATCGTTTTTGCTGGCGGCGGCGAAGAGCTGTGCTGGGAAATGGCCTGTGAGTTCGACGCCATGGGCGCACTGTCTACCAAATATAACGACTGCCCGGAAAAAGCATCCCGTACTTATGATGCGAACCGTGACGGTTTCGTTATCGCAGGCGGCGGCGGTATGGTTGTGGTTGAAGAGCTGGAACACGCTCTGGCACGTGGCGCGCATATCTATGCTGAAATCGTTGGCTACGGCGCAACGTCCGATGGCGCAGACATGGTGGCTCCATCAGGTGAAGGCGCAGTGCGTTGCATGCAGATGGCGATGAACGGCGTAGATACGCCAATCGACTACCTGAACTCCCACGGTACCTCTACGCCGGTAGGCGACGTGAAAGAGCTGGGTGCTATCCGTGAAGTCTTCGGCGACAACAGCCCGGCGATCTCCGCAACCAAAGCGATGACTGGCCACTCTCTGGGCGCGGCTGGCGTGCAGGAAGCTATCTACTCCCTGCTGATGCTGGAACACGGCTTTATCGCACCAAGCATCAACATCGAAGAGATGGACGAGCAGGCGGCGGGTCTGAACATCGTGACCGAACCGACTGAAAAAGCGCTGACGACCGTCATGTCCAACAGCTTCGGCTTTGGCGGCACGAATGCCACGCTGGTTATGCGTAAGCTGAAAGCATAAGTCTGAGGTTGTTGGTCGGATAAGGCGTTACGCCGTCATCCGGTCGCCGCTCAGAACCGAAGGGGAGCCGTGAGGCTCCCTTTTTCATTTCTGCATTTTTTCGTATTCCGGTGCGATTTCAGCAGACCAGGTTTTGGCCCACGTAATATCTCCGGCGCTGTAGATCGGGTATTCGAAATGACTGCCTGCATCCTGGACGCGATAAATTTTCCAGCGACCGTCTTCCCGGCGTGTATATACCTCCAACCAAACAGGTGCCGACTCAGTACCTAACTGAACGTCAACTTTTTCACCGCCAAGAAAGGGCCGAGCTTGCCCAACCCGTAACTGCGGGATCCACTCCGGGGCGTAATCCTGCACATACATAAAGTAGTCTGCATCCAGAATCTCCTGTTCATACAGCGTATCAATCATCGCCAGACGGTTAATAACGTCTTTAGCCACGTAGCGCTGCATTAATGTCGAGGTGTCGCTACCTTCAGTCCAGGCTTTCATCCACGCGAGATAGAACTGTTTAACATCCTCGGTACTGCCGTGGTGGGTTGTGGCGCAACCGCACAGCAGCAGGATCAGAGCAATAAACGAGAACGTTTTCATTACTGCTTCCTGTAAATAGTGTATGACGGCTTAGCCACCTGAATTGACGTATGCAAGGTAGTCGACACTGTGTAGTTGTAAATATATTTTGTATGTTATTGAGCATAACTGCCGAGTATTATAATCCTGCTCTGTATCTATTTAAATTGCTGTTAATGCTATAAAATTTAATAATGTGTTGAGCTTGAATATTATTTAATATTATTGAACTGAGGGTTAATTCTGTATCCTGGTTAATTAACTTCCCGGTTGACAAGCTAAGTCGCCCACAGGCAGACTCCAGGTTCAACATTATCCTCATGATAATGCGTAAGCGTTTAACGTTATCCAACGCACCTTAATCCTGATCGTCAGGTAGAGGGGGGCGTGGGCATTCCTCGCCTTACTCTGCATTCTGGAGTAACGCATGACAGCAGTAACCCAACAAGAAAAAACACCGTCGGCGAATGTGTCGCTGTTTCGTATCGCTTTTGCCGTTTTCCTGACCTATATGACGGTCGGGCTACCTTTACCCGTCATCCCACTGTTTGTGCACCAGGAGCTAGGCTATGGCAACACCATGGTCGGCATTGCCGTGGGCATCCAGTTTCTGGCAACGGTCTTAACACGTGGCTACGCCGGGCGCTTAGCCGATCAATACGGTGCCAAACGTTCGGCGCTGCAGGGGATGTTGGCCTGTGCACTGGCGGGAGTCGCGTGGCTATTAGCGGCACTTTTACCCGTTTCCGTTCCAGTCAAGTTTGCGTTGTTGATTGTCGGACGTCTGATCCTCGGCTTTGGCGAAAGTCAGCTGCTGACCGGCACCCTGACCTGGGGATTGGGGCTGGTTGGGCCAACGCGTTCCGGCAAGGTGATGTCGTGGAATGGGATGGCGATTTACGGCGCCCTGGCGGCCGGTGCACCGCTGGGCCTGTTGATTCACAGCCATTTCGGCTTTGCGGCGCTGGCGGCAACCACCATGGTATTGCCGCTGCTGGCATGGGCATTCAACGGCACCGTGCGTAAAGTGCCCGCCCATGCGGGGGAGCGTCCTTCGCTATGGAGCGTGGTTGGGCTTATCTGGAAACCGGGGCTGGGTCTGGCGCTGCAGGGCGTGGGATTTGCGGTGATAGGCACGTTTATTTCGCTCTATTTTGTCAGCAACGGTTGGACGATGGCAGGTTTTACTCTGACCGCGTTCGGCGGTGCGTTTGTGCTGATGCGCATTCTGTTTGGCTGGATGCCAGATCGGTTTGGCGGCGTAAAGGTGGCGGTGGTTTCTTTGTTGGTTGAAACCGTGGGGCTGCTGCTGCTCTGGCAGGCGCCAACGGCCTGGATTGCGCTGCTGGGTGCAGCATTAACCGGGGCCGGATGCTCGCTGATCTTCCCGGCGCTGGGCGTGGAGGTGGTGAAGCGCGTTCCTGCACAGGTACGCGGTACTGCACTCGGTGGTTACGCCGCATTTCAGGATATCTCCTACGGCGTAAGCGGTCCTGTTGCGGGCGTTCTGGCCACCGCGTACGGCTATTCCTCGGTATTCCTTGCCGGGGCGATTTCCGCGGTGGTGGGGATTGTTGTGACGCTGCTGACGTTGCGCAAAGGCTAAACGACGAGCCAGAATATCGCTAACACAACCAGTAGCGCCGCAAATAGCAGTCCCGGTCGCGCCGACAGTGATTTAATGGTTTCAATCACCGGTGCGAACGGGCTGTAAATCGGCTGGAGGTGGCGCGGATCGCTTAATTCTTGCTCCCTGTCACGCTCAACGCGGCGCAGGAAGATTTGGTTGAGCAAATCCTGTATCTGCACGGTGGTCAGAATCGTTTGCGGTTGGATCTGATACGTTTGCTGCGCGTAGTCCTTGATGGCCACAAGTTCATTTGGCTCTAACGGCTGCTTGAGCGCCGCCTGCAACGTTTGCAATGTCGGAGCATTTTGCAGGCTCAGCGTCTGGCGCGCCTGTAGCCAGGTGACCAGGTGCGTAAACTGTTTTGCCGGGATTAGTTCACCGCTTTTAACCCCAGACAGTTCCAGCATCGACTGCCAGATCAGCTTGCCGGATTCTCCGGTAGCGGCCGCTACTTTTGTAACCAGTTGATTCAGCGTGTTGTGCTCGGCGGGTAGCAGAGGGCGAGCGGTTGCCGGGCGTTGCTGCGGCTGCGGAATAGAAAGCTGCCCCTGCTGCAATAGCGTCAGCACATTTTTCAACTGATCGGGCGTGAGTTGACTGAGTGCCGTTTGTCCGTACTGTTGACGGATAAAATCGCTCACTGCCTGACGATTATTCCCCTGACTCAGCAGTTCCGTAAGCTGCGCCAGCACCTGACGGTTGACATGCTTTTGCTGAGCAACCCCAAGTCGTTGGGTCAGGTTTTGTTCTGCAGCAGGAAAGTGACGCGACTGTAACGGCGTATCACTTTTGACGCCCAGATCGTGCTTCATTCCGGCCCACACCTCAGCGCTCTGCTGTTGGGTAAGTGAAATTAGACGGGTAATCAGTCGTTCCAGCACAGTACGTTGTTGCGTGGATAACGGTTGTTCGCCCGCAACGGAAGGGGCGTTTTGGCCTTCACCGGGAGGGCGCGCGGGCGTACCTGAAATGGGCTGCATCATCTCTGTTCCTTAAAACTGTGCTAGCCAGGTCTCGCAGTATGCCTGGCGGCGAGATTATGGCACACTTGCCCGGTTAACTCTCGTTCTCAAACAGGTGCGAAAGACGTGAAAATCCTCGTTGATGAAAATATGCCCTATGCCCGCGAACTGTTCAGTCGTTTGGGGGAGGTAAAAGCGGTTCCCGGTCGTCCGATTCCCGTCGCAGAACTGGATGATGCGGACGCCTTAATGGTGCGCTCGGTGACGAAGGTCAATGAAGCACTGCTTGGCGGAAAACCGGTTAAGTTTGTCGGGACGGCAACTGCGGGCACTGACCATGTGGATGAAGCCTGGCTTGCACAGTCAGAGATTGGCTTCTCCGCCGCGCCCGGTTGCAATGCGATTGCGGTTGTCGAGTATGTCTTTTCAGCACTGCTAATGCTGGCGGAGCGCGATGGTTTTGCGTTAGCCGATCGCACCGTGGGCATTGTTGGTGTCGGCAATGTGGGCGCGCGTTTGCAGGCGCGACTGGAAGCATTAGGGATCCGCACGTTACTTTGCGATCCACCGCGTGCCGACCGGGGTGACGAGGGCGATTTCCGCTCGCTCGACGAACTGGTTGAACACGCCGATATCCTGACCTTCCATACGCCGCTGTTTAAAGACGGTCCGTACAAGACCCTGCATTTGGCTGATGAAGCACTGATTAGCCGACTGAAGCCGGGCACCATCCTGATTAACGCCTGCCGTGGACCGGTCATCGACAATACCGCGTTGCTGTCCCGCCTTAATGCCGGGCAACATCTGAGCGTGGTGTTGGATGTCTGGGAGGGCGAGCCGGACCTGAATGTCGCGTTGCTCGAGAAAGCGGATATCGGTACGGCGCATATTGCAGGATACACCCTTGAAGGGAAGGCACGGGGAACCACGCAGGTCTTTGAGGCCTATAGCAAGTTTATTGGCCACGAACAGCACGTTGCACTGAGCACCCTGTTACCTGCCCCGGAATTTGGACGCATCACGTTGCACGGCCCGTTGGATCAGCCAACGCTGAAAAGGCTGGTGCATTTAGTGTATGATGTGCGCCGCGATGATGCGCCGCTGCGTAAAATCGCTGGAATTCCGGGTGAGTTTGATAAACTGCGTAAAAATTACCTTGAGCGCCGTGAATGGTCGTCTTTGTACGTCATGTGTGACGACGCCGCTGCTGCTACCTTGTTGTGTAAGCTGGGGTTTAACGCCGTTCATCACCCGGCACATTAATGTCTTCTTAATGCTCCCTGTCGAATAATACGACAGGGACGCTTACGTATTTCTGGAGTAAATCACCATGTCTGAAGGCTGGAATATTGCCATTCTGGGCGCAACGGGCGCCGTAGGCGAGGCCCTGCTCGACACGCTGGCGGAACGTCAGTTCCCGGTCGGTGAGATCTATGCGCTGGCTCGTAATGAAAGCGCAGGTGAGCACCTGCGTTTTAACGGCAAATCTGTCATTGTCCAGGACGTCGCCGATTTTGACTGGACGCAGGCGCAATTAGCTTTTTTTGTTGCGGGCGTTGAAGCCACCGCGGCGTGGGTAGACGAAGCCACCAATGCCGGCTGCCTGGTGATTGACAGCAGCGGTTTGTTTGCTCTTGAGCCGGACGTCCCGCTGGTGGTTCCGGACGTGAACCCGTTCGTATTAGCGGATTACCGCAACCGCAACGTGATCGCAGTCCCTGGTAGTCTGACCAGCCAACTGCTGTCTGCCCTGAAGCCGCTGATTGACGACGGTGGCCTTTCACGTATCACGGTGACCAATATACTTTCGGCTTCCGCCCACGGTAAAAAGGCGGTGGATGCGCTGGCCGGGCAAAGTGCGAAACTGCTTAACGGTATTCCGATTGACGACGACGATTTCTTTGGCCGTCAACTGGCGTTCAATATGCTGCCGTTGCTGCCAGACCGCGAAGGCAGCGTGCGTGAAGAGCGTCGTATCGTTGATGAAGTGCGTAAAATCATGCAGGACGAGGGGCTGATGATCTCCGCCAGCATCGTGCAGTCGCCGGTGTTCTACGGTCATGCGCAAATGGTGAGCTTTGAAGCGTTACGTCCGCTGGCAGCAGAAGAAGCCCGTGATGCATTTGAGCGCGGCGAGGACATTGTGCTGTCAGAGGCGACCGATTTCCCAACCCAGGTCAGCGATGCGTCGGGTAGCCCACATCTTTCGGTAGGCTGCGTGCACAATGATTACGGTATGCCGGAACAGGTACAGTTTTGGTCTGTAGCAGACAACGTACGCTTTGGCGGCGCGTTGATGGCGGTGAAAATCGCTGAAAAACTGGTGCAGGAGTATATGTACTAATGTCTGACCTGCAACAGCTGCCCGTCCATAAAATTGCGCTGGGTATTGAGTATGATGGCAGCAAATATTATGGCTGGCAGCGCCAGAACGAAGTTCGCAGCGTTCAGGAAAAGCTGGAAAAAGCGCTTTCGCAGGTCGCCAATGAACGCATCACGGTATTTTGTGCCGGGCGTACCGATGCTGGCGTTCATGGTACGGGCCAGGTGGTGCATTTTGAGACCACCGCGCAACGTAAAGATGCGGCATGGACGCTGGGGGTAAATGCGAATTTACCTGGTGACATTGCTGTGCGTTGGGTGAAAGCTGTACCGGATGATTTTCATGCGCGGTTTAGCGCCACGGCGCGCCGCTACCGTTATATCATCTACAATCATCGGTTGCGCCCAGCAGTTCTGGGTAAAGGCGTGACGCATTACTATGAGCCGCTGGATGCTGAACGTATGCATCGCGCGGCCCAGTGCCTGATTGGGGAGAATGATTTCACCTCGTTTCGGGCAGTGCAGTGCCAGTCGCGCACACCGTGGCGTAACGTGATGCACATTAACGTGACGCGTCACGGTCCTTATGTGGTGGTAGATATTAAAGCGAATGCCTTTGTACATCATATGGTCAGGAATATTGTTGGCAGCCTGATGGAAGTAGGTGCCCACAACCAGCCGGAGAGCTGGATAGCAGAACTGTTAGCGGCGAAGGACAGAAAGCTGGCAGCGGCAACGGCGAAAGCGGAAGGTTTGTATCTGGTGGCGGTAGATTACCCCGACCGGTTTGACCTGCCAAAACCGCCGATGGGCCCGCTATTTCTGGCGGACTAATTTGAGTCGTATAAAGGCATACTATGGAACTGATTTACTTTCTTATTGATTTTATCCTGCACATTGATGTGCACCTGGCGGAGCTGGTCGCGGAATACGGTGTCTGGGTATATGCCATTCTGTTTCTGATCCTGTTCTGTGAAACCGGACTGGTGGTTACGCCGTTCCTGCCGGGAGATTCGCTGCTGTTTGTCGCAGGCGCGCTTTCTGCATTGCCCACTAATGATTTAAATGTCCATCTGATGGTGGCGTTAATGATTGTGGCGGCAATCGTAGGCGATGCGGTGAACTACACTATCGGTCGGGTGTTCGGCGAAAGGCTGTTCAGCAATCCGAACTCGAAAATTTTCCGTCGTAGCTATCTGGATAAAACACACGCGTTCTATGAGCGTCATGGCGGTAAAACCATTATTCTGGCGCGTTTTGTCCCTATCGTACGCACATTTGCACCGTTTGTTGCCGGTATGGGACACATGTCCTACCGTCATTTTGCACTGTTTAACGTAGCGGGCGCGCTGCTGTGGGTATTACTGTTCACCTATGCAGGCTATCTGTTTGGCGATCTGCCGGTGGTGCAGGAAAACCTGAAATTATTGATTGTGGCGATTATCGTCCTCTCCGTATTGCCTGGTGTTATCGAAGTGATTCGTCACAAACGCGCAGCATCAAGGGCGCAAAAATAAAAAGTAACTCAGCGGTTCGACCACTTTTTTGTCCAAAGTTTCGGGCTGTTATGTTTTAATGTGCAACATTCATGGTCTGTTGGGGGCAAAAATGGCATTATGCGCCCCTTATAACAAAGCTGACTAAGGTTCAGGCAGAAAGGTCACCAATGAGCTGGATTGAACGAATTAAAAGCAATATTACTCCCACCCGCAAGGCAAGCATTCCTGAAGGGGTGTGGACCAAGTGTGATAGCTGCGGTCAGGTATTATACCGTGCTGAGCTGGAACGTAATCTTGAGGTCTGTCCGAAGTGTGACCATCATATGCGCATGTCGGCGCGCAATCGCCTGCATAGCCTGTTAGATGAAGGTTCTCTTGTGGAGTTGGGTAGCGAGCTTGAGCCGAAAGACCTGCTGAAGTTTCGTGACTCCAAGAAGTACAAAGACAGACTGGCTTCTGCGCAGAAAGAAACCGGTGAAAAAGATGCGCTGGTAGTAATGAAAGGCACGCTTCACGGTATGCCGGTCGTTGCAGCCGCATTCGAGTTCGCGTTTATGGGCGGCTCCATGGGTTCAGTGGTTGGCGCACGTTTTGTTCGTGCCGTTGAGCAGGCGCTGGAAGACAACTGTCCGCTGATCTGCTTCTCCGCTTCCGGCGGGGCGCGTATGCAGGAAGCGCTGATGTCGCTGATGCAGATGGCTAAAACCTCCGCGGCGCTGGCAAAAATGCAGGAACGCGGTTTACCGTATATCTCTGTACTGACTGACCCAACCATGGGCGGTGTTTCCGCAAGTTTCGCGATGCTGGGCGACCTCAACATTGCTGAACCGAAAGCACTGATTGGCTTTGCCGGTCCACGTGTTATCGAGCAAACCGTACGTGAAAAACTGCCGCCGGGATTCCAGCGCAGTGAATTCCTGATTGAAAAAGGCGCTATCGATATGATCGTCCGCCGTCCGGAAATGCGCCTGAAACTGGCGAGCGTTCTGGCGAAGCTGATGAATCTTCCGGCGCCGAATCCGGATGAGCCGACTGAAGGCGTAGTGGTACCTCCGGTACCCGATCAGGAATCAGAGGCCTGATAACGGACTCTATGGATTTCGCGTCGCAGGAAGACGGTGAGTGATTCCCGATGAGCTTACACCGCTAAGTGATTCGGGGGAGCGAGCACAGCCAACGCGCCTGCAACGTGAAAGACGACGAGTAGAAAAGGGCAGGCCGGTTGGCGCTGCCCTTTTGCTTTTATTAACGTGACGAATTGACAGGCATCATGGACAATAAACGTATTCCCCAAGCCGCGTCGCCCCTGGCGTCGTGGCTTTCTTATCTGGAAAACCTGCACAGTAAAACCATCGATCTCGGCCTCGAGCGCGTCAGCCAGGTTGCACGAAATCTGGGTGTGCTGAAACCCGCGCCGTTTGTTTTCACGGTGGCAGGCACCAACGGTAAGGGTACAACCTGCCGTACGCTGGAATCCGTACTGACCGCGGCGGGATATAAAGTCGGGGTATACAGTTCTCCTCATCTGGTGCGTTACACGGAACGTGTACGCGTGCAGGGGCGCGAACTTGCGGAATCTGCCCATACCGCTTCGTTTGCCGAGATTGAAGCCGCTCGCGGTGATATTTCGCTGAGCTATTTTGAATACGGTACGCTGTCGGCGCTGTGGTTGTTTAAGCAGGCTAAGCTTGATGTGGTGATTCTGGAAGTCGGCCTGGGCGGGCGTCTTGATGCTACCAATATCGTTGATGCTGATGTCGCCGTGGTCACCAGTATTGCACTTGACCATACTGACTGGCTGGGGCCGGATCGCGAAAGTATTGGTCGTGAGAAGGCCGGGATCTTCCGCGCTGAAAAACCGGCCATTGTCGGTGAACCGGAAATGCCTTACACCATTGCCGATGTGGCACAAGAGACCGGGGCTATTTTGCAACGCTGTGGCGTTGACTGGCGCTATGTGGTGGCGGAAAGCGACTGGTCCTTTACGGACAGTCACGGTACGTTGACGCATCTGCCGTTACCCCAGGTGCCGCAACCTAACGCCGCCACTGCGTTGGCTGCGCTACGGGCAAGCGGGCTTGATATTAGTGAACAGGCAATTCGCGAAGGGATTGAGCAGGCCATTTTACCAGGACGTTTCCAGATTGTGAGCGAATCGCCGCGCGTTATTTTTGATGTCGCGCATAACCCTCATGCAGCAGAATATCTGACCGGGCGTCTGAAAAAGTTAGTGAAAAACGGGCACGTGCTTGCGGTTATCGGTATGCTACATGATAAAGACATTGCCGGTACGCTGGCCTGGCTGAAAAGCGTGGTAAACGCGTGGTATTGTGCACCCCTGGAAGGGCCGCGAGGCGCGACGGCAGAACAACTGCTGGAACATCTGGGAACAGGTGAAGCCTATGATAGCGTGGCGCAGGCATGGCGTGCGGCCTTGGCAGATGCAAAACCAGAAGATACCGTGTTGGTGTGTGGATCGTTTCACACTGTCGCACATGTCATGGAAGTGATAGACGTGGGGAGAAGCGGTGGCGAGTAAGTTTCAGAATCGATTAGTCGGCACAATTGTGCTGGTTGCGCTCGGGGTGATTGTGCTTCCTGGGCTGCTTGACGGGCAGAAAAAACATTATCAGGATGAGTTCGCGGCGATTCCGTTGGTGCCAAAACCTGGTGACCGCGATGAACCGGATATGATGCCTGCTGCCACGCAGGCGCTGCCGACGCAGCCGCCGGAAGGTGCAGCAGAAGAGGTGCGTGCGGGCGATGCTGCCGCGCCGTCGTTGGATCCGTCGCGCCTGCCGGTGGCTAACGGCGCGGAGTTTGATCCTATTCCTGCGCCGGTCGAGCAACCTAAACCTAAACCGAAGCCACAACCTGTTGTTGCGACGCCAGTGCCAACACCGGCTCCTGCGCCTGCACCGAAACCGGTTGTCGCAGAAACGCCGGCACCGACCGGCAAAGCATATGTTGTGCAACTGGGTGCGCTGAAAAATGCGGACAAGGTCAATGAGATCGTGGGTAAACTTCGCGGTGCGGGTTTCCGGGTATTTACTTCCCCGTCCACGCCGGTACAGGGTAAAATAACCCGTATTCTCGTTGGGCCTGATGCCTCCAGAGATAAGCTGAAAAATTCGCTTGGCGAACTGCAGAAGATCTCCGGTTTGAGTGGGGTCGTTATGGGATATACCCCTAATTAAGGGGGACGTTGCCTGATGGCGCTGCGCTCTACGGCGCTACGCTTAGGTAGGCCGGATAAGGTGTTTACACCGCTATCCGGCAGTGCCCAAAGAGGCAAAAAGTTAGATGGCGTTGAAGATTTTTTCAGCGCCATTTTTATTTACGCGTGGAAAGGAAATCCCTACGCAAACGTTTTCTTTTTCTGTTAGAATGCGCCCCGAACAGGACGACAGGGCGTAAAATCGTGGGACATATATGGTCTGGATTGATTACGCCATTATCGCGGTGATTGGTTTTTCCTGTCTGGTTAGCCTGATCCGTGGCTTTGTTCGTGAAGCATTATCGTTGGTGACTTGGGGGTGTGCTTTCTTTGTCGCCAGCCATTACTACACTTACCTGTCTGTCTGGTTTACGGGCTTTGAAGATGAACTGGTTCGAAATGGGATTGCTATCGCGATACTGTTTATCGCGACACTTATCGTCGGCGCTATCGTTAACTTTGTGATAGGCCAACTGGTGGAGAAAACAGGTCTGTCGGGTACCGACAGGGTGTTGGGGATCTGCTTCGGTGCTTTGCGCGGAGCGTTGATCGTCGCCGCCATACTGTTCTTTCTCGATACGTTTACCGGTGTGTCGAAAAGTGAAGACTGGAGTAAGTCTCAGCTGATCCCGCAGTTCAGTTTCATCATCAGATGGTTCTTTGACTATCTGCAAAGCTCGTCAAGTTTCTTGCCCAAAGTATAAATTTTGGGTCGTTGCTGAACGAGGAAAAGACGTATGTGCGGTATTGTCGGTATCGCCGGTGTTATGCCGGTAAACCAGTCGATTTATGACGCGTTAACGGTGCTCCAGCATCGTGGCCAGGATGCCGCTGGCATCATCACCATTGATGCCAACAACTGCTTCCGCTTGCGAAAAGCGAACGGCATGGTGAGCGACATTTTTGAAGCTCGCCATATGCAGCGTTTGCAGGGCAATATGGGCATCGGTCATGTGCGTTATCCAACAGCTGGCAGCTCCAGCGCCTCCGAAGCTCAACCTTTTTATGTCAACTCACCATACGGTATCACGCTTGCCCACAACGGCAACCTGACCAACGCCCATGAGCTGCGTAAAAAGCTGTTTGAAGAAAAGCGCCGCCACATCAACACCACTTCCGATTCAGAAATCCTGCTGAATATTTTCGCCAGTGAGCTGGATAACTTCCGCCACTACCCGCTGGAAGCGGACAATATTTTTGCCGCGATCGCCGCGACGAACCGCCAGATCCGTGGTGCCTATGCCTGTGTAGCGATGATTATCGGCCACGGTATGGTTGCCTTCCGCGACCCTAACGGTATCCGTCCGTTGGTGCTGGGTAAACGCGATATTGGTGATGGCCGCACCGAGTATATGGTGGCTTCTGAAAGCGTGGCGCTGGATACCCTTGGCTTTGAATTTCTGCGCGACGTTGCGCCGGGTGAAGCGGTCTATATCACTGAAAAAGGCAACTTGTTTACCCGTCAGTGTGCGGATAATCCGGTCAGCAACCCGTGCCTGTTTGAGTACGTTTACTTTGCGCGTCCTGATTCGTTCATCGACAAGATTTCCGTCTACAGCGCCCGCGTGAATATGGGCACCAAGCTTGGCGAAAAAATTGCTCGTGAGTGGGAAGATCTGGACATCGATGTGGTGATCCCTATTCCGGAAACCTCGTGCGATATCGCGCTGGAAATTGCCCGGATTCTCGGTAAACCGTACCGTCAGGGCTTTGTGAAAAACCGTTACGTCGGCCGTACCTTTATCATGCCGGGTCAGCAACTACGTCGTAAATCCGTGCGTCGTAAGCTGAATGCCAACCGTGCTGAATTCCGCGATAAGAACGTGCTGTTGGTAGACGATTCCATCGTGCGCGGGACCACCTCTGAACAAATTATTGAGATGGCGCGTGAAGCCGGGGCGAAGAAAGTGTACCTGGCCTCTGCGGCACCGGAAATACGCTTCCCGAACGTCTATGGTATTGATATGCCCACGGCGACGGAGCTGATCGCTCATGGCCGCGAAGTTGACGAGATCCGCCAAATCATCGGCGCTGACGGTCTTATCTTCCAGGATCTGAACGATCTGATCGAAGCCGTCCGCGCAGAGAATCCGGATATTCAGCAGTTTGAATGTTCCGTGTTCAACGGCGTGTACGTCACCAAAGACGTTGACCAACAGTACCTCGATTTCCTCGATTCCCTGCGCAATGATGACGCTAAAGCGGTATTGCGTCAGAATGAAGCGGAAAACCTCGAGATGCACAACGAAGGGTAAGTCAGGGCATGCCGGATGGCGACGCTTTGCGTCTTATCCGGCCTATAGTCCACCATCGTTGTAGGCCGGATAAGGCGTAGCCGCCATCCGGCATTTTTATGTTACGCCTCGTCGACCCAAATCCGCATTTCACCTTCGCCACGATTGGCCCAGCTAAACCACGGAATAAACGTTAAGGTCTGCTTTTCGACCGTTGTCTGACGGTTATCAAAGCTGTACAGCGGCTTGTCACTCTCAGCGGTCAACACGCGCAGCCCTTCAGCTTGCAGCAACACTTTGCCCTTCAGCACTCCGACGCCCTGAATTTCACGCAGCTCGCTTGCTTTTGGCAGCGACAGGTTATGCAACTCAGCGCCGTTATCCGCCTGTTCCAGACAGTACACCAGCGGCCCGCGCTGAATAGCGACCTTGCCCGCAGCGTGGCGCACCAGTGGGTTGGCGTAAACGCGACGGACCGTCATCGGCAGGTTCAGGGTAATGATGTCACCTTGCTGCCACTGACGGCGCAGATGCAGATAGCCCTTAATCACTCTGCCTTGTGCCGTTTCTCCGTTGACCTGCACGTGCGGTGTTTCGCACCACGCCGGTAGACGTAGCGCGACGGTATGTTCAACGGTCTTTGGCTGGCTAAAGTGAATAGTGACCCGCTCATCCCATGGATAGTTACCGCTAATGTTCAGCGCCAGGGTCTGGTTTTTTACGCTGAACTGCGCTTCGCTCCCGGCGTAGAAGTTGATAAACAGCGCGTCTGGTCGAGGGGTGAAAATATAGTGACCAATGGCGACCAGCGTGCGGGCGATATTCGGTGGGCAGCAGGCGCAGCCGAACCAGCGCTGACGCACCGGCTTAATGTGATCGTAAATATGGTTATGTGGAATACTTTTCGGGTACGTCTCCAGCGGATTGACGTAGAAGAAGTGCTTCCCGTCCAGCGCCATTCCACCCAACACCGTATTGTAAAACGCACGCTCCATGACGTCGGCGTAGTGCGCATCACCTTCCATTTCCAGCATGCGGCGTGCGAACATCATCAGGCCGATGGAGGCGCAGCTTTCGCCGTAAGCGGTGTCGTTCGGTAAATCGTAGTCGCTGGTAAAGGCCTCGCCGATGCCCTGCGAGCCGATACCGCCGGTGATGTACATCCGCCGCTGCACCATATTGTTCCAGATGCGCAGGCAGGTTTGGCGCTTCTCTTCATCCTGGGTGATACGGGCAATGTGCGCCAGTCCGGTCATCAGATACACCGACCGCACTGCATGACCGACCGCTTCATGCTGTTCAGCGAGCGGTTTGTGCGCATGGGTGTATGTTTTGTCTTTGATCATTCCCGGCCAGGCGTCGCCCCAACCAACCCAGTGTCGGGTACCGCCGCGTTTTTCGAACTCAATATCGTAATAGTAGGGTTGTTTGCCACGTTCCTCGACGAAATAGCAGGCCAGCGCCTGGTAGCGCGGTTCCTGAGTGACTTCATACAGACGCATCAACGCCAGCTCGATTTCCGGGTGCCCAGGATAGCCGCGCAGTTGGCCTTCTTTGGGACCAAACACCGTGTCGATGTGATCGGCAAAGCGACAAGCGATGTTCAGCAGTCGACGTTTTCCGGTGGCGTTGAAGAAGGCGACTGCCGCTTCAAACAGGTGTCCGGCGCAGTAGAGCTCGTGGCATTCGGCGACGTTGGTCCAGCGCAACCCTGGTTCCTTTACGGTATACCAGGTGTTGAGATAGCCGTCGTCACACTGCGCCTGAGCCAGCAGCTCAATCACCTCGTCGGCAGTTTTTTCAAGCACTGCATCTGGCTTCTGGCACAGCGACCAGGCTACGGCTTCCAGCCATTTGGTGACATCGCTGTCCTGGAAGACCATGCCGTAAAACTCGCCGTGTTCCAGACCGGCGGCGATGCGGTAGTTAGCCAGCGCGTGGCTGGGTTCTGTCTCGGGAATCGTGTCGTTCAGTGCTTCCCATTGGTACGGGATCACCACGTCGCGAATCAAGCGTTGGTATTCACCCAGAAATGGATCGGTGATGGTGATTCGGTTGAGATCGGCTTCAATCACAGCAGACTGCATCATGTATACCTCAGGAAATGTGTGAATGTCGTTGGTGAAGATCGGTTGAAATACGCTGCATCATCGGGCCATTGAGGCGGCATTTGAGCAGGCACAGCGCCAGTGCGAGGTGGAAAATGGCCGGCACAATGCTTTGCAATAGGGTGATGCCCTGAAGAGACGCTGCGGTCTGATTTTCAAGACCTGGCTGGTAGGCCACCATGATCAGCAGAATACTGATAATGCCGCCGGAAGATGCCCACGAGAGCTTGATGAAAAACAGATTAAAAGCGAAGTTCATCCCGGATGAGCGCACGCCGTTTTTCCATTCGCCGTAGTCGTCGGCGAAGGCCATGATTGAGAAGTGCAGGGGGAGGGTGAAGCCGAGGATCACGCCGTTTAGCGCAATGCAGCCCAGCCACAGCATGCGGTAATCAGCTCCGGTTGGCAGGAACCACATCGCAATGCCAAATACCACCAGAATCAGGTTGGTGCAGATATACAAGCGCACCATATCGAAACGCCGCGAGAGGGGATTAACGATGATCGCGCCTAAAATGCCCGCCACTGTCAGTACACCGAAAAACAGCGACATAAACCTGGCGCTGCCCTGCAGAACATACGAAATAAAGTACATGTAGCCGCCGCCGCGAATACACAGGATATTCACCAGCAGGAAGGACATCACCAGCATCATCAGTAACTGATCGTTTTTACGCAGCCCGGCCAGATGCTCACGCAGGGTAAATTTGCCGACCAGCGACAGCGGTACGCGTTCTTTCACCCACAAGAAGCACAGTAAAAACATCACCATGCCCACGCAGCACAGTACGGTGACGCCATATTGATAACCTTTGGCCAGATTGCCCTGACCAAAGAATTCCACCATCCACGGCAGACCGACCGCAACCAGAAAGCCGGCAATACCGCTTAATACAAAACGCCAGGACTGACACGACATCACCTGATCGTGGCGGTTCGTGACGGCGTTTATCAGCGCACAGTAGGGCACATTGTTGGCGGTATAGCCCAGGGAAAGCAGGAAGTAGGTACCGAATGCCCAGGCGATTTTCATGTTGGGGCTGATATCCGGGACGGTAAAGGTCAGGATACCGATAATGCCCAAGGGAACGGCTGTCCATAATTGCCACGGACGAAAGCGCCCCCAGCGACTGCGGGTTCGGTCGGCAACCACGCCCATCACAGGGTCAGAGACGGCGTCGAATATGCGTAGAACAAAAAACATTGCCCCGACGATGGCGGGGCTAAGCCCGAACACGTCGGTGTAGAAAAAAAGTAAAAAGCCGCTTATTAAATCTGAGATGCAGTGTCCACCAGCATCGCCTAATCCATAGCCTATCTTTTCGCGGGTTGAGAGCGTTTCTCCCGCATCAACGGTTTGTGCATCAGAATCCAGGTTATCAGCAATGGTCATAACCAATCCTCGAACAAGGGGGATGATTTAAAAAGTCATTACGGCTTATCTCTGACAGTTTTTACTAAAGATGTAACGGTTCTGAGCATAGGACTGTACGGGTGTTTCGGTATATGACGGTTTTCTTTCTCTGTGAAAATGATCCTGGTTTTTACTAGAAATAATTATTTTATAGTGATCGGTGTCACGATAGTGGCGTTGGGAGGCGCCATTAGTGGTTCTGTTAGTTATTCTGTAGGGAAATGAGGGAGAGTTAATCATTGGCGCGTTAGTGGTATTCTTAGCGCTTAAGGAACCCGACATCGGCTTAACCACGCGTGACAGGTAAAAACGAACGGAATGGCAAACAAGACCCGAATCAAAGATATTGCAATGGCGTGCGGTGTGTCGATTGCCGCCGTGTCCCGGGCCCTGAAAGGGCAGCCAGGACTGAGCGAAGAGACCCGACAGCGGATACTGGCGATTGCCGAGTCTGAAGGTTACGATTTCGGTCGTTTGCGCAGTGGCCGCATTAAGCGGCTGCTGTTTCTGCTGCACCGCGAGCACAATATAGCCAGTGCATTGCCGTTCTATTCCAGCGTGATGCTTGGGGTGGCTGACGCCTGCCGGGAAAACGATATTGCGATGAGTTTCTTGCCGATTGGCCCGGAAGATTCGCTGGCTGAACTCATTAATTTGCATCAGCCTGACGCGCTGATTGCCGCAGGGTATCTGGAAACGGAAACTCTGGTCGAGCTGCGTAAACTGGCACTGCCGGTCACGCTGGTGGATCTGTGGGCAGCGGATTTTCCCTGCGTCAATCCGGATAACTTTCATGGGGGCTTCATTGCGACACGGCATCTGCTTGAACAAGGGCGCAAACGCATTGCGTTTCTCGGCCATTCGCAACGCCATTACAGTATCCGCCAGCGCGTAGAAGGATATCAGCAGGCGTTATTTGACGCCGGGCTGTCTTTACCCGCGGAATATCGTGTTGAAGCACCGCCGGTCAAAGATATTGAACAGGCGCTGGTCGAGGGCATGGACAAACTGTTAGCTCTGCCGCAGCCGCCGGATGCTATCTTTGCCTATAACGATATTGCCGCGCTGGTGGCGATGCGCGTCTGCGCGCGTAAGGGGATCAACGTGCCGCAAGATATCGCGATTGTTGGCTTTGATGACATCGATGCCGCTGCCTGGGCGCATCCGGCGTTAACCACCGTGGCGGTAGATAAGCGCGAGCTTGGGCGAGATGCGTTTCGTTTACTGCTCAGCGAGCAACATGAGCGAAATTTGCTGCTGCCGGTGCGGCTTGTGATCCGCGAAAGCTCGCTGAGTGCGACCGCACATTCACAGTTGCACCCTACGCGGTAATCCGGCACAGTCACGCCATGAAGAACAAAGGGCTCTCACAGTGAAACGACTCATCATTGGTATTTCTGGCGCCAGCGGTGCAATTTATGGCGTGCGGCTGTTACAGGTTTTGCGTGACGTTGCTGATGTGGAAACCCATCTGGTGATGAGTGCGGCGGCGCGTCAGACCCTGGCGCTGGAAACAGACCTGTCCGTACGTGAGGTGCAGGCATTAGCCAATGTGAATCACGACGCGCGTGATATCGCCGCCAGTATTTCATCTGGCTCATTCCAGACGGCGGGGATGGTCATTCTGCCTTGTTCCATTAAAACGCTCTCTGGTATCGTCCACAGTTATACCGATGGGCTGCTGACCCGCGCCGCTGACGTGGTGCTGAAAGAGCGTCGTCCGCTGGTGCTGTGCGTACGTGAGACACCGCTACATCTGGGGCATCTGCGATTGATGACCCAGGCGGCGGAAATAGGCGCGGTAATTATGCCGCCGGTTCCGGCGTTTTATCATCGTCCCCAGACGCTTGATGATGTGATTAATCAAACGGTTAACCGTGTACTTGACCAGTTCAATATTGCTCTCCCGCACGATCTGTTTACCCGCTGGCAGGGGGCATAAGCCGCTCAGCCAGCGTGCATATCTGCATTCCTTGCCCTGTTTCAGGGCAATTTTGTAACCGCGATCATATCCTCAACATTTAATTCGTTAAAACGTAACGAAACGCTGCGGTTCAACCGTCATACCTGCTATCTTCAAAATCAGGACAATATTGCAACGTTTTATTAACATATTTAACGTCGAATATCCTCATCGACGCGAAAATGGCATAAGACCTGCATGAAAAAGTCTGCAAACACACAACACAACGTAAAACATAATAAAATTTCGCCACTTGAGGGTTATGTATGAAGAAGACGGTACTTGCTTTGTCATTGCTGGTAGGACTTTCCGCCACCGCGGCCAGCTACGCAGCGCTTCCGCAGACAGTTCGTATTGGTACAGATACCACCTACGCCCCTTTTTCCTCTAAAGATGCCAAAGGGGATTTTGTCGGGTTTGATATCGATCTCGGCAATGAGATGTGTAAGCGTATGCAGATCAAATGTACCTGGGTTGCCAGTGACTTTGATGCGCTGATCCCCTCTCTGAAAGCGAAGAAAATCGATGCCATTATCTCCTCGCTGTCTATTACCGAAAAGCGCCAGCAAGAAATCGCATTCTCAGACAAACTTTACGCCGCAGACTCACGTCTGATTGCTGCGAAGGGTTCCCCGATCCAACCGACCCTTGATTCGCTGAAGGGAAAACATGTTGGCGTACTGCAAGGCTCAACCCAGGAAGCCTATGCTAACGATACCTGGCGCAGCAAAGGCGTGGATGTGGTGGCCTATGCGAACCAGGATCTTATCTATTCTGACCTGACGGCAGGACGTCTGGATGCCGCGTTGCAGGATGAAGTTGCGGCTAGCGAAGGATTCCTGAAACAGCCTGCGGGCAAGGACTACGATTTTGCGGGTCCTTCGGTAAAAGACAAAAAGTACTTTGGTGACGGAACCGGGATTGGCTTACGCAAAGATGACGCAGAGCTGAAAGCGGCCTTTAATAAAGCGCTCGGCGAACTGCGTCAGGATGGGACTTACGACAAAATGGCGAAAAAGTACTTTGCCTTTAATGTCTACGGCGACTAATACGCCAATACGGGAAGCGATTGCACCGTAACGGGGAACGATTACGGTGCATGATAGTTACAGTGCACTATTTTGGTGCTTTTATCGCTGACATAATGAGCATGAATGCATACTTAAGCGCTTTTCATGCAAAAAAATACCGCCAACAGGGCAGAATGCTTTGCCATGTTGGCCTGATTAATGGCACGATAACTGCACCTGGTCCTGTAAAGATCCCCTATAAAAGACAGTCTGTTGAGGATAGTTATGAAAAAACTGGTGTTGTCTCTTTCTCTGGTTCTGGCGTTCTCCAGTGCTACCGCAGCATTTGCCGCTATTCCGCAAAAAGTGCGGATCGGTACCGACCCCACTTATGCCCCGTTTGAATCGAAAAATTCGCAGGGTGAATTAGTCGGTTTTGACATCGATCTGGCAAAAGAACTGTGCAAGCGTATTAATACACAATGTACCTTCGTTGAAAACCCGCTGGATGCGCTGATCCCTTCGTTAAAAGCGAAGAAAATTGATGCCATCATGTCGTCACTTTCGATCACTGAAAAACGTCAGCAGGAAATCGCCTTTACCGACAAGCTTTATGCAGCAGACTCTCGTCTGGTGGTTGCGAAAGATTCGGCTATCCAGCCGACCATTGAGTCGCTGAAAGGCAAACGTGTCGGTGTACTGCAGGGCACGACTCAGGAAACGTTTGGCAATGAACACTGGGCGCCGAAAGGTATTGAAATTGTCTCCTATCAGGGGCAGGACAATATCTACTCTGACCTGACGGCCGGGCGTATTGACGCCGCGTTCCAGGATGAAGTTGCGGCCAGCGAAGGTTTCCTGAAGCAGCCGGTAGGCAAAGATTACAAATTCGGCGGCCCGTCTGTGAAAGACGAGAAATTGTTCGGAGTGGGTACCGGTATGGGGCTGCGCAAAGAGGATAACGAACTGCGCGAAGCACTGAATAAAGCGTTTGCAGAAATGCGCGCTGACGGAACTTACGAGAAGCTGGCGAAAAAGTACTTTGATTTTGATGTTTATGGCGGTTAATCACCGCTGGTGCTGATAAAGCCCGTAGATTTTTGACGTGTTGAATTTATGCCTGATGGCGCTGCGCTTATCAGGCCTACAGCGATTTTGTAGGCCGGATAAGGCAATGCCGCCATCCGGCATTTAACAGTTTGTCTGAAATCAAAAGAGGCTTCTTACTTCACCACACACGACAGGACAGGCAGCATGTTGTATGGCTTTTCAGGTGTTATTTTACAGGGCGCAATCGTGACGCTTGAGCTTGCTCTTAGCTCGGTGGTACTGGCGGTTCTGATAGGCCTTGTCGGCGCGGGGGCAAAGCTGTCGCAAAGCCGGGCAATGGCGCTGATTTTCGAAGGGTACACGACGTTGATCCGTGGGGTACCCGATCTCGTCTTGATGTTGCTCATTTTCTACGGATTACAAATCGCACTGAACACGGTCACTGACGCGGTTGGTATCAGCCAGATTGATATTGATCCGATGGTGGCGGGGATTATTACGCTCGGTTTTATCTACGGGGCCTATTTTACTGAAACGTTCCGTGGCGCGTTTATGGCGGTTCCAAGAGGCCATATTGAAGCGGCGACGGCGTTTGGGTTTACCCCTTCGCAGATTTTTCGCCGGATTATGTTCCCGGCGATGATGCGCTACGCGCTGCCGGGGATTGGCAATAACTGGCAGGTTATTCTCAAAGCCACGGCGCTGGTTTCGCTGCTCGGACTGGAAGACGTGGTGAAAGCGACGCAGCTTGCCGGGAAGAGCACCTGGGAGCCATTCTATTTTGCCGTCGTGTGCGGGCTTATCTATCTGGTGTTTACCACCGTGTCTAATGGTGTGCTGCTGTACCTTGAGCGCCGCTACTCTGTGGGTGTGAAGAGGGCTGACCTGTGATTGAGATTATTCAGGAGTACTGGAAATCCCTACTGTGGACCGACGGCTATCGCTTTACCGGCGTGGCGATCACCCTGTGGTTGCTGATCTCGTCCGTAGTGATGGGCGGCATTCTGGCGCTGTTTTTGGCGATTGGTCGCGTATCCAGCAATAAGTTTATCCAGTTCCCCATCTGGCTATTTACCTATATTTTCCGTGGCACGCCGCTTTACGTTCAGCTACTGGTGTTTTATTCCGGGATGTACACACTGGAGATTGTCAAAGGGACGGACCTTCTCAACGCGTTTTTCCGCAGCGGGCTGAATTGCACCGTGCTGGCATTAACGCTGAATACCTGCGCCTATACTACCGAGATCTTTGCCGGGGCGATTCGTTCGGTGCCTCATGGTGAGATTGAAGCTGCGCGCGCTTACGGTTTTTCTTCATTCAAGATGTATCGCTGCATTATTTTGCCCTCCGCATTGCGTATTGCGCTGCCTGCGTACAGCAATGAGGTTATTTTAATGCTGCACTCAACGGCGCTGGCCTTTACGGCCACAGTACCGGATTTGTTGAAAATTGCCCGCGATATCAACTCGGCGACCTACCAGCCGTTTACCGCCTTCGGTATTGCCGCCGTGCTGTATTTGATGATTTCGTATGTCCTGATCAGTCTGTTCCGTAAAGCGGAAAAACGCTGGTTGCAGCATGTAAAACCTTCGACGCACTGAGAATATGATGTCTGAGAATAAATTAAACGTTATCGATTTACACAAACACTACGGCGAACATGAAGTGCTGAAAGGGGTATCGCTGCAGGCCAATGCGGGTGATGTGATCAGTATTATCGGCTCGTCAGGCTCTGGCAAAAGTACGTTCCTGCGCTGTATTAACTTTCTTGAAAAACCGAGCGCCGGGTCGATTGTGGTCAGCGGTCAGAACATTGGCCTGGTCCGTGACAAAGACGGTCAGCTTAAGGTGGCGGACAAAAATCAGCTACGCCTGCTGCGTACGCGCCTGACCATGGTCTTTCAACACTTTAACCTGTGGAGCCACATGACGGTGCTGGAAAACGTCATGGAAGCGCCGATTCAGGTATTAGGGCTGAACAAGCAGGAAGCCCGCGAGCGTGCGGTGAAATATCTGGCTAAAGTGGGTATTGATGAACGCGCTCAGGGTAAGTATCCGGTGCATCTGTCCGGTGGTCAGCAGCAGCGTGTCTCCATTGCGCGCGCGCTGGCTATGGAGCCGGAGGTTCTGCTGTTTGATGAACCGACGTCAGCGCTTGACCCAGAGCTGGTGGGGGAAGTATTGCGTATCATGCAACAGCTGGCCGAAGAGGGGAAAACCATGGTAGTCGTCACCCACGAAATGGGGTTTGCCCGTCATGTCTCCACGCACGTGATTTTCCTGCATCAGGGGAAAATTGAAGAAGAAGGCGATCCGGAGCAGGTCTTCGGTAATCCACAAAGTCCACGTTTACAACAGTTCCTTAAAGGATCGCTGAAATAAGCGCTTGATTGCCCGGTGACGCGTCGCTTACCGGGCCTTCGGCTTCCCGCACTCCAGACGATAACCCCAGTCGTCATAACGCACACCATTCACTTCATAGGCTTGTTCGAGCACCTGTGTGCGCACAAAACCGGTCTTTTCCAGGATGCGTACCGAGCCTTTGTTATCCGCCAGCACCCAGGCGTTTATCGCCGTTATGCCAGTATGTTCAAAGGCATAGTCGCACACAGCGCGTACCGCTTCACTGGCAATCCCTTTTCCCTGAGCGCGTGAAATAATGCAATAGCCAATATCAGCTTCTTGCGGAAAGTGATGACTAATCTGCAAGCCAATATCACCGAGCGGAGTCGCGTCATGATGTTGGCGGATGACAAACATATACGGTGCATTGAGACGCCGGGCGAACAGCAGGCGTGTTTCTTTTACCGGGGAGATAGTGCCCATAAAGCGCATGATGTCCGGGTTTTCGCGTAGTCGCAGGAAAAACGGCCAGTCAGTCGGTTGAAACGGGGAGAGGATAAGTCGCGGGGTGGTAATTATCGCCATAAATTCGCCATTACAGAAGTCAGGCTTATAACCTTACCACCGTAATGGCGACGGTGAACAGTCTTCGCGCTCATCGAATGACGTCGGCCAGCGCTTCCTCTAAATCATACCAACGAAACGCAAAACCGGACGCTTCCAGCCGCTTGGGCAATGCGCGCTGGCCGCCGAGGACCAGCACCGAGGATTCACCCATCAGCAAGCGCATTGCAGTTGCAGGAACGCGTAAGACGGCAGGGCGATTCAGAGCATGGCCCAGCGCATGGGCAAATTGCTCATTACGCACCGGGTACGGCGAAACCATATTGAACGGACCACGTAAATCGTTATCCAGCAGCCAGATGATGGCGTTGACCATATCATCAATATGGATCCAGGCCAGATACTGACGTCCGTTACCGATGGGGCCGCCCAGACCAAGGCGAAACGGCGGAACCATTTTTCCGAGGATGCCGCCGGCAGGAGCCAGCACCACGCCGGTACGCAGCAGACATACGCGCGTGTTGTCGCTTTGCGCGCCGCAGGCAATTTGCTCCCAACGGGCGCAGAGCTTATGGGTAAATTCATTGTGCGGCGGTTCCTCTTCCGTGACGACGACTTCACCTAAGTCGCCGTAGTATCCGGCGGCAGAACCTGAGATCAACGCCGTTGGTGGCGTATCGCTGGCGTTGATTAAATCGACCAGTTTCTGGGTGATACCCCAGCGACTTTGGCACAAACGCTCCTTTTGCTCAGCCGTCCAGCGCTTATCGGCGATGGGCTCTCCGGCAAGGTTAACAATCGCGTCGATGCCATTGAGGTTGGGCCTGTCCTCCAGTCCTTTCCACAGCGTAACCCGGGAGTCCAGAATCTGACGGGCCTTATCAGGGGTACGTGTTACAACGCTTATCTGATGCCCCAATTCCAGCAAGCGGGGGATCAGATGGCGTCCAATCAGGCCAGTACCACCGGTAATCAGAATCTGCATATTGCCTCCCGGATAACGATTAGCGCTGCCAGCTCAGCGTCATGGACACGGAGTCGGCGTAACGCAATGCGTGAAGTTTATCGATCTCTACTTCAGCATAAGTGACCCAGTGATGTTCGCGTGCGATATCGAGCACATCCTGAGTTAATTTTTCTAACAATGAGAAGCGGTTACTCTCTACGTGCGAAATAATGCTCTTGGTAATGGTGCGATAATTCAATGCATCGTTGATATCTTCGCTGGCGCGGGCTTTGTCTGCCGGGTAGTGGATGGCGATGTTAATGACGATATCCTGACGGTTCAGGATCTCCTCTTCTTTGATGCCAATAAACGTGCGCAGACGAAGGTTTTTTATACGAATAATTGCGTCAGGTTGTGACATTGCAGGTTTCCTCCATGTATGAACCTCTTAATGATACACGAGAATCGAATCGCGTTACCGGTTCTCGCTCGGTGCGTGCTGCATCGCACGTTCCGTGGCGGGACGGGTGCGAATGCGTTCGTACCAGTTATTAACTGCCGGATAGGTATCGAGGTCGATACGCTGACGCTGATGAGCATGAATCCACGGCCAGCAAGCAATATCCGCAATGCTGTAGTGATCGCCACCTAACCAGGGGGACATTTCCAGACGTTTGTTCATCACGTTGTACAGACGCTGAGTTTCAACCTGATAGCGCTCAATGGCGTAAGGGATGGTTTTGGGTGCAAAATGATTAAAATGATGATTCTGGCCCAACATTGGACCCAGACCGCTCACCTGCCAGAACAGCCACTGCAACGTGGTGTGGCGTTCGCGTAATTCACCGCTGAGCAGCTTGCCGCTCTTCTCTGCCAGATAGAGCAAAATTTCACCCGATTCAAACAGGCTGAGCGGCTTACCGCCGTCCTGCGGGGCGTTATCGATAATGGCCGGGATTTTATTGTTCGGCGAGATCTGCAGAAAATCCGGATGAAATTGATTCCCTTTGCTGATATCGACAGGAATCAGACGGTATTTCACCTGCGCCTCTTCGAGAAACAGCGTGATTTTGTGACCGTTGGGCGTTGGTGTGTAGTAGAGGTCGATCATTTTCAGCGTCCGTTGAGTGATGAACCGGGTCATGACAAGTATAGAGCCTGTTGGCGTGCGTGAGTTTTCATCAAGTGACAGGGTGAGAAAGACTCTATATTTTGAAAGCTAGCCAATCCAATCCCGAGGTCATTATGAGCAAACCTGCAATTACGCTGTGGTCAGATGCCAACTTTTTCTCCCCCTATGTGTTGTCTGTTTACGTTGCGCTACAGGAGAAAGGGCTGCCTTTTACGCTGAAAACCGTTGATCTCAGTGCGGGCGAGCATTTACAACCCGCCTGGCAAGGATATGCGCTGACGCGTCGCGTCCCGGTTCTTGAGATTGACGGTTTTGAATTGAGCGAATCATCGGCGATTGCGGAGTTCCTGGAAGAGACCTTCTCGCCGCCGCAGTGGGAACGCATCTATCCGCATGATGTGCAAAAACGGGCGCGAGCCCGCCAGGTTCAGGCGTGGATCCGCAGCGATCTGATGCCTATTCGTGAAGAACGTTCCACGGACGTTGTGTTTGCCGGGGTGAAGAAAGCGCCGTTGAGTGAAGCGGGTAAAGACAGCGCAGAAAAATTGTTCGCCACGGCGGGAAGTTTGCTTGCTCATGGGAAACAAAATTTATTTGGCGAATGGTGTATCGCAGATTGTGATTTAGCGCTAATGCTTAATCGTCTGGTGCTAAACGGAGATGACGTTCCACAGGCGTTAGCCGACTACGCCACCTTCCAGTGGCAGCGGGCTTCGGTACAACGTTTTATCGCGCTTTCAGCGAAGCGATCCTGCTGATAATTGAGCCATAATCCAGTATCATTGAACGGTATTATACGACGAGGAGTGAGTGATGAAGCTGATGTTCGCATCGGACATTCATGGGTCGTTGCCAGCCACGGAGCGCGTGCTTGAATTGTTTGCCCAAAGCGGGGCGCGATGGTTGGTGATATTGGGTGATATTTTAAACCACGGACCGCGTAATGCGCTGCCGCAAGGTTATGCACCAGCGCAGGTTGCTGACCGCTTGAACGCGCTAGCGTCACGTATTATTGCGGTACGCGGCAATTGCGATAGCGAAGTGGACCAAATGCTTCTGCATTTTCCAATTACCGCGCCATGGCAGCAGGTTCTGATGGATAATCTGCGGCTCTTTTTGACGCACGGGCATCTTTATGGCCCGGAAAACCTCCCGGCGCTGAATGCGGGTGATGTGCTGGTTTATGGGCATACACATCTGCCGATTGCCGAGAGGCGTGGTGATATTTACCACTTTAACCCCGGCTCGGTCAGCATTCCGAAAGGGGGTTTTACGGCAAGCTACGGGATTCTGGATGATAATGTTCTCAGCGTAATGGCACTCAATGATCAAAGTATCATTGCGCAGGTAGAGATTAATCCGTAAGTTACCCCACAAACGTAAACGCGCCGTAAGAGCGCTAGAAAAAAGAAGGTTTCCTGATGGTGGAACAGCATCGTTTGGCAAGTACGGAATGGGTGGATATTGTGAATGAAGACAACGAAGTCATCGCACAGTCCAGCCGGGAACAAATGCGGGCGCAGCGCTTACGTCATCGCGCAACGTATATCGTTGTGCATGATGGTATGGGCAAAATTCTGGTTCAGCGTCGTACCGAGACAAAAGATTTTTTGCCCGGCATGCTGGATGCTACCGCGGGCGGTGTTGTTCAGGCGGATGAGCAAATGCTTGAATCTGCCCGCCGTGAAGCGGAAGAAGAGTTGGGCATTGCGGGCGTACCGTTTGCTGAACACGGTCAGTTTTATTTTGAAGACCAACACTGTCGCGTATGGGGAGGGCTGTTTAGCTGCGTATCCCATGGTCCGTTCGCGCTGCAGGAAGAAGAAATTAGCGAAGTCTGCTGGCTAACGCCGGAAGAAATTACCGCGCGCTGCGATGAGTTCACCCCGGACTCGCTGAAAGCGCTGGCGCTGTGGATGACCCGCAACGCCAAGAATGAAGGGGCGAAAGCCGAAAAACAGGAAGAGGCGGAGTAAATTCCGCTTATCCAGCCTACCCAGTAATACAATCGGGTAGGCCGGGTTACTCGCTTTGACATCGCCATCCGGCGTTGTTAATTAGTGATACCCCATTATCTGCGCACCAATCACCACCACGCTGGACATAATAAACAGCAGTCCCAATAGTGTGGCACCTACCTTCAACCAGTTACGAAAATCCACCCGACAAACACCGAGCGTTGCCATCAGTGATGCCGACGTTGGATAGATAATGTGGCTGAACCCGTCGCCAAACTGGAAGGCCAGCACGGTCACCTGACGGTTTACGCCGACCAGATCGCCCAGAGGCGCTAACAGCGGCATAGTTAGCGCTGCCTGACCCGAACCGGAAGTGACGAAGAAATTAAATACCGCCTGGAACAGCAGCATAAACCACGCAGCAATGGCGTTGTCCAGACCGCTAATGCCGTTGGCGATGCTGTGTAGCAGGGTATTCAGTACGCTGGCATCGCCTGCCTCACCATTACCGACCAGCAGTAATATCCCCTTGGCAAAACCGACTAGCAGGGCCGGGGCGATCATCATTCGTGCGCCTTCGGTAAATGACGAGGCCATAATGTTGACCGTCATGCCGTTGAGTCGGAAGACGACGCCGATAATGCCAATCACCAGACCCATCGTGAAGAACTGGCTGGCGATTTCAGGAATGAACCATGCGTTGACGATAACGCCCCAGACCACCCAGATCATTACCGCAGTGAGTACGAGCAGTACCAGCCAGTCGCCCAGCGTGAAGCGCCGTTCCACAACCTCATCCTGCTGTTCGCGGAAAAAACGGTCTGATTCATGAACGCGGGACAGCAGGGGATTTTTCTTGATGCGCGAAGCGTAGGCCAGCGTAAACGTCAGGCCAATCATCGTGGCAACGACCCACACTACGATACGCAAACCAGAGCCGGAGAGCACCGGGACGCCCGCAATACCCTGCGCGACAACCACACAGAACGGGTTCATCCATGAACTGGCAAAGCCGATTTGGGTGGCAATGTAGGTCACCAGCACGGTGGTAATACTGTCGTAACCTAAGCGCACCATCAGCGGGGCGATGATAATGGCAAAGGCGACCGCCTCTTCTCCCATACCAAAGACCGCGCCACCCAATGAGAAGAGGATAAACAGCACCGGGATGAACAAGACCTCGTTACCCCGGGTATGGCGGATGAGCGCCAGGATGCCGTTATCAATGGTTCCGGTACGCATAACAATGCCAAACGCGCCGCCGATCACCAGCATAAACATAATGATGCCAACGGCAGTACCGAATTTAGAGCCGGAGGTTAACCCTTCGAACGGAAAATTCATCAGTCCGGGACTTTCATCGCCGGTGGTGAAAAATTTCACCCGGTGATACTGCTCTTCGCCGGCATCGTTGGTCAGAATGCGAAAAGAGTGGGGATCGACCACTTTACGGGTTTTGGTTTGTCCATCAACCTGGTACTGCACTTCTTGACTGTCGAACATGCCGACGGGAACAACCCAGGTGGCCAGACTGGTTAAAATAGCGACGAAAAAAATAATCACCAGCGTATCGGGCATGGCCCATTTTTTCGCGGGTTGTGATTCTGTAACTGCAGACATGACAGACTATCCCTGTTGCAAAGCAAAGAGGCTAAGTATGCGAAGAGAAGAATAGTTATTCATTGATGCAGCGCAGCTAAGCAAAATTTTCAGAATTTGCGAGTGCGATCGCGGAGATAAAAAAACCGGAAATATCAGCTATTTCCGGCTTATATGAGCATGATGTGTAGACCGGATAAGGCGCTTAGCGCCACTATCCGGCACACGCAGCAAATTACTGCTGCTGCTGGGAAGACTGGATCGCGGTCAGTGCGATAGTGTAGACGATATCGTCTACCAGCGCGCCACGAGACAGGTCGTTCACCGGTTTGCGCATACCCTGCAGCATCGGCCCGATGGAGATCAGGTCGGCAGAACGCTGTACCGCTTTGTAGGTGGTGTTACCGGTGTTCAGATCCGGGAAGATGAACACGGTAGCGCGACCTGCAACCGGAGAGTTCGGCGCTTTAGATTTCGCAACGTCAGCCATAACAGCGGCGTCGTACTGCAGCGGACCGTCGATCATCAGGTCTGGACGTTTTTCCTGAGCCAGACGCGTTGCTTCGCGGACTTTCTCAACGTCGCTACCTGCACCAGAGGTACCGGTGGAGTAGGAGAGCATCGCTACGCGCGGTTCGATACCGAAGGCCGTTGCGGAGTCTGCGGACTGGATGGCGATTTCTGCCAGTTGTTCTGCAGTCGGATCCGGGTTGATCGCGCAGTCGCCGTAAACGTAAACCTGATCCGGCAGCAGCATGAAGAACACAGAAGACACCAGAGAGCTGCCCGGTGCAGTTTTGATCAGCTGCAGCGGTGGGCGAATGGTGTTTGCGGTGGTGTGAACAGCACCGGAAACCAGGCCGTCAACGTCGTCCTGCTCCAGCATCAGGGTACCGAGAACCACGTTGTCTTCCAGCTGTTCGCGGGCAACGGTTTCAGTCATACCTTTGTTTTTACGCAGTTCGACCAGGCGGGCCACGTAGCTTTCGCGAACCACATCCGGGTCAACGATTTCTACGCCTGCGCCCAGTTCAACGCCCTGAGACGCTGCAACACGGGTGATTTCATCCGGGTTACCCAGCAGTACGCAGGTTGCGATACCACGTTCAGCACAGATAGCTGCCGCTTTAACAGTGCGCGGTTCGTCGCCTTCTGGCAGAACTACGCGTTTGCCTGCTTTACGCGCCAGCTCGGTCAGCTGGTAGCGGAACGCTGGCGGAGACAGACGACGGCTGCGCTCAGAGGTCGCAGTCAGGGATTCAACCCAGTCAGCGTTGATGTAGTTAGCAACGTATTCCTGAACTTTCTCGATGCGCTCGTGATCGTCAACCGGGACTTCCAGGTTGAAGCTCTGCAGGCTCAGGGAGGTCTGCCAGGTGTTGGTGTTTACCATGAATACCGGCAGACCGGTTTCGAATGCACGTTCGCACAGTTTGGTAATGCGCGCGTCCATTTCGTAACCGCCAGTTAGCAGCAGAGCACCGATTTCTACGCCGTTCATTGCCGCCAGGCATGCTGCAACCAGCACGTCAGGACGATCGGCAGAGGTCACCAGCAGAGAACCGGCACGGAAATGCTCGAGCATGTGCGGAATGCTGCGTGCGCAGAAAGTCACAGACTTCACGCGACGGGTATTGATATCGCCTTCGTTAACGATGGTGGCGTTCAGGTGACGCGCCATATCGATTGCACGAGTGGCGATCAGATCAAAGCTCCACGGCACCGCGCCCAGAACCGGCAGCGGGCTGGATTCTTGCAGTTTAGCCGGGTCAACTTTAACCACTTTCGCTTTGGAGGAGTCGTCAAAAATTTCGGACAGATCCGGGCGAGTACGGCCCTGCTCATCAACCGGTGCGTTCAGTTTGTTAACGATAACGCCGGTGATGTTGGTATTTTTAGCGCCGCCGAAGCTGCTGCGAGTCAGTTCAATACGCTCGTTCAGCTGTTCCGGGGTGTCAGTACCCTGAGACATTACGAAGACGATTTCCGCATTCAGCGTTTTCGCAATTTCGTAGTTCAGAGATTGAGCGAACTGGTGCTTACGGGTTGGGACCAGGCCTTCAACCAGCACCACTTCAGCATCTTTGGTGTTCGCGTGATAGTTTGCGATGATCTCTTCCATCAGCACATCTTTCTGATTGCTGGAGAGCAGAGACTCAACGTGGCTCATCTTCAGCGGCTCAGCGGCTGGCAGAGACGAGTTCGCACGGACAATCGCAGTAGTCTGGTCTGGCGCATCGCCACCGGCACGCGGTTGAGCGATCGGCTTAAAGACGCTCAGACTTACGCCTTTACGTTCCATTGCACGGATCACGCCAAGGCTGACGCTGGTCAGACCGACGCTGGTTCCGGTAGGGATCAGCATAATAATACGGGACACGGTTTATCCTCTTTCGTTACCGTCGATTTCGACGGGTTACAAAACAGCACCGCCAGCTAGGCTGGCGGTGTGAAATCAGGCAGTCAGACGGCTCGCGTCTTGCGCGATAACCAGTTCTTCGTTGGTTGGGATAACCACCGCAGGACGGGTACCTTCTTTGTTGATGAAACCAGATTTGCCGAAACGGGCGGCCAGGTTACGTTCGTGGTCTACTTCGAAGCCCAGAACGCCCAGTTTGCCCAAGGACAGTTCACGAACCATCGCGGCGTTTTCACCGATACCACCGGTGAAGACGACGGCATCCAGACGACCGTCCATCAGTGCGGTGTAAGAACCGATGTACTTCGCCAGACGGTGGCAGTAAACGTCCATTGCACGTTTAGCGTCTTCTTTGGTGGTGTAGTTGTCTTCAACATAACGGCAGTCGCTGGTGACTTCAGTCAGACCCAGCAGGCCAGACTCTTTGGTCAGCATTTTGTTGATCTGGTCAACGCTCATGCCCAGGGTGTCGTGCAGGTGGAAGATAATCGCCGGGTCGATGTCACCGGAACGCGTACCCATCACCAGACCTTCCAGCGGGGTCAGACCCATGGAGGTATCAACACATTGACCGTTACGGATAGCAGAAACTGAACCACCGTTGCCCAGGTGGCAAGTGATGATGTTCAGTTCATCAACCGGTTTGTTCAGCATTTTTGCCGCTTCTTGAGTGACGAAGAAGTGGCTGGTGCCGTGTGCGCCATAGCGACGAACACCGTGCTCTTTGTACAGGCTGTACGGCAGAGCGTAGAGGTAAGATTCTTCCGGCATAGTCTGATGGAACGCGGTGTCAAACACGGCCACGTTTTTGTCTTTCAGATTAGGGAAAGATTTTAGCGCTTCTGCAATACCGATCAGGTGAGCCGGGTTGTGCAGCGGTGCGAAAGAGGCAGAATCTTTGATGCCCTGAATAACGGAATCATCGATAACCACGGAGCTGGTATACTTCTCGCCGCCGTGTACGATACGGTGACCAATCGCAGTCAATTGCGCGGACAATTCCGGTTTTTGTGCCAGAATAGTGTTAACGATGAAGTTCAGCGCTTCACTGTGAGCGGCGCCTGCACCTAAAGCCGCTTCTTGTTTACCGCCGTCCATTTTCCACTTGATACGTGCTTCTGGAAGATGGAAACATTCGGCTAAACCAGAAAGGTATTCTTCACCGTTTACTGCATCGATGATGGCAAATTTCAGTGAGGAGCTACCGCAGTTCAGAACCAGTACTAACTTACTCGACATGGAAGTACCTATTTATGGATACGTGGCTAAAAAAACGTCATGGAGTCAAAGAGCGTAGCGCATGATGACACCGACGTTTATGATTAACATCATGCGCCGTTGTCTTTTTGGGCATGACGGAATAAATACCTTTGAGTCTATGTCATTTTGCGTATTTTTCAGCCAATGGCATACTGTATGCCAATTTGACGACTCAATGATTTTGGACTAAAGGCCTTACAGGCCGACACAGGATACCTGATTGTGGGTATCGAAGACAAAATGTTTTGAACGATGTCCCTTGTAGTTGTTGTTTTGCACAAATTTTTTAAATTTTATATGTGAAGTTGAGGTAACCGCCATGTCGACACCGGATAATCGCTCCGTAAATTTTTTCAGTTTGTTTCGCCGGGGGCAGCACTACGCGAAGACGTGGCCGATGGAAAAGCGCCTGGCACCCGTATTTGTTGAGAATCGCGTGATCCGCATGACGCGTTACGCGACCCGTTTTATGCCGCCGATTGCTGTCTTTACCCTGTGCTGGCAAATCGCGCTGGGTGGACAACTGGGACCGGCCGTAGCAACCGCGCTGTTTGCGCTCAGCCTGCCGATGCAGGGCATGTGGTGGTTAGGTAAACGTTCCGTTACGCCGCTGCCGCCCACTATTCTCAACTGGTTCTATGAAGTCCGGGGTAAATTACAAGAGGCCGGCCAGGCACTAGCTCCGGTGGAAGGGAAGCCTGATTATCAAGCGCTGGCTGACACGCTTAAGCGCGCCTTCAAACAACTGGATAAAACTTTTCTCGATGATTTGTAATTGACCCCTGATTACGCATATAAAAGAAGGCATAAGATGCCTTCTTTTTTTTCATCGCAGCAGTAGTGATACAGGAGTCCCAAATGGAAATGACCAACGCTCAACGTCTCATTTTATCTAACCAGTACAAAATGATGACTATGCTCGATCCAACCAACGCCGAGCGTTATCGTCGTTTACAGACGATTATTGAACGCGGTTATGGCTTGCAGATGCGCGAGCTCGATCGTGAGTTTGGTGAGCTGACAGAAGAAACCTGCCGCACAATTATCGATATCATGGAGATGTATCACGCATTACACGTTTCATGGACTAACCTTAAAGACGCCCAGTCCATTGATGAGCGCCGCGTCACATTTTTGGGCTTTGATGCCGCAACGGAAGCGCGCTTCCTCGGATACGTGCGTTTTATGGTCAATGTGGAAGGGCGTTATACCCACTTTGATGCAGGTACGCATGGCTTTAACGCCCAGACGCCGATGTGGGAAAAATATCAGCGTATGTTGAGTGTCTGGCATTCTTGCCCGCGTCAGTACCACCTGAGCGCGAATGAAATTAACCAAATCATTAATGCCTGAGGGGGCGAGCGTGCAGTGCAAAGGCTTTCTGTTTGATCTGGATGGTACGCTGGTCGATTCCTTACCTGCAGTAGAACGTGCATGGTGCAACTGGGCCGATCGTTTTGGGCTTGATCACGATGAGGTGCTGGGTTTTATTCACGGTAAGCAGGCGATTACCTCCTTGCGACACTTTATGGTGGGTAAGTCAGAGGCTGAGATTGCCGCGGAATTTACGCGCCTGGAGCAAATAGAGGCCACGGAGACCGCAGGCATCACCGCGCTGCCAGGGGCGGTGGATTTGCTCAATCATCTCAATAAAGCCGGGATCCCCTGGGCTATCGTCACTTCAGGATCAATGCCGGTGGCGCGGGCGCGCCATCGTGTTGCGGGTCTGCCTGCGCCGGAAGTGTTTGTTACTGCCGAGCGGGTAAAAAGAGGTAAGCCAGAGCCTGACGCCTATCTGCTCGGCGCGCAGCTGCTGGGTCTTGCGCCGCGTGAATGTGCCGTTGTTGAGGATGCGCCAGCCGGGGTGCTCTCTGGCCTGGCAGCTGGGTGTCATGTCATCGCGGTAAACGCGCCGGCGGATACGCCGCGTCTGGATGAGGTCGATTTTGCGCTGACCAGTCTGGAGCAGATTTCCGTGACGAAACAACCCAACGGAAATGTGGTCGTTGTAAGAAATACCTGAACATGATTTAGCCCCAGATTGTTGGGGCTTTTTTATGGCAGAATCGGTCCATCCCTCTCATTTAACAAGGATATGTTGTGAACGGTGAATTGATCTGGGTTCTCTCATTGCTGGCAATTGCCGTGGTTTTGTTTGCGACGGGCAGAGTGCGTATGGATGCGGTCGCTTTGCTGGTCATTATTGCGTTTGTTTTGAGTGGAACGCTGAGCATTTCCGAGGCCTTCTCCGGTTTCAGCGATCCTAACGTTATTTTGATAGCCGCTCTGTTTATTATTGGCGACGGCCTGGTGCGCACCGGGGTGGCGACCGTGATGGGGGCCTGGCTGGTGAAGGTCGCTGGCAGCAGTGAGGTTAAAATGCTGGTGCTGCTGATGATAACCGTCGCCGGACTCGGCGCGTTCATGAGTTCTACCGGCGTTGTCGCTATCTTTATCCCGGTTGTCTTAAGCGTCTCCATGCGCATGCAAACCGCACCTTCACGCTTGATGATGCCGCTCAGCTTTGCCGGATTGATCAGCGGCATGATGACGCTGGTGGCAACGCCGCCTAACCTGGTCGTCAACAGTGAACTCCTGCGCGAAGGGCTTAACGGTTTCAGCTTCTTTAGCGTGACGCCGCTGGGTCTGGTGGTGCTGGTGCTCGGCATTATTTATATGCTGCTGATGCGCTTTATGCTGAAGGGCGATGATGCCGGTCAGCAGGGCGATGTCTGGAAACGCCGGACGTTTCGCGATCTGATCAAAGAATATCGCCTCACGGGACGCGCGCGCCGACTGGCTATCCGCCCCGGTTCACCGATGATTGGTCAACGCCTGGATGATTTAAAACTGCGTGAACGCTACGGGGCAAACGTCATTGGTGTGGAACGCTGGCGTCGTTTTCGCCGCGTCATTGTTGACGTCAACGGGGTTTCTGAGTTTCGTGCCCGTGATGTTTTGTTGATCGATATGTCTTCAGCCGATGTCGACCTGCGCGAATTTTGTAGCGAGCAGTTGTTGGAGCCGATGGTGCTGCGCGGCGAATATTTCTCCGAGCAGGCGTTGGATGTGGGTATGGCGGAAATTTCGCTGATCCCGGAATCGGAATTGATCGGTAAAACGGTGCGGGAGATTGGATTTCGTACCCGCTATGGACTTAACGTTGTCGGATTAAAGCGTGATGGCGCGGCGCTAGCCGGGGCGGTCGTCAATGAGCCGCTGCTGATGGGCGATATTATTCTGGTGGTGGGCAACTGGAAACTGATCACCGCGTTGGGGAAAAAGGGTCGTGATTTTGTGGTGTTGAATATGCCCGTTGAGGTCAGTGAAGCTTCTCCGGCGCACAGCCAGGCACCGCATGCGATTTTCTGTCTGGTCCTGATGGTTGCCCTGATGCTGACCGATGAAATCCCCAACACGGTAGCCGCGATTATTGCCTGTCTGCTGATGGGTAAATTCCGCTGTATTGACGCAGAAAGCGCGTATAAAGCTATCCATTGGCCGAGCATTATTTTAATTGTCGGAATGATGCCTTTCGCGCTGGCCCTGCAAAAAACCGGCGGCGTCGATCTGGTGGTGAAAGGCCTGATGGACGTGGGTGGGGGATATGGTCCGTACATGATGCTGGGCTGTCTGTTTGTACTGTGCGCCACCATCGGATTATTTATCTCGAATACTGCGACGGCGGTGTTGATGGCGCCGATTGCACTGGCGGCAGCGAAGTCGATGGGAGTTTCACCGTATCCTTTTGCGATGGTCATTGCGATGGCGGCATCTGCAGCCTTTATGACGCCGGTATCGTCACCGGTTAACACGCTGGTACTGGGACCGGGTAACTACAGCTTCAGCGACTTCGTGAAGATTGGCGTGCCGTTTACACTGATTGTCATGGTGGTCTGTATTGTGATGATCCCGATGCTGTTTCCGTTCTAATGCTTCCCTGGAGTCGTTTCGCGGGTCTTGTAGGCCTGATAAGCGTAGCGCCATCAGGCATGATGCCGGATGGCGACGTAAATGTCTTATCCGGCCTACAAAGGCAACGTCGCCGCAAATTTACAATGGCGAGTCCTGGCTAATTTCATCCAGCGAGAGATGGAAACTCGGTACAAATACGTCTAAAAAATAGCCCATCTCTTCACTGCGACGCGATTCCAGCGTTTTTTCCAGCCGCGTTTTCGCAAGCAGAAATTCATTATTTCCGGCTGAAAGTTCCTCAAGGCACTTCAGATAGGCGCAAAGCGCATCGGCCTGTTTAACAATCGCGCGTTCTTCTTCGCTGCTGGCGTGTTCATCAATTAACGGCGCAAAAATATCGCGCAGTTCATCAGGCACCATGTCGACCAGTTTTTGCTGGGCAATTTTCTCAATGGCTTTATATTCCTGGGCGATTTGCGAGTTAAAGTATTTCACCGGGGTCGGGAGGTCACCGGTCAGCACTTCGGAGGCATCGTGGTACATCGCCAGCAGGGCAATGCGTTCGGCGTTAACCTGACCGCCGAACTTGCGGTTCTTGATTGCCGCCAGCGCATGCGCAACCATCGCGACTTGCAGACTGTGTTCAGATACGTTTTCGGTGCGCACGTTGCGCATTAGCGGCCAGCGGTTAATGAGTTTCAGACGGGAGAGGTGGGCAAAAAAATGGCTCTGCTTCATAACGACCCTTATATGATGGCACCTAAGAGTCATTTTGCGCAGAGAAGGCTGTCAGATGCAAATACTCGTCATAATTCAAGTTGCATGCGCGTTGGCTTTCCTCATTCACCCCAGTCAATTACTTTTGTAAGCTCCTGGGGATTCATTGCGTCGCCGCCTTCCCGCAACTCGAATTATTTAGAGTGTTCTGGTTGCTGATTTTCGACTTACAGCTGGTGATAGCCAGACAGGAAGCGCTCAAATTTGCTTAGCGACATTTCGATATCGTCAATACGCGGCAGCGTCACGATACGGAAGTGATCCGGCCACGGCCAGTTGAAGGCTGTGCCCTGCACCAGCAGCACTTTTTCCTGTAACAGGAAATCGAGCACCATTTTCTGGTCGTCATGAATATTGAAGCGTTTGGCGTCAATTTTCGGGAACATGTACAGTGCGCCGCGCGGCTTCACGCAAGAAACGCCGGGAATGTCGTTGAGTAATTCCCAGGCACGGTTGCGCTGTTCATACAGACGTCCGCCGGGCATGATGAATTCGCTAATGCTTTGGTATCCGCCCAGTGCGGTTTGAATAGCATGCTGTGCTGGAACGTTGGCGCATAAACGCATAGACGCTAGCATTTCCAGACCTTCAATATACCCTTTCGCGTGTTTCTTCGGTCCGTTCAGTACCATCCAGCCCTGACGGAAACCCGCAACACGGTACGTTTTTGACAGGCCGTTGAAGGTGATGGTCAGCAGGTCTGGTGCCAGCGGGGCAATAGAATGGTGCTCTGCGTCATCATAAAGAATTTTGTCGTAAATCTCGTCAGCAAAGATAATGAGATTATGCTGACGTGCAATTTCAACAATCTCCAGCAGAAGCTCTTTAGAATAGACTGCGCCGGTAGGGTTGTTGGGGTTGATAATAACAATCCCACGCGTGCGAGGGGTAATTTTGGCGCGAATATCGTCGAGGTCCGGGAACCAGTCAGAGGATTCATCACACAGGTAGTGCACAGCCTTACCGCTGGAAAGCGATACCGCCGCCGTCCACAGCGGATAGTCAGGCGCAGGTACCAGCATTTCGTCCCCGCTGTTCAGCAATGCCTGCATCGCCTGCACGATCAATTCGGAAACACCGTTGCCGATATAAATGTCTTCCACGGTAACATCGCGCATCCCACGTGCCTGATAATGCTGCATGATGGCTTTGCGGGCGGAATAAAGGCCTTTTGAGTCACAATACCCTTGCGCGGTAGGCAAATTACGGATCACATCAACCAGAATTTCATCCGGTGCTTCAAACCCGAATGGCGCTGGGTTGCCGATGTTTAGTTTCAGAACCTTATTGCCTTCTTCTTCCAGACGCTTTGCTTCTTTCAGAACCGGGCCACGAATGTCATAACAGACATTTTCTAATTTGCTGGATTTTTCAATAGGGGACATGAATCTTGACCTTTTAGCTGTGAATGCCACTCCCTGCCGTGGAAGTCAGCACAGAACAATGTACTCTTCCAACGGTGCATTTTGAAGGGTCTTTAGCAGAAGATTTTGATGAACTATGCAGTTATAATCAACCGTTAATGGCTGTTAAATCATTATAATTTAGAGTTTTATTCTTATTAATATATATTTCGTAGTTATCTGTTTTGATGTGATGCCAATGTTGTGGTCGTTTATCTGGTAAGAAATAGTTATGTATCGGGCACGAAAGCAATCGTTCTCTGGGGTGAAAAGAAGAATTCGGAAATACGGAACACTTATCTCCACTGCCTGTTATCGGCATGATCGGTCAGCGCTACAGTGTGAATCTATTGTTAAGCATAATTAATGAATGGTGGAAATTTTAATTAATTATTATTTAATATTTAAACAGCGCTCATTGAATGCGTTAATAATACGAAAACGGCTAGCCTGACATAACACCTTTGCGCATCAGATTATTCACGATAACACTTATAAATATAGTGGTTTTGGGTTAAGATAAGTCCCATGAAATGGTGTGTTGCGTATGTTGTTTGATAATTCTAATGCTGACACGTTGACCATAACATACTGAAAAATTAGCTTTTAATGTGTAAATTGACGTCCATAAACTATTTTTTCATATTTACAAAATTTACATGTTTTCCATTAGTAAGAATCTGCCTGTAGCTAAAAAATGGCGCTTTCTCTTTGCTATATTCTGATGAGCCATGCGGCGCATTATATAGCGAAGTAAGAGGGTTGTTTCAGTTGTTACATCTAATACATCCTTATTTTCACTTAGTTACACTAAGTGAAACTACGAGGCAGGCACATTACAAATGGAATTTTTGTTTCTGAATGCACAGCATTAACCCGGAATGACCCGCGAGTAAGTGAAAATTTATGATAAATGCAAATCGTCCGATAATTAACCTCGATCTCGATCTGCTGAGAACGTTTGTTGCTGTTGCCGATCTGAATACTTTCGCGGCTGCGGCTGCTGCGGTATGTCGCACTCAGTCTGCGGTGAGCCAGCAAATGCAACGCCTCGAGCAACTTGTCGGGAAAGAGTTGTTCGCGCGCCATGGACGTAACAAACTGCTGACGGAACACGGTATCCAGCTGTTGGGTTACGCCAGAAAAATTCTGCGCTTCAATGATGAGGCTTGCTCATCATTAATGTTCAATAATCTTCAGGGCGTGTTAACTATTGGCGCCTCTGATGAATCCGCCGATACGATACTGCCGTTTTTGCTCAACCGCATCAGTTCGGTTTATCCGAAGCTTGCGCTGGATGTGAGGGTCAAGCGTAACGCCTTTATGGTGGATATGCTGAAGTCACAGGAAGTGGATTTGGTGGTGACCACCAACCGCCCTGGGGATTTCGAGTGCCTGAATCTGCGTACCTCTCCGACGCACTGGTATTGCGTGGCTGAATACATCCTGCAAAAAGGGGAACCGGTGCCGCTGGTCCTGCTGGACGATCCCAGCCCGTTTCGCGATATCGTGCTGTCTACGCTAAACGCTGCGCAGATCCCGTGGCGTTTGGCCTATGTGGCGTCAACATTGCCTGCGGTTCGCGCTGCAGTAAAAGCAGGATTGGGCGTCACGGCCCGTCCGGTAGAAATGATGAGTCCGGACTTGCGCGTGTTAGGTGCGGTGGATGGTTTGCCACCGTTGCCAGAAACTGAATACCTGCTGTGCTGCGATACCAGCACGCAAAACGAGTTAGCTCAGGTTATCTTTAAGTCGATGCAAACGTACCAAAACCCATGGCAATACAATCAGTTTACCCCTGAAGGGGGAGATGATTCGCTGATCGTTGAAGGTGACTTTGAGTAATGCGTCACAAATAATCGTTTTAAAATGTAAGTGCAAAAAAGAGCCACTAAAGATGAAATAACTTCCAGTGGCTCTTTTTTTATACAAAACAGGCAGTCTATGGTCTGTTTGTAAATGAAAAGTGAATAAAATCAGTAGGTAAAAGATTTTCGACTAAACTGGGCAAAAAACAAACAAAAGAAGGGCCTATTATTTTCATGTTAAAAAACTAGAGAAATTGTTGCTGTTTTTTATGGTGGATTAACAAAAGCGTGTCACAGATCAAGAAAATACTCACATTTAGGGGGAGGCATCTGCACGAATTCCTGTCAAAATAGAGGTGTATTATCTTTTTTACTTCACTACGGACACGATTCAACAACATTAAAATGAGCTCATGACAGGATTGGAAAAAGTCTAAATAGCACTTTATGTTAATGAAACTGAATTGGTGTAAAATAATGTGAGGAAACTTTTGTTAAAGTTGACAAAAGGTTATAGAAAGGAGTAAAAAACCCCATCAATTGGCTGTATAAATGGTTTTCTACAGTGATTGTAAGGTTTTTTTTATTCCTCCCCATGAATCGATGTGGCGTTCATCTGCCGTAAAGAGCAGAGAATTTGGCGCTACTTTTGATGAGTAAGCAATGAGTATGTCAACATCCACTGAAATCATCGCTCATCACTGGGCATTCGCTATCTTTCTTATTGTTGCCATTGGCCTGTGCTGCCTGATGCTCGTCGGCGGCTGGTTTTTAGGGGGTCGCGCGCGCGCGAGATCTAAAAACGTGCCGTTTGAATCAGGTATCGACTCGGTCGGCACCGCCCGCTTGCGCCTGTCTGCCAAGTTTTACCTGGTAGCCATGTTCTTCGTTATCTTCGACGTTGAAGCGCTGTATCTTTTTGCATGGTCAACATCTATCCGTGAAAGCGGCTGGATTGGCTTTGTGGAAGCTGCAATTTTTATTTTTGTGTTACTGGCAGGTCTGGTTTATCTGGTGCGTATTGGCGCGCTGGACTGGACGCCCGCGCGTTCACGCCGCGAGCGTATGAACCCGGAAACGAACAGTATCGCTAATCGTCAACGCTAACCGCGAGGCATTAAGATGGATTATACGCTCACCCGCATAGATCCTAACGGTGAGAACGACCGTTACCCCCTGCAAAAACAGGAGATCGTAACCGACCCCCTGGAACAAGAAGTTAACAAAAACGTGTTCATGGGCAAACTGCATGACATGGTTAACTGGGGCCGTAAAAACTCAATTTGGCCATACAACTTTGGCCTTTCCTGCTGCTACGTTGAGATGGTGACCTCGTTCACCGCCGTGCATGACGTGGCCCGTTTTGGCGCAGAAGTTCTGCGTGCCTCTCCGCGTCAGGCCGACCTGATGGTCGTGGCCGGCACCTGCTTTACCAAAATGGCCCCGGTTATTCAGCGCCTCTACGATCAGATGCTGGAACCAAAATGGGTTATTTCCATGGGCGCATGTGCCAACTCCGGCGGTATGTACGATATTTACTCCGTTGTACAGGGCGTTGATAAGTTTATTCCGGTTGATGTGTACATCCCGGGATGCCCGCCGCGTCCGGAAGCCTACATGCAGGCACTGATGCTGCTGCAAGACTCCATTGGCAAAGAACGTCGTCCGCTCTCATGGGTGGTTGGCGATCAGGGCGTTTATCGCGCAAATATGCAGTCAGAGCGTGAGCGTAAGCGCGGCGAACGTATTGCTGTAACGAATCTTCGCACACCGGACGAGATTTAATCTGCGCCTGTCGGCCTGGGGATTATCTTCGCATATCACTATTCAAATAGCGCGAAGCCAGGCTTAACAGTCACCACGAACCATTTGCAATGGTGAACAATATGACCGACTTAACCGCGCAAGACGCTGCCTGGCAAACACGGGATCATCTCGATGACCCGGTCATTGGCGAACTGCGCAACCGTTTTGGGCCGGATGCCTTTACCGTTCAGGCGACTCGCACCGGGGTACCCGTTGTTTGGGTCAAGCGTGAACAACTCCTGGAAGTGGGTGATTTCTTAAAGAGATTGCCGAAACCTTACGTCATGCTGTTTGACTTACACGGCATGGACGAACGTCTGCGTACGCACCGCGAAGGGTTACCTGCCGCGGATTTTTCCGTTTTCTATCACCTGATCTCCATTGAACGCAATCGCGATATCATGCTCAAGGTGGCGTTGTCTGAAAACGATCTGCGCGTGCCGACGTTCACCAAACTGTTCCCGAACGCCAACTGGTATGAGCGTGAAACTTGGGAAATGTTTGGTATTGATATCGAAGGCCACCCGCACCTGACGCGTCTTCTGATGCCGCATACCTGGGAAGGCCATCCGCTGCGTAAAGATTACCCGGCGCGTGCGACTGAATTCGATCCGTTTGAGCTGACCAAAGCCAAGCAGGATCTGGAAATGGAGTCACTGACCTTCAAACCTGAAGACTGGGGCATGCAGCGTGGTACCGAAAACGAGGACTTTATGTTCCTCAACCTCGGTCCGAACCACCCGTCTTCTCACGGTGCATTCCGTATTGTTCTTCAGCTTGACGGCGAAGAGATCGTCGACTGCGTGCCTGACATCGGCTACCACCATCGTGGCGCCGAAAAGATGGGTGAACGTCAGTCCTGGCACAGCTACATTCCGTATACCGACCGTATCGAGTATCTTGGCGGCTGCGTGAACGAAATGCCGTACGTGCTGGCGGTAGAAAAGCTGGCGGGCATTACCGTACCGGATCGCGTCAACGTGATCCGCGTTATGCTTTCTGAACTTTTCCGTATCAACAGCCACCTGCTGTATATCTCCACGTTCATTCAGGACGTCGGCGCGATGACCCCCGTGTTCTTCGCCTTTACCGACCGTCAGAAAATCTATGACGTGGTGGAAGCGATCACCGGTTTCCGTATGCACCCGGCCTGGTTCCGTATCGGTGGCGTTGCACACGACCTGCCGCGCGGTTGGGACAAGCTGCTGCGTGATTTCCTCGACTGGATGCCGAAGCGTCTGGATTCCTACGAGAAAGCTGCGCTGCGCAACACCATCCTGAAAGGCCGTTCGCAGGGTGTTGCCGCTTACGGTAAGAAAGAAGCGCTGGACTGGGGTTGTACCGGTGCTGCGCTGCGTGCAACCGGTATTGATTTCGACGTGCGTAAGTCACGTCCGTACTCTGGCTATGAAAACTTCGACTTCGAAATCCCGGTGGGTGGTGGTGTTTCTGACTGCTACACCCGCGTGATGCTGAAAGTTGAAGAGCTGCGCCAGAGCCTGCGCATCCTTGAGCAGTGCCTCAACAACATGCCGGAAGGCCCGTTCAAAGCGGATCACCCGCTGACCACGCCGCCGCCGAAAGAGCGCACGCTACAGCATATCGAAACCCTGATCACCCACTTCCTGCAAGTGTCGTGGGGCCCGGTTATGCCGGCGCAGGAATCCTTCCAGATGGTGGAAGCGACCAAGGGTATCAACAGTTACTACCTGACCAGCGATGGCAGCACCATGAGTTACCGTACTCGTATCCGTACACCGAGTTATGCGCATTTGCAGCAGATCCCGGTAGCGGTACGTGGCAGCCTGGTGTCCGACCTTATCGTCCATCTGGGTAGTATCGATTTTGTTATGTCAGATGTGGACCGCTAATTATGCACGAGAATCAACAACCACAAACCGAGGCTTTTGAGCTGAGTGCGGCTGAGCGTGAAGCGATTGAGCACGAGAAGCACCACTACGAAGACCCGCGTGCGGCGTCCATTGAAGCGCTGAAAATCGTTCAGAAACAGCGTGGCTGGGTGCCGGATGGGGCGATCTATGCGATCGCTGATGTGCTGGGTATCCCGGCAAGCGACGTTGAAGGTGTTGCCACGTTTTACAGCCAGATCTTCCGCCAGCCGGTCGGTCGCCACGTGATCCGCTACTGCGACAGCGTGGTGTGCCATATCAATGGCTATCAGGGGATCCAGGCGGCACTTGAGAAAAAACTCAACATCAAGCCGGGGCAGACGACCTTTGACGGTCGCTTTACGTTGCTGCCGACCTGTTGCCTGGGGAACTGCGACAAGGGGCCGAACATGATGATCGATGAAGATACGCATGCTCACCTGACCCCGGAAGGCATTCCCGAACTGCTGGAGCGGTATAAATGAAAGACATTATCCGTACTCCCGAAACGCATCCGCTGACCTGGCGTCTGCGCGATGACAACCAGCCAATATGGCTGGATGAATACCGTAGCAAAAACGGTTACGAAGGTGCGCGTAAGGCCCTGACCGGGCTGTCACCGGACGAAATCGTTAATCAGGTGAAAGACGCTGGCCTGAAAGGGCGCGGTGGCGCAGGCTTTTCCACGGGTCTGAAGTGGAGCCTGATGCCGAAAGACGAATCCATGAACATCCGTTACCTGCTGTGTAACGCCGATGAAATGGAGCCGGGCACCTATAAAGACCGTCTGTTGATGGAACAGCTGCCGCACCTGCTGGTGGAAGGCATGCTGATCTCCGCGTTTGCGCTGAAAGCGTACCGCGGTTACATCTTCCTGCGCGGTGAATACATTGAAGCGGCGGTGAATCTGCGTCGCGCCATTGCTGAAGCGACCGAAGCGGGTCTGCTTGGCAAAAATATCATGGGCACCGGTTTCGACTTCGAACTGTTTGTGCACACCGGGGCAGGGCGCTACATCTGCGGTGAAGAAACCGCACTGATCAACTCCCTCGAAGGCCGTCGTGCTAACCCGCGCTCCAAGCCGCCTTTCCCGGCAAGCTCTGGCGCATGGGGTAAGCCGACCTGCGTGAACAACGTCGAAACTCTGTGTAACGTACCGGCTATCCTCGCCAACGGCGTGGAGTGGTACCAGAATATTTCGAAGAGCAAAGACGCAGGCACCAAGCTGATGGGCTTCTCCGGTCGTGTGAAGAATCCGGGACTGTGGGAACTGCCGTTTGGGACCACCGCGCGTGAAATCCTCGAAGATTACGCGGGTGGCATGCGTGATGGCCTGAAGTTCAAAGCCTGGCAGCCGGGCGGTGCGGGGACAGACTTCCTGACCGAAGCGCACCTTGACCTGCCGATGGAGTTCGAAAGCATCGGTAAAGCGGGTAGCCGTCTGGGTACGGCGCTGGCGATGGCGGTCGATCACGAGATTGGCATGGTGCCGCTGGTGCGTAACCTCGAAGAGTTCTTTGCCCGCGAGTCCTGCGGCTGGTGTACGCCGTGCCGTGATGGTTTGCCGTGGAGCGTAAAAATTCTACGTGCGCTGGAGCGTGGCGAAGGCCAGCCTGGGGATATCGAGACACTTGAGCAACTGTGTCGTTTCCTCGGTCCGGGTAAAACCTTCTGTGCACACGCACCGGGTGCGGTCGAACCGCTGCAGAGCGCCATTAAATATTTCCGCGAAGAATTCGAAGCTGGCATCAAGCAGACCTTCAGCAATACCCATGCGATTGGTGGTATTCAGCCGAACCTGTTGAAAGAGCGCTGGTAAACGCAGGCCTGAGCCTGTATCGCGATATGAAATTCGATTAACGCTTGGTCACTGACTAAGCCAACTGGAAGCATGCTGACTATGGCTACGATTCATGTAGACGGCAAAGAATATGAGGTCAACGGCGCGGACAACCTGCTAGAAGCTTGTCTGTCCCTCGGCCTTGATATTCCGTACTTTTGCTGGCACCCGGCGCTGGGAAGCGTCGGTGCTTGCCGCCAGTGTGCGGTGAAGCAATATCAAAACGCGGAAGATACGCGTGGTCGCCTGGTGATGTCTTGTATGACACCGGCCACCGAAGGCACCTTTATTTCTATCGATGACGAAGAAGCGAAACAGTTCCGTGAAAGCGTGGTGGAATGGTTTATGACTAACCACCCACACGACTGTCCGGTCTGCGAAGAGGGCGGTAACTGCCACCTTCAGGATATGACCGTGATGACGGGTCATAGCTTCCGTCGCTACCGCTTTACCAAGCGCACCCACCGCAACCAGGATCTGGGGCCGTTCATCTCTCACGAAATGAACCGCTGCATCGCCTGCTATCGCTGCGTTCGCTACTACAAAGATTACGCTGATGGCGCAGATCTGGGCGTCTATGGCGCACATGACAACGTCTACTTTGGTCGCCCTGAAGATGGCGTGCTCGAAAGCGAATTCTCCGGTAACCTGGTAGAAATCTGCCCGACTGGCGTCTTCACCGACAAAACGCACTCCGAGCGTTATAACCGTAAATGGGACATGCAGTTTGCCCCGAGCATCTGCCAGCAGTGTTCCATTGGCTGTAACACCAGCCCGGGTGAGCGTTACGGTGAACTGCGTCGTATCGAAAACCGTTATAACGGTACCGTTAACCACTACTTCCTCTGCGACCGTGGTCGTTTTGGCTATGGTTACGTGAACCTGAAAGACCGTCCGCGTCAGCCGGTTCAGCGTCGTGGTGATGACCTCATCACCCTTAACGCCGAGCAGGCGATGCAGGGCGCGGCTGACATTCTGCGTCAGTCGAAGAAAGTGATCGGCATCGGCTCCCCGCGCGCCAGCGTTGAAAGCAACTTTGCGCTGCGTGAACTGGTGGGTGCGGAAAACTTCTATACCGGTATCGCTCAAGGCGAGCTGGAACGTCTGCAACTGGCGCTGAGCGTGCTGCGTGACGGTGGTATTCATACCCCGGCGCTGCGCGAGATTGAATCTTACGATGCGGTCCTGGTACTGGGCGAAGATGTGACCCAGACCGGCGCGCGCGTTGCGCTGGCAGTACGTCAGGCGGTGAAAGGTAAAGCACGCGAAATGGCAGCAGCGCAGAAAGTGGCTGACTGGCAGATTGCCGCGATCCTTAACATCGGCCAGCGTGCCAAGCATCCGCTGTTCGTGACCAACGTGGATAACACCCGTCTGGATGATATCGCAGCATGGACCTACCGTGCGCCGGTTGAAGATCAGGCGCGTTTAGGTTTCGCCATTGCCCACGCGCTGGATAACACCGCTCCGGCCGTTGACGGTATTGACCGTGACCTGCAGAACAAAATCGACGTCATCGTTCAGGCCCTGGCTGGCGCGAAGAAACCGCTGATTATCTCCGGTACCAACGCCGGTAGCGCTGAAGTGATTCAGGCCGCTGCCAACGTGGCGAAGGCGCTGAAAGGTCGTGGCGCAGACGTCGGCATCACCATGATTGCCCGCTCTGTTAACAGCATGGGCCTCGGTATGATTGGCGGCGGTTCACTTGATGATGCGCTGACTGAACTGGAAACAGGTCGTGCTGACGCCGTGGTGGTACTGGAAAATGACCTGCATCGCCATGCGTCTGCCACTCGCGTTAACGCTGCGCTGGCGAAAGCACCGCTGGTACTGGTCGTTGACCATCAGCGTACCGCGATTATGGACAATGCCCATCTGGTCCTTTCTGCAGCAAGTTTTGCCGAAAGCGACGGTACGGTTATCAATAACGAAGGCCGCGCACAGCGTTTCTTCCAGGTATATGACCCAAGCTACTACGACAGCAACATTGTGATGCTGGAAAGCTGGCGCTGGCTGCACTCGCTGCACAGCACCGTGCAGAGCCGTGAAGTGGACTGGACGCAGCTCGATCACGTCATCGACGCCGCCGTAGCCGCGTTGCCGCAGTTGGCTGGCATTAAAGATGCCGCGCCGGACGCGAGCTTCCGTATTCGTGGGCAGAAACTGGCACGTGAGCCGCATCGTTACAGTGGTCGTACCGCCATGCGTGCCAACATCAGCGTGCATGAACCGCGTCAACCGCAGGACAAAGACACCATGTTTGCCTTCTCGATGGAAGGGAACAACCAGCCGTCTGCGCCGCGTTCACAAATTCCGTTTGCCTGGGCACCAGGCTGGAACTCCCCACAAGCGTGGAACAAGTTCCAGGATGAAGTGGGCGGCAAACTGCGCCATGGCGATCCGGGCGTGCGTCTGATTGAAGCCTCCGAAGGCGGTCTGGACTACTTCACTACCGTTCCGGCGAGCTTCCAGGCGCTGGATGGTCAATGGCGTATCGCACCGTACTATCATCTGTTTGGTAGCGACGAAATGTCCCAGCGTGCGCCGGTTATCCAGACCCGCATGCCGCAGCCGTACATTAAACTCAACCCGGCGGATGCCGAGAAGTTGGGCGTCAATGCGGGTACGCACGTTTCCTTTAGCTACGATGGCAACACGGTCACATTACCGGTTGAAATCGCAGAAGGGCTGACGGCGGGGCAGGTTGGTTTGCCGATGGGTATGCCGGGTATCGCGCCGGTTCTGGCAGGTGCGCGTCTTGAGGATCTGCAGGAGGCACAACAATGAGTTGGATTACACCCGATCTGATTGAGATCCTGCTGAGCATTCTCAAAGCGGTGGTGATCCTGCTGGTGGTGGTCACCTGCGGGGCATTCATGAGCTTTGGCGAACGTCGTCTGCTGGGTCTGTTCCAGAACCGTTACGGGCCTAACCGTGTAGGCTGGGGCGGTTCGCTCCAGCTGGTCGCGGACATGATTAAGATGTTCTTTAAAGAAGACTGGATCCCGAAATTCTCGGATCGCGTCATCTTTACGCTGGCACCGATGATCGCCTTCACCTCGCTGCTGCTGGCCTTCGCCATTGTGCCGGTCAGCCCGAACTGGGTGGTCGCTGACCTTAACATCGGGATCCTGTTCTTCCTGATGATGGCCGGTCTGGCGGTGTACGCGGTGCTGTTTGCCGGTTGGTCGAGCAACAACAAATACTCACTGCTGGGTGCGATGCGTGCGTCTGCGCAGACCCTGAGCTATGAAGTGTTCCTCGGACTTTCCCTGATGGGCGTGGTGGCGCAGGCCGGTTCATTTAACATGACCGACATCGTCAATAACCAGGCTGATATCTGGAACGTTATTCCGCAGTTCTTTGGTTTTGTCACCTTCGCCATCGCGGGCGTCGCGGTCTGTCACCGTCACCCGTTTGACCAACCGGAAGCCGAGCAGGAACTGGCCGATGGTTACCACATTGAATATTCCGGGATGAAATTCGGTCTGTTCTTCGTGGGGGAGTACATCGGTATCGTCACCATTTCTGCGCTGATGGTTACCCTGTTCTTCGGTGGCTGGCATGGCCCGTTCTTACCGCCATTCGTCTGGTTCGCGCTGAAAACCGCGTTCTTTATGATGATGTTCATTTTGATTCGTGCGTCGTTACCGCGTCCTCGTTATGACCAGGTAATGTCCTTCGGCTGGAAAGTTTGTCTGCCGCTGACGCTCGTCAATTTGCTGGTAACGGCGGCTGTCATTCTGTGGCAGGCGCAATAAGGGACACAAAGACCATGACCTTAAAAGAATTACTTGTAGGCGCAGGCACCCAGCTTCGTAGTATCTGGATGATCGGCCTGCATGCGTTCGCCAAACGCGAAACGCAGATGTACCCGGAAGAGCCGGTCTATCTACCGCCCCGTTTTCGTGGTCGTATCGTACTGACACGCGACCCGGACGGCGAAGAGCGCTGCGTTGCCTGTAACCTGTGTGCGGTAGCCTGTCCGGTCGGCTGTATCTCTCTGCAAAAAGCAGAGACTAAAGATGGTCGCTGGTATCCGGAGTTTTTCCGCATCAACTTCTCACGCTGCATTTTCTGCGGTATGTGCGAAGAAGCCTGTCCGACAACGGCTATTCAGCTTACTCCAGATTTCGAACTGGGTGAGTACAAGCGCCAGGATCTGGTTTACGAGAAAGAGGATCTGCTGATCTCCGGTCCGGGTAAATATCCGGAATATAACTTCTACCGGATGGCAGGTATGGCAATCGACGGCAAAGATAAGGGCGAAGCAGAGAACGAAGCCAAGCCTATCGACGTCAAGAGCCTGTTACCGTAAGGAGAGGGGCAATGGAGTTCGCTTTTTATATCTGTGGCCTGATAGCCATTCTCGCAACCTTGCGGGTCATCACTCACACCAATCCGGTACACGCACTGCTGTACCTGATTATTTCGCTGCTGGCGATTTCTGGGGTGTTTTTCTCGCTGGGCGCTTACTTTGCCGGTGCGCTGGAAATTATCGTGTACGCGGGCGCCATTATGGTGCTGTTCGTGTTCGTGGTCATGATGCTCAACCTGGGCGGTGCTGAAATCGAACAGGAACGTCAGTGGCTGAGGCCGCAGGTGTGGATTGGTCCGGCGATTCTGTCGGCCGTCATGCTGGCGGTGATTGTCTACGCGATTCTTGGCGTTAACGATCAGGGCATCGACGGGACGCCAATTAGCGCGAAAGCGGTCGGCATCTCGCTGTTCGGACCTTATGTCCTGGCGGTTGAGCTGGCGTCAATGCTGCTGCTGGCGGGTCTGGTTGTGGCCTTCCACGTCGGTCGCGAAGAGCGTTCTGGCGAAGTGCTGAGCAACCGCACGGATGACCGCGCGAAAAGAAAAACGGAGGAGCACGCATGATCCCCTTACAACATGGACTGATCCTCGCGGCTGTCTTATTCGTACTGGGCTTAACCGGTCTGGTTATCCGCCGCAATCTGCTGTTTATGCTGATTGGGCTGGAAATCATGATTAACGCCTCTGCGCTGGCCTTTGTGGTCGCCGGAAGCTACTGGGGCCAGACCGATGGTCAGGTGATGTACATTCTCGCCATCAGCCTTGCGGCTGCGGAAGCGAGCATTGGACTTGCGCTGTTGCTGCAACTTCATCGCCGCCGCCAGAACCTGAACATCGATTCAGTAAGTGAGATGCGTGGATGAACATGCTTGCCTTAACCATTATTCTGCCATTTCTTGGCTTTGTATTACTGGCGTTCTCTCGCGGTCGTTGGTCAGAAAATCTGTCCGCTACCGTGGGTGTCGGATCGATCGGCCTGGCGGCGCTGGTCACTGCGTTTGTTGGCGTCGATTTCTTTGCTAACGGTAAACAGGCGTTTAGCGTTCCGCTGTGGACGTGGATGTCTGTTGGCGACTTTAACATCGGTTTTAACCTGGTGCTGGACGGCCTGTCGCTGACCATGCTCTCGGTGGTAACGGGTGTCGGTTTCCTGATCCACATGTTCGCCTCCTGGTATATGCGCGGGGAAGAGGGCTACTCCCGTTTCTTCGCCTATACCAACCTGTTTATCGCCAGCATGGTGATTCTGGTACTGGCGGATAACCTGTTGCTGATGTACCTCGGCTGGGAAGGCGTAGGCCTGTGCTCCTATCTGCTGATCGGGTTCTACTACACCGATCCGAAGAATGGCGCTGCGGCAATGAAAGCCTTCGTGGTAACCCGTGTCGGCGACGTATTTCTGGCGTTCGCGCTGTTCATTCTCTACAACGAGCTGGGCACGCTGAACTTCCGCGAAATGGTTGAACTGGCACCGGCGCACTTTGCCGCGGGCAATGACATGCTGATGTGGGCAACTCTGATGCTGCTGGGCGGTGCGGTCGGTAAATCGGCGCAGTTGCCGTTGCAGACCTGGCTTGCTGATGCGATGGCTGGCCCGACGCCTGTCTCCGCGCTGATCCACGCCGCAACGATGGTTACTGCCGGTGTGTACCTGATTGCGCGTACCCACGGCCTGTTCCTGCTGACGCCGGAAATCCTGCACCTGGTGGGGATTATCGGGGCGATCACGCTGGTTCTGGCAGGCTTCGCCGCACTGGTACAAACCGACATCAAACGCGTTCTCGCGTATTCCACCATGAGCCAGATTGGCTACATGTTCCTGGCGCTTGGCGTTCAGGCCTGGGATGCGGCGATTTTCCACCTGATGACGCACGCCTTCTTTAAAGCGCTGTTGTTCCTGGCATCGGGTTCGGTGATCCTGGCTTGCCACCACGAACAGAACATCTTCAAAATGGGCGGCTTGCGTAAGTCAATCCCACTGGTTTATCTCAGTTTCCTGGTTGGCGGCGCGGCGTTGTCGGCTCTGCCGCTGATTACCGCTGGCTTCTTCAGTAAGGATGAGATTCTGGCCGGTGCGATGGCGAACGGTCATATCAATCTGATGGTGGCAGGTCTGGTCGGTGCGTTTATGACCTCTCTGTACACCTTCCGTATGATTTTCATCGTGTTCCACGGTAAAGAACAAATTCACGCGCACGCAGGGAAGGGGATTACCCACCATCTGCCGCTGATTGTGCTGATGATCCTGTCCACCTTCGTTGGCGCGCTGATTGTGCCTCCGTTGCATGGCGTGCTTCCGGCAACCACCGAGCTGCCGCATGGTAGCGTGATGACGCTGGAAATTACCTCTGGCATCGTCGCGATTGCGGGGATCCTGATTGCAGCATGGCTGTGGCTGGGTAAACGTACGCTTGTGACCTCGATTGCCAACAGTGCGCCGGGCCGTCTGCTGGGCACCTGGTGGTATAACGCCTGGGGCTTTGACTGGCTGTACGACAAAGTGTTCGTGAAGCCGTTCCTTGGCGTTGCCTGGCTGCTGAAACGCGATCCGATGAACGCAATGATGAACATTCCGGCGATCCTCTCCCGCTTTGCAGGCAAAGGTCTGCTGCTCAGTGAGAACGGGTATCTGCGCTGGTATGTCGCATCAATGAGCATCGGTGCGGTAGTCGTGCTGGCACTGCTGATGGTACTGCGTTGAGTTTGTTGGCCGGATGAACGACTGCCGGATGGCGCTGTGCTTATCCGGCCTACAAACCCAAAAATAATTTTTAGAATTCGTTGAAAATCTGTTCCTGAAGTACAGGCGTCATCGGCGAAGTCAGACCGAATACCGCCAGCGCAGAGCAACCGGAGCGTACTGAAGTACGTGAGGATTGCGAGCACTGCCGGGATTTGGGCTGACGAGTGAGATAGCCTGAGCAGGAATAAATATAAGGGACATACTTAGCTATGTTATTACCTTGGTTGATATTAATCCCCTTTATCGGTGGTTTCCTGTGCTGGCAGACCGAACGCTTTGGCGTGAAGGTACCGCGCTGGATCGCGCTGATTACCATGGGACTGACGCTGGCGCTTGGCCTACAATTGTGGTTGCAGGGCGGCTATTCACTGACGCAATCCGCTGGTATTCCGCAGTGGCAGTCTGAGTTCGTCATGCCGTGGATCCCGCGCTTTGGCATCTCTATTCATTTAGCTATCGACGGTCTGTCGCTGCTGATGGTGGTGCTGACCGGTCTGCTCGGTGTTCTGGCGGTACTGTGTTCCTGGAATGAAATTGAAAAGTACCAGGGCTTCTTCCACCTGAACCTGATGTGGATCCTCGGCGGCGTGATCGGCGTGTTCCTGGCCATCGACATGTTCCTGTTCTTCTTCTTCTGGGAAATGATGTTGGTGCCGATGTACTTCCTGATCGCGCTGTGGGGGCATAAAGCGTCCGACGGTAAAACGCGTATCACGGCGGCCACCAAGTTCTTCATTTATACCCAGGCGAGTGGTCTGGTGATGTTGATTGCCATCCTGGCGCTGGTATTTGTGCACTATAAAGCCACCGGTGTCTGGACCTTCAACTATGAAGAACTGCTGAACACACCGATGTCCCACGGCGTGGAATATCTGCTGATGCTGGGCTTCTTCATCGCCTTTGCGGTGAAAATGCCGGTGGTTCCGCTGCACGGCTGGTTGCCGGATGCGCACTCCCAGGCACCGACCGCAGGTTCCGTTGACCTGGCGGGGATTTTGCTGAAAACCGCGGCCTACGGTCTGCTGCGCTTCTCCCTGCCGCTGTTCCCGAACGCGTCTGCGGAGTTCGCACCTATCGCTATGTGGCTGGGTGTTATCGGTATTTTCTACGGCGCGTGGATGGCCTTTAATCAGTACGATATCAAGCGTCTGATTGCCTACACCTCCGTCTCGCACATGGGCTTCGTGTTGATTGCTATCTACACCGGTAGCCAGCTGGCGTACCAGGGTGCGGTTATCCAGATGATTGCGCACGGTCTGTCTGCGGCCGGCCTGTTCATTCTGTGTGGTCAGCTGTACGAACGTCTGCACACGCGTGATATGCGTATGATGGGCGGCCTGTGGGGCAAAATGAAATGGTTGCCTGCGCTGTCGATGTTCTTCGCAGTGTGTACGCTGGGTATGCCGGGAACCGGTAACTTCGTGGGCGAATTTATGATCCTGTTCGGCAGCTACCAGGTGGTTCCGGTCATTACGGTGATCTCGACCTTCGGTCTGGTGTTTGCCTCTGTTTACTCGCTGGCGATGCTGCATCGCGCTTACTTCGGTAAAGCGAAAAGCCAGATTGCCAGTGTTGAACTGCCAGGGATGTCGCTGCGTGAGCTGTTTATCATCCTGTTGCTGGTTGTGCTTCTGGTACTGCTTGGCTTCTATCCGCAGCCGATTCTGGATACCTCGCATTCTGCGATGAGCAACATCCAGCAGTGGTTTGTTAATTCCGTTACTACTACAAGGCCGTAAATCGCCATGACAATAACTCCACAACACCTGATTGCGCTGCTACCGCTGCTGATCGTCGGCTTGACGGTGGTGGTTGTGATGCTCTCCATTGCGTGGCGACGCAATCACTTCCTCAATGCCACGCTGTCGGTCATTGGGCTTAACGCCGCGCTGGTTTCGCTCTGGTTTGTTGGCCAGGCGGGCGCCATGGACGTCACTCCGCTGATGCGGGTTGACGGTTTCGCGATGCTCTACACCGGGATGGTCCTGCTGGCGAGCCTCGCCACCTGTACCTTTGCCTATCCGTGGCTGGAAGGCTACGACGACAACCGGGAAGAGTTCTACCTGCTGGTGCTGATTGCCGCGCTGGGCGGGATTCTGCTGGCTAACGCTAACCATCTGGCGGCGTTGTTCCTCGGTATCGAACTGATCTCTCTGCCGCTGTTTGGTCTGGTGGGCTATGCGTTTCGTCAGAAACGTTCGCTGGAAGCCAGTATCAAATACACCATTCTGTCCGCCGCAGCATCTTCATTCCTGCTGTTCGGTATGGCGCTGGTGTACGCGCAGTCCGGCAACCTGTCGTTTGTGGCCCTCGGTAAGAGCCTCGGCGACGGTATGCTGAACGAACCGCTGCTGCTGGCAGGTTTCGGGATGATGATCGTCGGTCTGGGCTTTAAGCTCTCTCTGGTGCCGTTCCACCTGTGGACGCCAGACGTTTACCAGGGTGCTCCGGCTCCGGTGTCCACCTTCCTGGCGACGGCGAGCAAAATCGCTATCTTCGGCGTGGTGATGCGTCTGTTCCTGTACGCGCCGGTTGGCGACAGCGAAGCGGTACGTATTGTGCTGGGCGTGATTGCCTTTGCCTCTATCATCTTCGGTAACCTGATGGCGCTGAGCCAGACCAACATCAAGCGTCTGCTTGGTTATTCGTCTATCTCTCACCTTGGCTACCTGCTGGTGGCGTTGATTGCCCTGCAAAGTGGCGAGATGTCGATGGAAGCAGTAGGCGTGTACCTGGCTGGTTATCTGTTCAGCAGCCTCGGCGCGTTCGGTGTGGTCAGCCTGATGTCCAGCCCGTATCGTGGTCCGGATGCGGATTCACTGTTCTCCTACCGCGGTCTGTTCTGGCATCGTCCGATCCTCGCGGCTGTGATGACGGTGATGATGCTGTCTCTGGCGGGTATCCCGATGACGCTGGGCTTTATCGGTAAGTTCTACGTGCTGGCCGTCGGTGTGCAGGCTAACCTGTGGTGGCTGGTTGCCGCCGTGGTGGTCGGTTCCGCGATTGGTTTGTACTATTACCTGCGCGTTGCCGTGAGCCTGTACCTGAGCGCACCGCAGCAACTGAACCGTGATGCACCGTCTAACTGGCAGTACAGCGCGGGCGGTATCGTGGTGCTGATCTCTGCGCTGCTGGTGCTGGTGCTGGGTATCTACCCGCAACCGCTGATCAGCATCGTGCAGTTAGCGACACCGCTGATGTAAGCGATACGCTAAAACGAAAAAACCCGCCGCGGCGGGTTTTTTTATGTGCTGATTTCAGTCAGGCTGAAATCTGGCGGCTCACCAGTGGCCCATTAATGTCTTTCGCCGCGCGCTCCATCACTTCCAGGATTACGGAAGACAGCTCGTTGATCTCGAACTTCGCCACGTAGCCATCGGCCTTCACTCTGCGCACGTGATCTTCATTAGCGCTGCCGGAAAGGGATGAGTGGATGACAACCGGGATCTTCTTCAGGCGTTCATCGGTCTTAATCTTGCGCGTCAGCGTAAAACCGTCCATCTCCGGCATTTCCAGATCGGTAAGCACCAGCGCAATTTTATCACTGATAGGTTTGCCTTCCGCCTGCGCTTCCAGGGACAATTGCTGAATTTTTTCCCACGCGTCTTTGCCGGTGACATGCATCTGGTGTGGAATGTTCATGGCGTTAAGTCCTTTCTCCAGCATTGCGCGGGCGACCTTAGAATCTTCTGCCACAATCGCCACGGCACCTGGGGTGATATTGAATTTACTGGTCTCCAGGTGGGTGGCGCGCAGATCGTGGTTTGACGGCACAATGTCATACAGGATCTGTTCGACGTCGAGTACCAGCGCCAGGTTGTTAGTTTCTTTGTTGTCATCCAGACAGGCAATGCTGGTGATATAGCGACCGTTGACGGCTTTCTCGGCGGTATGCACCTGCTGCCAGTCCAGGCGCATAATGTTTTCCACTGACTCTACCGCAAACGCCTGCACGCTACGGGCGTATTCGGTGATCAGCAGGATGTTCAGTCCGGTCTCAGGCTTGCATCCGGCAACGGCGGGCAAGTCGATCACCGGGATCACCTGATCGCGAATGTTCACCATGCCCAGCAGTGGGGCTTTCATGCCCGCCGGACGCGTAAACGTCGGCATGGGGACGATCTCACGTAATTTGAATACGTTGATGCCAAACAGCTCCGATTTCTGCTCATCCAGCGATGTGCCGAGGCGAAACAGCAGCAGTTCAAAGCGGTTAGACAGGGTTAGGTTGGTCCTGTCATCAATGTCTTTCTGAATATTATTCATCCTGTCCTCAGTGTGAACGCCAGCCTTTTCACTGTTATCGGCACTGAGGCGGAAAAATAGAGCGTTAAACCGTGAAAACGGCGAAATCGTGCGCCAGTTCGGTGTCCGCAAACAGCGCCCGGCACTCTTCGAGCAAACGTTGGCAGCCTTTTTCATCATAACGCGAGCTGACGTGAGTCATAATCAATCGGCCCGCACCTGCCTCCCGTGCCAGCATCGCAGCCTGGCGGGTGGAGCTGTGTCCCCGACTGTTGGCCTTGTCTTCCATCGAGGCGTCCAGCGTGGTCTCATGTACCATCACATCCACACCTTTTGCCAGTTCGAGGGCGGAGGCGCACGGCGCGGTATCGCCAAATATCGCCACGGATTTGCCCGGAATCGCCGGGGCGAGAAAATCAGCACCGTTAAGGGAACGACCATCTTCCAGCACGACGGTTTTACCGGCTTTGAGATCCTGGAACCACGGCCCTGGCTTAACGCCCGCTGCCTTCAGCGCGCTGGCGTCAAGCGCACCGGGTTTGTCATGTTCCTCAACGCGAAAACCGTAACATTCGAGCGGATGCGCCAGCGCGAAAGCCGTTACTTTACGCAGACCGTCGTCGAGAATTTCTCCGGCGGTAATTTCCACAATCTCCAGCGGATAATCGGTCCAGGAGCCGCTCAGGCGTAATGCAGTCTCGGTAAATTCACGTAACCCTTTTGGCCCGTACAGCGTCAACGGCTGGACGTTTCCGGCCATCGAGCGGCTGCACAGCAGTCCCGGCAGGCCAAAAAGGTGATCGCCGTGCAAATGGCTGATAAAAATACGATCGAGTTTTCCCGGATTGAACGGCGTGGTCAGCATCTGGTGCTGCGTTCCTTCGCCGCAATCGAAAAGCCACAATCCCGCCTGCGTAGGGTGTTGCAGATTGAGTAATATTGCCGTTACATTGCGGGAGCGCGTGGGGACTCCCGCAGACGTGCCTAAAAAAATTAATTCCATCTTAGTATTACACTTTTCGCCATCAATAAGGCAGGGTGTTCAGGTTATCACAACCAAGGGGCAGACAATGATTCACTGGCAAGATCTCCACCATACAGAACTGACCGTCCAGCAACTGTATGCCATTCTTCAGCTGCGCTGTGCGGTGTTTGTTGTTGAGCAACAGTGTCCGTATCAGGATGTGGACGGCGATGACCTGACGGGTGAAAACCGACACCTTCTGGGATGGCATAATGATCGGCTGGTGGCGTATGCGAGGATTCTGAAAAGCGACGACGATCTCGAACCGGTGGTTATCGGTCGGGTGATTGTCAGCGCTGCGTTACGCGGGGAAAAACTGGGGCAGCAGCTGATGACGCAGACGCTGGCATCCTGTGCTCAGCACTGGCCGCACAAGGCGTTGTATCTGGGCGCGCAGGCGCATCTGCAACCTTTCTACGCGCGCTTTGGTTTCGTTCCGGTGACGGATATCTATGATGAAGATGGTATTCCACACATCGGCATGGCGCGTGAGGGACATCAAGCGTAAACAGCTCAGGTCGTCTATAGTTAGCGGGTACGTAAATAGAAAGGGAGAAAATAATGTCTTTTCATTCTTATGAATCACGTATTGATGATGACCTGGAATTACTCAGCGAAACGCTGGAAGAAGTGCTGCGCTCGTCGGGCGATCCTGCCGACCAGAAGTATCTGGAGTTAAAAGCGAAAGCCGAACAGGCGTTAGAAGAGGTGAGAAACCGCGTCAGCCACGCTTCGGACAGCTATTATTATCGCGCGAAAAAGGCCGTTTGCCGGGCTGATGACTATGTGCATGATAAACCGTGGCGCGGGATCGGCGTGGGTGCAACGGTCGGTTTAGTGATGGGTTTATTGTTAGCACGGCGATAAATTCGACACCTTCATCGCATTTGTCAGTACTCCCTAAACGGGGGTACTGCTTTTTCTCGTCAGTACCCCGTATAATGAGAGGTTTTTAACAGGGAGAGGTCTGCGTGCATTCAATTACTACTGCGCTGGAAAATCTGATGCGCCTTTTGACGCAAGAGATACCGGCAGCACCTGGCATTCGTATTTACGACATCCCTTTCCCTCTGAATGATGCTTTCGACGCTTTGGGCTGGCTGGCCAGTCAACCCGTCTGGCCGCAGTTTTACTGGCAACAGCGTAACGGCGATGAAGAAGCCGCCGTGCTGGGTGCCGTGGCAACGTTTTCCTCGCTGGCCGTCGCTCAGCAGTTTTTACACCAGCATGAAGACCATCCTGAACTGCGCATCTGGGGCCTGAATGCGTTTGAACCCCAGCGCGGCAATTTACTGCTACCTCGCCTGGAATGGCGGCGTTGCGCAGGCGTGGCAACCTTACGGTTACACCTGTATAGCGACGTGTCGCTGCAAGACGATGCCGTGCACGCGCGCGCCTTCCTTTCAACGCTTGCCAACGTGAAGCCGCTTCCCGCACTGCGCCTGAATTTAACCGCTGAGCAGCACTGGCCGGATAAAGCGGGCTGGACGCGCCTGATTGAACTTGCCACCCAAACCATTGCCGGGGAAGCGCTCGATAAGGTGGTGCTGGCGCGGGCAACCGATTTACAGTTCTCACAGCCGGTGAACGCCGCGTCGGTGATGGCCTCCAGTCGTCGCTTAAACCTTAACTGCTACCATTTCTTTATGGTGTTTTCCGCCGAGTGCGCTTTTTTGGGATCGTCTCCTGAACGTCTGTATCGGCGGCGTGACACGGCGCTGCGTACCGAAGCGCTGGCCGGAACCGTCGCTAATCATCCTGACGACCACCGGGCCTGGCAGCTCGGCGAGTGGCTGATGAAGGACGATAAAAACCAGCGTGAGAATATGCTGGTGGTGGAAGATATCTGTCAGCGACTGCAAAACTGTACGCAAACCCTCGACGTGCTGCCACCGCAGGTGCTAAGACTGCGCAAAGTGCAGCATCTGCGCCGCTGTATCTGGACTGCGCTGAATCAACCGGACGATACGCTTTGCCTGATGCAGCTCCAGCCGACCGCGGCAGTGGCGGGCATTCCGCGTGAACGGGCGCGCGCATTCATCCAGCATAATGAACCTTTTGAACGAGAATGGTATGCCGGCTCTGCGGGATATCTCTCCCTGCAGCAAAGTGAGTTTTGCGTGTCGCTACGTTCGGCGAAAATTAGCGGTAACGTGGTGCGCCTGTACGCCGGAGCCGGGATTGTACGCGGCTCCGATCCCGAACAAGAATGGCAGGAAATAGACAATAAAGCGGCGGGTTTACGTACTTTATTACAGATGGAAGCCTAATGAGTCACACATTATCGACTCATATCAAAAATCCATTTATTCGATTCTTTATACTGTGTCGCAATATTGATACCGGACAATCTTATGTCAGTAAGCGCATTTAACCGACGCTGGGCGGCGGTCATACTGGAAGCACTCACTCGCCACGGCGTCAGGCATGTTTGCATTGCGCCTGGCTCTCGTTCGACGCCATTGACGCTGGCCGCAGCGGAGAATTCTGCCTTTATCCACCATACCCACTTTGACGAGCGCGGGTTGGGGCATCTGGCCTTAGGTCTGGCCAAGGTCAGTCGGCAGCCGGTTGCGGTGATTGTGACCTCCGGTACGGCGGTAGCGAATTTGTATCCGGCGCTTATCGAAGCCGGTCTCACCGGTGAAAAACTGATTTTACTCACGGCGGACAGACCGCCTGAGCTTATCGACTGCGGGGCGAATCAGGCGATTCGTCAGCCGGGAATGTTTGCTTCTCATCCATCGCAAACGCTCTCTTTACCGCGTCCGACGCAGGATATTCCCGCCAGTTGGCTGGTTTCCACCCTCGATAATGCCATGGCTTCACTGCACAGCGGTGCAGTACACATTAACTGCCCGTTTGCGGAGCCGCTGTATGGCGAGATGGACGACACAGGCATTGAGTGGCAGCAGCGGCTGGGTGACTGGTGGCAGGATGATAAACCCTGGCTGCGCGAAGCGCGTCGGCTGGAAAGTGACAAACAGCGCGACTGGTTCTTCTGGCGGCAAAAGCGCGGCGTGGTGATTGCCGGGCGTATGACGGCGGAAGAGGGTAAGAAAGTGGCGCTGTGGGCGCAGACGTTAGGCTGGCCGCTGATTGGCGATGTGCTGTCGCAAACCGGGCAGCCGCTACCGTGCGCCGACCTGTGGCTGGGCAATGCGAAAGCGGTGACCGAATTACAGCAGGCACAGATTGTGGTGCAGTTGGGCAGCAGCCTGACCGGAAAACGTCTGTTGCAATGGCAGGCCTCCTGCAACCCGCAAGAATACTGGATTGTCGACAATATCGAAGGACGCCTCGATCCCGCTCATCATCGTGGGCGCCGGTTAGTGGCGACAGTGGGCGACTGGCTGGAGCTGCATCCGGCTGAGAAACGCCAGCCCTGGTGCGTCGATATTCCACGTCTGGCGGAACAGGCGTGGCAGACGGTGGCGGCACGTCGCGAGGCGTTTGGTGAAGCGCAACTGGCGCACCGCATTCGCGAGTATCTGCCGGAACAGGGCCAGCTGTTTGTCGGCAATAGTCTGGTGGTACGTCTGATTGACGCACTGTCTCAGCTTCCGGCAGGGTATCCGGTGTACAGCAATCGCGGGGCCAGCGGTATCGACGGTCTACTGTCAACCGCGGCAGGCGTACAGCGTGCCAGTGCGAAATCAACGCTGGCTATCGTCGGCGACTTATCGGCGCTGTATGATCTGAATGCGCTGGCCTTATTGCGCCAGGTCTCCGCACCGTTTGTCCTGATTGTGGTGAACAATAACGGAGGGCAGATTTTCTCCCTGTTGCCGACGCCGCAAAGTGAGCGTGAACGGTTCTATCTGATGCCGCAGAACGTCCATTTTGATCATGCGGCAGCGATGTTTAACCTAAAATATCACCGCCCGGAAAACTGGGAACAGCTGGAACGTGCACTGGCAGGAGCCTGGCGTACTCCGGCCGCCACGGTGATTGAGCTGGTGGTCAATGAGACTGACGGGGCGCAAACCCTGCAGCAGCTGCTGGCGCAGGTGAGTCATCTATGATCCTGCACGCGCAGGCGAACAAGGACCAGGCGGATGCCCCCTGGCTGGTTTTCCTGCACGGCTTCTCCGGCGATTGCCGGGAATGGCAGCCGGTCGGGGAGCAGTTTGCGGACTGTTCACGGCTGTATATTGATTTGCCCGGACACGGCGGTTCTGCGGATATTCACGTCAGCGGATTTGATGACGTCAGCGAACTGCTGCGTAATACTTTATTTAGTTACAACATACTTAACTACTGGCTGGTGGGATATTCTCTTGGCGGCCGAGTGGCGATGATGGCGGCTTGCCAGGGGATGTCAGGGCTTTGCGGCCTGGTGGTCGAAGGCGGGCATCCGGGGCTGCAAAGTGAAGACGAGCGCGCGCAGCGTCGCCTGTCCGACGGTCGCTGGGCCGCACGTTTTCGCCACGAGACGCTACATGATGTTTTTAACGACTGGTACCAACAGCCGGTTTTTGCCTCGCTAAGCCCTGCGCAACGGCAGGTGCTGGTTGAGCTGCGTAGCCAGAACAATGGAGTTACGCTTGCCGCTATGCTGGAGGCCACCTCGCTGGCGGGTCAACCCGATTTACGTGCGCCGCTCACCACGCGCACATTTCCGTTTTATTATTTATGTGGTGAACGTGACGATAAATTCCGCGCTCTGGCGACGGAAATATCTGTACCGACCCATGTGATTCCTCACGCCGGACACAACGCGCATCGGGACAATCCCGCAGGCGTCGTCGAGTGTCTGGCTCAGATTCTGCGTCGCTGACTAAAGGACATTTTATGATCTATCCTGATGAAACAATGCTTTACGCACCGGTAGAATGGCTCGATTGCTCTGAAGGCTATACCGACATTCGCTATGAAAAATCCACCGACGGTATCGCAAAAATCACCATCAATCGTCCGCAGGTACGCAATGCTTTCCGTCCTGTAACCGTCAAAGAGATGATTCAGGCGATGTCTGATGCGCGCTATGACGACAATATCGGCGTGATTATCCTGACCGGCGCAGGCGACAAAGCGTTCTGTGCGGGCGGCGATCAAAAGGTACGCGGCGACTACGGCGGATACCAGGATGACTCCGGCGTACATCACCTGAACGTGCTGGACTTCCAGCGCCAGATCCGTACCTGTCCGAAGCCGGTTGTGGCGATGGTGGCGGGTTATTCCATCGGCGGCGGCCACGTGCTGCACATGATGTGCGACCTGACCATCGCGGCTGAAAACGCCATCTTCGGTCAGACAGGCCCGAAAGTCGGTTCCTTTGACGGCGGCTGGGGTGCGTCATATATGGCCCGTATCGTCGGTCAGAAAAAAGCGCGCGAAATTTGGTTCCTGTGCCGTCAGTACGATGCGAAACAGGCACTGGATATGGGCCTGGTGAACACCGTGGTTCCGCTGGCAGATCTGGAAAAAGAGACCGTGCGCTGGTGTCGCGAAATGCTGCAGAATAGCCCAATGGCGCTGCGCTGCCTGAAAGCGGCGCTGAATGCCGACTGCGATGGTCAGGCGGGTCTGCAAGAACTGGCCGGTAATGCCACCATGCTGTTCTACATGACAGAAGAAGGTCAGGAAGGCCGCAACGCCTTCAACCAGAAACGTCAGCCTGACTTCAGCAAATTCAAACGGAATCCGTAATGCGTAGCGCGCAGGTATACCGCTGGCAGATCCCCATGGACGCGGGGGTGATTTTGCGTGACAGGCGGTTAAAAACGCGTGACGGGCTGTACGTATGCCTTCGTGACGGCGAGCGCGAAGGGTGGGGAGAGATCTCCCCACTGCCGGGCTTCAGCCAGGAGTCCTGGGAAGAGGCGCAAACCGCGTTGCTGAGCTGGGTATCTGGCTGGTTACAAGGCGATGCTTCTTTACCGCAGTTGCCTTCGGTGGCTTTCGGTACCAGCTGCGCACTTGCTGAACTTGACGGGACATTGCCGGAGGCGGCGAATTATCGCGCCGCGCCGCTGTGTACCGGCGATCCTGACGATCTTGTGCTGCAACTGGCGGACATGCCGGGTGAAAAGGTCGCGAAGATCAAAGTTGGCCTGTATGAAGCCGTTCGTGACGGCATGGTGGCCAACCTGCTGCTGGAAGCGATCCCCGATCTGCATTTACGTCTTGATGCTAACCGTGCCTGGACGCCACTGAAGGCGCAGCAGTTTGCGAAGTACGTCAATCCTGATTATCGCGGGCGCATTGCCTTCCTCGAGGAGCCGTGCAAAACCCGTGATGATTCTCGCGCCTTTGCGCGGGAAACCGGAATTGCCATCGCCTGGGATGAAAGCCTGCGTGAAGCCGACTTTACCTTTATGGCGGAAGAGGGCGTGAGCGCAGTAATCATCAAACCTACGCTCACCGGCTGTCTGGATAAGGTTCGCGAGCAGGTTGCGGCCGCGCACGCGCTCGGACTCACTGCGGTGATCAGCTCCTCTATCGAGTCGAGCCTGGGGTTAACCCAATTGGCGCGGATTGCCGCCTGGCTGACCCCGCAGACCATACCGGGTCTGGACACGCTGAGTCTGATGCAGTGCCAGCAGGTACGCCGCTGGCCGGGCAGTGCGCTGCCATGTATTGACGTGGATGCGCTGGAACGGCTGCTATGACCGTGCAGGATAGGCCCGAAGGCGCATGCTTATCGGGCCTGACGACGTTTACCGACTGGCCGTGGCGTCACTGGCGACAGGTGCGGGCAGAGGCGCCCGCGTTACGCCTTAATGATGAGGTGCTGAACTGGCGCGACCTGTGCACGCGAGTCGACGCCCTGGCTGCGGGGTTTGTCGCGCAGGGCGTGGAAGAGGGTGATGGCGTGCTGCTGCGCGCCTGGAATACCCCGTCGTCAACGCTTGCCTGGCTGGCATTGTTACAGTGCGGTGTGCGGATTTTACCGGTGAACCCACAACTGCCACCGCCGCTGCTGGATGCGCTGGTCCCTGGTTTGACGCTGCGTTTTGCGCTGGATCTGCAAGGCGATAGCTCTCTTTCGGGGCTGATGCCGCTGCAAATCCAGCAACTGTCTGGCGAGCATGCAGCCGACTGGCTGCCTCTGCGATTGAGTTCAATGACACTCACATCCGGTTCAACTGGGTTGCCTAAGGCAGCGGTGCATACCTGTCAGGCACATTTGGCGAGTGCGCAGGGGGTGCTGTCATTAATGCCGTTTGGCACAGAGGATGACTGGCTGCTCTCGCTACCGCTGTTTCATGTTTCCGGTCAGGGTATTTTATGGCGCTGGTTATTGGCCGGTGCGCGCATGACCGTGCGTGACAAGCAACCGCTGGAACAGATGCTGGCGGGCTGCACTCATGCCTCGCTGGTGCCGACGCAGCTTTGGCGTTTACTGGCTAACAACGCGCCGGTCACGTTGAAGGCGGTACTGCTCGGAGGCGCGGCGATTCCGGTTGAGCTGACCGAGCAGGCGCGTGAGCAGGGGATTCGCTGCTGGTGTGGTTACGGATTGACGGAGTTTGCCTCCACGGTGTGTGCGAAAGAGGCCGATGGCCTGGGCGATGTCGGCTCTGCCTTGCCGGGTAGAGAAGTCAAAATCGTGGAGGACGAAATCTGGCTGCGCGCAGCCAGCATGGCGTCAGGTTACTGGCGCAACGGACAGCTTATTCCGCTGGTTAATGGCGAAGGCTGGTTTGCTACCCGCGATCGCGGGGTGTTAAACGACGGTAAGCTAACGATTGTCGGTCGCATGGACAACCTGTTCTTTAGCGGCGGGGAAGGTATTCAGCCGGAAGAGGTGGAACGCGTGATCGCCGCCCATCCGCAGGTGCTGCAAGCCTTTGTTGTTCCGCTGGAAGACCATGAGTTTGGCCATCGTCCGGTGGCGGTCGTTGAATACGATACCCGTGCAGATGATGCCAATCTTGCTGAATGGGTGCAAGATAAGCTGGCCCGTTTTCAACAACCGGTACGCTGGCTGGAATTACCGCCAGAGCTGAAAAGTGGCGGAATTAAGGTTTCTCGCCGCGCATTGCTGGACTGGGTCCGAGAAAAATCGTCATAAGTCCTGTCATAATGCACAGCACGCCGATGAGCGCCCGCCATGAAAATGCGCCCTGCCAGCCAGGTAAGAACATTGAGGCGAGCCACACCAGCACGTAGCTGAGGCTGAGCAGGGCGTAGGCCTTGCTCAGTGCCAGTCGGTGCAGGGCCTGGTGCCAGCAGATAACCGACAGTAAATACCCCACCAGTCCCGCGTACAGCGTTAACGTCCCGACGCTTGCGGAAAATATCGCTTCCATAAATCGCAACGGATGCAGCATCGACGGCAGGTTATCCATCGCATAGCCGAGACTCAATTGAGCCAGCGAAGTAATCATGACGCTGCACAGCCCCCAGAATATCCCCATTACACCGCGCTCCCGAGAATAAAGATACCGGTAATAATCAGCCCTACGCCCAGCCAGTGGCGTGTCGTGACGGGTTCACGCCAAATTTTCCAGGCCGCCAGCGTGACCCAGACAAAGTTAAGGCTCAGCATGGGGTAAGCGATGCCGACGGGAATGTTTTGCAATACCGCCAGCCACAGCAACATGGCCAGACCGAGACATGCCAGAGCCAGACCAATCCACAGCGTAATGTGGCGTTTGCGCATGCGGAGTGGTACCGGGCGGGTAGCCTGTTTCTGACACAGTTGCCCGCATACGCTGAGCAGGCTGGCGAAGACTAATGCTAGCCAGATCATTTAGGTCGGTACTGAATCAGGACCAGACGCCCCTGGTTGTCGATGTAGTCGGCAGGAGGAATGGTAAGGTGATTAATGTCTTCATCCTTTGAGACAGACAGCACCAGCGTAATAATACCCTCCTGGCGATGTTGCGCTAACCAGTCGGGAAAGCCAGTCTGACTGACAAAGCGGCCCTGGGCATCGGGATAATTCAAGCCATATTTTAGCTCGCCCATTTGCCCGTACAGGATGATGTCATCGCGTTTCAGGCTCCAGGCGAGACCCGCAGCGACGCCTACGTTGTCTGCAAGCACGTAGCGACTTGATTGTAGTGACTCTTTGGTCATCTCAACAAAAAACTGCGGTTGTTTCGCTTCCATGACCCTGTCGGGGATCGCGTATCCAAACAACAGCGCCAGTCCCAGCGGGCACAGTGCGGCATATTTCCAGGTTTTTTGGCTATTGGTCAGCGTATACCAGCCAAAAAAAGTCCAGATAAGAAAGATGCCCCACGAATAAAAAACCTTATAGGTTTCGATATGCGTCCAGACCGGGGTCTTGAGCGGACCCAGCGTGGAAACGACAAAGGTGGCGATAATACCTGTCACTCCAAACAGGATATTGATCCCGCCATTGACGCGCAGGACGCCAGATCCTTTCTCCGCCGCCTGCACACCGAAACGCGCGATGAGGAGAGCCAGCGGCGCGAAGCAGGAAAGAATATAGGTGGGGAGTTTTCCTTTAGCGATGCTGAAAAACAGGATCGGCATGACAATCCAGCCGAGCAGATAGAGTGCGCTACGCGGAGTATCCCGCTCACGCCACCCCGTTTGCAGTGCACCGGGTAGAAGACCTAGCCAGGGCAAACAGCCTGCGATAAAGACGGGCAGGTAATACCAGAACGGGGCTTTATGCTGAGCGTCGTCCTGCGCGAAGCGCTGAATATGTTCGACCCAGAAGAAATAATGCCAGAAATCCGGCTCGCGCTGGGCAATCGCGATTCCCCATGGCAGCACAACTGCAATACAGCCGACCACCGCCAGCAGACCGTAAATAATGAGATCTTTCCAGCGTTTTTGCACAACTACCCATGGCAGCACGCTGAGTACCGGGACGGCAAGCGCGAGAAAACCCTTGGTCATCACCCCCATGCCGCAGGTTAGCCCCAACAGCAAAAAGGCGATGATTTTGCCGGTTTTCGTGGTGGCCTGCATGCCTTGCCAAAAACAGCACATGCCTGCCATCAACCATAGCGCGATGATCGGGTCGAGTACCGCGTAGGTGCCGATGCTGTAGACTGAAAAAAACGTTAAAAATATAAGCGAAGAGAGTATCGCAGTCCGCTTATCTCGCCATAACTGCAGGGCCAGCCAGGCGACCAACAGAGCGGTTAGCAAGGTGGCAAAAATAGCCCCGGCTCTGACGCCAAAATTGTTTGCACCAAATAACCACTGCCCGATGCTGTTTAACCAGTATCCGGCAATCGGTTTTTCAAAATAGCGTAACCCGAGAAAGTGCGGGACTATCCAGTCGCCGGATGTCAGCATTTCCCGGCTGATCTCCGCGTAGCGCGTTTCGTCAGGCTGCCACAGCAGGCGGCTATTGATGGGCAGAATAAAATACAACGCAATAAAGGCGATAAATCCCAGGCCGTAACGTATCGATTTCATTGCATCATATCCACGGGTTGCTGACAGCCGAGCCATCCCTCTCTGCCGGGTATTTTTCCACGCACGATCTGTCCTGTGGGAAGCGTACTGATATCGTCAGGCAGCAGGTCGCCAAGCGGGCAAAATGTTATCCCCATGTCGGCAGCGCGAATAAGCAGATCGTCAAAATTCTGGTGACAGGCAATCCCTTCGACTTCCGCATGAATCGTGTACACCGGCGTTCCTCTGCTCATCTGGATGTGGGAGAGAATATACGCGTTGAAGTCCACTGCCTGAACCTCCTGACCCACCACTTCATCCCATGTGGGTAAAGTAACGGGAATCTGCGGCGTACCTGTTTTCCCGGACGCCAGCCCAGGTCGGAATAACGACGTTCCCCGACAGTCGCTGTTATAGCGCAGGTTAAAGGTTTCTTTAGCGTGGACGACGCGTTCGTCGGCGCGCCATCCGGCCGCGGCAGAGCAGGTGACAGGCCGTCCGGTGATGCTCTCGAGCACTGTAATACCCTGCGAAATATCATCAATCAGTTGTTTGTCATTCCAGGTGCCACTTCGCGCCTGCCAGGCATGGTGATCCCAGGCATGCAGGCCGGTTTCGTGAACCCGGGCGGCTTGCGCAATAATGGCGGCATTCGCGTGGCCTATTTCTTTTCCTGGCCACGCAGTCCCGGCCAGTAAAATATCCCACCCGTAGAGAGAGACTGCGTTTGAGCGCAGCATCTTCCACAAAAATTGCGGTTTCACCAGACGCCAGAGATGGCGTCCCATGTTGTCAGGTCCAACGCTAAAGAAAAAACTTGCCCGAACGTTATGTCGGTTTAATGTCTCCAGCAGGCGGGGCACGCCTTCGCGCGTCCCCCTGAAGGTATCGACATCAATGCGCAAGCCCACTTTGGTCATGATGTGTGTTCCGTGATGTCCACGCTGCGTAAGAAGAAATCGAGCGTCTCTTCTACCGTTTCCTGCATGTCGATGGTCGGCTCCCAGTTCAGACAGCGTCGGGCATTACGAATACTCGGTTTACGGTGTTCAACGTCCTGATAACCTTTACCATAGTAACTGCTGCTTTCGACGTCACGGAAACCGGCAAACGGCGGGAAGTGCTGGCGCAATGGATGTTTTTCAAAGCAACCAAGCAGCATTTCTGCCAGTTCCTGAATGCTGGCTTCGTTTTCCGGATTACCGATGTTGATAATCTCGCCATCGCAGCGTCCGCCAGCGTTTTCTATGATGCGAAACAGCGCTTCAATACCGTCGCGAATATCCGTAAAGCAACGTTTCTGCTTACCGCCTTCAATCAGCTTAATCGGCGAGCCTTCCACCAGATTGAGGATTAACTGAGTAATGGCACGCGAGCTACCGATACGTGCGGCGTTCAGGCTGTCGAGACGCGGCCCCATCCAGTTAAACGGACGGAACAGCGTAAAGCGCAGACCTTCTTTTTCGCCGTATGCCCAAATGACGCGATCCAGCAACTGCTTGGAAACGGAATAGATCCAGCGCGGTTTATTGACCGGGCCAACGGTGAGGTTTGAGCGGTCTTCATCAAAGACCTTATCGCTACACATGCCGTATACTTCGGAGGTTGACGGGAAAATAATACGTTTCTGGTATTTCACGCAGTAGCGAATTATTTTCAGGTTCTCTTCAAAATCGAGTTCGAAGACGCGCAGCGGGTTGCGGGTATATTCAATCGGCGTGGCGATCGCCACCAGCGGCAGCACGACGTCGCATTTTTTCACATGGTACTCAATCCATTCGGAATGAATACTGATGTCGCCTTCGACAAAATGGAAGCGGGGGTGTTGCAGAAAGCGCCCAATGGCATCGCTGCCAATGTCGAGTCCATAAACCTCGTAGTTCTCTTCTTGCAGCAGACGCTCGGTCAGGTGGTTACCGATGAAACCGTTCACGCCGAGAATTAATACACGGGTACGGCGTTTGCTGGCAGAAACTGGCTGGCCGTTCAGGCGAGATCCCGCCACCAGACCCAGAACCTGCGCCAGCTGTGAACCTTGCATCGCAATGCCATCGCCTGCTTGTCCGGTCACGATTTCAAGCGCGCCATCGGCACAGGCTATTTGCAGCGGGGACGCAGAGAGCACGGTACCCGGTTGTGCGTCAGGGGTATTTGCGCACGGACGTGATGACCAGACGGTAAATTTATGCGTGCCGGCATAGCTAAACGCGCCCGGCCAGGGATCGGAGACCGCACGTACCTGGTTATGCAGTTGCGCTGCGGGGTTGTTCCAGTCGAGGAAGCTGTCATCCGGCGTGCGGCGCCCGAAACAGGTGGCATCGGCTTCCTGTTGCGGCGTTTCTTGAATGTTGCCCGTTTTGATGGCGGGCAGCGCCTGTTCCAGAACATGGCGGGCAGCCTGGCACAGCTTGTGGTGCAATGTTAATGCCACGTCATCGGGTGAAATAGCAACACGCTGTTGGGTGACGATGGTACCGGCATCCGCACGTTTGACCATGCGATGCAGCGTCACGCCCGTTTCCGTTTCGCCATTGACCAGCACCCAGTTTAACGGTGCACGGCCGCGATATTTCGGCAACAGCGAGCCGTGCAGGTTAAATGCGCCTACCGGTGCGAGATTAAGAATCTCATCGCTCAGTAAATGACGATAGTAGAAGGAGAAGATAACATCAGGTGCAAGCTGGCTGATGCGCTCAACCCACAACGGATGATTGACGTTGTCCGGGGCATAGACCGGGATCCCTGCGCTGGCCGCAAGCCGGGAAACGGAGCCAAAAAACGCATTTTCACCGGAATTATCGGTGTGTGTGAAAATAGCAGCGATGTCATAACCCGCATCCAGCAAAGCTTGAATTCCCAGACATCCCATATCGTGATAAGCAAATACGACGGCTTTCATGCGTGGTTTTCCTCGTTTGACTGCATGGTGTGTGGACGAATAACGTGTTGAACAAAGTAGCGGGGGCGGGCGCGGACATCGTTATAGATGCGACCGATATACTCGCCGAGTAATCCCATGCCAATGAACTGTGCGCCGATAAACGTAAACAGCACGGCAAATAGCATAAAGACGCCTTCTGCGGCCCACTGTGGGCCCAGCGTCAGGCGAAGTACGACCAGCAGGACGGACAAGGTGAAACCCGTGGCGGCAATCACGCTGCCCAGCAGGCTCAGCATGCGCAGCGGCGTGGTGGTCAGGCAGGTCACCAGGTCATACATCAGGTTAATCAAACGCATAAAGCTGTACTTAGAGTCGCCAAATTCACGCTCTGCATGGTGCACCGGGATTTCCGTCGCGCGACGGGCAAAGATGTTGGCCAGAATGGGAATGAAGGTGCTGCGCTCCTGGCAATGCAGCATGGCATCAACGATATGACGGCGATAGGCGCGTAGCATGCAGCCATAATCCCCCATCGCTTTACCGGTGGTACGTTGAATCAAATGGTTGATCATCCTCGAGGCCGTCTTACGAAAGATGCTGTCTTGCCTGTTTTGGCGCACCGTTCCGACCACGTCGAAGCCCTGGTCTGCGGTGGCGACCAGCCGTGGGATCTCTTCCGGCGGGTTCTGCAGGTCGGCATCCAGGGTAATAATCAAGTCACCGGTGACGTGGCTGAAACCGGCCATAATCGCCGAGTGCTGCCCGTAATTGCGATTCAGCAGAATAGAGACGATATGGCTGTTGTGGGCCTGTGAGGCGTCCATCATCAGCTGTGCGGAATTGTCGCTGCTGCCGTCATCGATCAGCAGGATTTCATAGTCTTTTCCCAGTTTTTCGCAGGCGGCGCTGGTGCGTCTGATGAGTTCCGGCAGGCTTTCCTGTTCGTTAAAAACGGGAATGACCACCGAGACTTTCTTGATCGGCGTGGCTTCAAACATGGTCATTGTCCTGCAATCTGGTGAAGTGTCGCGATGACACGTTGGGTGTCTTCGGCGGTCATGTCGGGGAATAAAGGCAGTGAACAAATGCGGGCGCTATTCCATTCTGTGTTGGGGAGCGACAGGGTGGGGAAGCGTTCGCGATAATACTTTTGCGTGTGCGCCGCGCGAAAATGCAGACCGGTACCGATACCTTCAGCCTTCAGTGCTTCCATTAAGGCATCTCTGCTCAGGCCGCAACGTGCCTCGTCAACACGAATAATAAACAGATGCCAGGCGTGAACGTGCGACCATTGCGGCAGGCTCAGTGGCTGAAAAGGTGTATCGGCCAGTGCCTGCTGATACTGGTGCGCAATGTCAGCGCGACGCGCGTTCAATGAGGCGAGTTTTTCCAGTTGCGCCAGGGCGATAGCGGCATTAATGTCGGTCAGATTGTACTTGTACCCAGGGGTTATAACTTCCGCCTGCGGTGCCCGGCCAAAGGTTTGCCGGTCATAGGCATCCACGCCCAGACCGTGGAATTTCAGACTGCGTAGACGTTGTGCGAGCACGCTGTCGTCGGTCACGATCAGCCCGCCTTCCGCGCAGGTGATATTTTTGATGGCGTGAAAGGAGAAAATTGCCGTACCGTGCGCGCCAACATGACGGCCTTTGTATAAGGTTCCCACCGCATGGGCGGCGTCTTCAATAACCGGGATGCCGTACCGTTCGCCGATAGCGTAAATCGCATCAAGATCGGCAGGGGCGCCGGCGTAATGCACCGGAATAATCGCTCTGGTACGCGGGGTGATGGCCGCTTCGATTTGTTCGGGAGTGAGCATCAGTGTATCGCGGTCGACATCGACCATCACCGGTGTTGCCCCCAGCAGGACAACCATATTGAGCGTGGAAACCCACGTCATTGACGGGGTTATCACCTCATCACCCGCGCCTATGCCAAGCGCCATCAGTGTGATGTGCATACCTGCTGTGGCGGAGCAGACAGCGATAGCATTTTTGTTGCCCGTCAGGCGGCAGAAGGCCTCTTCCAGTTGCTGATTTTTAGTGCCGGTGGTTATCCATCCTGAGTCCAGAACGGTCTTGGCGGCGGCAAGCTCTTCAGTACCGAAGGCCGGGCGAGAGAAAGGCAAAAAGTCAGACATCATTATTCCTTCAAGCCATTAAACGCCATCGCATATTTATTAGGATGATAAATAGAGGTGTCGTTAATTATTTCATCAGGCTGCAAAGATTAATGATTGAAGGTTAATTTATCCTTAAGAGTTTAAGGTTGGGAAATAATGTGGGCTTTCTGGGTTTTTTGATTATCCAATTGAAAATTAACTGTTTTTGTATTTTTGTCATGAGATGCTGGCATTGCTCCTTTTTATTAAAAATTTAAGCAATGCCGGTACATATATAATCCATTTTATCGCGATGAAGACGACAGCAATCCTTTCAGTTTTAACGTTTTTCGGGTGGCGACGTTTAAGTCGTAATGGGCGAGGTCCTGCGGTTTAACCCAGGCGAAGTCCTGAAACTCTTCGTTAATCTTCACCTCACGATTGGCTGAAACACAATCGAAGATCAGATAAATCATGTAGATCTCTTCCTGGCGACCATCAGCATAGGTTTTGGTGCGGATATCATCGCTAAAGGTCCACGGGGTAATCTCTGTGAGCACCAGCTGCTCGCCCAATTCTTCGCGTACTTCGCGACGCAGGGCCTCTTCGATACGCTCGCATGGCTCAACGCCGCCACCTGAAAGCGCCCATTGACCGGGGAACACGCCGCGGTCGTCGGCCATTTTACACAACAGATAACACCCTTCATTTTGAATTAATGGGCAAACAATAGTCCTTTGACGCACGACGATATTCCTTAAATTGAGAGGTGAGAGATAAAGAATACGGGAGCCAGGGCGAGGGTGAAAGTGATTATTATCAGTGCCGGCGTGATGTGCTAAACCCTTGTTGGTTAGTATTTAGTTACAATATGTTATTGCATCGCCTTTTTAGCTCATTGATTCCTCGCCATCAGGCAGTACAATCCAGCGGTTTTGGGGCTATGTTTAGTTTCTTGCTGGAAAGGATAGAAAATGAAAAAAAGTATTTTATTGGGCCTTGCTGGAATGCTGTTTGTTTCTGCGTCGGCGAGCGCGATAAGCATCAGCGGCCAGGCGGGGGAAGATTACACCAACCTTGGTTTCGGTTTCGGTACCGAGTCCTCCGGGCTGGCAGCCAGCGGTAACTGGATGCATAACGACGATGATGGTGATGTTGCCGGCGTCGGTCTTGGCCTGAATATCCCGATTGGTCCTCTGCTGGCCACCGTTGGCGGGAAAGGTGTTTATACCAACCCAAACGACGGCGATGAAGGCTATGCGGCGGCGGTTGGTGGCGGCTTGCAGTGGCCGATTGGCGACAGCTTCCGTCTGTTTGGCGAGTATTACTACTCTCCGGATTCGCTTTCCAGCGGTATTGATAGCTACGAAGAAGCCAATGCGGGCGCGCGTCTGACCATTATTCGCCCACTGAGTATCGAAGCCGGTTATCGCTACCTGAACCTGGCGGGTAAAGATGGCAACCGTGACAATGCGATTGCTGACGGCCCGTACGTTGGGGTTAACGCCAGTTTCTGATGTCCCTGGCGCGGCGTTCAGCTGCGCCTGTTTTTCCTTCTCTTACTCATTCTATTTCCCTCCATCCTCCATGTTCCCTCGCCATTGCGTTATAGTGTTTTGATTGCATAAGCAGGAGAACACAATGTTAAACGTGGAGATGCTATCCACCGGGGATGAAGTGTTGCACGGACAGATCGTCGACACCAATGCCGCCTGGCTGGCTGATTTTTTCTTCAATCAGGGATTACCGTTAACACGCCGCAACACGGTGGGCGACAATCTCGACGACCTGGTCGCCATTTTGCGCGAACGCAGCGAACATGCCGATGTATTGATTGTGAACGGTGGCTTAGGGCCAACCAGCGATGATTTGAGCGCGCTGGCTGCGGCAACGGCAAAAGGTGAAGGGCTGGTGCTGCACGAGGCATGGCTTGCTCAGATGGAGCATTACTTCCGCGAACGCGGTCGTATTATGGCACCGAGCAACCGTAAGCAAGCTGAATTACCTGCCAGCGCCGAGTTTATCAACAATCCGGTCGGGACCGCCTGCGGGTTCGCCGTGAAGCTGAACCGCTGCCTGATGTTTTTTACGCCGGGCGTCCCGTCAGAATTTAAAGTGATGGTTGAGCATGAGATCCTGCCGCGCCTGCGGGAGCGTTTCTCACTCTCCCAACCCCCGCTATGCCTGCGACTAACCACCTTTGGCCGTTCTGAAAGCGAGCTGGCGCAAAGCCTGGAACCGTTGCCTCTGCCTCCCGGGGTCACGATGGGGTATCGCTCATCGATGCCAATTATTGAGTTGAAGCTAACCGGGCCGGATTCCCAACGTGAAGCGATGCTGGCACTCTGGCCGGAGGTGAAGCGGGTCGCCGGGCAGAATATGATTTTTGAAGGTACGGAAGGGCTTCCCGCGCAAATCGCGCGGACTTTGCACTCGCGACAGTTCAGCCTGACGCTAAGCGAACAGTTTACCGCAGGGCTGGTCGCCCTCCAGCTTTCTCGGGTAAACGCCCCGCTGTTGGCCAGTGAAGTGGTGCCCTCTCAGGAAGAAACGCTGGCGCAAACTGCGCACTGGATAACCGAGCGACGCGGTAAACATTATGCCGGGCTGGCGCTGGCGGTATCAGGGTTCGAAAACGAACATATTAATTTTGCGCTGGCAACGCCTGAGGGTACACACGCGTTACGTGTACGACTTAGCGCTAATCGCTACAGCCTGCCGGTACGTCAGGAGATTTGCGCCATGATGGCCCTGAATATGCTGCGCCGTTGGCTTAACGATCAGGATATTGCCACCGAGCATGGCTGGATTGACGTGGTTGAATCACTGACCGTTTAGTTTGTTGTTGCCTGATGGCGCAGATTTTGTAGGCCGGATAAGGCGTTTACGCAGCCATCCGGCAGATGTTTTGCCAGATGGCATTTCGCTTATCAGCCTACAATTGGGATGTAGGCTTGGTTAGTTAACCTAACGCCTTAGCCAGCAGGGTGATTGGGTGCTCGCAGCGTTTGCTGGTGGACATCTCAATCTGCCATTTACAGGTTTCGCAGTCGGTGACGACGATATCGGCTCCGCTTTCTTCGATCTGGCGGAACAGCGGGGCGCCAATGGATTGCGACGTGGGGTAGTTTTCCTTTTTAAAGCCGTAGGTCCCGGCGATGCCGCAGCACTGGGAATCCAGCACCGTCAGTTCCAGACCAGGAATTTGACGCAGCAGCTCCAGTGTGTAGAGCGTCCAGCCCATTTTCTCCATATGGCAGGGGGTGTGGTAGACCACCTTCAGCGGCAGCGTTTTCAGCGGCAGCGTTTGCCCGCCGTCCAGTTTGCGCCACAGCCAACGGGTGGCCAGCTCAATATGTTCACGCAGGCCTGTGTTGTCGACATCCAGCACTTCGGGATATTCATCGCGAAGCGCAAAGGTACAGGTTGATGAGGTGGCAAGTACCGGAATACCTTTCCCGTCAATGGCTTCTCTGAGTGAAGCCACGTTGCTGACCGCCTGCTTACGTGCCTTATCGGTAAAACCGTTGGCGATCAGCGGCACGCCGCAGCACTTCTCTTTACTCAGCAACTGTACGCCGGTCCCCATCGCATTCAGCACTTTAATCAGGTCCTTGCCAAGCTGCGGATGGTTATAGTTCACAAAGCAGCCGTGAAAAAAGGCGACCTGATCCTGATACTGCGCCTGCTGTGCGGCAACGCTGCGGTACCAGCGGCGGAAGGTACCAAAGGAGTATTTTGGCAGCGTCCGGCGATGATCGATTTTTAACGCGTAATCGAGCAACTGACGCACGGGCTTCAGCGAGGTGGCGGTATTGACGATAGGCGCAAACGGTGTGGAAACGCTGCCCATCAAATCGGTATGGCTTAAGACAAAGTTGCGCAGCGACGGACGCGTGGTGTCATATTTGGCGCGCGCGCGCTGGATGATATCGCCAATTTTAACATCTGACGGACAGGCCACTTCGCAGCGTTTGCAGTTGATGCAATATTTCAGCGCGTCATCGTACAGCGCACCGTCTTTCAGGCGCAGGCGTTCCCCGTCCGGCCCGGCTTGTTTAGGGCCTGGATAGCTTGGATTGACGCGACTGACCGGGCAGGCCGTGGTGCACACCGTGCATTTGATACAACTTTCAAAACGTGTGTCGCTCATTGCGGGCCTCCTGCACGTTTCGCAATATGATGTGCGGCATGTAAGGCGCTGACTGCGCACACGCCGCCTCCGCAACCCTGGGCGATAGGGTCAAAACCGCCAAGCACCGATCCGATGGCAAACAGGTTCTCTACCGTTTTTCCCGCAAGCGTTGGGCGCAGGGTGTCATCAGTATTCACACCAAATTGTTGCCACGGCTGCGGATCGAAGACGTCGCGCTGATACCACTGCGCACGGGTTTCTGTTTGCTGGACATCCAGGCCAAGAATTGGCTCGTGGACGGCCTCGCGGGTCGCCACCAGTCCACTACTAAAGAAACTGCCGCTGGCGAGCACGGCAAAACGTGGACGCAATGGAATATCAGCATGATTGCGGGTCCACACTTCACTTACCACACCGTCCTGACAGGTGACTTTTTTCACCTCGTCACCGGGCATCCATACGCCGCCCTGGCGTACAAACTGACGCTGTAATTGATTGTGCAGGCGCATGCCGAGAACAGAAGGCGGTAAGGTGGGTAACAACATCAGCGAGCAGGGCAGACGCTCGTTGAGCCACTGCCAGAGCCGGGAATCGGCGAGACCGAAGCAGGCTGGCATAATAATCATGTCGCAGGTTTTTGCTATTGGCAGCAACGCGTCACAGAGCAGTGGCCATTTATCTTCGTTATCCAGCAGGCGTGCGATGTTAACCGCGCGAAACTCGGTGGGGTTGTCGCGCAGAACATCCAGTTCCGGCAGCTCGATTTCTGCGGTGTCGACGCTGAGGTTACGCTGGCTCAGTGAGGCCGCCGCGAGGTGTGCCTGAAAATCCAGTAACCCGCTGATGCCCACCACGCAGATACGCTGAGCAGACAGGGGCCAGACCGGTACTTCCGGCGAACTGAGCCAGGTTGAGCGCAAGGTCCCCAGCGGCGTTACGCGCTGATGTACCTGATGCACCTCGCCCTGCAACTGGGCACCGGATTCTTTCAACAGGGTTTGCGCCTGCTGCGCCAGTGACAGGACGTTTTGCGTACCGATAAGGCTATAAGGGTGCAAGGGGGCCTGCGTGCGCAGTGCGTTCAGACCTGCCTCGATATCGCTCACTGGCTGTCCATCAGGCAGCGTGCTGAGTAAATCCAGCGAGCCGGAGGAAAAATGCAGGGCGCTTTGGCCGCGGGTGACAATGGTGCAGCGCAGACCGCTTTTTTGCAGTTGCAGGCCGCACAGCAGTCCGGCGAGACCGCCGCCTATAATGACGGTATCAAATTTCATCCTGGTGCTCCTTTTCCAGACCGCATAACCCCTGATACACCCAGCGCGTGAACTCGCTTTCGCGCAGTGCATCTCCCCACGCAATCGGCTGCACGCCTTTCCAGCGTTCGTTGAGAAACTCGGAGAGCTGGGTGATCGACTGCGCGGCGGTGGTAACATTAAAACGTTGCAGTAACCCTGCGGCGCGGCAGGCGCACAGTTCGCCCTGGCATGTCCCCATCCCGACGCGAGTTCGGCGGCGCAAGTCCAGCAGGCTGTTGACGGTTAAATTTTCCACGGCGTATTGGACTTCGCCTGCGGTGACCGCCTCGCACTCGCAGACCAGGCTGCGATGCTGACGACCTTCGCTCAGCCAGACCGGGGTGCGATCGCCGTGACGGTAGACTGCCGAGCCGCGTAGCGGTGCGGGCAACGAGATCACGCGCTTAAGCGTGTGCTCGGTTGATTCCTGCGAACCTGGCAGCGCGACGTCCGCCGTGGTGCAAGGGCGAGTGTTGCCCAGCTTGCGGCAAACAGCGTCGGTGGCCCATTCAGCCATCAAGCGGTAGGTCATCAGTTTGCCGCCGGTAATGGTGATAAAGCCATCCAGACCGTCGCGTTCAGCATGATCGAACAACACAATGCCGCGGCTGACGTTACGACCGCTTGGATCATTGTCGCTGGCCACCAGCGGACGCACGCCGGAGTAGGCGCGTAAAATGCGCGTTTTCGCCATAATCGGCGCCAGCTTCTCCCCTTCACGCAGCAGGATATCCACCTCTTCAGCGGTGACGCGGTTGCTGTCGATATCATCGTAATCAATATGTTGCGAGGTGGTGCCGATCAGCGAGATAGTGTCGCCAGGCACCAGAATGTCGGCATCCGACGGTTTACGGCAGCGGTTGATGACATGCTGGTTAATACGATGATCCATGATCAACAACGAGCCTTTTGCCGGGAACATGCGGATGCTCAGATCGGCATATTCCGCGATCCGCTGGCCCCAGATCCCGGCAGCGTTCACCACCACCGGCGCATGCAGGGACTGCATCTCTCCGGTGAGATGATTGCGAACGTTCACGCCGCAGACGGTTGCACCTTCACGAATCAGCCCGGTCACTTCATGGGCCGTCAGAATGACCGCGCCATGCTCTCTGGCATCCAGCATGTTGGCAGCGGTTAAACGGAAGGGATCCACGGTACCGTCTGGCACTTTGACTGCGCCAATCAACTGCGGGTTCACTGCGGGCTCGATAATGCGCGCTTGTTGAGGGTCGATCGCTTCTGCACGAATGCCCGCATCTTCGCAGGCACGAATAAAGGTGGCCTGGAAGGAGAGTTCATCTTCCGGCAGTGTGATAAACAGACCGTCCGTAGGCTCTACGCAGTGGCGGGCGATACGTTTCAGAATTTGGTTTTCGCTAATACATTCACGCGCAGATTCTGCGTCAGTGACGGCATAGCGCGCACCGCTGTGCAGCAGGCCGTGGTTACGTCCCGTTGCGCCGGTAGCGATATCGTGGCGTTCTACTAAGATGACGCGCAATCCGCGCAGAGCACAGTCGCGTGCGATCCCGGCACCTGTTGCTCCCCCACCAATGATAATCACGTCACTTGTTTGCGAGTCGCGAGTTTTCATTGTTTTTCCTCACAGTTCGTTTTTTTATCATTTAGCCACATAAAAAACATGGATTGTTTGATTTCGCGCATAATCGCTCATTATTCGAAAATGAAACGTGATTTCGTGCGCCTTTATGAACATTTGTCATAAATCTGTAACAATCTGTGCTGTGTTTCACATTTTTGTGCTGAATCTTTCCTTAACATCGCGGCCACACTGGGGGAGGTTGCGTCGTGATGACGTACTTACAGTGTTTCCTTCGAACGAAAGACGGCCACGGAGGCTACATACTATGTTGAGCATTTTTAAACCCGCGTCACATACGGCGCGCTTACCTGCAGCGGAAATCGATCCCACCTATCGTCGATTGCGCTGGCAGATTTTCTTGGGGATATTTTTTGGTTATGCAGCGTACTATCTGGTACGTAAGAACTTTGCCCTGGCGATGCCGTATCTGGTTGAGCAGGGTTTCTCCCGTGGCGATCTGGGTTTTGCGTTATCCGGTATTTCCATTGCCTATGGTTTTTCGAAATTTATCATGGGGTCCATTTCGGACCGCTCGAATCCGCGCGTTTTCCTGCCTGCCGGTCTGATTCTGGCGGCGGCGGTGATGTTGTTCATGGGCTTTGTGCCGTGGGCGACGTCCAGTATCGCGGTGATGTTTGTGCTGCTGTTCCTGTGTGGCTGGTTCCAGGGGATGGGGTGGCCGCCGTGCGGTCGTACCATGGTGCACTGGTGGTCGCAGAAAGAGCGTGGCGGTATTGTGTCCGTGTGGAACTGCGCGCATAACGTCGGTGGTGGTCTGCCTCCGCTGCTGTTCCTGCTGGGTATGGCCTGGTTTAACGACTGGAAAGCGGCATTGTACATGCCGGCATTCGGTGCGATTGTTGTCGCCCTGATTGCTTTTGCCCTGATGCGCGATACGCCGCAGTCTTGTGGCTTGCCGCCGATTGAAGAGTATAAGAACGACTATCCGGATGATTACAGCGAAAAAGCCGAAGAAGAGCTGACTGCGAAGCAGATCTTCATGCAGTACGTGCTGCCAAACAAACTGCTGTGGTACATCGCGATCGCCAACGTGTTTGTCTATTTACTGCGTTACGGCATCCTCGACTGGTCGCCGACCTACCTGAAAGAAGTGAAGCATTTCGCGTTGGATAAATCCTCCTGGGCCTACTTCCTGTATGAGTATGCGGGTATCCCGGGCACCCTGCTGTGTGGCTGGATGTCGGATAAAGTCTTCCGTGGCAACCGTGGCGCAACCGGCGTGTTCTTCATGACGCTGGTGACCATTGCAACGATCGTTTACTGGATGAACCCGGCGGGCAATCCGAACGTTGATATGGCATGTATGATCATCATCGGCTTCCTGATCTACGGTCCGGTCATGTTGATTGGTCTGCACGCGCTGGAACTGGCGCCGAAAAAAGCGGCGGGTACGGCTGCAGGCTTCACCGGGCTGTTTGGTTACCTGGGCGGCTCTGTGGCGGCGAGCGCCATTGTCGGTTACACCGTTGACTTCTTCGGCTGGGACGGCGGCTTTATGGTGATGATTGGCGGCAGCGTGCTGGCGGTTATCCTACTGGTGGTCGTCATGATTGGTGAAAAGCGCCATCACGCAGAGATGGAACTGAAGCGTAACGGGGGATAATAGATGAAAACCACATTGAAAAGTCTTAGCGTCGCGTTAATGCTGACCGGTATGGTGGTCAGCAGTGCGGCCATCGCCGCAGACAAGATTGTGATTGCTCACCGTGGGGCCAGCGGCTATTTACCGGAGCATTCGCTACCGGCAAAAGCGATGGCCTATGCGCAGGGCGCGGACTATCTGGAGCAGGATCTGGTGATGACCAAGGACGACCATCTGGTCGTTCTGCATGACCACTATCTTGACCGGGTCACCGATGTCGCCGAGCGTTTCCCGGATCGCGCTCGTAAAGATGGCCGTTACTACGCCATCGACTTTACGCTGGATGAGATCAAATCGCTGAAGTTTACCGAAGGTTTCGATATCGAAAATGGTAAACAGGTGCAGACGTACCCCGGGCGCTTCCCAATGGGTAAATCTGATTTCCGTGTGCATACGTTCGAAGAAGAGATCGAGTTTGTTCAGGGATTAAATCATTCCACCGGTAAGAACATCGGTATCTATCCGGAAATTAAAGCACCGTGGTTCCATCACCAGGAAGGGAAGGACATTGCTGCGAAGACGCTGGAAGTGCTGAAAAAGTACGGCTACAGCGACAAACAGGATAAGGTCTATCTGCAAAGTTTTGATGTGGCGGAACTTAAGCGCATCAAGAATGAGCTGGAACCCAAAATGGGGATGGACCTCAACCTGGTGCAGCTGATTGCCTATACCGACTGGAATGAAACCCAGGAGAAAAAACCGGACGGCAGTTGGGTTAACTACAACTATGACTGGATGTTTAAACCGGGCGCGATGAAGCAGGTTGCTGAGTACGCGGATGGCATTGGCCCGGACTATCACATGCTGGTCGATGAGAAGTCGAAGAAAGGCAACATCGTGTTGACCGGGATGGTGAAGGATGCGCATCAGAACAAGATGACGGTGCATCCTTATACTGTGCGGGCCGATCAGCTGCCGGACTACGCGACGGATGTGAATCAGCTGTATGACATCTTGTATAACCAGGCGGGCGTGGACGGGTTGTTCACCGACTTCCCCGACAAAGCGGTGATGTTCCTGCATAAGCAGTAACGGTATCAGGCCTGCGATAGACGCTTATCGCAGGCTGTTAGATCAGACCGTCTGCGGTCAGTGTTTCCATACATGCCTGCAGTAAATATAAAGGGCTGCCGTCTACCGGCGGCTCTTTTGCCAATAATGATATTTGGCGATAAAACGTTGGCTCCAGCGCCACCGAACGAATTTGCATGCCAACCGCCTTTAATGTGAGCTCCGGTAACAAGGCGATTCCCAGCCCCTGACGAATAAAACTGATTGCCGTATCCGGGTGGTTGAACTCGTACTTAATGATTGGCTCAATACCTTGTTCTTTAAATAACGTCATGATGCTTAATTCATAGCGCCCTTTACTGATAATCAGCGGTTCTCCCACCAGTTCTTCTACTGAGATTGTGGCTTTGGCCGCCAGCGGGTGAGCCTCGGGGACAACAACGGTGAATTTGTCCCGATAAACCGGCACGCAGTACATGCCACTGACCGGAAAATGCACAAAACCCGCATCAATGCCTCCACTCTGCAGCGAATCAATAATGGCACTGCTGTTCTCTTCATAGGGAATGATTTTGATGTTGGGGTGATGCTGTTCAAAGTAGCGGATGATACCGGGCAAAATGCAGGCGCAGGCGCTGGGAAAACAGCCGATGTGCAAGGTTCGGGCGGGGTTTTGTTTCTCCTGTTCGGCGATCTCTTTTACGGCATTCGTTTGTCCAATGATGGTCCGTAAATGCGGGAGCAGCCGGATACCTACCGGGGTGAGCTGAATATCTTTGCGCCGCTCGCGGATCAAAATATTAACCCCTAACTCTTCTTCCAGCGCCGAAATAGCCTGACTGACGGCGGACTGGGTGGTGTATAACCGCTTGCTGGCTTCGGTAAAACCACCGTAGTCAAGCACGGCCAGCAGGGCGTGGATCTGGGTTAGTGTCATTAGTTATCTCTAATTAATACCATTAAAATGATTAATTTCTCTAATAAAATAAGCCTGTTTATACTGACTTTCTACCTTAAATACCCAAAATAATTTGCGTAGCCGACACATAAGCAACGTGAACTATGACGGGGATAAATCACATTTTGACGCACCTGTCCGTTGTTCAGTCGCTCTGAGCGTTGCCTGCGTGCGCCGTCGGGACAGGTTGCCGAGTATGAAAGAAAAATTGTGGACGAAAGATTTTTGGGCCATCACGATTATCAGCTTTATTATCTTTTTTGTTTTTTATGTCCTGTTGACGCTGTTGCCGATCTATATCCTGGAGCGTCTCCATGCGACCCCTGATAAGGCGGGTTTATTAGTCACCTTCTTTTTGGGGGCCGCCATTGTGGTACGTCCGTTTGCCGGACAATGGGTGGGAAAATATTCGAATAAAACGATTCTGGTGCTCTCTTCTCTGGCCTTTTTGGTGGTCACTGCGCTGTATCCTGTCTGCCATTCAATTGAATCACTGCTGTTTATTCGGGTGCTTCATGGTGTCACGTTTGGCGTTATTACTACGGTAAAAGGGACGATTTCCGCGCGGTTGATACCGGCCTCCCGACGTGGGGAGGGCATCAGCTTTTTCTCTTTAGCTATGGGACTGGCGATGGTCGTTGGGCCATGGGTGGGTCTGAACATGGCGCGCTGGGAGGCCTTTACTTCCGCGTTCTGGCTTTGTACAGCGGTAGCGGCGGTGGGCATTGTGCTGTCATTGATTGTTGCCGTGCCGTCGGTGATTCGTCATGCCGATGGCTCGCAGCCTAAGCTGGGGTTTGCCGCCATGTTTGACCGTGCCGCCTTGCCTTTTGCCATGGTGACCTTCTTCATGACCTTTTCCTACGCCGGGGTATCTGCCTTCCTGGCGCTGTATGCACGCGAGCTGGATCTGATGGCCGCCGCCAGTAACTTCCTGCTTTGCTACGCTGTCTGCCTGATGATCTGCCGAACGTTTACCGGCAATATTTGTGATAAAAAAGGACCGAAATACGTGGTTTACCCGTGCCTGGTCGCCTTTACCGTAGGGCTTGTGGTGCTCGGATATACCCACGGCAGCATCATGATGATTATTGCCGGAGGGCTGATTGGCATTGGCTACGGCTCGGTGACACCGGTGTTCCAGACGCAAATTATTAGCGAGGTAGAGCCGCATAAAATTGGCATCGCCAATTCGCTTTTTTTCAACGCAATGGATGCGGGAATGGCGATTGGGGCATTTATTATGGGGATGATGGTAGAAGGCGTGGGGTATCGGGCGATTTATCTGGTCGGTGCCGTGCTGGTGGTTCTTGCCGGAGCGCTGTACATCATGCAGATGAAAAAACGCGGAGACGTGGTGCTGGTCTCCGCGCATGAAGTTCACTAGGCGTTACATCTCAATCTCAATGTCACCCTTTGCCCGGCAACAGCAGGGCAGTATCTCACCCGGCTGAATAAAGGCCAAAGGCTCTGCAATCCAGTCAACCTGACCCGCTACCAGGCGGGTACGGCAGGAGCCGCAGTAGCCTTCACGACATTGATACTCGACCTCAACATTGTGCGATTCAAGCGCGGCCAGCAGGGAAGGATGTTCATCCTGGCACAGCAGCTGCGTGCCAGAGATGCGTAGGGTAATACGGCCCATCAGAGCTGGAAATTACTCAGATCGTCGGTATCGACTTCGGCATCGATTTGCCCGACCAGATAAGAGCTGACTTCCACTTCTTGCGGTGCAACCTGCACGTTATCGGACACCAGCCAGGTGTTGATCCACGGAATGGGGTTCGAACGCGTTTGGAACGGCAGGTCAAGCCCTACGGCCTGCATACGAATGTTAGTGATGTACTCGACGTACTGGCACAGAATATCTTTGTTCAGACCGATCATTGAACCGTCGCGGAACAGGTAATCAGCCCACTCTTTTTCCTGCACAGCGGCCTGTACGAACAGGTCGTAGCAATCCTGTTTACACTCTTCGGCAATCTCTGCCATTTCCGGATCGTCTACGCCGCTGCGCAACAGGTTCAGCATATGCTGGGTCCCGGTCAGGTGCAGGGCTTCGTCACGGGCGATCAGGCGAATGATTTTCGCGTTGCCTTCCATCAGTTCGCGCTCGGCAAAAGCAAAAGAGCAGGCGAAGCTGACGTAGAAGCGGATCGCTTCCAGTGCGTTAACGCTCATCAGGCACAGATACAGTTTCTTCTTCAGCTCGCGCAGGTTCACGACCACCGTCTTACCATTGACCGTGTGCGTACCAACGCCGAGCAGATGCCAGTAGCTGGTCATCTCGATTAACTCGTCGTAGTAGCTGGAGATCCCTTCCGCGCGCTTCTGGATCTGCTCATTGGTGACGATATCGTCAAACACCACCGCCGGATCGTTAACGATGTTACGGATGATATGGGTGTAAGAGCGTGAGTGAATAGTTTCCGAGAAGGCCCACGTTTCCACCCAGGTTTCCAGCTCAGGGATCGAGATCAGCGGCAGCAGCGCGACGTTTGGGCTGCGTCCCTGGATGGAGTCCAGTAAGGTCTGGTACTTCAGGTTGCTGATAAAAATGTGTTTTTCATGCTCTGGCAGTGCCTGAAAGTCAATGCGATCACGAGAAACATCGACTTCTTCCGGACGCCAGAAGAAAGAGAGCTGCTTTTCGATCAGTTTTTCGAAGATGTCATATTTTTGCTGATCGTAGCGCGCGACGTTCACCGGCTGGCCGAAGAACATCGGTTCCAGAAGCTGGTCATTTTTCGTCTGTGAAAAAGTGGTGTATGCCATTGATGTGAATCCTTTGTGGGATGAGCGCCGGATGGCGGTGCAAGCACCTTATCCGGCCTACAAACCGTGCAATCGTAGGCCGGGTAAGCGTAGCGCCACCCGGCATTATTCATCAGATCTTACATGCGCCGCTTTCGCAGCCATCGTCCTGGATAGACGGCACCATATCGTCCTGAGTATCTTCAGCACCGTCGCGGGTGTTCTGATAATACAGCGTTTTGACACCAAATTTGTAGGCGGTGAGCAGGTCTTTCAGCAATTGCTGCATCGGCACTTTCCCTGACGGGAAGCGGGACGGATCGTAGTTGGTATTGGCTGAAATCGATTGATCGATAAACTTCTGCATCACGCCAACCAGTTGCAGGTAGCCGTCGTTATTGGGCATTTCCCACAGCAGTTCATAGGCATTTTTCAGGTGTTCGTAATCCGGTACTACCTGACGCAGGATGCCATCTTTCGAGGCTTTGATACTCACGTGACCGCGCGGTGGCTCAATGCCGTTGGTGGCGTTGGAGATCTGCGAAGAGGTCTCAGACGGCATCAGAGCAGAGAGTGTGGAGTTACGCAGACCGTGAGTCTTGATCGATTCACGCAACGCTTCCCAGTCGTGATGCAGCGGTTCGTTGACGATGGCATCCAAATCTTTCTTGTAGGTATCGATCGGCAGAATACCTTTGGCATAGGTGGTTTCGTTAAACCACGGGCACGCACCTTGCTCTTTAGCCAGCTCATTCGAGGCTTTCAGCAGGTAATACTGAATGGCTTCAAAGGTTTTGTGGGTCAGGTTATTGGCGCTGCCGTCAGAGTAACGTTTACCGTTCTTCGCCAGCCAGTAAGCGTAGTTGATCACCCCAATACCCAGCGTACGGCGACCCATGGCGCCACGCTTGGCGGCAGGGATCGGATAATCCTGATAATCCAGCAGCGCATCCAGTGCACGTACCGCCAGCACGGCCAGCTCTTCCAGTTCGTCAAGGCTGTTGATAGCGCCGAGGTTAAAGGCCGACAGCGTACACAGGGCAATTTCACCGTTTTCGTCGTTAACGTCGGTCAGCGGTTTGGTCGGCAGCGCGATTTCCAGGCACAGGTTGGACTGGCGCACTGGTGCGATAGCCGGATCAAACGGGCTGTGGGTGTTGCAGTGGTCAACGTTCTGAATGTAGATACGACCGGTAGAGGCGCGTTCCTGCATCATCAGCGAGAACAGCTCAACCGCTTTTACGCGTTGTTTACGAATGCTGTCATCGTTTTCGTATTGGGTGTACAGGCGCTCGAATTCGTCCTGATCGGCGAAGAACGCGTCGTACAGGCCCGGAACGTCGGACGGGCTGAATAGGGTGATGTCGCCGCCTTTCAGCAGGCGGGTGTACATCAGCTTGTTGATCTGTACGCCGTAGTCCATGTGACGTACGCGGTTGCCCTCGACGCCACGGTTGTTTTTCAGTACCAGCAGGCTTTCAACTTCCAGATGCCACATCGGGTAGAACAGCGTGGCCGCACCGCCGCGTACGCCGCCCTGAGAGCAGGATTTCACCGCAGTCTGGAAGTGCTTATAGAACGGGATACAGCCGGTGTGGAACGCTTCACCGCCGCGAATCGGGCTACCCAGCGCACGAATGCGTCCAGCGTTGATGCCGATACCGGCGCGCTGGGAAACGTATTTCACGATGGCGCTGGAGGTGGCGTTAATGGAATCCAGGCTGTCGCCGCACTCGATCAGCACGCAAGAGCTGAACTGACGGGTTGGGGTACGCACGCCAGACATGATTGGCGTTGGCAGCGAAATTTTAAACGTCGAAACGGCGTCGTAGAAACGCTTAACGTATTCCAGACGGGTTTCACGCGGGTAGTTCGAGAACAGGCAAGCTGCCACCAGAATGTAGAGGAACTGGGCGCTTTCGTAAATCTCACCGGTGACGCGGTTTTGTACCAGATATTTGCCTTCTAACTGCTTCACGGCAGCATAGGAGAAGGTCATATCGCGGTCGTGCACGATGAACGAGTCCATCTGCTTGAACTCTTCTTCCGTGTAGTCTTCCAGCAGATGATTGTCGTATTTGCCCATTTCAACCATTTTTACCACATGGTCGAACAGCGCTGGCGGTTCGAACTCGCCGTACGCTTTTTTGCGCAGGTGGAAAATGGCCAGGCGGGCAGCCAGGTATTGGTAATCCGGTGCATCGCGGGAGATCAGATCGGCGGCGGCTTTGATAATCGTTTCGTGAATATCGGAAGTCTTGATGCCGTCATAAAACTGAATGTGGGAGCGAAGCTCGACCTGAGAAATCGATACGTTATTCAGTCCTTCTGCCGCCCAATCCAGAACTCGGTGGATTTTGTCGAGATTGATGCGCTCTGTACTACCATCACGCTTTGTCACCAGCAGACTCTGATTCATGTGGTTTTTTACCTGTCCGTGAAAGAAAAAAATATCCCCCGTATTGTCCACAGTGCCATGTTGTGACTAAGTCTGTGGATAAATACTATATGTAGGGGTTGTTTGATAAGATAGACGCTATATGGTGAGTATTCTAGTAGGGATTCTTTTCAGTACAAGAGTTGATTTTGGCGTTAAATTGAGGTTGCAAAAGGGTAATAATCGCTAAGTGCGCGTCTTATAAGGCCTGGCGAGGATGTCAATAATTGAGAAAAAAAATAGAAAATTTGATCGAGTGCTGATTTCTTCATCGAAGAGCGATTACGTTATATGATCTGGCACAGAGTTTGTACGCCTGATAAGCGAAACGTCATCAGGCGTGCAGATAAGTTACTCGGCTTTCGCGGTGGTGTGCACCATATAGTTCACGTCCACGCCTGGACCCAGCTTAAAGGTGTTGGTGATCGGGTTGTAGTGCAGGCCGGTCATGTGGCGCTCTTTTAACACTGTCTGATCAACCCACTGTAACAATTCCGCAGGCTTAATAAATTTTTTCACATCGTGCGTGCCTTTAGGCACCATGCGCAGAATGTACTCCGCGCCAACCACCGCCATCAGCCACGACTTGCCGTTGCGATTGAGCGTGGAGAAAAACACCTCGCCGCCAGGTTTCACTAACTGCGCGCAGGCTCTGACCACCGACTGCGGATCCGGTACGTGTTCCAGCATTTCCATGCAGGTCACCACGTCGTACTGGTGTGCATGTTTTTCGGCGTGTTGTTCCACAGTTTCTTGTACGTATTCCACCTGAATGCCACTTTCCAGCGCATGCAGTTTTGCCACCTGTAGCGGTTCAAAACCCATATCCAGGCCGGTGACCGTCGCGCCTTCGCGCGCCATGCTTTCAGCCAGAATGCCGCCGCCGCAGCCGACGTCGAGCACTTTTTTACCAAACAGCCCGCCTGCGCGCTCGGTGATATAACCCAGACGCAGCGGGTTAATGCGGTGCAGAGGCTTAAATTCACCTTCAAGATCCCACCAGCGCGACGCGACTGCTTCAAATTTGGCAATTTCTTCATGGTCAACGTTCTGAGTCACCGGGGCTTTTTCGGCATTCATTGGGGCTTCTACTCCTTAATTAGCAATACAAACGAGTATATCAGCCTGGCAGGATGAATAAAGCCTCTCTCAGGGGGAATCCATTTACCTGAATCTGCACGGATGTGTTATAATTTGCGACCTTTGAATCCGGGATACAGTAGAGGGATAGCGGTTAGATGAGCGACCTTGCGAGAGAAATTACACCGGTCAACATTGAGGAAGAGCTGAAGAGCTCGTATCTGGATTATGCGATGTCGGTCATTGTTGGCCGTGCGCTGCCGGACGTCCGAGATGGCCTGAAGCCGGTTCACCGTCGCGTACTTTACGCCATGAACGTATTGGGCAACGACTGGAATAAAGCCTATAAAAAATCTGCCCGTGTCGTTGGTGACGTAATCGGTAAATACCACCCTCATGGTGATACCGCCGTTTACGACACCATTGTTCGTATGGCGCAGCCATTCTCCCTGCGTTACATGCTGGTGGATGGTCAGGGTAACTTTGGTTCTGTCGATGGCGACTCCGCCGCAGCGATGCGTTATACGGAAATCCGTATGTCGAAAATCGCCCACGAGCTGATGGCTGACCTGGAAAAAGAAACGGTTGATTTCGTCGATAACTATGACGGCACCGAACGCATTCCGGACGTCATGCCGACCAAAATTCCTAACCTGCTGGTGAACGGTTCGTCCGGTATCGCGGTAGGTATGGCGACCAACATTCCGCCGCACAACCTGACAGAAGTGATTAACGGCTGTCTGGCCTACATTGACGATGAAGACATCAGCATTGAAGGGCTGATGGAACACATCCCAGGTCCGGACTTCCCGACCGCCGCGATCATCAACGGTCGTCGTGGTATTGAAGAAGCCTATCGTACTGGTCGCGGTAAAGTGTACATTCGCGCCCGCGCGGAAGTTGAAGCTGACGCGAAAACCGGTCGTGAAACCATCATCGTGCACGAAATTCCGTATCAGGTGAACAAAGCGCGCCTGATTGAGAAAATTGCCGAGTTGGTCAAAGACAAACGCGTTGAAGGCATCAGCGCGCTGCGTGACGAGTCTGATAAAGACGGTATGCGCATCGTGATTGAAGTCAAACGTGACGCGGTCGGGGAAGTGGTTCTCAACAACCTTTACTCCCAGACCCAGCTGCAGGTTTCCTTCGGTATTAACATGGTTGCGCTGCACCATGGTCAGCCGAAGATCATGAACCTGAAAGATATTATCGCTGCGTTTGTGCGTCACCGTCGTGAAGTGGTTACTCGCCGTACTATTTTTGAACTGCGTAAAGCCCGCGATCGTGCCCACATCCTTGAAGCGTTAGCGATTGCACTGGCCAACATCGATCCGATCATTGAACTGATCCGTCGTGCGCCGACCCCGGCTGAAGCGAAAGCCGGACTGGTTGCCCGTTCGTGGGAGCTGGGTAACGTATCGGCGATGCTGGAACGTGCCGGTGATAACGCTGCCCGTCCTGAATGGCTGGAACCTGAGTTTGGCGTGCGTGACGGTCAGTACTACCTGACTGAACAGCAAGCCCAGGCGATTTTGGATCTGCGCTTGCAGAAACTGACCGGCCTTGAGCATGAAAAACTGCTCGACGAATACAAAGAGCTGCTGGAGCAGATCGCTGAATTGCTGCACATTTTGGGCAGCGCCGATCGCCTGATGGAAGTGATCCGTGAAGAGATGGAGCTGGTTCGCGAGCAGTTCGGTGATGAGCGTCGCACTGAAATCACCGCCAACAGCGCTGACATCAACATCGAAGATCTGATTACCCAGGAAGATGTTGTCGTGACCTTGTCTCATCAGGGCTACGTCAAATATCAGCCGTTAACCGATTACGAAGCACAGCGTCGTGGCGGTAAGGGTAAATCAGCAGCACGTATTAAAGAAGAAGACTTCATCGACCGCCTGCTGGTGGCCAACACCCACGATACGATCCTGTGCTTCTCCAGCCGTGGTCGTCTGTACTGGATGAAGGTCTATCAGCTGCCGGAAGCGAGCCGTGGCGCGCGTGGACGTCCAATCGTCAACCTGCTGCCGCTGGAAGCCAACGAACGTATCACCGCGATCCTGCCGGTACGCGAGTACGAAGAGGGCGTGAACGTCTTTATGGCAACCGCTAGCGGTACCGTGAAGAAAACGGCGCTGACCGAGTTCAGCCGTCCACGTTCAGCCGGTATTATTGCGGTTAACCTGAATGAAGGCGACGAGCTGATTGGCGTGGATCTGACCTCCGGGTCTGACGAAGCAATGCTGTTCTCTGCCGCCGGTAAAGTGGTGCGCTTCAAAGAAGATGCCGTGCGTGCGATGGGTCGTACAGCGACCGGCGTGCGTGGTATCAAGCTTGCGGGCGAAGACAAAGTTGTTTCGCTGATTATTCCGCGTGGCGAAGGCGCTATCCTGACCGTGACGCAAAACGGTTATGGTAAGCGTACCGCGGCGGAAGAGTATCCAACCAAGTCGCGTGCGACGCAGGGCGTTATCTCCATCAAAGTCACCGAGCGTAACGGTTCCGTTGTTGGCGCGGTGCAGGTGACCGATAGCGACCAGATCATGATGATCACCGATGCCGGTACGCTGGTGCGTACTCGCGTGTCGGAAATCAGCGTGGTTGGGCGTAACACCCAGGGCGTTATCCTCATCCGCACGGCGGAAGATGAGAACGTAGTGGGTCTGCAACGTGTAGCTGAACCGGTTGATGACGAAGAACTGGATTCCATCGACGGCAGCGCAGCGGAAGGGGACGAGGATATCGCGCCTGAAGCAGAAAGCGATGACGATGCGGCGGATGACGCAGAAGAATAATTAAGTTGTAATGAGAAGGGCCGGAGAAATCCGGCCCTTTTTTTTAGTTCATTCTTTCTACTATCATCGCAATCCCCTGGCCGCCGCCGATGCACAGCGTCGCCAGTCCAAGGGTTTTATCCCGCGCCTGTAGCGCGTGTAGCAACGTCACCAGAATGCGCGCCCCGCTGGCGCCGATAGGGTGCCCAAGCGCGATTGCTCCGCCGTTGACATTCACCTTTTGCGCATCAAATCCCAGCGTTTCCCCTACTGCCAGAAACTGTGCGGCAAACGCCTCATTGGCCTCAATCAGGTCGATATTAGACAATTGAAGCCCGCTCAGTTGCAGCGCTTTTTGCGTCGCCGGAACCGGACCCATGCCCATCATGGCAGGCGCGACGCCGCCGCAGGCATAGGCTTTGATGCGCGCCAGCGGCTTCAGCCCAGCAGCCAGCGCCGCCGCCTCTTCCATGATTACCAGCGCGGCGGCACCGTCGTTGATCCCCGAAGCGTTACCGGCCGTGACGGTGCCTGCTTTGTCGAAGGCCGGACGTAATGCGGCAAGGCCTTCCGCCGTAGAGTCGGCTTTGGGGAATTCATCACGATCAAACATGATCGCTTTTTTCCGCGATACCACACTCACAGGGACGATCTCTGCCTCAAATGCCCCTGACTCTATTGCCGATACCGCTTTACGCTGCGACATCAGCGCCAGTTCATCCTGCATCTCCCGGCTAATGCCATACTCCTTGGCGACATTTTCAGCGGTGATCCCCATATGGTAGCCATGCTCGGCGCAGATCAGACCGTCGCGCAGGATTACATCTGACAACTGTCCGTCCCCGAGGCGATATCCCCAGCGGGCTTTAGCGTCTAACAAGTACGGTGCCTGACTCATATTTTCCATACCGCCGGCGACAATTGCCTGAGCCTGCCCGGCCTGAATCGCCTGCGCAGCAAGCGCCACGCTTTTAAGGCCAGAGCCGCAGACTTTATTAATGGTAAAGCCGCACACGGTATCGGCGAGACCGCTTTTTAACAACGCCTGGCGTGCCGGGTTCTGTCCTAAACCTGACTGCAGCACGTTACCCATGATCACCTCGTCAACCTGGAGTGGGTCGAGGCGGGCACGCTCCAGCGCAGCTTTAATCACCGTTGATCCGAGTTCGACGGCGCCGGTGGTGGCTAGTGCGCCATTGAAGTTACCGATTGCGGTACGTGCCGCGCTGACGATGACACAATTTTTCATTTTTCTGTTCCCTTAAGTAAGTGGCTGCCGTCAGAACAAGGTCAATCCGATGACGAAAATGACGCCGGAGAAAAGCAGGGCGGTGATGCAGTAGCCCATAATGTCGCGCACGCCCAGCCCGGCGATAGCCAGCGCAGGTAAAGCCCAGAACGGTTGCGCCATGTTCATCCACTGCTCGCCGTAGGCGATAGCCATCACCGATTTACCGAGGTCAGCACCGAGCGCCTGTGCGGCTGGCAGCACGAACGGTCCCTGAATCACCCAGTGTCCACCCCCTGATGGCACGGCAAAGTTAATCAGCGCGGAACTGAAGAAGGTCATTAATGGGAAGGTGTCTTTGTTGGCGACGTTGATGAAGAATTCGGTAATCAGCCCGCCGAGACCGGAATGCTCCATCATCAACTGAATACCGGCGTAGAAGGGGAACTGCACCAGGATCCCCGCAGTGCTGCGGGCGGCGGCGCTGACGGCACGCATATAAGCCATTGGCGTTTTGTGCAGCAGCAAACCGGCAATCATAAACATCAGGTTGACGGTGTTGATGGTGAGGTTGAAACCCTTGTCGGCGAAATACAGTGCCAGGTAAGCAATCCCCAGTCCGCCAATGATCAGCGTCAGAATACGGCTCTCTTCCAGACGCTCGGACGGCGGTGCGTCTGGCGGGAGTTTCTTCTGGAAATCATCTTCTTCCAGCAATAATTTTGGATCGATGCTTACCACATCAGACGGTTTCGGCGTCATCATGCGGGTGATGAACGGCATGACCACAATCAGTGCCAGAGTGATGAAAATATTGAAATCGGTAAACAGGGTGTCGCTGACCGGAATTAATCCAGCAACGTGCTCGACCGGGTTGCCCGGTGTGGCCGCCAGCAACGGCATTGAGCCGGAGAAACCCCCACCCCAGGTCAGAAAGCCGATGTAGGCGCAGGCAATCAGCAGCGGGTAGCCAGAGCCGGGTACCCGACGGGCGACTTCACGAGCAAACATCGCTCCCACCACCAGACCAAAGCCCCAGTTGATGACGCTGGCGACCGCGGCAAAGAATGTCACCAGCATAACGCCCTGTGTGGGGGTTTTAGCGGCTGAAGCGGCGGTGCGCAGCAGACTTTTAACCGGACCGGAGCTGGCCAGCGCGTGGCCGGTGACGATGATCAGCGCCATCTGCATACCAAATGCCAGCAGATTCCAGAAACCGTCTCCCCAGAACTTGACCATGCTGATCGGTGTTTGCGGCGTCAACCACAGCGCAATGGCGAACGTTATCAGCGTCAGCAGCATGGCGAAGATCAGCGGATCGGGCAGCCAGCGGCTGACGAAGCGCGTCATAAAGCGTGACATACGACCAATCATACGTCACCTCGCAGGATCAGCAGATCGTCGGCAATATCAAACTGCGCTTCGGTTTTTTCACGCAGGGCGACGATATCACAGCCTTCAGCGATTTCTGTCAGCCACATTTTACCGTCAATGAAGCGGAAAACGGCGAGTTCGGTGACCAGCATATGTACCGCGTGCTGGACCGTCAGTGGCATGGTGCAATGGCGGAGAATTTTAGCCGCGCCATCTTTCGCACAATGTTCCATGGCGATAATGACTTTACGCGCGCCGGTGACCAGATCCATTGCGCCGCCCATACCGGGCACCATCTTACCGGGAACCACCCAGTTGGCGAGGTTAGCCTGTTCATCAACCTGCAACCCACCGAGGACACAGGCATCCACATGGCCGCCGCGAATTAACGCGAATGACATAGCGCTATCAAACATTGCGGCACCGGGCAAAATACCACACGGTTGCCCACCGGCGTTGACCAGATCGGGATGGGCGGTGGTGACCGGACCCAGCCCGAGAAAACCGTTCTCGGACTGTAGGGTGATGTGAATATCTGCGGGCAGGTAGTTGGCGACCATCGTTGGCAGGCCGATGCCTAAATTCACCACGTCGCCGTCGCGAAGTTCTTGCGCCACGCGGCGCGCAATACGTTGTTTAGCATCCATGATTAGCTCTCCTGTGGAATGACGATATGGTCGATAACGGCGCCGGGGGTGACTATCTGGTCAGGGAGAAGCGAACCTGTTTCGACCATTTCATCCGGCTCCACCAGCGTGAGGTCGGCGGCAAGGGCGATCAGTGGGTTGAAATTGCGCGCGCTGAGTTGGTAGGTGAGGTTGCCAAGCATGTCTGCGCGGTGCGCACGAATCAGCGCCAGGTCCGCACGTAATGGGCGTTCAAGCAGCCAGGTTTTGCCATCAAGCGTCAGGGTCTGCTTGCCGTCTTCGACAATGGTGCCAACGCCGGTCGGCGTCAGAAAACCGCCAAGCCCCGCGCCGCCGCAGCGAATTTGCTCAATCAGGGTGCCTTGCGGCACCAGTTGAACCTCCATTTCACCTGCAATCATGCGTCGACCGGTTTCAGGATTGGTGCCAATGTGCGAAGCAATTACTTTGCTCACACGGCCATTGACGATCAGCGGCCCGATCCCGGTATCGACAAAGGCCGTATCGTTAGCGATAAGAGTCAGATCTCTGACGCCGGACTCAAGTAGAGCTTCAACCAAACGGGGTGGGGTACCAACCCCCATAAAGCCCCCGACCATGATGGTCATGCCGTCGCGAAAGAAATGTGTAGCGTCTTGTAAGGTAAGAAGTTTTGTTTTCATTCTATTTCCCTGTTGCCTGGTCCATTTTGGGTACATCAGGGAATTGCAAGCGGGATGCCAGAATGGTGAAATAGAAAGAAATATCGTTAATTAATTGAATCAGAAGGGTTATTTGTTCTCTGAATATGTGATAGTGATGGGGGAACTATGCAGAGTTTTGCGCAGTGTGCAAAATTCTGCATAGCAACTTTCTGTCTCAAACCCCTGTCGGGTCGATGTCATATTCTTGAAGTTTATACATCAGGGCGCGTCGGCTGATACCCAGCATCAGCGCCGTGCGGGTGCGGTTGCCGTCCTGTTGTTCAAGAACCTCCACGATGATCCGTTTTTCCTCGCGTTTAATTTCTTCTTTCAGGCTACGTTCCCCAGTCTGAGTGGGTTTTACTTCGGTTGTTGCGCTGACGGGTGAACGGAACTGGTCGGGAAGATCGTCGGCAAAAATCACCGCGCCGGTGTTCATTACCACCGCGCGTTCAATCACATTGGAGAGTTCACGGATATTGCCCGGCCACGACCAGGCACTGAGGATCGACATTGCCGTTGGGTCGATATCGATGATATCGCGCTGATTCTCAGAACTGAATTTTTGTAAAAAATGGTTGGCCAGCAGGGCGATATCTTCCCGCCGATCGCGTAACGGTGGCAGCTGAAGGTGGATGACATTCAAACGATAAAACAGATCTTCGCGGAAAGTGCCTGCTTTCACCATTGTTTGCAGGCTACGGTTGGTGGCGGCGATAATGCGGATATCGACGCGAATGGTTTGATGCCCGCCGATGCGTTCAAATTCTCTTTCCTGCAAAATGCGCAGCAGCTTCGCCTGCAGGCCTGGTGGCATTTCGCCAATTTCATCAAGGAAAAGCGTACCCTGATGGGCGCGTTCGAATAAACCCTGGCGCAGCGTTTGCGCCCCGGTAAACGCCCCCTTTTCATGACCGAACAGCTCGCTTTCCAGTAACGATTCCGGCAGGGCGGCGCAGTTGATTTTGATAAAAGGACCGTTGGCGCGTCGGCTGTTGTAATGAATGGCGCGGGCAATCAGCTCTTTTCCGGTGCCGCTCTCACCGCTTACCAACACGCTGGCCTGCGAGAGGGCGATTTTCGCCGTATCTTTACAGATATCCATCATCAACGGGCTGTTGGTCAGGATATGCCCCCATTGCCAGCTGGTACTTAGCGCTTTATGCAGGTTGCGGATCTCCTGCTTCATCGCCTGTAGCTGCAACGCGCGCTGGATAACCAGATTAAGCTCATCCAGATCGAAAGGTTTGATCACGTAATCAAATGCGCCGCTGCGTAACGCTTCCACCGCCGTCTCAACTTCGGCGTAAGCGGTCATCAGAATGACGGGGATCCGCGGTTGACACGTACGCATACGTTTTAGCGCCTCAATACCGTCCATAACCGGCATACGAATATCCATCAACACTACGTCAGGCTGCGTTTCGTTAAACAGCGTCAGGCCAGCCTCACCGTCGCAGGCGCTGTGCGTCTCATGTCCTTGCAGGGAAAACGCGGTCGTCAGCATACGGCAAACATTGGCTTCATCATCAACGATGAGAATACGGTAGGTGGTTTTCATTCTGACGGGGTTTCCTGCGGATAAGTCGGTAAAATAAGGGTGAAGGTGGCACCGCAGCCCGGCATGCTGGCGACGCGAATATCGCCCTGATGGGCGTTAATAATCCGCTGGCTGAGGGCCAGACCAAGCCCTGTTCCCGAGGCTTTGGTGGTGAAGAACGGATCAAATATTTTTTTCTGCAGCGCAATATCGATGCCGCAGCCGTTATCCTCGATGGTCACCGCCTGTTGTGACGCCGTGTATTGCCAGGTACGGATCTTAATGTCACCGCGTGCGCTGATGGCTTGTACCGCGTTGATTAAAATGTTGAGGATCACCTGCTTAAGTAACTCGCGATCGGCAACGATCGCTGGCAGGTTGGGGTGTAACTCGGTGGTAAAATTAATGCGCGCCTGAATACCGGCGGTTTGAACCAGGATCAGCGTCTCCGTAATCAGCGTATTGAGCTGTACCTGCTGCCATTTGCTGCGTCGGGGACGGGAAAAATCCAACAGTTGCTGAATTACTCTGTTGATTGAGTCAATTTCGTTCAGCACCACAGATAAATATTCCTGATGCGCCGGCAAGGTCGTTTGTTGGCGGATAATCTGCACATAACCACGGATTGCCGTCAGCGGATTTCTCACTTCATGAGCCACGCCGGCCATCAGTTCGCCGAGGGTGGCAAGCCGCTCAGTTTGTGCCAGTCGCCGCTGGGTCTCTTTACGGGCGGTTAAATCGGAGAAGAAAACCAATGCGCCGATCAGTTCGCCGTGTGCATTATGGATCCGGCTGGAAGTGACGCTTATCTCAATGACACGGTCGCGTCCGGGAAAGCTGACTTCCTGAGCGACATGTTCGGTACCATGTTCCAGCGTATCCAGCACCGGGCTGGAAAATGGGGTGTTGGAAAAAATCCTGGCATAAGGTTGCCCGACTAACTCATGCAACGTGTAACCGGTAATTTGTTCCGCTGCGGGGTTCATCGTGGTGACATCACCCTGTCTGTCGATAGCAATCACCCCGTCGGCGGCGTTTTCAATAATCAGATCGTTAAGGGTTTTGGTTTCCAGCAGCGTTTGCGCCAGCGCATTGACGCTGCGGCTAATTTGCCCCAGTTCGCCGGGCAATTCTGGCAGTCGGGTTGGCGTCTTTTGTCCCAGCGTTAACAGACCGTCGGTGATGATGTCGATATTGGCGCTGAGACGGCGGGAGAACAGCACGATCAGCAGCAGGCTGATGAGCAGTCCTGCCGCCAGCACGGCGACGATTCTGACGTCCATTTTTCTCGCTTGCTGGCGAATATCTTCCGTCAGTTCGTTGGCCCAGATATAGCCAATAACCTCACCATGACGTTTGATCGGTAGCATTGAATTAAGGATGTCGCCGCGCACCTGTTGGCCTGAGACGACGATGGCCGACTGGGTGCTCATCACGTCACGTCCTGGGTGGTCAGGTGAGATAGTGAGTCCCACATTGCCCTGATAAAGCGCAGAAGGGGAGTAGGTGATCACGGCATCGAGGGCTTTGTGGTAGTAGCCCGCGCCCACGCCGGGAAACGCCTGTGTGATGCGCTCGGTGATGGGGCCCAGCGCCTGATTAAGCGCACGAATGCGCGCGTCACGCGGCAAATTTGCATAGTCGCTAAAACGATCGCCCAAGGCATCGTTTAGCAGGGCTAACACTGATGACAGTTTTTTCTCTTTTTCAGATAAGACTGCTGAACGGCCTTCGGTTTCTACGATATAACCAATGGATATCGTCGGTACTGTCACCATCAGAATGGCCATCATGATCATTTGGTTGCGTAAACGTCGCGGGGTTAAACGACGCGTCAGCCATTTCAGGTCGGGCATTCTGACATCCGTACAAGGTATTTAAGTCAAACGACGATTATCAGAGGTTAAGATAATGTTTTCTCAGCGGTGTATCATATTCCCGTAAAGAGAGGGCATTGCGACGCCGGGCATTTACCGCTACCTTAACCACACTTATTCATACCCTGAGGCGGAGCTTCGCCCCTTTGAAATACCTTGCTTCTGTTCATGCAACCCTAAAAGTCTCACGCTACCTGTTCAGAGCGCTGGCGCTGCTGGTCTGGCTTCTGATTGCTTTTGCGAGTGTGTTCTACATTGTGAATGCGCTGCATCAGCGAGAATCGGAGATCCGTCAGGAGTTTACGCTTAGCTCCGATCAGGCGCAGCGCTACATTCAGCGCACGTCTGATGTGATCAAAGAGCTGAAATATATTGCAGAGAACCGCTTAACGGCGGAAAACGGCGTGATGTCGCTGCGGGCGCGGGATGACAAAACCGTTGTGCCTAATTTTGAGCCGTTGTTTGCTGATTCCGACTGTGCGGTGATGGGCAACGCCTGGCGTGGTTCACTGGAATCGCTGGCGTGGTTTATGCGCTACTGGCGCGACAATTTCTCCGCCGCCTATGACTTAAACCGCGTGTTTCTGATCGGCAGCGATAACCTGTGTATGGCCAACTTTGGTCTGCGTGATATGTCCGTTGAACGCGATGAGGCGTTGAAAGCGTTGCATGAACGCATCGTTAAGTACCGCAATGCGCCGCAGGACGAAAACGGCAATAACCTGTTCTGGATAAGCCAGGGGCCGCGTCCGGGCGTGGGCTATTTTTATGCGCTGACGCCGGTGTATCTGGCTAATCGCCTGCAGGCGCTGCTTGGCGTTGAGCAGCCGATTCGTATGGAAAACTTCTTCACGCCGGGTAATCTGCCGATGGGCGTGACTATCCTTGATGAAAATGGTCACGCGCTGATTTCGCTGGCTGGCCCTGAGGGGACGATCAAAGCTGAACCGCGTTGGATGCAGGAGCGTTCCTGGTTTGGTTATACGCCGGGTTTTCGCGAGCTGGTGCTGAAGAAAAATCTGCCGCCATCATCGCTCAGTATTGTGTATTCCGTCCCGGTCGACATGGTGCTGGAACGCATTCGCCTGTTGATCCTCAACGCTATTCTGTTGAATGTGCTGGTGGGCGCGGCGCTGTTTATGCTGACACGTATGTATGAGCGACGTATTTTTATCCCTGCGGAAAGCGATGCCCAGCGTCTGGAAGAGCATGAACAGTTTAACCGTAAAATTGTTGCCTCTGCGCCAGTCGGTATTTGTATTCTGCGCACTATCGACGGTATTAACATCCTGAGTAACGAGTTGGCGCATACCTATCTGAATATGTTGACCCACGAGGACAGGCAGCGGCTCACACAGATCATATGCGGTCAGCAGGTTAATTTCGTTGATGTGCTCACCAGCAATAATACCAATCTGCAAATCAGCTTTGTGCATTCGCGCTATCGCAATGAAAACGTGGCGATTTGCGTACTGGTTGATGTTAGCGCACGTGTCAAAATGGAAGAGTCGCTGCAGGAGATGGCGCAGGCAGCGGAGCAGGCTAGCCAGTCTAAATCGATGTTCCTCGCCACGGTCAGCCATGAGCTGCGTACGCCGCTGTACGGCATTATCGGCAACCTGGATTTGCTGCAAACCAAAGAGTTGCCGAGTGGTGTCGATCGGTTGGTCACGGCGATGAACAACTCCTCAAGCCTGCTGCTGAAAATTATCAGCGATATTCTCGACTTCTCAAAAATTGAATCTGAACAGCTTAAGATTGAGCCGCGTGAGTTTTCACCGCGCGAGGTGATGAACCACATTACGGCCAACTATCTGCCGCTGGTGGTACGTAAGCAGCTGGGATTGTACTGTTTCATCGAACCGGATGTGCCGGTGGCGTTGAATGGCGATCCCATGCGTTTGCAGCAGGTGATCTCTAATCTGTTGAGCAATGCGATTAAGTTCACCGATACCGGCTGCATTGTGCTGCATGTGCAGCGTCATGGTGATTATCTCAGTATTCGCGTACGTGATACCGGCGTGGGCATTCCGGCCAAAGAAGTCGTGCGTCTGTTCGATCCGTTCTTTCAGGTCGGCACCGGGGTTCAGCGTAATTTCCAGGGAACCGGATTGGGGCTGGCGATTTGTGAAAAACTGATCAGCATGATGGATGGTGATATATCCGTCGATTCCGAACCCGGAATGGGCAGCCAGTTTACGGTGCGTATTCCACTGTATGGTGCGCAGTATCCACTGAAGAAAAGTGTGGAAGGGCTGACCAATACCCGCTGCTGGCTGGCGGTACGTAACGCTTCACTGTATCGCTTTATCGAAGCCAGCCTGACGCGTAACGGGATGACGGTGCTGCGCTATGAAGGTCAGCAACCCGACGCTGATGACGTGTTGATTGCCGATGATGAGCAGGAACAGGCATGGCAGGGACGCGCCGCGGTGATTTTCTGTCGCCGACATATCGGCATTCCGCAGGAGAGAGCGCCGGGTGAGTGGGTGCACAGCGTGGCCTCACCGCACGAGCTGCCTGCGCTGCTGGCGCATATATATCGTGTTGAGCTGGAGGATGAAAATCTCTCCAGCGCGCTGCCTGCGCCGGATAAACTCGGCAATACCTATGATGACATGATGATTCTGGTGGTTGACGATCATCCGATCAACCGCCGCTTGTTGGCCGATCAGCTGGGATCGTTGGGGTATCAGTGTAAAACAGCCAATGATGGTGTAGACGCACTCAATGTGCTGAGTAAAAATCATATCGATATCGTGTTGAGCGACGTCAACATGCCGAATATGGACGGTTACCGCCTGACGCAACGCATTCGTCAGCTGGGGCTCACACTGCCGGTGGTTGGCGTAACGGCGAATGCACTGGCAGAAGAGAAGCAGCGTTGTCTGGAGTCAGGGATGGATAGTTGCTTATCCAAGCCGGTGACGTTGGATGTGCTGAAGCAGACGCTGACGGTGTATGCGGAAAGAGTGAGAAAAACGCGGGGATAAAAAATGCCGGATGGCGGCGTTTTCCTTATCCGGCCTACGGAACATACCTCAATGAGGTATCGTTCGTAGGCCGGATAAACGTAGCGCCATCAGGCATGTTGATGGTAAAAGGAATCAGTCTTTGTCGGACGGGCTTAGCGTCACGGACGAGAGATAATTAAGCAGGGCGATATCGTTTTCAACGCCCAGTTTCATCATCGCGGACTTTTTCTGGCTACTGATGGTTTTAATGCTGCGGTTGAGCTTTTTGGCGATTTCAGTGACCAGGAAACCTTCCGCGAACAGGCGCAGAACTTCGCTCTCTTTCGGCGAAAGACGTTTGTCACCATACCCGCTGGCACTGATTTTCTCCAGCAAACGAGAAACGCTTTCTGGGGTAAATTTCTTGCCTTTTTGCAGCGCCGCCAGTGCTTTTGGCAGATCCGTGGGCGCACCTTGTTTCAGCACGATCCCTTCAATGTCGAGATCCAGCACCGCGCTGAGGATCGCCGGGTTGTTGTTCATGGTCAGGACGATGATCGACAGGCTCGGGAAATGGCGCTTGATGTATTTAATTAACGTGATCCCGTCACCGTATTTATCTCCCGGCATAGAGAGATCGGTTATCAACACATGCGCGTCTAATTTCGGCAAATTGTTGATCAGTGCAGTGGAGTCTTCAAATTCGCCGACAACGTTTACCCATTCGATTTGCTCAAGTGATTTACGAATACCGAACAGTACAATCGGATGGTCATCGGCAATAATTACGTTCATAGTGTTCATGTATTGGGCTACCTTGCTACAGCAAGCTCTTGACGTAAGCGTCAATGTCGCTGATGTATTTTTCTATACCTGGAGCATCTTTTTCTTGAATAAGATGTTCCAGCGCTTCACATAACTGCTTGCCGGGTACCAGATTAAGCATGGCAAACACGCCTTTCAGGCGATGGGCGGTTTGGGCTAACGCAGCGAAATCGCTGGTTTCCGCCTCAGTATACAACCTCTTAACATCATCCGGTACTGTGTCTACAAAGAGTGCATAGTAACCACTGGCATGAAGTTCGGCGTTTTCATCTCCGCCGAGGGGGATTTCCTGGATCTCTTCCTGCGCCAGCTGCTCTTCTATTAGCTCGAGGACAGCTTCCTGCATAGCATTGCTCATATTAAAGTTGACGCGCAGCTGGCCAGGGCCAATTTTGCGTACGCCAGACTCATCATCGCTTAAAAGCAAGCCCGAGGCAGTAAGATTAGACGGATTATCAGTTAAAAAGAGATCATATTCTTGACTACTCAACCGTTCATCGGGCGTGATGCAGGTGGCTCCCCAGTTTTCTAGCTGACGTAATACGATGCTACGTACCTCACTGGAGGTGACATCAACCATCACGCAGACGTCATCCAACAGGCGCTCTTCAATGTCAGCATGTTGGTCATGCAGCGGCATTTTAACATGGACGATATAACGCGTTCCAAGTTCTTCACGCGCTTTGATATTCAGGTGCCCGCCCAGTTTACGGGCCAGCTGATCGCATAGCCAAAACGTCAGCGGGTTGGCTTTGCCATAGCGATCGCCCTGCGTTTCATTGATGAACGGAAAGTGTAGATTATCAATTTCATTCAACGTTACGCATTCACCAGTATCCAGAATACGGAAGGTCAGGCGCTCTGCCTCTGATTCATCCTGGTCAACTTCGAGGGTAATTTTCCCAATTTGCGTGGTGGTTACCGCGTATTGAATCAACAGCAGCAGAATACGGCGCAGGGCGTCACGGTCGCCGCGGCGTTCATCGCTGGCGCTGAGGTTATTTTTAATCAGCAACTGCAGGCCTTTGCGTTTAATGACCGGCAGAACGTCAGGTACCACTTCATCAATTAACGTTTGAACGGAGAACAGCGTGGACTCGCTTTTCCAGCTGTCGCTTTCGAGAATATTGGCCAACTGAATTTCATCAACCATTCGCACCAGCACATCGGCCTGATTTGCCAGTTTTTGACGGTCAGGCGTATTGAGTGCGGCGGCATTAACGGCCAGTATTCTGGCCGGATCTTTCAGGGCATTGCCGATATTCTGCATAAAGGCGGCGCGGGCCTGCTGGTTTTTCTCATACAGGCGCTGGGCTTGTTTCAGTTTTTTATTCACCAGTACTTCTTTGTCCTGGTCGCGAATAATAAAGATCTGTGTGCGCGGTGAGATCTGGCTGCGAAACAGTCTGATTTCATACAGCTCATTATTGACGGTGGCCTGGATTACTCCCTGATGCTGTTCCGCCATGCTGGTAATATTTTGCAAATTCAAATGCGGCAGCAGGTGGTCGGCAATTTTATTGCTGATGACCGTACGGTTGGCTTCCTGGTCGTGCACCAATAAGCCCAGCGGCAGCAGTGAAACAATCTCTTCGTTGATTGCTCGCAAAACGCGTAATTCATTATTGGCGGCAAGATTTGGCGCCACGTCGGTCGAGCGAGCAGGGAGGTGGCGAAAGGTGGTATAGCCAAACAACGCCAGTGCCAGCAATGCGATGTTCAGCAACAGCGGCAGCAGGATATTTTGCAAGGTGTCGAGCAGCAATGAACCGAACGGGACCTGCCAGACCAGTCGCATATCCGTTGAGTTTAGCGCCGATGAAATCTCAATTTTGGCGTTATTGAAGCTGATACTGACGCTGTCAGGCGACTCTTTTTCATTACTGTGCTCGACCGTTGAGGTGGCATCAGGTTCCAGATGAAAACTGTCCAGCGGCATGCCTGGCGGGATCAGATCATTAATGGGCAGGTCAAACGCCACCACGGTGGCCAGATGTCCCGGCTGATTAAAGGTGGTACGCAGCGTGAAGTAATGGCCGTTTTGCCAGACCAGGCGGCGCAGCGAGGAGAAGCTTTCACGTTCATCCAGCGCATTGGCCTGCTGTAGCATTTCTGCGCGGCGCGAATCGACGATATTACCAATCGTCGACTCTTTAAAGCCGGAGGTCAGATCTTTCAGTGGCAACGTCGAAATCAGGATCAGGCTGTTGTCCTGGCCATTGAGATAATACATTGACCACGGGACATTCTCGGCCCCCCACAGGGTATCCAGGTAGGTTGAGATACGCTGGGTCATCTCCAGCGTTGAGCTGTCATGCGAGCCAAAAATAAGCGCTTCGGTCTTTCTGCGTGGTTTCTCAAGATAGTAGATATCTTGTTTCAAACGGGTTTCTTGTAGTCCATCCGCTGTGGCGGATTGCGGGGTGGCGGCAATATTGTCATAAATTTGCCACGTGACGTACCGCCAGGTATCTACTCGTTTATGGATGGCATGCGTGATATCGACAATCTGATAGCTCTTATCTTTTAGCCAGGTGTTGACCGCGCTCTGGACCATCACGCCCATCATCACTAACAGCACAACGATCAGTAATAAGAAGAAACGGGTAATACTTCCCGGAAGCAGGGAGAATCGGGTAGAAGCCGTTGTGTCTGACTGACTCATTCGTGTTTAAGACCTGTTAGAACGATGCTTAAGATGAAGGGGCAGTATAAAGGGTAATGGATGAATTGCCATACTCTCACCGCATTGGACGCGCGGCATGTGTTTACCGCACATGTAGCCATCGTCAAGGCGTGGTCAATCTGTACAACCCGCAGTGTCAGGTATAAATATAAATCTTGAACCTAAGAATTTAGCATTAAATAACAAGAAATTATTAGATAAGCTTAGGTGTGATTAATGCACAGGGAAATAGTTAATAGTTGTTATAGTTTTTCCGTGGTAGCACGGGAGAGCCAGTTTTGTGTAAAGAAGGGTAAAAAAAAACCGAACGCAGTGCATTCGGTTGAAATAGGGGTAAACAGACATTCATGAATGAATGACGGTAATAAATAAAGTTAATGATGATAGCAGGGCTATTTTAGTTGCGAGTGAAGATTTTGTTTTGTCATTCAGTGCTATGAGTTTTATCAATGTAATTGATTGATTTATATTGCTATATGTATGTTTTTTGACTATTCGTGCTTATTTTGCTCATTTTTTGATTTTTAAAAAGTTCCCTGATATTAACATTTTGAAACATCTGTGTAGATAAATGAAACACCTTAAAAGTTTTAGTATCATATTCGTGTTGGATTATTCTGTGTTTTTGCGGAGAATGAAGTTGCCGACTGGTTAATGAGGGTTAGCCAGTGAGCAGTGGCATAAAAAAGCAATAAAGGCATATAACAGAGGGTTAATAACATGAAAGTTAAAGTACTGTCCCTCCTGGTACCAGCACTGCTGGTAGCAGGTACCGCAAATGCGGCTGAAATTTATAACAAAGACGGCAACAAATTAGACCTGTACGGTAAAGTCGATGGTCTGCACTATTTCTCTGATGACTCTACTAAAGATGGTGATCAGACCTATATGCGTATCGGCTTCAAAGGCGAAACTCAGGTCAGCGACCAACTGACCGGTTACGGCCAGTGGGAATACCAGATCATGGGTAACTCCTCTGAAAACGAAAACAACTCCTGGACCCGTGTGGCATTTGCAGGTCTGAAATTCGCTGATGCCGGTTCTTTCGACTACGGTCGTAACTACGGCGTGGTTTACGATGTAACGTCCTGGACCGACGTTCTGCCGGAATTCGGCGGCGACACCTACGGTTCTGACAACTTCATGCAGCAGCGTGGTAACGGCTTCGCGACCTACCGTAACACCGATTTCTTCGGCCTGGTTGATGGTCTGAACTTTGCCATTCAGTACCAGGGTAAAAACGGTAGCCCGGAAGGCGAAGGCATGACGGGAGTGACCGGCAACGGTCGTGATGCACTGCGTCAGAATGGCGACGGTGTTGGCGGATCGATCACGTATGATATCGGTGAAGGCTTCGCGCTGGGTACCGCAGTCACCAGCTCCAAACGTACTGACGAGCAGAACCGTTTGAACTTCGGTACTGGCGACCGTGCTGAAACCTACACCGGTGGTCTGAAATACGACGCGAACAACGTGTACCTGGCTGCACAGTACACCCAGACCTACAACGCAACGCGTGCAGGTGATTTAGGCTGGGCTAACAAAGCGCAGAACTTCGAAGCCGTTGCACAGTACCAGTTCGACTTCGGTCTGCGTCCGTCCGTGGCTTACCTGCAGTCCAAAGGTAAAGACCTGGGTCGTGGTTATGGTGACGAAGACATCCTGAAATATGTTGATGTTGGCGCGACTTACTACTTCAACAAAAACATGTCTACCTACGTTGATTACAAAATCAACCTGCTGGATGACAACCAGTTCACCCGTGATGCGGGTATCTCTACCGATGATATCGTAGCGCTGGGTCTGGTTTACCAGTTCTAATCTGCGTTCATTGTTATTAAAAGGCCCTGCGGGGCCTTTTTTCATGCCGTTATTCCGGCGTACAGGCAACCCTTTTTGGTGTACTCTTGCGTCCGTTCGCATGAGGATTATCACGTATGGATATGAATTTTTACCGCGTAGCCCTGTTGGCTGCGACGATCTTTTTCGTTGGTTGCGATAACGCGCCAAAATCGGCTCAGACCACACCCCCCGCCGCCACCGTCCTGGATGGCAAAACCATGGGCACCTTCTGGCGGGTTAGCGTGGTGGATGTCGATGCCAAACGCGCCGAAGAACTGCGGGCCAAGATCCAGACGCAGCTTGATGCTGACGATCAACTGCTCTCTACCTATAAAAACGATTCTGCGCTGATGCGCTTTAACCTGTCGAAAAGCCTGTCACCCTGGCCGGTTAACGATGCCATGGCGGATATCATCACCTCGGCGCTACGCATTGGCGCGAAAACCGATGGCGCGATGGACATCACCGTCGGCCCGTTGGTTAACCTGTGGGGATTTGGTCCGGACCAGCAGCCGCTGCATATCCCCACGCAGGCACAGATTGACGCCGCGAAAGCGCAAACCGGGCTGCAGCACCTGACCGTAATCAATGACACGCGGCAGAATTATCTGCAGAAAGATCTAGCGGATCTGTATGTCGATCTCTCTACCGTTGGTGAAGGTTATGCTGCCGATCATCTGGCCCGACTGATGGAGCAGGAGGGGATCGCCCGTTATCTGGTGTCCGTTGGTGGGGCGCTGAACAGCCGGGGGATGAACGCCGAGGGACGTCCGTGGCGCGTGGCGATCCAGAAGCCCACCGATCGGGAAAACGCGGTGCAGGCGGTTGTCGATATTAACGGTCATGGCATCAGCACGTCTGGCAGTTATCGCAATTACTATGAACTGGACGGTAAGCGTTTGTCGCATGTTATCGATCCGCAAACCGGTCGGCCAATTGAGCACAATCTGGTCTCGGTGACGGTGATTGCGCCAACGGCGCTGGAAGCCGACGGCTGGGATACCGGGCTGATGGTGCTTGGCACTGACAAAGCCAAAGAGGTCGTGCGTCGTGAAGGGCTGGCGGTCTATATGATCGTCAAAGAAGGTGAGGGGTTTAAAACCTGGATGTCGCCGCAGTTCAAAAGCTTTCTGGTCAGCGATAAAAATTAAAAAGCAAGATTGCGGGTTTTTACGTTCTGCAATGCGGACACACTAAGGCTAAGCGCTATGCTTAACAAAGGAGTCCATCATGAAAAATGTTTGTCGCGTAACCGATGAGGAGCGCTGGCAGTCGGTGTTGCAGCGTGACGCCGACGCCGACGGTCAGTTTGTTTTTGCTGTGCAAACCACCGGTATTTTTTGTCGGCCGTCCTGTCGGGCCAAACATGCGCTGCGTAAGAATGTCCGTTTCTTTGCCGATGTCGGGCAGGCGTTAGCGGCAGGGTTTCGTCCCTGTAAACGCTGTCAGCCGGATAAAGCCAACGCGCAGCAGCACAGGCTGGAGAAGATTAGCCTGGCCTGCCAGCTGTTAGAGCAGGAGTCGCCGCTCACGCTGGAGGCTTTAGCCCAGCAAGTGGCGATGAGCCCGTTTCATTTACATCGCCTGTTTAAAGCTACGACGGGCATGACGCCGAAAGCGTGGCAGCAGTCCTGGCGCGTCAGGCGTTTGCGTGACGCGCTAGCGAAAGGCGCACCGGTGACCCAGGCGATTTTGAATGCCGGCTTCCCCGACAGCAGCAGCTATTACCGTAAAGCGGATGGAGCGCTGGGCATGATGGCGAAGCAGTTTCGTCAAGGCGGCGATAAGCTGGCGATTCGCTATACCGTGGCGGACTGCGTACTGGACCGCTGCCTGGTAGCGGAAAGCGAACGCGGTATCTGTGCAATTTTACTCGGTGACGACGACGCCACGCTGGTATCAGAGCTGCATGAACTGTTCCCTGCCGCACAAGATATGCCTGCTGATACCGATTTTCAGCAACATGTCCGTGAGGTGATCGCGGTTATTAACACGCGTAATACCCCGCTGATACTGCCTCTGGATATACGCGGAACCGCGTTTCAGCAGCAAGTGTGGCAGGCGCTGCGCGATATTCCTTGTGGTGAAACGGTGAGCTACCAGCAGCTGGCGAATGCCGTGGGGAAACCGAAAGCGGTACGCGCGGTGGCGAGCGCCTGCGGGGCAAATAGGCTGGCGATTGTGATCCCGTGTCATCGGGTGATCCGCGGCGATGGCGCGCTTTCAGGTTATCGCTGGGGCGTCGCCCGCAAGGCGCAACTGCTGCAACGTGAAACCACAGGTGAGGACAGATAATGCTCGATCTCTTTGCGCAGGCAAAACCCTGGCAGGAGCCGCTGGCGTCCGGCGCGGTCATTTTGCGCCGTTTTGCGTTTGATGCTGCACCTTCTTTATTACAGGCAATGGCGGTTGTCGTCAGACAATCGCCGTTTCGCCAGATGGTGACTCCCGGCGGGTATACGATGTCGGTGGCGATGACCAACTGCGGGCAATTGGGCTGGACGACCGATCAGCATGGTTACCTTTATTCACCGAGCGATCCGCTGACAGGGTGCGCATGGCCGCCTTTGCCAGAGGTCTTTACCGATTTGTGCCAACAAGCGGCAACCGCTGCAGGCTATCCCGATTTTCGACCGGATGCCTGTTTGATTAATCGTTACACGCCAGGGGCAAAGCTGTCATTGCATCAGGATAAAGACGAACCCGACCTGCAAGCGCCTATCGTTTCTGTCTCGTTGGGCCTGCCCGCAATCTTTCAGTTTGGTGGTCTGAAGCGTAGCGATCCGTTAAAACGTCTGCTGCTGGAACACGGCGATGTGGTGGTGTGGGGCGGGAAATCGCGCTTGTTTTATCATGGGATACAGCCGCTTAAGACGGGGTACCATCCGTTGACGACCGACTGCCGTTACAATCTGACTTTTCGCCGTGCATGTAAAGAAGAATAAAAATAAGAATTATTATTGCCGTAAGCGAGGAGATGTTTAAACTGCGGGCTGTTATTACTTGTCCGGGTTGAACACATGGAACTTTTACTTCTTGTCTGGCGGCAGTATCGCTGGCCATTTATCAGCGTCATGGCGCTCAGCCTTGCCAGCGCTGCGTTGGGAATTGGGCTGATTGCGTTTATCAACCAGCGCCTGATTGAAACGGTCGACACCACGCTGATGGTGCTGCCGGAGTTTCTCGGCCTGCTGCTGCTGCTGATGATTGTAACCCTTGGCTCACAGCTGGCGCTGACCACGCTGGGGCACCACTTTGTCTACCGTCTGCGTAGCGAATTTATCAAACGTATTCTGGATACCCACGTCGAACGCATCGAGCAGCTCGGTAGCGCCGCGTTGCTGGCGGGCTTAACCAGCGATATCCGCAATATCACCATCGCCTTTGTCCGCCTGCCGGAGCTGGTTCAGGGGATCATATTGACCGTCGGGTCGGCGGCATATCTGGCGATGCTGTCGACCAAAATGTTGCTGGTGACGGCAATCTGGATGGCGATCACCATCTGGGGCGGATTCGTGCTGGTGGCGCGGGTGTACAAACACATGGCCACGTTGCGTGAAACCGAAGACAAGTTGTACAACGATTACCAGACGGTGCTGGAAGGGCGCAAAGAGCTGACCCTTAACCGTGAACGCGCCGAGCATATTTTTAATCAACTGTACGTCCCGGATGCCAAAGAGTACCGCCACCATATTATCCGCGCCGATACCTTCCACCTGAGCGCGGTCAACTGGTCGAACATTATGATGTTGGGTGCCATTGGCCTGGTGTTCTGGATGGCTAACAGCCTCGGCTGGGCGGATACCAACGTTGCGGCAACCTATTCGCTGACGCTGTTATTCCTGCGTACGCCGCTGCTGTCCGCCGTTGGTGCGCTGCCCACGCTGCTCACCGCCCAGGTGGCGTTCAATAAACTGAATAAATTCTCCCTGGCACCGTTCAAGGCGGAATTCCCACGTCCTACAGCCTTCCCGAACTGGCAAACGCTCGAGTTACGCGACGTGGTTTTCCACTATCAGGACAATGCCTTCTCCGTTGGGCCGGTCAATCTGACTATTCACCGTGGCGAGCTTATCTTCCTGATTGGCGGTAACGGTAGCGGGAAATCCACGCTGGCCATGTTACTGACCGGGTTATACCAGCCGCAGTCTGGCGAGATCCTGCTCGACGGTAAGGCGGTGGCAGTCGACAAGCCCGAAGACTACCGCAAGCTGTTCTCCGCCGTGTTTACTGACGTCTGGCTGTTCGACAAACTGCTGGGGCCGGAAGGCAAAGACGCTAACCCGGCGCTGGTTGATAAGTGGCTGGAACATCTGCAGATGGCGCACAAGCTGGAACTGAACGACGGGCGCATTCTGAATCTTAAGCTGTCGAAAGGGCAGAAAAAACGCGTGGCGCTGCTGCTGGCGTTAGCCGAGGAACGCGACATTATTCTGCTGGATGAATGGGCTGCCGATCAGGACCCGCACTTCCGTCGCGAATTCTACCAGGTGCTGCTACCGCTGATGCAGGAGATGGGCAAAACCATCTTCGCCATTAGCCATGACGATCACTACTTTATTCATGCCGATCGCCTGCTTGAAATGCGCAACGGCCAACTGACTGAGCTGCTGGGCGACGATCGCGATGCTGCCTCGCGAGATGCCGTAGCTCGCACAGCGTAACCCAACCAACCGCCGGTTTTTTGTTCATCCGGCGGCTTCGTTTATTGTTATTTACATAATTCGGCATCATGATTAATGATATTTCATATCATGGATTTATGATTAATGTCCGTAATACACAAAAACAGCGCCAGGCTACGTGATGAAGAACGTGCCCGCCTGATCTGGCTGCTGACCACTGATAAAGCCATTATTTCAACGTTGTTGGGCAAGCTTACCCTGGCTGAGCAATATGATGTCGGTACGCTGGCCGACGATATTGCTGAGGTAGGGGCGCTGGTGGCGCATTTGCCGCCACCCGATCTGGCCGATACCCTCGAAGCCTTACCCTCCGAAGAACGTCACGCGCTATGGCGACTGATCCAAAGCGACAAGCGTGGTTATGTGCTGCTGGAGGCGTCTGAAAACGTCTGGGACGATCTGATCGATGAAATGTCGGACAGGGAATTGCTCGACGCGCTGCAATACCTCGACATCGACGAGCAGATTTACGTCGTGCAGCATTTACCGCGTAACCTGACTGGTCGACTGCTGGCGACGTTACCGGCGGAAGAGCGGGCGCGCGTACGCCAGGTGATGCACTACGAGAAGAACCGCGTCGGTGCGATCATGGAGTTCGAGGTCATTACCGTGCGCCCGGACGTGACGCTGGAGGTGGTACAGCGCTACTTGCGACGGCTGGGTAAAATGCCGGAGAACACCGATAAACTCTTCGTCACCGACCGCAATAAAGTACTGGTGGGCGAGCTGACGTTAACCTGCATTCTGCTGAACGACGTGCAGCGCAAAGTCAGTGAGGTGATGGAAGACGATCCGCTGACCTTTTCCCCGGAAGATATCGCCGAGCACGCCGCGCGTACCTTTGAACGTGATAACCTGGTCAGTGCGGCGGTGGTGGACCCAACCGGCAAGCTGATGGGGCGTTTAACCATCGATGAGATCGTCGATGTGGTGTATGAAGAAACGGACACCGATCTGCGCCGGATGGGGGGCTTAAGCGCCGGAGAAGATGTCTTTGCCCCGGTTACCAAAGCGGTAAAAACCCGTTGGGCCTGGCTGGCCGTCAATCTCTGTACCGCGTTTATCGCCTCGCGCGTCATTGACGGTTTTGAACACACGATTTCACAGCTGGTGGCGCTGGCCTCGCTCATGCCCATCGTGGCGGGGATTGGCGGCAATACCGGTAATCAGACCATCACCATGATTGTTCGCGCGCTGGCGCTGCAAAACATTCAGCCAGGAAACCTGACGTTTCTGATCCTGCGTGAAATGGGCGTGGCGGTGATTAACGGGCTGGTCTGGGGCGGGATTATGGGCGGCATCACCTGGTGGTTGTACGATGACATGGCGCTCGGCGGCGTGATGACCCTGGCGATGATGCTTAATCTGTTAATGGCAGCGCTGATGGGGGTGATTATTCCAATGACTATGGTCAAGCTGGGGCGCGACCCGGCGATCGGCTCAAGCGTGATGATCACCGCCATCACCGACACCGGCGGGTTCTTTATTTTTCTCGGTCTGGCGACGCTGTTTTTGGTGTAGTCGGGCGTTTGCCTCTGACGATGCGCGGCAGGACCAGCATCGTCAATACCCCGGCAACCACGCCAATAGCCAGGTTGCCGGTCGACACCGTTGCGGCAACGGTAATCAGCATCACCAGCGTTTCGCTGACCGGCATTTTCGCCAGTGTTGCGGGCTGGATGCTGTGCCAGCTGAAGGTTTTCACCGCCACAATCACCATAATCCCTGCCAGTACCGACATGGGTATTTTCGCCATCACCTCGCTTAACGCGGTGACCAACAGCAGCAATACCAGCCCGGCGGCAAAGGTGGAAACACGGCTGCGTCCTTTACCCATCTCAACGTTAACAATCGTTTGACCAATCATCGCGCATCCGGCGATGCCGCCATAAAAACCGGCCAGAATATTGGCTATCCCCAGTCCGGTACTCTCGCGATTCTTATTCGACGGCGTGACCGTCAGATCGTCAACCAGTCGGGCAGTGAGCAGAGACTCCATCAAGCCGACAAAAGCGATACTCAGCGCGCAGGGCCAGATAATGGCCAGCGTGTGCAGATTGAGCGGCACGAATAGCTGCGTGAATCCGGGTAATCCACCGCCCATTGCGCCTTCGTCACCGACGGTCGGCAACAGCTGCCCGCTGGTTACGGTGAAGACCGTCAGCAGCACGATGGCAATCAGTGGCGCGGGAATGCTTTTAATAAACCGCGGTACCCACAGCACAATCAGCAGCGTCAGAACAAACAGGCCCCAAATCAACGGGCTTTTACTCCAGAAGTGCGGAACCTGTGCAAAGAAGATCAAGATGCCCAGCGCGTTAACAAAACCGGTCATCACGGCTGTTGGGATAAAACGCATCAGACGCGCCATCCCCAATACGCCAAACAGGATTTGGATAACCCCGGCCAGCACCACGGCTGGCAGGATGTACTGTACGCCGTGCTGATGCACCATTGGGCCAATCACCAGCGCCACCGATCCGGCAGCGGCGGTCACCATGGCCGGACGTCCGCCTAAGAAGGACATTGCCAGGCACAGGACAACCGAGGCTATCAGGCTGACTTTAGGGTCCACGCCGGCGATGACAGAAAAGGAGATCACTTCCGGGATAAGCGCCAGCGCTGTGACCACGCCGGCCAGCGTTTCGCGCATCAGCAGGCGGGGTTGACGCAGCACAACGCCGACGGAATGTTCCGCCACAGCGGCAGGGGATGAATGAGTTGCAGACATAGTTACTCTCAGGTCAGAAATGGCCTGATAACAGCAGACCGGCAGGCATCCGTGCGGTGAATAGCAAAGCGCTGCATAGTACCCGCCTGACGGGCAGGTTTCCAGAAATGATTGTCAATAACCGTATAAAGAATCAACCTATTAATAACATTTTTAAAATTTAAACATAAATTATAAACAATATTTTATTATTTTTTACTTAAGTGTTACCGTTAACCCGCAATATTTTCACCTGCAATAAAAGCGAAAAAGCGATACTAAAAGTAAGGCATTAACATGATGAAAAAAGTGACAGCCATGCTCTTCACCATGGCGTTAGGGCTGAACGTTGTCTCTATGGCGGCACAAGCGAAAGCGACGGAAGAGCAGGAAACGGATGTACTGCTAATTGGCGGCGGCATCATGAGCGCCACGTTAGGCACTTATTTACAGGAGCTGGAACCCAATTGGTCAATGACCATGGTTGAGCGACTGGATGGTGTGGCCGAGGAGAGTTCAAACGGCTGGAACAACGCCGGTACGGGCCACTCTGCTCTGATGGAATTAAACTACACGCCGAAAAAAGCCGACGGTACCATCAGCATTGAAAAGGCCGTTGAAATTAACGAAGCCTTCCAGATTTCCCGCCAGTTTTGGGCCTATCAGGTCAACAACGACGTGATGCATGACCCGCGTTCATTTATCACCACCGTGCCACATATGAGCTTTGTCTGGGGTGATGAGAACGTCAACTTCCTGCGTGCGCGTTATAAAGCCCTGCAGCAAAGTTCGCTGTTCCGTGGCATGCGTTACTCCGAAGATCACGCCCAGATCAAAGAGTGGGCGCCGTTGGTGATGGAAGGACGCGATCCAAACCAGAAAGTGGCGGCAACGCGTACCGAGATTGGGACTGACGTCAACTATGGCGAAATTACACGCCAGCTGATCGCCTCGTTACAGAAAAAGCCTAATTTTGCGCTGCAACTCAGTACTGAAGTACGGGGCTTTAAGCGTAACGCCGATAACAGCTGGACCGTCACGGTTGCCGATCTGAAAAACAACGCAGCGGAACGCGACATCAAGGCGAAGTTTGTCTTTATCGGCGCCGGTGGCGCTGCGCTGAAACTGTTGCAGGAAACCGACATCCCGGAAGCGAAAGGCTACGGCGGATTCCCGGTTGGCGGCCAGTTCCTGGTGGCGGAAAACCCGGATGTGGTGAATCGCCATCTGGCGAAGGTTTACGGTCAGGCTTCTGTCGGCGCACCGCCAATGTCCGTTCCGCATATTGATACCCGCGTTCTGGATGGTAAACGCGTGGTGCTGTTCGGGCCGTTTGCGACCTTCTCCACCAAGTTCCTGAAAAACGGTTCATTGTGGGATCTGCTGAGTTCTACCACCACCTCGAACGTTATGCCGATGATGAATGTGGGTCTGGATAACTTCGATCTGGTGAAATATCTGGTCAGCCAGGTGATGCTCAGCGACGACGACCGTTTTGCTGCGCTGCAGGAATACTACCCGCAGGCGAAGAAAGAAGACTGGCGTTTGTGGCAGGCTGGCCAGCGCGTGCAAATCATCAAAAGTGATGAAGACAAGGGCGGCGTGCTGCGTCTGGGGACCGAAGTGGTGAGCGACAAAGACGGCACGATTGCCGCACTGTTGGGTGCATCACCGGGCGCGTCAACGGCGGCACCGATCATGCTGCATCTGATGGAAAAAGTGTTTAAAGATAAAGTCGCCAGCCCGCAATGGCAGGCGAAGCTGAAAACGATTATTCCGTCTTACGGCACCAAGCTGAACGGTAACGTCGAGGCCACGGAACAAGAGCTGCAGTACACCAGTGGCGTTCTGGGTCTGAAATACGATAAACCGCAGGTGGCTGATGAAACGCCTCAACCGCAGTTAAAACCTCAGGCTCAACCGCAGCCAGAGCAGAAAGCGGTTGCGGATATCGCACTGTAAATAAAATGCCGGATGGCGCTGCGCTTATCCGGCCTACAGCACGCTACACGTAGGCCGGATAAGGCGGTACGCCGCCATCCGGCACATTCTCATTTATCGCGCGACTGCGTCCTGAATCTTCTCTTCTGCTTTCCAGATACGGTATTTTACTTCTACGTTTTCCGGGGTGTAGACCACAATCGGTAATTTGCTGTTGTAACGCAACATACCGTCGTCACCCAAATGAGCGGTAATAAACTTCTTCTCTTTCTTGCCGTCCGGGCAGGCCATCATGGTTGACACCGGAGAGGTAACTTTGTCGACTACGTAGTAGTCGTAACCCCAACCTTCCAGCGTTTTGCTGTCCAGTTCTCCGCCCAGGCGATGCTGGTTGCAGTCAACCTCCAGCGTTTGGCCGATCAGCAGTTCTACCTTGAGAGTAGATTCATCATTCTCAGGAGTAAGCTGGATAACCTGGCGTTTCATCCCTTTGTCTGCTTTCGGATACGGGGCGACTTTTTCCAGCGGCTGATCGGGAGTATCACTGGTTGCTGCCCATGCAGAGGTGCTGGCAAACGTGGCTAGCAGGATGGCAGGGACGATGGTCTTCATCTTATTGTTCACAGTGTTTCCTTTCTTCTGTCTTCTGAACGTGTTTGTCGCAGGTTAGCATATTCACATGCGCTATTAATCTAAATTTACTTATATTTAAAGTGCATTGGTTGAGTGTTTAATTGTTAAATAGTGATATGTTCTAAGAATTATCTTATTTTTAAGATTATTCTCTTGGGTGTGCTTTCGTTATATAACTGTTTATATAACTCATTGAAATGTGAGTAAAAGCGCGTTTTTTTATCTCAACTCCACTCTCTTTTGATCCGGCAACAGCATTTACCCCAATTGGGGTATGCACCTCTAACACATCCTGAAATATCTTACTGTTAAAAATAACTACTCATAAATAGTGCGGTTACTTATTGTCGTTCAACCCGCTCAGGGAGAGCGTCATTTATGGAAGGACAATGTCATGGTTGATTTATCCCGTCGAGGCATGTTGACAGGTAGCTGGCGTAACGCCAGTACGGGGATCCGTCCGCCGTGGAGCATGGAAGAATCTCACTTTCTGGCGCATTGCCTGCGTTGTGACGCCTGCGTCCAGGCGTGTGAAACCGGCATCCTGCAGCGAGGCCAGGGCGGTTTTCCGAGCGTAAATTTCAAACACGGCGAGTGCAGCTTTTGTTACGCCTGCGCAGAGGCCTGTCCCGAATCACTCTTTCTTCCGCGCCACACCAGGGCCTGGGATCTGAATGTTACGATCGGTGAAAACTGTCTCGCCAATCAATCTGTAGAGTGCCATCGCTGTCAGGATAGCTGTGAACCCATGGCCATTACCTTTCGCCCCACGCTGTCCGGTATATATCAGCCACAGCTCGACAATCAAGCCTGTAGCGGATGTGGTGCGTGTGTCGCGACCTGTCCGGTATCAGCCATTAATGCGGAGTACCACCATGGACACTAACTGGCAGGTTTGCAGCCTGGTCGTTCAGGCCAAAAGTCAGCACATCAACGATATCGCTACGCAGTTACGTACATTTCCAGGTTGTGAAGTTGCACTCAGCGATGTGGAAAGCGGCCAACTGATTGTGGTGGTAGAAGCAGAACACAGTGAAACACTAATGAAAACAATTGAGTCAGTGCGCAACGTTGCGGGCGTACTGGCGGTGTCGCTGGTTTATCACCAGCAGGATGAGCAAGGTGAGGAAACACCATGAAACTCAGTCGTCGTAGCTTTATGAAAGCTAACGCCGTTGCGGCCGCTGCGGCGGCTGCCGGGTTAAGCGTGCCGGGCGTTGCCCGCGCGGTAGTCGGTCAGCAAGAAGCGATCAAATGGGACAAAGCCCCGTGCCGTTTTTGCGGTACTGGCTGTGGCGTATTGGTTGGCACCCAGCAAGGCCGTGTTGTGGCATGCCAGGGTGACCCGGAAGCGCCGGTTAACCGTGGACTTAACTGTATTAAAGGGTATTTCCTACCCAAAATCATGTACGGAAAAGACCGTTTAACGCAGCCAATGCTGCGCATGAAGGACGGTAAATATCACAAAGAAGGCGAGTTCACCCCGATTAGCTGGGATCAGGCCTTTGATGTGATGGAAGAAAAATTCAAAACGTCGCTGAAAGAGAAAGGACCTGATGCCATCGGCATGTTTGGTTCCGGTCAGTGGACCATCTGGGAAGGCTACGCCGCCGCGAAGCTGTTCAAAGCCGGTTTCCGTACCAACAATATCGACCCGAACGCACGTCACTGCATGGCGTCGGCGGTGGTGGGCTTTATGCGTACCTTTGGTATGGATGAGCCGATGGGCTGCTATGACGATATCGAACATGCGGATGCGTTCGTGCTGTGGGGTGCGAACATGGCGGAGATGCACCCAATTCTGTGGTCGCGCATCACTAACCGTCGTCTGTCCGATCCCAACGTCAACGTTGCGGTTCTCTCTACCTATCAGCATCGTAGCTTTGAGCTGGCAGATAACGGCATGGTCTTCACGCCGCAAAGCGACCTGGTGATCCTCAACTATATCGCCAACTATATCATTCAAAACAATGCGATAAACCAGGATTTCTTCAGCAAACACGTTAACCTGCGCAAAGGTGCGACGGATATTGGCTACGGCTTACGCCCAACGCATCCGCTGGAAAAAGCCGCGAAAAACCCAGGTTCCGATGCGTCTGAGCCGATCAGCTTCGAAGAGTACAAGGCGTTTGTTGCGGACTATACGCTGGATAAAACCGCAGAAATGACCGGCGTGCCGAAAGATCAGCTGGAACAGCTGGCGCAACTGTATGCCGATCCGAAGAAGAAAGTTATCTCCTACTGGACGATGGGCTTTAACCAGCATACTCGCGGCGTATGGGCCAATAACCTGGTCTATAACCTGCACCTGCTAACCGGCAAAATCTCTCAGCCTGGCTGCGGACCGTTCTCGCTGACCGGTCAGCCTTCCGCCTGTGGTACCGCCCGTGAAGTGGGGACGTTCTCTCACCGTCTGCCTGCGGACATGGTGGTGACTAACGAGAAGCACCGCGATATCTGTGAGAAACACTGGAATATTCCGACCGGCACCATCCCGGCGAAAGTCGGTCTGCACGCCGTGGCGCAGGACCGTGCGCTGAAAGACGGCAAGCTGAATGTCTACTGGGTGATGTGTAACAACAACATGCAGGCCGGGCCAAACATCAACGAAGAGCGTATGCCGGGCTGGCGCGATCCGCGCAACTTTATCATCGTGTCCGATCCGTACCCGACCGTCAGCGCTCTGGCTGCCGACTTGATCCTGCCGACCGCAATGTGGGTGGAAAAAGAAGGGGCCTACGGTAACGCCGAACGTCGTACTCAGTTCTGGCGTCAGCAAATTAAAGCGCCGGGTGAAGCGAAGTCTGACCTGTGGCAAATGGTGCAGTTTGCCCGTCGTTTCAAAACCGAAGAGGTCTGGCCGGAGGAACTGCTGGCACAGAAACCGGAGCTGCGCGGTAAAACGCTGTACGACGTGCTGTTCGCCACGCCTGCGGTGACGAAATTCCCACTGACGGAACTGGCTGACGATCAGCTGAACGATGAATCCCGCGAGCTGGGCTTCTATCTGCAAAAAGGGCTGTTCGAAGAGTACGCCTGGTTTGGTCGCGGTCATGGTCACGATCTGGCGCCATTTGACGATTATCACAAAGCGCGCGGTTTACGCTGGCCGGTGGTCGACGGTAAAGAGACCCAGTGGCGCTACAGCGAAGGTAACGACCCTTACGTGAAGGTGGGCGAAAGCTACAAGTTCTATGGCAAGCCGGATGGCAAAGCGGTCATCTTCGCGCTGCCGTTTGAACCCGCCGCAGAAGCGCCGGATAAAGAGTATGACCTGTGGCTCTCCACCGGTCGCGTGCTGGAGCACTGGCACACCGGCAGCATGACGCGCCGCGTGCCTGAACTGCACCGTGCCTTCCCGGAAGCCGTCCTGTTTATTCATCCGCTGGATGCGAAAGCCCGCGATCTGCGTCGTGGCGACAAGGTGAAAGTGGTTTCCCGTCGTGGCGAAGTGATTTCGATTGTTGAAACCCGCGGTCGTAACCGTCCACCGCAGGGGCTGGTGTACATGCCGTTCTTTGACGCCGCACAGCTGGTGAACAACCTGACGCTGGATGCGACGGATCCGCTCTCTAAAGAGACGGATTTCAAGAAGTGCGCCGTGAAGCTGGCGAAGGTGTAACGCGTTATGTCCCGGTCAGCAAAACCCCAAAATGGCCGCCGCCGCTTTCTGCGCGATATGGTTCGCACAGCGGGCGGGCTGGCAGCCGTTGGCGTGGTGCTGGGGTTGCAACAGCAAACTGCACGTGCAACTGGCGTGCGGTTGCGTCCGCCAGCGGCATTGAGTGAGGACGCCTTTGCCAGCGCCTGCGTGCGCTGTGGACAGTGCGTTCAGGCGTGTCCCTATGACACGCTGAAACTGGCGACGCTGGCCTCCGGGCTGGCGGCCGGTACACCGTATTTTATCGCTCGCGATATTCCCTGCGAAATGTGTGAAGACATCCCGTGCGCCAAAGTCTGCCCCAGCGGCGCGTTGGACAAGGAAATTGAATCGATCGACGATTCACGCATGGGGCTGGCGGTATTGCTGGATCACGAGAACTGCCTTAACTATCAAGGGCTGCGCTGCGATGTCTGTTATCGCGAATGTCCAAAGATAGACGAGGCCATCACCCTGGAACTGGATCGCAATATGCGCACCGGTAAGCACGCGCGGTTTATTCCGACCGTGCACAGCGATGCGTGCACCGGATGCGGTAAATGCGAAAAGGTTTGCGTGCTGGAACAGCCGGCAATAAAAGTGCTGCCGCTGTCGCTGGCGAAAGGGGAGTTGGGACACCATTACCGCTTCGGTTGGCTGGAGGGGAACAATGGCAAATCGTAAACGTGATGCCGGGCGTGAAGCGCGGGAGAAAAAAGGCTGGTGGCGCAGCCACCGTTGGCTGGTGCTGCGTCGTCTGACGCAGTTTTTGGTGCTGGCGATGTTTCTCAGCGGCCCGTGGTTCGGGGTGTGGATCCTGCATGGCAATTACAGCAGCAGCCTGTTGCTGGATACCATCCCATTCACCGATCCGCTGATTACGCTGCAAAGCCTCGCCAGTGGTCATCTGCCCGCGACCGTAGCGTTAATCGGTGCTGCACTTATTACGGGGCTGTATGCCCTGGCCGGTAAGCGGTTGTTTTGCAGTTGGATCTGCCCAATGAACCCGGTCACTGATTTGGCAAGTGTGTTACGCAGAAGGTTTGACCTGAATCAGTCTGCGACTATTCCGCGCCATATACGGTACGTCCTGCTGGTCGTTATCCTGGTGGGATCCGCGCTGACCGGTACGTTGCTGTGGGAGTGGATAAATCCGGTCTCTTTGCTGGGACGTAGCCTGGTAATGGGATTCGGTAGCGGTATCCTGCTGATTATTGCACTGTTTTTATTTGATTTGCTGGTTGTTGAGCATGGCTGGTGCGGGCACCTTTGCCCATTAGGCGCGCTGTATAGCGTGCTGGGAAGCAAAGGGGTGTTAACCGTGTCAGCGAAAGAACGCGAGAGATGTAACCGCTGTATGGATTGTTTTCATGTTTGCCCGGAACCGCATGTGCTACGTGCCCCGGTGCTGGATGAGCAAAGTCCGGTGCAGGTAACCAGTCGCGATTGCATGGGTTGCGGTCGCTGTGTGGATGTCTGTTCTGAGGATGTTTTTACAATAACAACACGATGGAGTTCGGGAGCGAAATCATGAAAAGCCATGACCTGATTAAAGCGCTGAGTCAAATGGCGGCCGCGCTGGCCCTGGTAGTGAGTGGGGCCGTTTGGGCTGCAAACGGAGTGGATCTGAGCCAGTCACCGGAAGTCTCGGGGACCCAGGAAGGGGCGATTCGCATGCCGAAAGAGCAGGAGCGTATGCCGCTGAACTATGTTAACCAGCCGCCGATGGTCCCGCACAGCGTTGACGGTTACCAGGTAACGACCAACACCAACCGCTGCCTGCAATGCCACGGCGTCGAAAGCTATCGCACCACCGGCGCGCCGCGCATTAGCCCGACGCACTTTATGGATAGCGATGGCAAAGTACTGGCGGAAGTCGCGCCGCGTCGCTATTTCTGTCTGCAGTGCCATGTCCCGCAGGCGGATGCTGCACCGATTGTCGAAAATACCTTCACCCCCTCGAAAGGTTACGGGAAATAAGAGGTCATTATGGAAAATTCTAACCGTAAACCAGGCTGGATTAAGCGCGTCTGGCAATGGTGGCGTCGCCCCAGCCGTCTGGCGCTCGGCACGCTGTTGTTAATCGGCTTTGTGGGCGGCATTATTTTCTGGGGCGGCTTTAATACCGGTATGGAAAAGGCCAATACGGAAGAGTTCTGCATTAGCTGTCACGAAATGCGCAACACGGTATACCAGGAATACATGGAAACCGTACACTACAACAACCGCAGTGGTGTACGAGCTACGTGTCCTGATTGCCACGTCCCGCACGAGTGGGGCCCGAAAATGATCCGTAAGATCAAGGCCAGCAAAGAACTGTACGCGAAAGCACTGGGGTTGATAGATACACCGCAAAAATTTGAAGACCATCGTCTGACGATGGCGCAAAATGAATGGCGGCGTATGAAAGACAATAATTCGCAAGAGTGTCGTAACTGCCACAACTTCGAGTTTATGGATTTAACTGCCCAGAAAGGCGTGGCGGCTAAAATGCATGACCAGGCCGTAAAAGAAGGGCAAACGTGTATTGACTGTCATAAAGGGATTGCACACAAACTGCCTGATATGCGCGAAGTCAAACCGGGCTTTTAACAGGATGTAAATAATCAGGATGCTTGAAGCCAGAGAACTGCTCTGTGAGCGAGATGACAGAATACTGTTTAGCGGGCTGTCATTTCGCGTTAACGCAGGGGAATGGGTGCAAATTACCGGAAGTAACGGTGCGGGGAAAACGACCCTGTTGCGGTTGCTTACCGGGCTGGCTCGTCCTGATGCCGGAGACGTTCTCTGGCAAGGTCAACCGCTGCATCAGGTGCGGGACAATTTCCATCAGGAACTGCTGTGGATCGGACATCAGCCGGGGATAAAAACCCGGCTTTCGGCGTTGGAGAATCTGCGGTTTTTCCATCATGATGGCGATATCGCCCAGTGTCTGGAGGCGCTGGCGCAGGCCGGTCTTGCCGGATATGAAGATATTCCGGTCAATCAGCTCTCCGCCGGGCAGCAGCGTCGTGTTGCGCTGGCTCGCCTGTGGCTAACCCGCGCCCGACTGTGGATCCTCGATGAACCGTTCACTGCGATTGATGTTAATGGCGTTGAGCGCCTCACCCAACGTATGGCACAGCATACGGAGCAGGGCGGCGTTGTTATTCTGACGACTCACCAACCTCTCAATGTAGAAACCAATAAAGTGCGGCGCATCGCGCTGACCCGCGAGAGGACAGCGCAATGATGTGGCGAATTTTCCGTTTAGAACTGCGGGTTGCGTTTCGTCATAGTGCGGAGATCGCCAATCCGTTATGGTTCTTCCTGATTGTGATTACGTTATTCCCGCTGAGCATTGGCCCAGAGCCACAGCTGCTGGCGCGCATTGCGCCGGGGATTATCTGGGTGGCGGCATTGCTGGCGTCGTTGCTGGCGCTGGAACGCTTATTCCGTGATGACCTGCAGGACGGTAGCCTTGAGCAGTTGATGCTGTTGCCGTTACCGTTACCGGCTGTGGTGCTGGCGAAGGTGATGGCGCATTGGGTAGTGACCGGTCTGCCGCTGCTGATCCTCTCACCGCTGGTGGCGTTGCTGCTGGGCATGGATATGTACGGGTGGCAAATTATGGCGCTGACGCTGCTGCTCGGCACGCCGACGCTGGGTTTTCTCGGGGCACCGGGTGTGGGGTTAACGGTGGGTTTGAAGCGCGGCGGCGTATTGTTAAGCGTACTGGTGCTACCGCTCACGATTCCATTACTGATTTTTGCTACCGCCGCGATGGACGCTGCCTCAATGCACTTACCCGTTGAAGGCTACATGGCGATTTTGGGCGCACTGTTGGTTGGTAGCGCAACGTTAAGTCCGTTTGCGACAGCGGCGGCGCTACGTATTAGCGTGCAGTAACTGTAGGCCGGATAAGGCGCAAGCGCGGTTATCCGGCACCAAGGTAATTTCATTTGTTTTGCTTGAGTCTGGTGACTGAACTATGTGGAAAATACTTCATCAACTGGCGATGCCCCCACGGCTCTATCAGATCTGTGGCTGGTTTATCCCGTGGCTGGCCATTGCCAGCGCAGTGGTACTGGTAACGGGCTGGATCTGGGGATTTGGCTTTGCACCCGCGGATTATCAGCAGGGGCAGAGTTATCGCATCATCTACCTGCACGTCCCGGCGGCAATCTGGTCGATGGGCATTTACGCCTCAATGGCGGTTGCCGCGTTTATCGGCCTGGTCTGGCAGATGAAAATGGCCAACCTGGCGCTGGCGGCGATGGCGCCCATTGGTGCGGTGTTTACCTTTATTGCCCTGGTGACCGGTTCTGCATGGGGTAAACCGATGTGGGGAACCTGGTGGGTGTGGGATGCCAGGCTCACCTCTGAACTGGTGCTGCTGTTTCTCTACGTTGGGGCGATTGCGCTGTGGCACGCCTTTGATGACCGCCGTGTAGCAGGGCGTGCCGCGGGGATTCTGGTGCTGATTGGCGTGGTGAACTTACCGATCATTCACTACTCGGTAGAATGGTGGAATACGCTGCACCAGGGGTCAACCCGTATGCAGCAAAGCATCGACCCGGCGATGCGCACGCCACTGCGTCTGGCGATCGTCGGTTACCTGTTACTGTTTGTCACGCTGACGCTGATGCGCATGCGTAACCTGATTTTGTTGATGGAAAAACGCCGCCCGTGGGTGAGTGAACTGATCTTAAAAAGAGGCCGCCAATGACCCCTGCATTTGCATCCTGGAGTGATTTTTTCGCCATGGGCGGCTACGCCTTGTATGTCTGGCTGGCCGTGGCGATGAGCGTTATTCCGCTGACGGTGCTGGTACTGCATTCCGCGCTACAGCACCGCGCGATTTTACGCGGCGTGGCGCAGCAGCGGGCAAGAGAATCCCGCATGCGTGCGGCGCAAGTACAACGGGAGGCGGCGTGAATATTCGACGTAAAAATCGGCTATGGATAGCCTGTGCGGTACTGGCGGGTCTGGCATTGACCATCACGCTGGTGCTTTACGCGCTGCGTTCCAATATCGACTTGTTCTATACGCCGGGCGAAATCCTCTACGGCAAGCGTGAAACCCAGCAGATGCCAGAAGTTGGCCAACGCCTGCGCGTGGGTGGCATGGTCATGCCGGGCAGTGTAAAGCGTGACCCGCAATCGCTGAAGGTGAATTTCAGCATCTATGATGCCGAAGGCGTGGTGGATGTGACGTATGAAGGCATCCTGCCGGATCTGTTCCGTGAAGGGCAGGGCGTCGTTGTTCAGGGTGAGCTGGGCGAGGGGAATCATGTTCAGGCCAAAGAAGTTCTCGCCAAACATGATGAGAATTACACCCCGCCGGAAGTCGAAAAAGCTATGCAGGAAAACCATCGTCGCCCGGAAAGTGTGTATAAGGATAAAACGTCATGATGCCTGAAATTGGCAACGGGCTGCTGTGCCTGGCGCTTGGCGTCGCATTGCTGCTCTCGGTTTATCCGCTGTGGGGCGTTGCGCGCGGCGATGTACGGATGATGGCCTCTGCACGGCCCTTTGCCTGGCTGTTGTTTATCTGTGTGATGGGCGCGTTTTTGGTGTTGATTAACGCCTTTGTGGTCAATGACTTTACCGTCACCTACGTCGCCAGTAACTCCAATACCCAGCTTCCGGTCTGGTATCGTGTGGCAGCCACGTGGGGCGCGCATGAAGGCTCGCTGCTGCTGTGGGTGCTGCTTATGAGTGGCTGGACCTTTGCCGTGGCGCTGTTTAGTCAGCGTATGCCGCTGGATATCGTCGCCCGTGTGCTGGCGGTGATGGGGATGGTTAGCGTCGGCTTCCTGCTGTTTATTCTGTTTACCTCCAACCCGTTTGCCCGCACGTTGCCGGACTTCCCGATAGAAGGGCGCGATCTGAACCCGCTGTTGCAGGATCCGGGGCTTATTTTCCACCCGCCGCTGCTGTATATGGGCTATGTCGGCTTCTCCGTTGCCTTTGCTTTTGCCATTGCGGCGCTGATGAGCGGGCGTCTGGACAGCACCTTTGCCCGTTTTTCGCGCCCGTGGACGCTGGCGGCGTGGGTGTTTCTGACGCTGGGTATTGTGCTCGGTTCGGCCTGGGCTTACTACGAGTTGGGCTGGGGCGGCTGGTGGTTCTGGGATCCGGTAGAGAACGCCTCGTTTATGCCGTGGCTGGTAGGGACGGCGCTGATGCACTCCCTGGCCGTTACGGAACAACGCGCCAGCTTTAAGGCCTGGACGCTACTGCTGTCGATCTGCGCGTTCTCGCTGTGCCTGTTGGGGACGTTCCTCGTGCGCTCGGGCGTACTGGTGTCGGTACATGCCTTCGCCTCCGACCCGTCGCGCGGGATGTTTATCCTGGCCTTTATGGTGCTGGTGATTGGTGGTTCACTGCTGCTGTTTGCGGTACGTGGGCATAAGGTTCGCTCGCGGGTCAATAACGCGCTGTGGTCGCGTGAATCGCTACTGCTGGGGAACAACGTTCTGCTGATTGCCGCCATGCTGGTAGTGCTGCTGGGCACGCTGTTGCCGCTGGTGCATAAACAGCTGGGACTGGGCAGTATTTCGATTGGTGAGCCGTTCTTCAATACCATGTTCACCTGGCTGATGGCGCCGTTCGCGCTGTTGCTGGGGATTGGGCCGCTGGTGCGCTGGGGACGCGACCGACCGCGCAAACTAAAAACGTTGCTGATTATCGCTTTTGTCACCACGCTGGTACTGTCCGTGTTGCTGCCGTGGCTGTTTGAAGACCGCATTGCCGCGATGACCGTCGTCGGAATGGCGATGGCCTGCTGGATATTTGTGCTGGCCATGTCTGAGGCAGTCCTGCGTATTTCACGTGGCACGAAGCTGACGCCGAGTTACTGGGGTATGGTGTCGGGTCACGTAGGGCTGGCCGTCACCATTGTCGGTATTGCGTTTAGCCAGAACTACAGCGTTGAGCGCGATGTGCGCATGAAGGCGGGCGATAGTGTCGGCATTCATGATTACCAGTTCACCTTCCGTGAAGTGAAAGATATCACCGGTCCTAACTATCGCGGCGGTGTCGCGATTATTGGCGTCACGCGTGACGGCAAACCGGAAGCGACGCTGCATGCGGAAAAACGCTTTTATAACAGCACCAGCTCGATGATGACCGAGGCGGCCATTGACGGCGGATTTACCCGTGACCTGTACGCGGCGCTGGGCGAGGAGCTGGACAACGGCGCATGGGCCGTACGTCTGTATTACAAACCGTTTATTCGCTGGATTTGGGCCGGAGGGTTACTGATGGCGCTGGGCGGATTGTTCTGCCTGTTTGATCCGCGCTATCGCCAGCGCACGCGTCCCCGCACTGCCGGGCAAGAAAAAGCGCCGGAGGCTGTATGAAGCGCAACGCACTGTTAATTCCGTTTATTATTTTTCTCGTGATTGCCGCAGCGTTGCTGTGGCAGCTGGCACGTAACGCGCAGGGCGACGATCCTACAAATCTGGAGTCGGCGCTGATCGGTAAACCGGTGCCGACATTCCGTCTGGAGTCGCTGGAGAACCCGGGTCAGCATTATCAGGCCGATGTGCTTACGCAGGGCAAGCCGGTACTGCTTAACGTCTGGGCGACCTGGTGTCCGACCTGTCGCGCTGAACATCAGTATCTGAACCAGCTTTCAGCGCAGGGCATTCGGGTTGTGGGTCTGAACTACAAAGACGATCGCCAGAAAGCTATCGTCTGGCTGAAAGAGCTGGGTAATCCGTATGCGCTGAGCCTGTTTGACGGCGACGGGATGCTGGGTCTGGATCTGGGGGTGTACGGCGCGCCGGAAACGTTCCTGATCGACGGGAAAGGCATTATTCGTTACCGCCATGCCGGTGATTTAAACGCCAGGGTGTGGGAGAGCGAGCTCAAACCGTTGTGGGATAAGTACAGTAAGGAGGCCGCGCAATGAGGTTTTTACTGGGCGTGCTGATGCTGATTGTCTCAGGTTCGGCGTTGGCCACTATCGATGTAATGCAGTTCAAGGACGAAGCGCAGGAGCAGCAGTTCCGCCAGCTTACCGAGCAGCTGCGTTGTCCAAAATGTCAGAACAACAGCATTGCTGATTCGAACTCGATGATTGCCACCGACCTGCGTCAGAAAGTGTATGAGCTGATGCAAGAAGGGAAAAGCCAGAAAGAGATCGTCGATTATATGGTGGCGCGTTATGGCAACTTCGTGACCTACGATCCGCCGCTGACACCACTGACCGTACTGCTGTGGGTGATGCCGCTGGTGGCGATTGGTCTGGGAGGCTGGATTATCTTCGCCCGCTCTCGTCGTCGCGTTCGCCTGAAGCAGGAAGAATTTCCTGACGATACCACACCGGATGGCACGCGGGGTGGATGGTGGCTGTTTGCACCTGGCGTGGTGGTGGCGCTTGTGGTGGGTGCGGTGAGCTATTATCACACCGGTAATTATAAACAGGTAAAAGTCTGGCAGCAGGCCACCGCCCAGGCTCCGGGGTTGCTGGAACGCGCGTTGGATCCGAAAGCCGAGCCGCTGAATGAAGAGGATATGACGCGCCTGGCGCTGGGGCTGCGTACGCGGCTGCAATCTGACGCCGGAAACGTTGAAGGCTGGATCATGCTCGGGCGTATTGGCATGGTATTAGGCAATGCCAGTACGGCGACCGAAGCCTACGCTAACGCTTACCGGCTGGATCCGAAAAATAGCGATGCCGCGCTGGGTTATGCGGAAGCGTTGACCCGTTCCTCCGATCCGGACGATAACCGCCGGGGTGGAGAACTGCTACGTCAACTAGTCAGAAGCGATCATGCCAACGTCCGTGTGCTGAGCATGTATGCGTTTAATGCGTTTGAGCAGCAGCGCTTCGGTGAAGCGGTCGCCGCGTGGGAGATGATGCTGAAATTATTACCTGCCAACGATACCCGCCGCTCGGTGATTGAGCGCAGCATTAAACAAGCGCTGGAACAGCTGTCGCCGCAGGAGAAATAAGCGTGGAAGATGCCGGATGGCGACGCAAAGCGTCTTATCCGGCCTACCGATGCACGCAACTTGTAGGCCCGATAAGCGAAGCGCCATCGGGCAATATCTGGTTATTGCATGCCGCGTGTTTGTAAAAACAGGATGGTAGCCGCAACGCGAGAACGCACGTTAAGTTTGCGCAGCAGATTGCGAATATGCACCTTTACTGTTTGTTCGGAGATATTCAACACTGACGCGATCTGTTTGTTTGACAGCCCCTGTGCCAGTTCGTGTAATACATCCAGTTCGCGTTCGGTCAGCATGCTGAATGGATCTTCTTCTGCGCCAAATAGCTCACGTTCACGCAGGTAGTTGCTGACGCGTTCGCTGAAGGCTTTACCGCCTTTCGCACCGCTGCGAATAGCTTCGAGCAACACTTCCGGATCGCTGTCTTTCAGCAAATAACCGTCAGCGCCAGCATCAATTAAGGCATAAACATCGCTGGCGGAATCCGATACGGTAAGAATGATAATTTGTGCTGTGATGCCATCCCGGCGCAGCGCATTCAGGGTATCCAGTCCGCTCATACCTTTCATATTGAGATCCAGCAGGATCACATCCAGGTCAAGCCGATTTGCCAGATCGATAGCACTCGCGCCGTCGCCTGCTTCGGCAACCACGTCAAATGCGTTATCCAGCTGCAGTAATTGACTGATTCCTCGCCGCATGAGTGGGTGGTCATCAACGATCATCACCTTAAAAGGTGTTAATTCAGGCATCTTCTTCTCCTGAGCACTCTTAATTTCGTTATATTTCGGGGCATGGGATAATCCTGATTTATCACGCAGATGATAAGGCAACGTGACCCTACTTTTTACAGGTGCAAATAGTATATCCTGACTCAAAAAGCTCTCATTGGAATTTTTACAAAGAATACTCTTTATGACTTGAATCAAGGTGCTGCCGGTTTGCGAGACGAAATAAAAAAACCGCAACGACTGGCGCTGCGGTTGCCTTTTAATTGCTGAGCGTCATCTTAAAAATGGCGCTTAGTTTTTCTCGTTTGCCAGCGTCATCGATTTAGCGTTGGCTTTGGTAAGCAGCTTCAGCGCAAAGAGCGCCAGCAGCAGTCCACCGATACCGAAGATGATGTCGCCCGGGACACGCAGCCAGACCAGTGTTTCAACGATATGCGAGTGAATCACTTCCGGAGAACGCGCGTACCACAGCCCTTTATCAATGCTGGCCCATGACTGATAAATCCCCACCGGCAGCAGCGAGACAAAGACCATCCACGTTAAGCCGATGTTCATCAACCAGAATGCCCATTTCAACAGAGAATCAACCCAATGGTTGTCCGGCAGCAGACCACGCAGACAGAACAACATTAGACCAATACCGAGCATACCGTATACGCCAAACAGCGCGGCATGAGCATGCGCTGCTGTCAGGTTCAGACCCTGTACGTAGTACAGTGAAATCGGCGGGTTGATGGCGAAGCCCAGCAGGCCAGCACCGACCATATTCCAGAATGCCACGGCCACGAAGAAGAAAATCATCCAACGGTAACGCTGTACCCACGGTGCCTTACGCGCCAGTGAGTAACTGTGTGCAGCTTCAATCCCCACCAGCGACAGCGGAACCACTTCCAGTGCAGAGAAAATTGAACCCCAGGCAATGACGGAGATCGGTGCGCCGGTGAAGTACAGGTGGTGCAGCGTTCCCAGAATGCCACCAAACAGGAAGATGATGGTCGAGAACAGTGTTGCTTTGTTCGCCGCGCTACTACGAATAAGACCCAGACGACAGAAGATAAGCGCAATCACGGCGGTGGCGAAGACTTCAAAGAAACCTTCTACCCACAGGTGAACCAGCCACCAGCGCCAGTATTCAATAATGGCGTAATGCGTCTTAAAGCCCCAAATCAGGGACGTAGAGTAGAACAGGCCGATACAAATGGCTGCCAGGAACATCAGCATGATCAGACCACGGTTTTCTGATGGACGGGTGAGGGCAGGCCATAATGCACGTCCCACCAGTACCAGCCAAATCATCAGGCCGATAAACAGCAGCCACTGCCACATGCGTCCCATGTTGGTGAACTCGAGACCCTGGGCACCAATATAGAAGTTCTGTTTGGCGTCCAGATAGCCCATTGCACCCAACCAGCCGAAGCCCAGCGAACCAACCACCAGAATCAGCAGCGCAACAAACAGAATATTAACGCCCAGACGCTGGAATGCGGGTTCTTTGCCGGAAATCAGCGGGGCGATATACAGACCGGTTGCCAGCCACGCGGTAGCAATCCACAGAACTGACAGCTGGGTGTGCCAGCTACGCAGTACGGTGTACGGTAAGATTTTCGATAGCGGGATGCCGAAGAAATCCTGGCCTTCCACGCTGTAGTGCGCAGTCATCGAACCGAGGAAAATTTGCACCATAAACAGGGCGATAACCACGTAAAAATATTTTGTGGTTGCGCGCATCGACGGTGTCAGGGTCAGCCGGAACAGCGGATCGCTGGCCGGGGAGACAATGGTTTCGTCTTCTTCGTTACGAAAATGGTACCAGACCAGGGCACCAATACCGCCCAGCAGCAGAATGACGCTGGCAATAGACCAGATGCCTAAGCTGGCACTTGGCGTATTACCCACCAGCGCTTCATGCGGCCAGTTGCTGGTGTAAGTGATGGTATCATTTGGGCGTTCGGTGGTGGCAGCCCAGGCGCTCCAGAAGAAGAAGGCGCCGAGATCCTGCCGGTCCAGAGAAGAGGAAAGTGTGTTTTCCTTCATCGCATAGTCAACGCGCAGCGCGTGGAAATCAGGCGCGTCGCTGAACAGACCGTCATAATGCGCGGCAACCTCACGAATGGCTTTGGCGCGCTCCGGTGTAATAATGATGACATTACGCAGCGCGTCATAGCTATTATGGCGCATCTCCTGTTTCATCAGGCCGCCCGCAACCAGCTGTTGTTCTTGCGTTAGCGCATCGAACGGTTGCTGATATTTTTTCTCGGCGATGATGTCGCGTAAGGCAAGCGCTTCACGGTGCAGCCAGTCCGCAGACCAGTCAGGCGCAACGTAGCTGCCATGGCCCCAAACGGAACCCAGCTGTTGACCGCCAGATTTAAACCAGGCTTCCTGCCCATCCTGAATTTGTTCCCCGGTGAAAACCTGCTCACCATCCGTCGTGATAACTTGTGCCGGAATAGGCGGAGCCTGCTGATAAATCTCGCCGCCCAGCCACAGTAGCACGCCAAAGGACGCCAGGCAGATAACGAGAAGCGTTAGCCATAAACGCTTTGAGTAATGCATAACCTAACCTTTTTTATTGTACAAAGCCTGAGCCATCGCGACGCAGGAGGGGGAAGGTACTTTCCCCTGACATATCTTTACACATATAAACATGTATTTTAAATACGACTTTGTGTGTATAAAGAGGGTTATGCGTTGATTTTGATTTATAAGTAAGTCGATGGGGCGAGTACGGAAGTGTCACTATCAACAGATAGCGTTAAATGTGTTTCTTAACGACACAAAAATTATTCAGTTATTACGTCACTATTTTTTAATCGTGTTAAATAATGCCAGGCACATTATTGCTAAGCAGGTATCCATCGAACACCTGCTCATCGTATTATTTAGCGCAATACACTCTCGCCTCACGAGGTGTGTAGATACCGATAGTAATAATACGCAAGAAAACATCCATTCCCGATTCCTGTACTTCGGTACGGATAACTTTGTCTGCACCACCACAAACAAGTGCTGCATCAATGGTTTGTGACTGGCCTATGCCGTGAACAAAAAAGCTCTGTTTGACCTCTTGGGTCGGTTTTTCGGCAATGCCGTTATTTATTTTAAAGGTTTGCTGTGCACAACCTGATAACGCTACAGCTGCCACTAATGCCATCATTAACTTTTTCATTTTTACCATCGTAGGGTTAGGATAGAAATGTCATGTTCTTATTTATTTTATTTCGCACATATCCGACCAGCGATTCATTCTGCTATGAAATGCTTAACGTTTAAGCAGGGTTTATTAAAGTGAAAAATTAATAAAATATTTGTGTCATTACTGTAATCTCGATTTGCTGTTTGACAACATTAATTAAATATCAACTTTAATGAGCGGCAATAATAAATAATGTTGATATTAAAGATGCAAGCAGCTGGAAGAGAAGTCAGCAGGGTGAATTATGCCAGGCACCGGCCAGGAAAGAGGGCGCTGAGTCCCGGCAAATTGCAGACATAAAAAAACCAATCGTAGAAGATTGGTTTTTTTGGGGAATTTTGGTCGGCACGAGAGGATTTGAACCTCCGACCCCCGACACCCCATGACGGTGCGCTACCAGGCTGCGCTACGTGCCGACACTATGGCGCTAATACTACTGCTTTCCACCACGATTGCAAGAGGATGGTTTACTAACTGATTTATAATTAATCAGTTAGCAATAAAACGTTTCTCATCCGTCAGAACCTGTAGCAGTAAGCTCAGCTGTGGTTTCTGATCTTTAATCTTCTCGCCGCGCAAATCATAGGTCTGGTAATTACCGTTGTTGTTGAGCACCAGCGTCATTTCTGGAGTGGTTATCGCCATTGTGCTGCTGTCGGCGGCCGTTACCCAATAGTGGCGTCGCGTGGCATTAAACAAATCCTGGCCTTGCGAATATTCGTTTGCCGGCGTGCTGACGTGCAGCAGTCGCTGCATCAGCGTGGTCATCAGGTCGGTATGATCGGTCAGGCTATTAATGCGCTGAGCGGGTGTACCCGGCCAGTGAATTATCAGTGGAACCTGAAGACGACCGCGCGACCAGTCGAAGCGATTCTCATCCTGCGACAGTGGGACACCCCGACCGGCGGTAATAATCACCACCGTGTTGTTGAGCTTACCCGAATCACGCAGGGCGCCCAGAACGCGGTTAATGTTCGCATCTACGTCCTGAGCGGCGTTGGCGTAGCGTTTAGCAAAGTTCTTCTGGTTGCTGTCATCAATGTTAGTCCCGTTAAAGGAGACCCATGAGAACCAGCGGTTATCTTCCTGCGCGTAGCGGCCCAGCCAGTTGATCCATTGGTTCGCCGTTTGTTCGTCAGATTGTGTCTGCACGCTTGGCATGGAGAAGTCTGACAGCAGCGCCTGGCGATAGAGCGGGCTGGTAAAGCCGTCAGAGGAGAATAACCCCAACTGATAACCTTGTTGATTCAGGGCAGAGATCAGCGCGGCAGGCGTTCTGCTTGCCAGAATGCCGTCCATATAGCTTGGTGACACGCCATAGAACAGGCCAAAAATACCGTTATCGGAGGTATTACCGGAACTCATATGGCGCGTGAAGGAAATATTTTGCCCGGCAAATTCCGCCAGGGCTGGCATCTGTTTTTCAAAGCGCGAGTAGTTCAGACCGTCTACGGTGATCAGCAGGACGTTCTGGCCGGTACCCATATCACGATAGCGTAAATCGCTAAGCGGATACTGCACGGAGACCGCTTCCGGATTACCTTGTTCGATCAGGCGGCGCTGATACTCTTGCGCATCCAACAAACCATGTTTTTCCAGGAACTTACGCGCTGTCATTGGGTAAGACAGCGGCAGGTTTGCGCGCTGCATAGTGATCGGCCGATAGAAATTGGCGTCCGCCCAGATGTACACCACATGCGATGCGATGAACGATACGAAAAAGAAAGCGGCTAAAGGTTTCGCGAAATGACGGCGACGTGTCAGGCTGCGCAGCTTTTGCCAGCTCCAGGTCGCAAACAACATTTCTATTAGCAGAATAATCGGCACGCTGATGAACATCAGCTGCCAGTCACGCGCCGTTTCGTTCTGATCGGGGTTAATGACCAGTTCCCAGACAATCGGATTGAGATGCAGGTGGAAACGGGTGAACACTTCGCTGTCAATCAACAGCAGCGTCATGCCCACGGTCGCCAGGATGGCTGATAAGAATCGCATCAGCCTCTGGGACATGACGATAAACGTCAGGGGGAACAGGATCAGCAAATAGGCGGCAAACACCAGGAAGCTAAAATGCCCGACAACGCTCAGATAAGAATAAACACGACCTGCAAGCGTTGTCGGCCAGTCGGCGACAAACAGGTAACGACTCCCGAGCACCATGGCCAACAGAATGTTGAACAAGGCGAACCAGTGCCCCCAGCTAACCATCTGGGAGACTTTCTCACGGTAGCGTTGACGATGAGTTACCATAAACTGTTGTTCGTTTCCCCGGAGCAGGCTCTTAGTGCGCTTGGTCGTCGTTTATCGAAGACTGCAATGCGCGGGCAAATGAATTCGCAATCGCCTGGCGCTGGGCCGGTGCGACGCTTGTATTGATAAGGTTAGTGACCATGTTTCCCAGTACCATCAGGGAAAGATCGGTCGGTGCCTTATGTTTTTCCAGTACGTTGAGCATTTCATTCAGCAATTGTTCAACGTGTTCGTCACTATAGCGGGAAATTTGTGGCATAAATCGAAATCTGTCTGTTCATGAAAGGGCAACATATTACCGTAGCGACAGTTTTTTTTCTGCTTTTTTATCTTCTATTGCGTCACTGCCCGGCAGGTGGTTGAATACCGCCCGGTCTTAAAGGAGAGTTTATCATGAGTCTGGATATCAACCAGATTGCCCTGCACCAGCTTATCAAGCGTGATGAGCAGAACCTTGAGCTGGTCTTGCGCGATTCATTACTGGAGCCGACGGCGACCGTTGTCGAGATGATGGCTGAGCTGCATCGGGTATATAGCGCCAAGAATAAAGCCTATGGCCTGTTTAGCGAAGAGAGCGAACTGGCGCAAACGCTGCGTTTGCAGCGTCAGGGCGAAGAGGATTTTCTGGCGTTCAGTCGTGCTGCAACCGGGCGTCTGCGCGATGAGCTGGCGAAATATCCGTTTGCTGACGGCGGGATCGTGCTGTTCTGTCATTACCGTTACCTGGCGGTAGAGTACCTGCTGGTGGCGGTGCTGAACAACTTAAGCAGCATGCGCGTGAATGAAAATCTGGATATCAACCCGACGCACTATCTGGATATCAATCATGCTGATATCGTGGCGCGTATTGATTTAACTGAGTGGGAAACCAACCCGGAGTCCACGCGGTATCTGACGTTCCTGAAAGGACGGGTAGGACGCAAAGTTGCCGATTTCTTTATGGATTTCCTCGGCGCCAGCGAAGGGCTTAATGCTAAAGCGCAAAACCGTGGCCTGCTGCAGGCGGTCGATGACTTCACTGCCGAAGCTCAACTGGACAAAGCTGAACGCCAGAACGTGCGTCAGCAGGTTTACAGCTACTGCAACGAGCAGCTTCAGGCCGGTGAAGAGATTGAACTGGAGTCTCTGTCAAAAGAGCTTTCCGGCGTCAGTGAAGTCAGCTTCAGTGAATTTACCGCGGATAAAGGCTATGAGCTGGAAGAGAGCTTCCCGGCAGATCGCAGCACGCTGCGTCAGTTAACCAAGTTTGCCGGTAGCGGCGGGGGGTTAACGATCAACTTCGACGCCATGCTGCTGGGCGAACGCATTTTCTGGGATCCGGCAACGGACACCTTAACCATCAAAGGTACGCCGCCTAACCTGCGCGATCAGCTGCAGCGCCGTACTTCTGGCGGGAAATAACATGGATGATGCCGGATGGCGGCGTAAATGCCTTATCCGGCCACATGTCATACGTTGTCATCGGTTAAAAATGACATAAAAAAACCCCGCCGAGGCGGGGTTTTTCTTCAACTTGTTGGCGATTACGCGCGAACGAAGTCGATGTGAGCCAGTTTCGGCTTGAACGGGTGACGCTGTACAGCCTGAGCTTTAACTTTAACTTCTTTACCGTCAACAACGATGGTCAGAACTTCGCTGTAAAATTCAGCTTTAGCTTGCATGTTCATGATTGAATCGTGATCCAGTTCGATAGCAATCGGGGCTTCTGCGCCACCGTAGATGATTGCCGGGAACTTGTTAGCGGTACGCAGGCGGCGGCTCGCACCCTTACCCTGCTCTTTACGTACTTCAGCGTTGATAGTAAACATTTAAATCTCTCTTTAATAATTCCTGCTACAGGCGACCCAGCAACAGGTAAGTGATCTGCTTTGCGTATGCAAAAGCGGGCGAGATTCTATCCTCAAATGACAGGTACATCAATCAAAAGTACGATTAACCGCGTAATTCATGTGCCCGGCGGAAGCGGCCTTCATAATCAAAGACCTTTTCACGTACCTGCCAGTACTGACCTTTCATGCGAGCGACCACAAAATCGGGATGGCGTAACAGCGCCTGCTGCGCCAGGATGTCGGCGGCGGTTATCCAGCGTATAGGGATGCCGGGCGTGCGGGTGTGTGGGCGAATAAACAGCTGTTCAAAGGCGGTACGTTGAGCGGGGGTGTGCAAACGAAATCGTTCGCTGACGTCGGCGCCATCCTCATCATAATACGTTATTTTCAGCCATTCACCTTTGTCATCCTGGCCATGCTGTAACGCCATGCCGCTACAGCGCAGTACCAGCGCATCCTTGAGCCTGAGCGCCGCCTTCAGCATATCGTCCGGATCGACCAGTATGGTATCGCATGCCCGACAGCGGCGAGCGGCAATGTCATTTTCAGCATTGCACTGTGGGCAGTTTTTAAAACGAAAGCGGAAGTCACATTGTTCACGGTGACCGTCATCATCTTCAAACCAACCCTGACAGCGACGGCCAAAGTGTTCGATCAGCGTGCCATCGGCTGTGGTCTTACCCCAGAAGGTGTTAGCAAACCCGCAGGCGGGGCAGAATACCTGCACCGGAACGTTGTCGCTTTTGCCCTTCGGCGCACCCACTTCCGGGGCGTACAAATCGTGAGGATTGCCCGCGTAGTCGAGGATCAGACAATCCGTTTTTCCCGGCGCCAGACGCAGCCCTCGTCCGACGATTTGTTGATACAGGCTAACGGACTCGGTAGGGCGCAGGATCGCAATGAGATCGACGTGTGGGGCGTCAAACCCGGTGGTCAGCACCGACACGTTAACCAGATAGCGGAAACGCTGGGCTTTGAAATCCTCAATCAACACATCTCGCTCTGCGCCAGGTGTGTCGCCGGTGATAAGCGCTGCATCGTCTATGGGCAGCAGGCCAACAATCTCTTTAGCGTGCTCTACGGTGGCGGCAAATATCATGACGCCTTTACGCGTCTGGGCAAATTCGACAATCTGGCTGATGATATGCGGCGTTATCCGCTGCTGTTTTTTCAGCTCATGATTAAGGTCAGCTTCGCTGAACAAACCGTTACTTTGTGCTTGCAGGCGGCTGAAGTCATACTGGACGACCGGCATGTCGAGGCGCTCTGGCGGCGTCAGATAGCCGTGTTTAATCATGTAGCGCAGCGGCAGCTCATAAATACAGTCGCGAAAAAGCGCTTTTTCATCGCCGCGCACCATACCGTGATAATGAAAATGGTAAATCCAGCCTTTACCGAGGCGAAAAGGTGTGGCAGTCAGCCCGAGCAGGCGTAAGTGAGGATTAACACGCGTCAGGTGAGTCAGGATTTGCTGATACTGGCTCTCTTCGTCGTCACCAATGCGATGGCATTCGTCGACGATGAGCAGGGAAAATTCACCCTGAAACGCTTCCAGATTACGTGCCACCGACTGTACGCTGCCGAACACCACTTTACCGTGGCTCTCTTTACGCTTCAGACCCGCGGCAAAGATATCGGCGTCCAGCCCCAGCGCACAATATTTGGCATGGTTCTGCGCGACCAACTCCTTCACATGCGCCAGCACTAGTACGCGCCCACGCGCCACACGCGCCAGTTCAGCAATCACCAGGCTTTTACCGGCCCCGGTTGGCAGGACGATGACCGCAGGTGTGCGGTGGTGGCGAAAATGGTTGAGCGTGGCATCCACGGCTTCTTGTTGGTAAGGGCGAAGTGTAAAAGTCATGGTCTCACTAGGGTAAACAATAACAATGAATAGTATGCCACGAATCTTTTTCCCTTGAGGGAAGTTGTTAGCCCGCTATACTGAGCGGAAAACGGCTCCACTTTTCGGGCATAACGCTCGATTTCCGTATTGTTACAGGCAAAATCACACTCATGCGACTTGATAAATTTATCGCTCAGCAACTCGGCGTCAGCCGCGCTATTGCCGGGCGTGAAATCCGTGGTAACCGCGTTACCGTCGATGGCGAAATCGTCAGAAATAGCGCCTTTAAACTGCTGCCAGAACATGACGTCGAATACGACGGTAATTCACTGGCTCAGCAAAATGGCCCACGCTATTTTATGCTCAACAAGCCTCAGGGCTATGTGTGTTCCACGGAAGACCCGGATCATCCGACAGTGCTTTATTTCCTCGATGAACCTGTTGCCCACAAGCTGCATGCGGCAGGGCGTCTGGATATCGACACCACCGGGCTGGTACTGATGACCGATGACGGTCAGTGGTCACACCGCATCACCTCCCCGCGCCACCATTGTGAGAAAACCTATCTGGTGACGCTGGAGTCGCCGGTGGCGGAAGACACCGCCGAACAGTTTACCCGTGGCGTACAGTTGCATAATGAAAAGGATCTGACAAAACCGGCGGTGCTGGAAGTGATTACGCCAACCCAGGTGCGTTTGACCATCAGTGAAGGGCGCTATCATCAGGTTAAGCGTATGTTTGCCGCCGTCGGCAACCACGTTGTGGAACTGCACCGCGAGCGCATCGGCGCCATCAAGCTTGATGACGACCTTGCCCCCGGTGAATATCGCCCCTTGACCGAAGAAGAAATCGCCAGCGTTAACGTAACCCCTCGTTAATTTCAGGAGCTAAATGTGACCACCCGGCAGAACTCTTCAATTGCCATTGTTTTTATCCTTGGCTTGTTGGCCATGTTAATGCCGTTGTCGATTGATATGTATCTTCCGGCGCTGCCGGTGATCTCTGCTCAGTTTGGCGTGCCTGCGGGCAGTGCGCAAATGACCCTCAGTACCTATATTTTGGGGTTTGCAGTGGGGCAGTTGATCTATGGGCCGATGGCCGACAGCATCGGACGTAAGCCGGTGATTCTGGGGGGAACGCTGGTGTTTGCGGCAGCGGCAGTCGCCTGCGCGCTGGCACAAACTATCGATCAATTGATCACTATGCGTTTCTTCCACGGCCTGGCGGCTGCGGCGGCGAGCGTGGTGATCAACGCCCTGATGCGCGATATTTATCCGAAGGAAGAGTTTTCACGCATGATGTCCTTCGTCATGCTGGTCACGACGATTGCGCCGCTGCTGGCGCCGATTGTCGGCGGCTGGGTGCTGGTATGGTTAAGCTGGCACTACATCTTTTGGATCCTGGCCGTGGCGGCGATACTGGCTTCGGTGATGATTTTCACCTTGATCAAAGAGACCTTGCCCGTTGAGCGACGCCAGCCGTTTCGTTTGCGTACCACAATGGGCAATTTCGCCTCGCTGTTTCGCCATAAGCGCGTGTTGAGCTATATGCTGGCCAGCGGATTTAGCTTTGCCGGCATGTTCTCGTTTCTCAGCGCTGGTCCCTTTGTCTACATTGAGATCAACCATGTTTCGCCGCAGAACTTTGGCTATTACTTTGCGCTGAACATTGTCTTCCTGTTTGTGATGACCATTATCAACAGCCGCTTTGTTCGGCGGGTTGGGGCATTGAATATGTTCCGTACCGGGCTGTGGATCCAGTTTGCGATGGCGGGCTGGATGGTATTTAGCGCGCTGTTCGGGTTGGGCTTCTGGGCGCTGGTGGTCGGTGTTGCGGCGTTTGTCGGATGCGTATCGATGGTGTCATCTAACGCGATGGCGGTGATCCTCGATGAGTTTCCGCATATGGCTGGCACGGCGTCGTCGCTGGCGGGAACCTTCCGCTTTGGCATTGGCGCCATTGTGGGCGCGCTATTGTCACTGGCGACCTTTAACTCTGCCTGGCCGATGATCTGGACGATTGCCTTTTGTGCGTCCTGTTCCATTCTTTTCTATCTCTATGCCAGTCGAGCCAAAAAAACGGTGATCTAATACACAACCTGGGGGGCATTTGCCCCCCGGAGTTGATGTACATCAACCGCTAATCTATCTATTCCCCTGGTTATGTTTATTTTATGTAAAATCAATTTATGTAAAAAGTCACATCATTGTAGTTAAAAAGGTTGAGTTAGATCGCAGAAACGCGTACATATAGCCCGGAAAACTGCCAGAACCGTTGAATAAATTTAAATATTGGGTTCGGAAAGTGGCATACGGACAGGGTGTAAACGTTTGCCAACTGTCTAAAGACGTATTGTCAATGATGTGTTAATATTGATGTAAAATAATTGTGAAGTAATTGTACTTCCAGGGAAAGAAAGTGATGACATTACAACTCTCAATCGTTCACCGTCTGCCGCAGTGCTATCGTTGGTCGGTGGGTTTCGCAGGTTCAAAAGTTGAACCGATTCCGCAAAACGGCCAGAGCAATGAGAATAGCCTGGTGGCGCTCAAGTTACTCAGTCCGGACGGTGACAGTGCGTGGTCGGTAATGCATAAACTCAGCCAGGCGTTGAGCGACATTGAAGTTCCGTGTTCCGTACTGGAATGTGAAGGGGAGCCGTGTCTGTTCGTCAATCGTCAGGATGAATTTGCAGCGACCTGCAGACTGAAAAATTTCGGCGTGGCTATCGCAGAACCTTTTTCAAATAATAACCCATTTTGAGCGTCAGCTTAGCGCGAGCAGCTGACGCGTATAGGCTTGTTGTGGCGCGTTGAAGACGTGCTCGCATTGCCCCTGTTCCACGACCTCTCCTTGCCGTAGCACAATAACCTGATGGCATAGCGCACGTACAACATGCAAATCGTGGCTGATAAAGATGTAGGCCAGGCGATGCTTTTGCTGTAATGACTTAAGCAACGTCAGGATTTGCGCCTGGACGGTCCTGTCGAGTGACGATGTCGGCTCATCCAGAATAATCAGCGATGGTTTTAAAATCAGTGCTCTGGCAATCGCAATACGTTGACGCTGACCACCGGAAAACTCGGCAGGGTAACGATGCCGCGTGTCGCTATCCAGACCCACTTCGGTCATCACTGCTTTGACTTGCGTTTCGCGTTGTTCAGCAGATAGCGCTGGCTGATGAACGCGTAATCCCTCTTCAATGATCTGTAACACGCTCAGACGCGGATTCAGCGATGAGTTAGGGTCCTGGAACACCACCTGAATGCGATGGCGTACCGGTAACAGCTGACGGCGATTTAAGCCATGCAGTGGTAAACCGTCAAACACAATGCGTCCTTGTGAGGCGATGAGCCTCAGCAGTGCCAGACCGGTAGTACTTTTCCCCGATCCTGATTCACCGACCAGTCCCAGCGTTTCTCCCGGCTTCAGGGAAAAACTGACATTGTTGACCACCACGTTATGGTCCACCACGCGTTTAAGCAGCCCTTTACGGATGGGGAAAGCGACGCGAAGCTGCTCCACTTCCAGTAAGGGGGGGTGTCCGGTGGGTAAAGGCACTGGATCGCCGGCAGGTTCACTGTTGAGCAATTTCTGCGTGTAAGGATGGGTGGGGGCGGAAAGCAGTTGCCTGGCACGGTTTTGTTCAACGCACTGACCGTTTTGCATCACCGCAACGGTGTCAGCTAACTTTTTGACGATACTGAGATTATGGGTGATGAACAGCAGGCCCATATTCAGCTCGCGCTGCAGTTCGCGCAGCAGTTGCAGGATCTGCGCCTGCACGGAAACATCCAGTGCGGTGGTGGGTTCGTCGGCAATCAGCAGTTCAGGGCGAGTGAGTAACGCCATGGCAATCATCACGCGCTGACGCTCTCCGCCGGAAAGCTGGTGTGGGAAATCCGCCAGACGTTTGGCGGCCTGACGGATCCCGACGCGATCCAGACAGGTCAGGATCTCTGCCCGCGCGGCTTCCCGACGCATCCCCCGATGCAGAGACAACACTTCATAGAGCTGTTTTTCCAGCGTGTGCAGCGGGTTGAGCGACACCATCGGTTCCTGGAAAATCATGGCGATTTTATTCCCCCGTACGCCGCGTAGCGTTTGCTCGCTGGCGTGGAGTAGTGATTCACCGTGAAAGCGGATATCACCGGCAAGATAGACCGCCGGAGGGGTGGGGAGCAAACGTAAAATCGAGAGTGCGGTGACGCTTTTACCCGAGCCGGACTCGCCGACCAGCGCCAGGGTTTGCCCAGCTTCGACGTGCAATGAAATTTCGTTCACCACGGTACGTACGGTTCCCTGCTGACGAAAACCGACCGATAAATTGTCAATGGCTAACAGAGGTTGCGTCATCTTATACCGCCTTGTTGGGATCAAACGCGTCGCGTACCGCTTCACCAATAAAGATCAGCAGCGATAACAACAGGGCTACCGACACGAATGCGGTGATCCCAAGCCACGGTGCCTGTAAGTTGTTTTTACCCTGCAACAGCAGTTCCCCTAGCGACGGGGAGCCGAGAGGTAAGCCGAACCCCAGAAAATCCAGCGAGGTCAGTGTGGTAATTGAGCTACATAAAATAAACGGCAAAAAGGTCAGCGTGGCGACCATCGCATTCGGCAGCATGTGGCGCAGGATAATGCTGCGATCGCTCACGCCAAGCGCCTGTGCGGCGCGGATATAATCAAAGTTACGCGTGCGTAAAAACTCGGCGCGCACCACGCCAACCAGGCTCATCCAGCCAAACACGACCGTAATGGCCAATAGCCACCAGAAGTTGGGCTGGACGACGCTGGAGAGCAGGATTATCAAAAATAGCGTCGGCATCCCGGACCAGACTTCAATGAAGCGTTGCCCCCACAGGTCAATCTTTCCGCCGTAATAGCCCTGCAGCGCACCGGCCATCACGCCCATGACGCTGGAACACAGGGTTAACATCAAACCAAACAGGATGGAAATGCGGGTCCCATAGAGGATGCGCGCCAGTACGTCGCCGCCGTTGGCATCGGTGCCCAGCCAGTTTTGTGCGGACGGCGGGGAAGGGAAGGGGGTGTCGGTGGCAAAGTTAATGCTGGTGGCGCCAAAGCGCACGGGTGCCCACAGGATCCATCCCTGGCTTTCCAGACGCTGCTGCAGCCACGGATCCTGATAATCTGCTTTGGTGGCTAACGGGCCGCCGAAATCGCTTTCACTGTAGTTTTTGACCAGGGGAAAGTACCAGCTGCCGTCATAGCGCACCAGCAGAGGCTTATCATTGGCAATCAGCTCGGAACACAGGCTTAAGCCGAACAGCAGCAGAAAAATCCACAGCGACCAGTAGCCACGGCGATTGTGGCGAAAACGCGCCCAGCGGGCCTGATTGACGGGGCTTAAGCGCGACATTAGCGTCCCTCGAAATCAATACGCGGATCGACCAGCGTATAGCTAATATCACTGAGGATATTGAGCAGCAGGCCGATCAGCGTGAAGATATAAAGTGTACCAAACATCACCGGATAGTCGCGTGACACGGTCGATTCATAGCCCAGTAATCCCAGACCGTTCAGCGAGAACATGACTTCAATCAACAGTGAGCCGGTGAAAAACATACTGATGAAGGTGGCTGGGAAACCGGCTATCACCAACAGCATGGCGTTACGAAAGACGTGTTTGCGCAGAATGTTTTTCTCGCTAACGCCTTTAGCGCGCGCGGTGACGACATACTGTTTGCGAACCTCATCCAGAAAGGAGTTTTTGGTCAGCATCGTCAGCGCGGCAAATCCACCCACCACCGTTGCCAGCACCGGCAGGGTGATATGCCACAGATAATCGGTGATTTTTTGATACCAGGGCAGAGCGTCAAAATTGGCGGAAACCAGACCGCGCAGCGGGAAAAGGTCGTAATAGCTGCCGCCGGCAAAGAAAACGATCAATAAAATTGCAAACAGGAAGGCGGGGATGGCGTAGCCGATAATAATGAATGCGCTGCTCCACACGTCAAAGCGGCTGCCGTTGTACACCGCTTTGCGGATCCCCAGCGGAATCGACACCAGATAGATAATCAGCGTACTCCATAATCCCAGCGTGACGGAGACGGGCAGGCTGTCTTTGATTAATGTCAGGACCGAGGCGCTGCGAAACAGGCTGTCGCCAAAATCGAAGCGGATATAGTTCCAGAGCATGTTGAAATAACGTTCGTGAATCGGTTTATCGAATCCGTAACGGCGGGTGATTTCAGCAATCACTTCCGGATCCAGGCCGCGACCACCACGATAATTGCTGTCGCTGATGTTCCCGACGCCGGTTTGCGCGTGGCTGGCACGCACACCTTCACTGCCTGCACCCGGTAGTGCGCCGCTTTGCCCGAACTCAATGGCGGCAACGGCCTGCTCGACCGGGCCGCCTGGGGCAATCTGCACGATAAAAAAGTTGATGGTAATGATGGCCCACAGCGTCGGGATCACCAGCAGCAGACGTCGAATCAGATATGCGCCCATTTATTCTCCCTGTCGTCTGGCAGCGGGAAGTTTGGCCGCTTTGTTGACGTCATACCACCAGTTGTCCACGCCGATGGTGTAAATCGGGCGAACGGCAGGCTGCGAAAATTTGTCCCACCATGCCAGCCTGTCTTCGGCCATAAACCACATCGGCAACATGTAATAATTCCAGGTTAACACGCGGTCCAGCGCGCGTCCCAGCGGGATAAGTTTTGCTTTATTACCTTGCGCCGCAATGATCTGGCTAATCAGCTTATCAATGACCGGGCTTTGCACGCCGGGGGCGTTATAGCTGGAATCAATATATTCGGAAGCCCACAGAATTTGCAGATCCGAGCTGGGCCACGGCATCGCACGATACAGCCTTGGCATCATGTCATAGTCGCGGCTGCGCAGGCGGCTGGTGATTTGTGAGTTATCGACCTGGCGGATATTCATCGTAATGCCCAGCCGCTGCAGGTTATGCTGGAACGGCAATACCCATTGGCTGTTACTGCCTGCCGGGAGCAACAGCTCAAAAGTCAGCGCTTTGCCGCTGGTGATGTTGACCCGCTGCTGCCCCTTCAATACCCATCCGGCCTTGTCCAGGAGTGCACTGGCCTTCAGCAGGTTTTCACGATCGTAACCGTCGCCTTTTGATGTGGGTGGCTGATAGATTTGGCTGAAGACTTCGGGAGGCAGATCGTTTTTCATCGGTGCAAGTAGCACCAGCTCATCCGCGTCGGGATAATTTTTGGCGGCATATTCGGTGTTCTGGAAATAGCTGGTCGTCCTGCTCCAGGCATTATAAAACAACGCCTTATTCATCCATTCAAAATCAAAAGCCAGCGTGATCGCCTCACGAACACGGCGGTCGCTGAACACCGGACGCTGGATGTTAAACGCTAACCAGCGCGTATCCTGCGCCGACTCGTTTTTTTGTTCGGCTTTGACGATGTACTGTTTTGTGAAGTTCTTACCGGTATAACGTGTTGCCCAGTTTTTGGCATCGTTCTCAAGACGCAGGTCAAATGCACCGGCTTTAAATGCTTCAAAGGCCACGTTGTCATCAAGGTAATAGTCGTAGCGGAGGGTATCAAAATTCCAGCGCCCACGATTAACCGGCAGGTCAGCGGCCCAGTAATCTTTGACCCGTGAGTAGACAATATACTGCCCCATTTTCCATTGGGTGATGCGGTAAGGTCCGCTGGCAAGGGGTGGGGAGGATAACGGGTCGCTGAGCTTGTGATCTTTCCAGTATTTCTCTGGCATCACCGGTAATGAAAACAGGCTGAGCATGTCTTCTTTACCCGGTTTGGCTAACTCAATTCGCACGGTTAACGGGGCGATCGCTTTAACGGTGGTCCCTTTGTATACCAGACGAAACTGCGGCACGCCTTCGGTCATAAATTTGTGGAAGGTAAAGGCAACGTCGCGGGCGGTGATCGGCGACCCGTCGTGAAAACGCGCGCGAGGATTAATGGCGATTTCAACCCAGGAATAGTCGTCCGCGTAGCGGGCGCTGTCGGCAATGAGCGGGTAATAGCTACCGGGTTCATCATCGGAAGTGGTAAACAGCGCATCGTAAAGTGATTCAGTCCGGGCGCCGGGATTCCCTCGCATCGAGTAGCGGTTGAAATTATCGAAGGTGCCGATGGACGAGAGCGTGATTTGCCCCCCTTTGGGGGCAGCGGGATTCACATAGTCGAAGTGGGTAAAATTGAACGCATACTTGGGTTCGCCCAGTACGGAAAATGCATAGCTTTCTTTGATGGACTGAGCCTGAGCGCTAAAACCTATAACGGTGAAAAATAGCAGCAGTACGCGAACAATCCTATGCACGGGTTTTCCTTTTCTTGTCCACCAGCCGATGGACCTCATGTCCGAGCCTCGGGGAGGTTCCGGCAAGCGTAGTATATCGACGAATCGCACTGTGCGATCACCACTTTGGCATATCTGGCTTCGCCATCCAGCGTACGAAATCAGCCAGCTTTAACGGACGGCTGACCCAGTAACCCTGGAAGAAATGCACGCCGCGATCGCGCAGCCACCGGGCCTGCTCCTGCGTTTCTACGCCTTCAGCAACCGTCAGCATATTGAGGCGTCTGGAGAGTGTCAACACGGCATCCAGTACCGGCGACGTTAGCGTTTCGGTACCAATGGCATTGATAAATCCACGGTCAATCTTCAGGTAATCGACCGTAAAACGTTCCAGATAGATAAGGGCGCTATGGCCGGTGCCGAAATCATCAATGGCAATTTCGAGTCCGGCAGCATGCAGCCATTCAAAAATTTTCGTGGCTTCGTGCTGATCGAGCATATCGCGTTCGGTAATTTCCAGTACCACCTGAAAATAGTTGGCGGGTAACGAGGCGCTCAGTTCCTGAATATCTGCTTTGAAACTCTCACCATGCAAATGTGAAGGAGCAATGTTGATCCCCAATTTTGCGCCCTTGGGGAGTACTTTTTGCAGGGCAGGGGCATCGCTGGCCACCAGCTTAAAGAGATGCTGCGTGAGTGGCACAATCATTTGCTGCGATTCGGCGTAATGAATAAAGGCATCAGGTGGGATCTCGCCCGTCGTCGGATGACGCCAGCGTAATAAGACTTCTACCCCTTTTACCTCCAGCGTTTGCATCTCCATGACCGGTTGGTAGACCACATAAAACTGATTGTGCTTGATGGCGTTCAGAATATCTTTCCCGGGCCGTAAACGGAGGGTGTAGATGTAGTACCAGACAAGCAGGGCCGCCATAATTCCAGCCATGCATCCCAGCATGAGGGAATACCAGATATCGTTATACGTCCACTCTTCTGCGTACAATCGAACGGTCACCGGCAGGCCGTCAATCGTCGCCTGTCGTGGGGTTGAGGCATCAGGAAGATCGGAGACGGGTATCAGGTGAGCTGAAAATGTCGAAATAGCCATATTGCCCACGATAATAGCAATACCGTCAAAATCATCTTGCCGGGCGGTATAGAGAAGATAGGGGGCCAGATTGATGTTCAGTGAACTAAATACGCCGCTATTCGGCAAAGCAGGATGACGATACCAAATCATTATTGCGGGTTTGTCAGGCACCATCGGCGTACCCGGGAGCAGGGCCACATCGATATCGTGGTTGATATTAATCGACGGCATCAGCTCCTGGATGGGGGTGTTCATGGGGCCCGTTGCGGAAGAGCAAAATGCGATGCTGTCTTTTACCAGCAAAAAAGCCCGTACGTTCAGGCTAAAGGCTGCACTGGAGGTTAGTTTCGTGGCAACTTGTTGGCAACTGTCAGTGACCAGGGGTTGTAGTTCATCGGTGGTCGTTTTGAGTTCTGAGAAGTAACTTTTGACGTAATTCTGTATATCGGAGAGCAGCGTGTCGTACTTCACTTCTCGTTTGTGCCACGAGACGAAAAATTGCAGTGTGCTGACGAGTAAGGCGACGACGAGCCCCGTTAAAATACAGGTGATCAGGATTTTCCGACCGGAAGAAGAGGCACGTTTGAACATAGTTCTTTATGTTTACCTGCAGTAACTGCTTATTATTAAACCGCTTAATTTGTAAGACTATAGCCTGGATTGACGCTTATCGTGAGATTTTTCTGTTGTGTAAAAGAAAAGCAAAAAGCACCGCCTAAGCAGTGCTTTTGATTTGTCTCATCAGGATAGCCAAGGGATAGCTGCCAAACGAATTAACTGCGACTCAGAACCCGGCGGGCTTCGTTGTAACGCTTTTTCCAGTAAGGCTCGTTCATACTGGAAATGACAACGCCGCTGCTGGTCGAGGCATGTACAAACTGGTTGTTACCGATATAAATACCGACGTGACGGCCCGTAGAGCCCGCACGGAACAGAACCAGATCGCCGGTGCGCAGATTGGTGCGCGAAACGGATTTACCCGTTTCCTGTTGTTCGTAGGTTGAGCGAGGAAGCTCTAAACCAAATTGTTCACGGAATGTACGTTGTACAAAACTTGAACAATCAATCCCTTTCTTAGTGCTGCCGCCAAGGCGGTAACGCACGCCTTTCCAGTCAGCGTATTGGTCCATAATACGAGATTTAACATCGATATTACGTACCATACTTTCAAATTCATCCTGAGAGGCTTGCAGTGAAGAGTTATCTCCATTGCCCACAGCATGCGTCTCAGAATGCATATTCTTGGCGGTGTTCGTTGTGCTACATGCAGAAAGCAGAACCGCAACTGCTATCGCGGGTATGCCCCGCAAGATATATCTCAAAATCGGTTGAGATTTGACCATGTTGTTTGTTTTCCCTTGAAGTCCTTAACGATAAATATCGTTATAAAAAATGCCAAACGTGACGAGACTAATTACCTACGCACGATGAGACAATTCTTTATGGTCAAATCTGTGGTAGAACGCACAAATTTATTCGTAAAGAGAATAATTATCTCGCGAGGCAAAACGAGTTCGAGATTACCCGATCGCCACAGTCATTGCGAGTGATTTTACGTGATTTCTTATAAGAAAAATTGATACAGAAAGTGAATAAACGGCATTGGCTAAATTAAGAACAATTAGGCTGAAAAACACGCAATTCATTCATTTTCAACAGGAATAAGATGACAAGAGAATGACAGTCAGCAAGAGATATTATCGTCAGATATCATCAGGGAATCAGAAGTATCCCTGATGATGTTAATTACTCTGCGTTATTTGTTTAAAAAATGTTTGTTTTTACCTGGGAGATAATTCGTGAACAGGGTGACCAAACGGTCGCTTAATGGCGTCATTAGCCACCAGGGCAGGCCAATCAAAACGACGGTCATCGAACCGACCACGATATCAGTAAGCCAGTGAGCACCAATCATTACGCGAGGAAAGGCAAAAACCACAGCGATAATAAGGCCGATTAATCCTGCGACTTTTCCGAAATACCGCAGCATAAATGCGGAAAAAATAAGCAGCATCATGCCGTGATCGCCCGGGAAGCTGTCTCTTGACGCATCTTTGGTTGAAATATGCAGCAGCTCGCTGACACGATGAATATTATCCAGCATCAACGTCGGACTGGCGCGTTTAACCGGAATAAGCGCCTGGCCTAACTGATTTAATACCACCGCTGTGAGCAGCATCACCAGACCAATTGCGATGATACGGCGGCGCCCGTCCGGGGTTTCTTTGCGCCAAAAACTCAGCATCAGGGCACCCATTGCCAGCAGCGAGCAGCCGTCAAACGCGCGGTTGTTGGTGATTGCGACAACCCACAGGAACATTGGGCTGTCGACCAGTTTCTGGTTGAAGAAATGGAAAACACCAAAATCGATGGAATACCAGAATCCATGTCCGGCTGGAATATACCAGGACAGAAACAGCGTCAGACCTGCGATATTAAGCAGGAGAATAAAAGGGTATCGGGTTTTCATCGTCGTTCACCATTGCCAAAATCGCAGGCAACCTTACGCGTTAGCGTCTAAACGAAGCTTCAACAATGCACCCTGTAACGCGTTCCAGTCAGTCTCGGTGTCCGAGATGAGTTCAATACGGCTGTCCGGAGGTGCGACGTTTTGGGTCTCGATGTGCCAGTCATCACCCTGACGGTTGATGCGCACCAGTCCTTCCTTGATTCGCATGACGCCTTTTACGCGACCTACCGGCGCGAGACGCGACCATTCCAGCAGGCCGATGGTATCGAACACGGTGTCGGCATCGAAAATCCAGCCGCAGGCCTGATGCCCCTGACCGCTGTTGAGACTACGACGCCAGCGCTGCTGTGCCGGCAGGCTCAGTGCCGCCAGTCCCTTTTTGTCGGCATGCTGATGGGCGTGTGCCGCACTTGCGGGAAGTTCCGCCAGATTCAGACGCGGTAAATCGAGTAACTGCGTGTCAATGTGTCCATGATCGGCATGAACCAGCTGACGGTGACCGCCGTAGTGCTGCCACCAGGTTTGCAGAGCATGTTCACTTTCAGCCGTAGCGCGATCGGTTTTGTTGGCGACGATAACGTCAGCGGCGGCCAGCTGGTCGCGGAAATTCTCATTGGCGACGCTTTTTTCATCCAGCAGCAAGCGTGGATCAAGGATACAGAGTGTGGCGCGCAGATCGATCCACGGTTCGTAAACCGGGGCGGTGAGTAAATCCAGAATCTGTTTTGGGTGTCCGAGCCCGGTCGGTTCGATCAGTAACCGATCCGGTTTGCCCTGACGCAGTAACGTATTAAGGCCTACCTGCATCGGCAAACCGTTAACACAACACATGCATCCTCCGGGGATCTCTTTTAGCAGTGCGCCGCTGTCGGCCAACAGCGCGCCGTCAATACCGACTTCGCCAAACTCATTAACCAGCACAGCCCACTTCTCAGCGGGATCTTTGTTGGCGAGTAAATGAAGAATAGAGGTGGTTTTACCGCTGCCGAGAAAACCGGTAATGAGGTTGGTTTTGGTCACGTTGGCTCCAGAATCATCAAATGCTGTTATAGCGTTCAACAATCCTGGCGAAAAAAGGATAAAAAGAGAAGGGCAGAGAGGACGAAGGTGCGCTTCGTCCCGCTGAATGGCAGAAATTGTTAATTTTTTAACGTCTGCATGACGGCCTGATGCGCGCCATATTGCGCAATATTCTGCCAAGCCTGCTCGATAGCTGCGACGAATTGCGGATTCTGCACCAGATCGGGGGCAAAAATCTCGCGCAGGGAAAGCAGTGCGCTGACGCGCTCTGATAGGGAACTGTGCTCGACAAGCGCGCGGATCTTATCACGCAACGGATCGCGCACATCAATGGCTGCACCCGCATCATCAATGCCGCTCACGTAGCGCATCCAGCCCGCAACGGCCAGTGCCAGCAGAGGCCAGTCGCTTTGCCGTGATAAATGTATGCGGATCCCTTCCAGCATTCTTTGCGGCAATTTTTGGCTGCCGTCCATCGCGATTTGCCATGTCTTATGCTTCAGTGCTGGATTGGCAAAACGTTGCAGCAGGCTTTCGGCATACTGATTTAGATCGACGTTAGTGATGTGCAGCGTGGGGGCCTGCTCCGTCATCATCAGACGGTAAGCCGCTTCACGAAAGGCGTTGTCCTGCATGCAATCGCTGATGTGCTGAAACCCGGCCAGATAGCCAAGATAGGCCAGAAATGAGTGACTGCCGTTTAGCATCCGCAGTTTCATCTGTTCCCACGGCAGCACGTCATCAACCATCTGGACACCGGCGGTTTCCCACTGCGGGCGGCCGGCGACAAAATTGTCTTCAATCACCCACTGGATAAACGGCTCACAGCTGATGCCACAGGGGTCAGCGATGCCCAGCGCTTGGGCAATTTCTTCCAGCGATTCGTCGGTTGCGGCAGGGACAATTCTGTCGACCATGGTGCCCGGAAAACTGACCTGCTGTTGTATCCACGTCGCCAGCTCAGGCGAACGTTTTTGCGCCATGCCCAGGATCGCGTTTTTCACCACATGCCCGTTGTCCGGGATGTTATCGCACGAGAGTACGGTAAACGGCGGTAATCCGCGTTCGCGTCGGCGATGCAGGGCTTCGACGATAATGCCCGGCGCTGAGTGCGGTTCATTCGGCGACTGCAAATCATGAATAATGCGTGGGTTTGTGACATCAAGCGACCCGGTGGCCGGATCGATGCAATAACCTTTTTCCGTGATGGTTAACGACACAATCGCCACCTGAGGTTCACAGAATTTTTCAATGATGGCCGCCAGCGAATCCAGCGTGGCGTTCAGGCATTCGTTAACGGCACCAATCACCATCGGCTGATTACCGTCAGCGCCTTTTTCTAACACGGTATACAGATGATCCTGCTCACGAAGCTGGCGCATCAGTCGATCGCCGCTAAACAGGCTGATCTCACAAATTCCCCAGTCTCCTCCCTGCGCATTGAGTACGCGATCGGTCAATAACGCCTGATGCGCGCGGTGAAAAGCACCGAAACCGAAATGCACGATCCGCGAGGTTAACCGTTGGCGATCGTACTGTGGCATGCGTACATTTTTGGGGAGTGAAGCCGAGGCAATTGTCTTCATTAAATACACCTGATTAACCATTAATTAACAATGGCAGTATAAAGTTATATGACAGCAAGTTAAATTGGTGTGCCTTATTTATCCGGGGAATGTGAGCTGGATCAATCAATCATCGGCGTTCTGTTGATCATCCCCCCGATGCCTGTATGGTAGTCGTCATGCAGCTAACTTAATTTGGTATAACAACTTGTGAGGTGAAGCAATGGAACAAACCTGGCGTTGGTACGGACCTAACGATCCGGTATCGCTTGATGATGTGCGTCAGGCTGGCGCAACCGGTGTTGTGACCGCCTTGCACCACATTCCTAATGGTGAAGTGTGGCCGGTAGAAGAGATTCAAAAGCGACAGGCTATTTTGGCTGAAAAGGGGCTGACCTGGTCGGTGGTGGAAAGCATTCCCGTTCACGAAGACATCAAAACCCAGTCCGGACAGTTTCAAACGTGGATCGCCAATTATCAGCAGAGTATCCGTAATCTGGCGGCCTGCGGCATTGATACCGTGTGCTATAACTTCATGCCGATCCTCGACTGGACGCGCACTGACCTTGAATATCAGCTCCCGGACGGCTCTAAAGCGCTGCGTTTTGATCAAGTTGCCTTCGCGGCCTTTGAGCTGCACATCCTGCAGCGCCCCGGCGCGGAAGCGGATTACTCCGCCGAAGAACAGCGTCAGGCGCTGGACTATTTCAATGCCATGAGCGAAGCCGACGTAGAGAAGCTGACCCGCAATATTATCGCCGGTCTGCCGGGTGCTGAAGAAGGTTATACGCTGGACAAGTTTCGCGCGCGCCTGGCGGAGTATGACGGGATCAGTAAAGACGACCTGCGCAATAATATGGCTGTATTCCTGCGCGCAATTGTGCCGGTAGCTGAAGAAGCAGGCGTGCGCCTGGCCGTGCATCCTGACGATCCGCCGCGCCCGATCCTAGGCCTGCCGCGTATCGTTTCTACCATTGAAGATATGCAGTGGTTGAAAGAAACAGTAGACAGTATCTATAACGGCTTCACCATGTGTACCGGTTCTTACGGTGTACGGGCGGATAACGATCTGGTGAAAATGATTGAAACCTTTGGCGATCGTATTCACTTTACGCATTTGCGTTCGACCTGCCGTGAAGATAACCCGAAAACCTTCCATGAAGGCGCTCACCTGCAGGGCGACGTGGATATGGTCTCGGTGGTGGCGGCGATCCTCCGGGAAGAACAGCGCCGTAAGAAGGCGGGCGATCTTCGTCCTATCCCGATGCGTCCGGATCACGGGCATCAGATGCTGGACGATCTGCACAAGAAAACCAATCCGGGTTACTCCGCCATTGGTCGTCTGAAAGGGCTGGCAGAAGTTCGCGGCGTTGAGCTGGCGCTGAAACAAACGCAGTTCCGCGATCTGTTGTAATAGCATCAACAGGGATTGGGCGAGTAGCTCGATCCCTGTTCTGCCTTCAGGGCTGAATTAACGCCTGCCCCAGCTCCCTCAGCACTCTATTGATCTGCGGTAACTGCAACCCGCCAAAACCGAAAAACATCACCCCGGCGTTGTTCTCCTTGCGCCAGATTTCTTCTGAACCATTTTCAATGTCCTGTAACGTATCAAAGCGAACACCAGCCTGCAGGCAGCGCTGTTGCAGCAAGGCGATGACGTCGGGCGAGCGGTCAATATGTAAAGAGAGATGCAGGCCCGCCGTTGCGCCGTCAATTTTTCCGTCGGGGAACAGCGCAGAAAGACCGTCCCGGAGAAGCGCGAGCCGTGACGCGTAGCTGCAGGCCAGTTTGCCGAGGTGGGTATAAAAAACCTGATTTTGCATTAACTCAGCGAGAAACTGCTGCAATAACCACTGGCTGCCGTTGTTGTTTAACGCTTTCATATTCTGCACTGCCGGGAGCAGTTCATCCGGGCAAATGAGATAGCCAAGACGCGCGCCCGGCCCCAGCGTTTTTGAGAATGTCCCCATATAGATAACCCGATCGTGATAATCCATGGCTTTCAGCGCAGGGAGGGGATTTTCGCCGTACGTAAAAACGGCATCATAATCATCTTCGATAATGTACGCCCCGACACGCTGCGCCCAGGTCAGTAACGACAGACGCCGCTCCAGTGAAAGCACGCTCCCCATTGGATACTGATGTGCGGGCGTCACGTAACAAAGTTGAGTTGCATATTCGGGTAATTTATCCGTACACAGTCCCTGATTATCCACCGCGATAGGCGTAATGTCGGCACCGTAGTAATTAAACAGATGCCAGGCTCCAGAATAACAAGGGGATTCGGTCACAATATGGCACTTTTTATCCTGACTTGCCGCGTGATGAATAATAAATATTTGGCTGAGTAGCGATAACCCTTCCTGAATTCCGTTGGTAATAATGATGTTTTCTGCGCGAGTATTAATTCCCCGGGATAGATTAAGGTATCTGACCATTTGCTCACGCAATGAAAATAATCCATTTGGTGAATGATATCGGGTAAACAATTGCTCTTTTAGTACACTGGGAGCATTATTCCATTTTCGCCAGCTTGACCAGGGAAAGGCATTGGGATCGGGGACGCCCATCCGGCAATAAAAATCCCGTCCCATCTCACCGTAAACATCGGTGGAAACACCAGCGGGTTCAGGCTTCACTGGCGGTGAACCCTGGGCTAATGGTATGTGTGCCGCGGGTGTACGTACTGGTGTAGTGAAGATCACCTCATAGCCAATACCCTGTCGGCTCTTAATCAACCCTGCCGCCATCAATTTTTCATACGCCATAACGACCGTGATTTTGGCCACGTTCAGCGCCTGCGCCTGCTCGCGGATAGAAGGAAGTTTGTCCCCGCACAGCAAATTCCCCCGCTGAATAGCCTGAAAATAAAATTGAAAGATCTGCAGTTGCAGCGATGTACGGCTTTCTCTGTTGAGAAACAGTTTCAGCATGAGAAATTCCTTATTAAAACGATAGCGACATATTACGAGTTTCTGTTTTTAACTATTTTGACTCGCCTCATAGAGTGAACGCTGTTCCTATACTCTGCTGATGCTGTCTCTATTCTCCTTTTTTAATATCCCTTAGCGTGTCGCTATTAAAATAAGGGAGCCAAATATGTCGTGGATGAGAAAGAACGTACTATGGTGGGCATTCGGTGGAGCCGTTGCCATGGCCTTTGCCATTTGGGGAACGTGGCAAGGCGTGCATTACACCAGCAGCACCGAGTTTTGTTTGTCGTGCCATTCGATGCGCACGGTGGGGGAGGAATATCAGACCAGCATACATTTTCGCAATGCCTCCGGCGTGCGTGCCGAGTGTAAGGATTGCCATATTCCACCAGGCATCGTTCCGACGCTTATCCGCAAAACGGAAGCCTTGAACGACATTTACCATACGTTTATTTCACCGTCTATCGATACCCCGGAAAAGTTTACCGCCAAGCGGGCAGAACTTGCTCAGAGGGAGTGGGCGCGAATGAGCGCCAATAATTCAGCTGCCTGTAAATCCTGTCATAGCTATGAGGCGATGGATCACGGCAAGCAATCGACGAATGCAGCGGCACAAATGACCGCAGCGGCGGCGAAAGACAGCAACTGCATTGACTGTCACAAAGGTATTGCCCATCACAAGCCTGATATGAGCAGCGGCTTTCGCGATCGGTTTAAGCAACTCCAACGCCAGGGAGAGACGCCGTCGGAGGCGACCACGCTGTTTTCGTTAGGCGAGAAAGACCTGACGGCAACGGCTGGGAGCCCTGCCGGTAAAGCGCTACTTTTTCCGGCCACCGAAGTCAGAGTGCTGAAAAAAGAGGGCAGCAATGTCCAGTTGGGAGTGACGGGCTGGCGTGAAAGCAAAGGCCGTGGGCGGGTAATCACTCAGTTTATGGGTAAACGCGTTTTTTCCGCAGTGCTTGATGATTCCCTGATGGCAAACGTAAAAATCCTGCAAACCCAGGTTGACCCTGATTCTCACCAGCAGTGGCAGCAGGTGAGTGTGACCGCATGGACTTCTGCACAGGGGCTTATCACCAGTATTACACCAGTGTGGGAATACTCGGAGCAAATGCTGCAATCCACCTGCAGCGCCTGCCACAGCACACCGCCAACTGCCCGCTATACCGCCAATGGCTGGATTGCCGGACTAAAAGCGATGTCGACCTATTACCGGCTTAATCCGGTGGAAGAACGCACGCTGTTGAAATACCTCCAGACACACGCCAGCGATGTGCCTGCCCCCCAATAATAAAGAGGAAAATGTATGGATATTCATGATTTTAATCCGTCTCGCCGCCGTTTTCTGAGCGGTATGCTGGCGGTAGGTGCCGCCAGTGCGCTGGCGCCGAACCCGCTGATATCAAAAGTATGGGCGGCAGGAGAAAACCCCGAGCAGTGGATCCAGTCCGGCTCCCATTACGGCGCCTTTGAAGCCAAAGTGGTCAACGGCGAGTGGACCGAAACCCGGCCCTTTAAACACGACAAATACCCGTGCGATATGCTGAATGCGGTACGTGAAGTCGTCTACAACCCCTCGCGAGTCCGCTACCCGATGGTCCGTCTGGACTGGTTACGTAAGCGTGAAAAATCAGATCGCAGCCAGCGTGGGGATAATCGGTTTGTGCGGGTCAGTTGGGATCGGGCGCTGGATCTGTTTTATGAAGAGCTGGAGCGGGTGCAAAAAACCTACGGTTCTTCCGGTGTCTTTACCGGGCTGGCCGACTGGCAAATGGTGGGTAAATACCATAAGGCGGGCGGGGCGATGGACAGAGGGCTTGGCCTGCACGGGAGCTATGTCACCACCGTTGGCGACTACTCGGCGGCTGCTGCACAGGTCATCTTGCCGCATGTGATTGGCTCGCTGGAAGTCTACGAGCAGCAAACCTCGCTGCCGCTGGTGATTGAGAATACCAATACCATCGTGCTGTGGGGCTGCGATCCGATTAAGAATTTGCAGATTGAATTCCTGGTACCCGACCACGAAGCGTTCGGTTATTGGCAGCAGATTAAAGAGGCGGTCGCACAGGGTAAAATGCGTGTCATCAGCGTTGATCCGGTGCGCAGTAAATCGCAAAACTTTCTCGGTGCTGAACAACTGGCGCTGCGACCGCAAACCGATGTCGCCTTGCTGCTGGCGCTCGCGCATACTTTGCATGAAGAAAAACTCGTCGACACGACGTTTATTAACGATTACACCGTCGGCTTTGAACAGTTTTTACCGTATCTGACGGGTGAGACTGACAAGCAGGTGAAAAACGCTGAGTGGGCAGCCCCAATCTGTGGCCTGAGCGCAGAACAGATCCGTGACTTCGCCCGCCTGTTGGTGAAAGGCCGCACGCAGTTTATGGGCGGTTGGTGCGTACAGCGTATGCATCATGGCGAGCAGTATCCCTGGATGCTGGTGGTGCTGGCGAGCATGGTCGGACAAATTGGTTTACCGGGCGGCGGCGTAGGGTTTGGCTGGCACTACAACGGCGGCGGTACGGTAACGTCGGCCGGGCCTGTGCTGTCGGGTTTGGGGAGTATTAACAATCCCCCCGAGGCAAAATATAAAGCAGATTTTCGCGGCGCATCGGAGCATATTCCCACCTCGCGCATTGTTGATTGCTTGCTCGCGCCGGGCAAGAAAATAGCCTTCAACGGTGAAACGCTAACCTGGCCTGATATCAAAATGGCCATCTACAGCGCGGCCAATCCGTTCCACGCTCAGCAGGATCGCAACCGCATGATTGAGGCATGGAAGAAACTGGAAACCGTGGTGGTGTTGGATCATCAATGGACCGCATCCTGTCGTTTTGCCGATATTGTCCTGCCCGTCACCACGCGCTTTGAGCGTAACGACATTGAGCAGTTTGGTACCCATTCGAATAAGGGGCTGATGGCGCTGCATCAGGTAGTCAAACCGCAATTTGAAGCGCGTCATGACTTTGATGTGTTTGCCGGGCTGTGCAAGCGCTTTGATAAAGAGGCGGTATACCGTGAAAACCGCGATGAAATGCAGTGGATACAAGCGCTTTATGACGAAGGCGTGAAGATGGGCGCATCGCTCGGCGTCACCTTACCGGACTTTGATACCTTCTGGAAAGGGGACGGATATATTGAATATCCGGCGGGGCAGCCGTGGGTGCGGCACGGTGAGTTCCGCGATCAGCCCGATCTTAATCCGTTAGGCACCCCGTCGGGGCTTATTGAAATCTACAGCAAAACCATCGCGGGTTTTCAATATGAAGATTGTCCAGGACACCCGGTGTGGATGGAGCCGTTTGAACGTAGCCATCAGGGCAAGACGAATAAATATCCGCTGCATCTGCAATCCTGTCACCCGGACAAGCGTCTGCACTCGCAGTTATGCTCAAGCGAGGCGTTTCGTAACACCTACGCGGTGGCCGGCAGAGAACCGCTCTACATCAGCGAGCAGGATGCAACCGCCCGCGGTTTAAAAGCCGGAGATATTGCTCGCGTCTTTAACGCCCGAGGTCAGGTGCTGGCGGGCGTAGTGATTAGCGCCGATTTTCCCGCTGGCGTGATCCGCATTCATGAGGGCGCGTGGTATTCCCCGCAGGAAGGCGGGAAAACCGGGACGCTATGTACCTATGGCGATCCGAATGTCCTGAGTGCGGATATTGGCACATCGCAGCTGGCGCAAGGTCCTTCCGCGCATACTGTGTTAGTAGAGGTTGAACGCTACCAGCAGCAGGCCCCGCAGGTGACGGCATTCGGCGGACCTGAGACTGTGAAAGAGGAGGGGGCCAGTGCCGCATAATCATATTCATCAGCAGCGGGCTGTGGTGTATCAGTGGTTTTCGCAACTGCTGTTTCGTGAACTGGACGAGAAGCAATTAGCCCGTCTTGAGAGCGAGGAGAGCCGGGAGTGGATGACCTCACTGACGGGGATCCCCGGACTGGCTGCTGACGTCAAAAAGTTAGCGCGTAGTCTGGCTCAGGTGCTGCGGCGCGAATGCCGACAACTGGAGCTGGCGGCCGATTTTGCTTCACTGTTTTTGCTGGCCCCTCCACAGAGCGTGTCTCCTTATGCAGGGCATTATCCGCACACGACGGCACCTGAAGAACGACGGCAAATGAATGTGCTGTTAGTCGAACAGGGGCTGGCTGCGCGGGAGAATGAACCTGCCGATCATATTGCGGTACAGCTGGCGTTAATGGCGAAAATGGTAGACAAAGAGCAGAGCGTCGCTGAGCAATATTACTTTTTGCATCATCATATTATGTGCTGGGCATCATTGTTCCGGGATAGCTGTCTGCATCGCGACGGCGAGGGCTTTTACCCTCAGGCGGTTAATGTCATCGTGCGTTTTATGCGCGAGGATGAGCAGTATCTGGAATCATTATTGATGGATGATTTTTATCTCAGCAGTCAGCGCTGAAAACAGCAAAGGGACAGCGTGCGCTGTCCCTTTTAGTCTGTGTCTTAGCAGGAACGTTAGTCTGCACGCCCCATATAACGGCGTTCTTCGATATGAATGCGGATTTTCTCACCGGCACTCAGATACTCAGGAACCAGGATCACCAGGCCGGTGGTCAGGGTGGCTGGCTTGTTACGTGCACTGGCTGACGCACCTTTAATGCCAGGTGAGGTTTCAACGATCTCAAGGTCTACGGTCTGCGGCAGTTCAAGCGCCAGCAGTTGGCCATCCCAGGTCAGCACCTGCATGTCCGGCATTCCGCCTTCCGGGATAAACAGCAACTCTTCTTCGATCTGGTCTTTGGTGAAGGTATACGGGGTATAGTCTTCTTTATCCATAAAGACATATTCGTTGCCATCGACGTAAGAGAAATCAACGCCACGACGGCTCAGGGTGACGGTATCCACAATATCGTCGCCTTTGAAGCGCTCTTCGACTTTTAGGCCGGTACGGACATCAGAAAAACGCATTTTGTACAGCGTGGCTGCACCACGTGCGCTCGGTGATTGAATATCAATGTCTTTTACAATCAGCAGCTTGCCGTTGTAGTTAAGTACCATACCTTTTTTAATTTCGTTCGCTCTTGGCATCGAAAAAATCCTGTAGTGAGGAGTGTCTAAAATATCGCGTCAAACTACTCGCGCCGGGTCATTCAGGCAAGCGGAATTCGCACTTTTGCGGGTGCAAAAAAGGTGGTACTGTTCGCTACCTACACAATCCGCGGGTTTACCTTAAAGAGAATATTGTATGGAATGCCGTCCGGATTGTGGCGCATGTTGCACTGCGCCTTCTATCTCCAGCCCCATCCCCGGCATGCCTGAGGGCAAGCCCGCCAATACGCCATGCGTTCAGCTTGATGAATTCCTGCGCTGTAAAATTTTTGGTTCCGCACTGCGGCCAAAAGTGTGTGCAGGCTTACAGCCCAGCGCTGAAATGTGTGGCCAGACAACGCGCCAGGCTATGGTGTACCTTATTGAGCTTGAAGCGCTCACCGCACCTTAAACGTCTTTGATCCGCGCCAGGCAAAAGACCGTGGCGATAATCATCACCAGCGCAAACCAGAACACCGCATGGTAGTTCCAGATTTCAGCGGCAATACCGGCCAGCGATCCGGCAATAATCCAGCCCACGCGGATGGTGTTGGTGTAAAGAGTGGTTGCAGAACCCGCCTGTCCTGGCATTAAGTCCTGGAAATAGAGCATGCCAATACCGCCGAGGATACCGATGTAAATCGCGTTCAGCAGCTGTAAGCTGAGCAGAATAACCGGCGAATGTGCCAACAGCATCCCGGCATAAAAGAAGAATCCGGCGACCACGGCGATTCGCATCAACAGACGTTTGCCCAGACGTTTAGCAAAGTATCCGGCGATGAGCATCGTCGGTATTTCCAGCCCGGCGGCGGTGCCCATCATAATGCCCGCGAGCTTTTCCGGCAGATGCAGTTCATTGATGATAAACAGCGGCATATTAATGATGTACAGGCTGTTGGTGCCCCACATTAATGTGCAGATAGCGAACAGCAGCAGGGTATCGCGCCGGTTACGACGCGGGGCTTCCACCGCGCCCGTGGCGAGGGACGCATTTTTGTTCATCGACGGTAAGAACAACCAAACCATCACACCGCAGACGATAAACGCGACGGCGGCACTCAGATACATCACCGTAAAGCTGAAACCCATGGCCAGCGCGTAAGCTAATGGCGGGCCAATCACCCATGCCAGCGAAACCTGCGCACGCAAAATAGAGCTGAACATGACGGCTTCCCGGCCCGTGCGGTCGGCATGCTCGCGGGCGAGGGCAAACATTTGCGGGTTAGCGGTCGAACCAAAGCTACTGAGGAAGACGCCGACAAACAGCAAAATAAAATAGTTACGGTTCCAGGCAAACAGCACACAGGCCAGCATCCCCAGTACGCAGCAAAAAACGATCAGATTTTTGCGATCGCCCTTCTTATCAGAACGCCCAGCTAAAAACTGGCTTACCAGGATGCCGATGACAGCGCTACCGGTAAAAAAGAAACCGACCATACCCGGACGGGCATGAACTTCATCGGTCAGAAAAAGGCTGAGCGTAGGGGTCTGCAATGCGCCGGCGATACCCGTAAGAAAAGCGACAAGCAGGAACGCCGAAGACGTTAAATCAAACGACCTGGGGGAGGCGGCTACCGGGGTGTTATGCATGTTTCAATATCTGTGATGTGAAGAGACGCGGAGTTTACGCTGCCTGTCAGAAAATAAACAGGGCGCGAAATCAAAATCGGCATGAAAAATCAAAATAGCATTTCAGTCTACAAAACAAGTCTGCTGACGATGCTGAAGCTGTGAAGTTAACGTCGTTTCGCCGTCAGCAATTCGGGATGACTGGTAGAGAAAATGTGCGGCATATCTAAATTCAGCAAGTAAATTGCTAACTTTACTTGCGTGCTGAAGCAGAAAGCGCAAAACTTCTTGAAACGTTTCAGCGTCATCTTTTCTTAAGTGTTGGAGTTGGGTGGCGCCTTTTTTCTCATGTTAGCTGAATCGTTTCAATTCAGCAGGAGAGGAGAACCATGTTCCAGTTATCTGTTCAGGATATTCACCCGGGCGAACAGGCCGGAAATAAAGAAGAGGCCATTCGCCAGGTTGCTGCCGCGTTAGTGCAGGCTGGCAACGTGGCGGAAGGCTACGTCAACGGCATGCTGGCGCGCGAGCAGCAAACGTCTACCTTCCTCGGCAACGGTATTGCTATTCCTCACGGTACCACGGACACCCGTGACCAGGTGTTAAAAACCGGGGTGCAGGTATTCCAGTTTCCGCAAGGTATTACCTGGGGTGAAGACCAGGTTGCATATGTGGCCATTGGTATTGCGGCCAGCTCCGACGAACATCTGGGTTTACTGCGTCAGCTGACACACGTACTCAGCGATGATTCGGTGGCTGAACAGCTGAAGTCCGCCACCACCGCAGAAGAACTGCGCGCGTTGCTGATGGGTGAAAAGCAGAGCGAACAGCTCAAGCTCGACAACGACATGCTGTCGCTGGACGTGGTCGCCGGTTCGCTGGTCACGCTGCAAGCCCTGAATGCCGCGCGTCTGAAAGAAGCGGGTGCGGTTGATGCTAACTTTGTTGCCACGGCTATCAATGAGCAACCGCTGAACCTCGGCCAGGGGATTTGGCTGAATGATTGTGCTCAAGGCAATCTGCGAAGCGCAGTTGCGCTCAGCCGAGCGGCAAATGCCTTCGACGTAGAAGGCGAGACGGCCGCGCTATTGGTGACCGTCGCGATGAATGACGATCAGCCCGTGGCAGTGCTCAAGCGCCTTAGCGATTTGCTGCTGGAAAATAAAGCTGACCGCTTGCTGAAAGCGGATGCAGCGACCGTACTGGCCCTGCTGACCAGTGATGATGCGTTAACTGATGATGTGCTGAGCGCAGAGTTTGTTGTGCGCAATGAGCATGGTTTACACGCCCGTCCGGGCACCATGCTGGTGAATACCATTAAACAATTTAACAGTGAAATTACCGTGACAAATCTTGATGGAACCGGAAAACCGGCAAATGGACGCAGTCTGATGAAAGTTGTGGCGCTGGGCGTGAAGAAAGGACATCACCTGCGCTTTACCGCCCAGGGTGAAGATGCTGAACAGGCGCTGAAAGCGATTGGCGAGGCCATCGCAGCCGGTCTTGGGGAGGGCGCATAATGAGCAGACGTGTCGCAACTATTACCCTGAATCCAGCCTATGACCTGGTCGGCTTTTGTCCGGAAATTGAACGCGGTGAAGTGAACCTGGTAAAAACGACCGGCCTGCATGCCGCGGGTAAAGGCATCAACGTTGCCAAGGTACTGAAAGACCTGGGGATCGACGTCACGGTGGGTGGTTTTCTGGGTAAAGATAACCAGGATGGCTTTCAGCAGTTGTTCAGCGAACTGGGGATTGCCAACCGTTTTCAGGTGGTGCAGGGGCGTACCCGTATTAACGTCAAGCTGACTGAAAAAGACGGTGAAGTTTCTGACTTCAATTTCTCCGGTTTTGAAGTCACCCCGGCGGACTGGGAACGCTTTGTGAATGACTCCCTGAGCTGGTTGGGCCAATTCGACATGGTCTGCGTCAGCGGCAGTCTGCCAACCGGCGTGAGTCCGGAAGCCTTCACCGACTGGATGACGCGCCTGCGCAGTCAGTGTCCATGCATTATCTTTGATAGTAGTCGTGAAGCGCTGGTCGCAGGTCTGAAAGCTGCGCCGTGGCTGGTAAAACCCAACCGTCGTGAGCTGGAAATCTGGGCGGGCCGTAAGCTGCCAGAAATGAAAGATGTGATTGAAGCTGCGCATGCGCTGCGTGAGCAGGGGATTGCGCATGTGGTGATTTCCCTTGGTGCGGAAGGTGCATTGTGGGTTAACGCATCTGGTGAATGGATTGCTAAACCGCCGTCAGTTGAGGTGGTCAGCACCGTAGGCGCAGGGGATTCGATGGTTGGCGGCCTGATTTACGGCTTGCTGATGCGTGAGTCCAGCGAACACACTCTGCGTCTGGCGACTGCTGTTGCCGCCCTGGCGGTAAGTCAAAGCAATGTGGGTATTACCGATCGTCCTCAGTTGGCCGCAATGATGGCGCGTGTCGACTTAAAACCGTTTAACTGACAGCAGGAGAGGCATAATGAAAACGCTGCTGATTATTGACGCTAATCTCGGCCAGGCTCGCGCTTACATGGCGAAAACCCTGCTTGGAGCGGCGGCACAAAAAGCGCATCTGGATATTATCGATAATCCGAATGATGCAGAAATGGCAATTGTCCTGGGTGACACCCTGCCTGACGACAGTGCGCTGAACGGCAAAAAAGTCTGGCTGGGAGACATCTCCCGTGCGGTGGCGCATCCTGAACTGTTCCTGAGCGAAGCGAAAGGTCATGCGAAACCCTACAGCGCACCGGTTGCGGCAGCGCCTGTAGCTAGCAGTGGCCCCAAACGCGTGGTGGCGGTAACGGCCTGTCCGACCGGCGTGGCGCATACGTTTATGGCGGCGGAAGCCATTGAAACCGAAGCCAAAAAACGCGGCTGGTGGGTGAAGGTTGAAACCCGTGGTTCAGTAGGCGCAGGCAATGCGATTACCCCGGAAGAGGTGGCGCAGGCCGATCTGGTGATTGTGGCGGCGGATATTGAAGTTGATCTGGCGAAATTTGCCGGAAAACCGATGTACCGCACCTCTACCGGACTGGCGCTGAAGAAAACCAAGCAAGAGCTGGATAAAGCCGTAGACGAAGCGACGCCGTACCAGCCTGTAGGGAATGGGCAGTCCGGAGCAACAGAAGGTAAGAAAGAGAGCGCAGGTGCATACCGTCACCTGCTGACCGGCGTGTCTTACATGCTGCCGATGGTGGTTGCCGGTGGTCTGTGTATTGCACTGTCTTTTGCCTTTGGTATTAAAGCATTTGAAGAGCCGGGCACGCTGGCTGCGGCGTTGATGCAAATTGGCGGCGGTTCAGCCTTTGCGCTCATGGTGCCGGTTCTGGCGGGTTATATTGCATTTTCCATCGCTGACCGTCCCGGTCTGACGCCGGGTCTTATCGGCGGTATGCTGGCGGTTAGTACCGGTTCTGGCTTTATTGGTGGGATTATCGCCGGTTTCCTTGCCGGTTACGTGGCGAAACTCATCAGCACCAAGCTGAAGCTGCCGCAAAGTATGGAAGCGCTGAAACCAATCCTGATCATTCCGCTGCTATCGAGCCTGGTGGTTGGGCTGGCAATGATTTACCTGATTGGTAAACCGGTTGCCGGTATTCTGGAAAGCCTGACCCACTGGCTGCAAACCATGGGAACGGCGAACGCAGTGCTGCTTGGGGCGATTCTTGGCGGCATGATGTGTACCGACATGGGTGGTCCGGTCAACAAAGCGGCGTATGCTTTCGGTGTAGGCCTGCTCAGTACGCAGACGTATGCACCGATGGCGGCTATTATGGCGGCGGGGATGGTTCCCCCTCTGGCGCTGGGTCTGGCTACGCTGGTGGCGCGTCGTAAATTCGATAACGCGCAGCGTGAAGGGGGCAAAGCGGCTCTGGTGCTGGGCCTGTGCTTCATCACCGAAGGGGCGATCCCGTTCGCCGCCCGTGACCCGATGCGTGTGCTGCCATGCTGTATCGTCGGTGGCGCGCTGACTGGCGCACTGTCGATGGCGGTGGGTGCGAAGCTGATGGCACCACATGGCGGTTTGTTCGTACTGCTGATCCCTGGCGCGATTACGCCGGTAGTGGGATACCTGCTGGCGATTATTGCCGGTACGCTGGTGGCGGGTCTGTCCTATGCCTTCCTGAAACGTCCGGAAGAGGCGGATATCGCCAAAGCGGCATAATGTAACACCTTGTGCCGGATGGCGGCGTGAGCGCTTTATCCGGCCTACGGATACCGATCTTGTAGGCCGGATAAGACGCAGTAGCGTCGCCATCCGGCATTTCTCTGCCCATCTTTATTTCTCCAGTTTGTGTCCTGTCTCTCAATTTTCTCCTTCCTTGCAAACTGTATCTAAAAAAAATTGTGATTCTGTTCATATCTATTCGCTTTAGATCTTGCGGATGGATTTACTTTGTCAAAAACATGCCTACTATGAACATATGTTTAAATATGAACATGTGCTCTAATAACTACTGCTGTGGCGGTGGTTATTTTTAACGAACTCATTTGTGGCATTTTATTGCCAGGGGACGTGCTATGCGTGAAAAGGAATACATAGTAACCATTGGCTCGGCCAATATGGATGTTGCCGGGTATTCGCATGCTTCTCTCAATTATGCGGATTCGAACCCGGGGAAAATAAAATTTACCCCCGGTGGCGTAGGTCGCAATATTGCACATAATTTGGCGTTGCTCGGGAAGAATTCATGGCTGCTGACAGCTGTGGGCAACGATTTTTATGGACAGTCGTTACTGGCACAGACCAACCAATCCGGCGTCTATGTTGATAAATGCCTGATAGTATCCGGAGAAAATACATCGAGTTATTTGTCGCTGCTGGATAATACTGGCGAAATGCTGGTTGCTATTAATGATATGAGTATTACCGATCACATCTCAGCCGCGTTCTTGTCGCAACATGTCGATTTTATTCGTAATGCGAAAGTGATTGTTGCCGACTGTAATATCAGTGAGGACTCGCTGGCATGGGTGCTGGAAAATGCGGGCGAGGTCCCGGTGTTTGTGGACCCGGTATCGGCATGGAAATGCGTCAAAATTCGTGAACGGCTCGACAGGATCCATACCTTAAAACCTAATCGACTTGAAGCGGAAACCTTAAGCGGCATTGCGCTTTCTGGTCGTGAAGACGTCGGAAAAGTGGCCGAATGGTTTCACCAACGCGGTTTACATCGTCTGGTGCTCAGCATGGGGGGTGACGGTGTTTACTATAGCGATATAACGGGAACCCGCGGCTGGTCGCCCCCGATTAAAACCAATGTAATTAATGTGACGGGGGCGGGTGACGCCATGATGGCAGGGCTGGCTTCCTGCTGGGTCGACGGCTTGCCCTTTATTGATTCGGTTCGTTTCGCGCAGGGGTGCTCATCAATGGCACTGGCCTGCGAATATACCAATAACCCTGATTTGTCTGTTGCGAATGTTAGCTCAATAGTGGAGAACACAGAATGTCTGAATTAACTCTTTCCTCTGAATTATTACAAATATCGCCAGAAGTACAGGAAGCCTTAAAAACTAAAAAACCAATTGTTGCGCTTGAGTCGACCATTATTTCTCATGGCATGCCATTCCCGCAAAATGCACAGACAGCGATTGAAGTAGAAGAAACTATCCGTAAACACGGTGCGGTACCAGCAACCATTGCCATTATTGGCGGGGTAATGAAAGTTGGTTTGAGTAAAGAAGAAATTGAATTATTAGGCCGCGAAGGGCATAACGTAACGAAAGTAAGTCGTCGTGATTTACCGTTTGTGGTTGCCGCTAGGAAAAATGGTGCGACGACCGTTGCGTCGACCATGATTATTGCCGCACTGGCTGGCATTAAGGTATTTGCAACCGGCGGTATTGGCGGCGTTCATCGTGGGGCTGAACATTCCTTTGATATTTCCGCTGACCTGCAGGAACTGGCGCATACCAATGTGACGGTGATTTGCGCGGGGGCGAAATCTATTCTCGACCTCGGATTAACCACTGAGTATCTGGAAACTTTTGGGGTGCCATTAATTGGCTATCAGACCACAGCGCTGCCGGCATTTTTCTGCCGCACCAGCCCGTTTGAGGTCAGTATCCGTCTGGACAGTGCGCAAGAGATTGCGCGCGCCATGGCGGTGAAATGGCAGGCCGGCCTGAACGGTGGTCTGGTGGTCGCAAACCCGATCCCTGAGCAGTTTGCGATGGCGGAAGAGAAAATTAACGCGGCAATCGATCGGGCTGTTAAAGAGGCGGAAGAGCAGGGCGTTGTGGGAAAAGAGAGTACACCGTTCCTGCTGGCGCGAGTTGCGGAGCTAACCGGAGGCGATAGCCTGAAATCGAACATTCAGCTGGTGTTTAACAATGCAGTACTGGCCTGCGAGATAGCGAAGGAATACCAACGCCTCGCCTGATCGACCTGTCGGGCAGAAGGCGGTCGCCCTTGAAGAGCAAACCTACCAAAACCTGGCGTTAACGCCGGGTTTCCTGGCATGAAGGGAATATCATTATGGATATAATGAGAAGTGTTGTGGGCATGGTGGTATTACTGACAATCGCGTTTCTGCTGTCAGTAAATAAAAAACATATCAGTTTGCGAACCGTTGGCGCTGCGCTGGTACTGCAAATCGCCATCGGGGGAATAATGCTGTATTTCCCGCCGGGAAAATGGCTGGTTGAACAGGCTGCGCTCGGTGTGCACAAGGTAATGTCCTACAGCGATGCGGGGAGTGCGTTTATCTTTGGTTCGCTGGTCGGGCCAAAAATGGATGTGCTGTTTGACGGCGCGGGTTTTATTTTCGCTTTCCGCGTGCTCCCGGCCATCATTTTTGTCACCGCACTGATTAGCCTGCTCTACTACATCGGCGTGATGGGGCTGTTAATCCGAATTCTTGGCGGCATTTTCCAGAAAGCACTGAACATTAGCAAGATTGAATCTTTTGTCGCGGTGACGACCATTTTCCTCGGACAAAATGAGATCCCGGCAATTGTGAAACCGTTTATTGACCGCCTGAATCGCAATGAATTATTTACTGCGATTTGTAGCGGGATGGCTTCTATCGCCGGTTCGATGATGATTGGTTACGCCGGAATGGGGGTGCCGATTGACTATTTGCTGGCAGCGTCGTTGATGGCAATCCCCGGCGGGATTTTATTTGCGCGCATGTTGAGCCCGGCAACGGAAGAATCTAAAGTCACTTTCGAGAACTTGTCATTTACTGAAACACCGCCGAAAAGCATTATCGAAGCTGCGGCAAGCGGAGCGATGACTGGCCTGAAAATTGCTGCAGGTGTGGCAACCGTGGTGATGGCGTTTGTGGCTATTATCGCCTTGATCAACGGCATTATTGGCGGTATCAGTGATTTATTAGGCTTTGGTCCGGCCTCACTTGAAGGGATTTTTGGCTGGGTTTTAGCGCCACTGGCCTGGATTATGGGCGTGGACTGGAGTGATGCGACGCTGGCGGGTAGCCTGATTGGTCAGAAACTGGCGATTAACGAGTTCGTTGCCTATCTCAATTTCTCCCCGTATCTGCAAACTGGCGGGACGCTGGATGTAAAGACTATCGCGATTATTTCGTTTGCCCTGTGTGGCTTTGCTAACTTTGGGTCAATTGGCGTCGTTGTTGGGGCATTTTCCGCTATTGCGCCGCAGCGTGCTCCGGAAATCGCACAACTCGGAATGCGGGCGCTGGCGGCGGCAACGCTCTCCAACCTGATGAGTGCCACGATAGCCGGTTTCTTTATTGGTTTAGCGTAACCGAAGTATTGCCGGATGGCGGCTACGCCTTATCCGTCCTACGGTGGTAGTCACATGTAGGCCAGATAAGCGTAGCGCCGTCAGGCAGGGTGTTGCAGCAGATAAAGGGCGTTGTCGGCGGAGAGCGTTGGGTTGTTGATACTGACGCTGGCACGCGATAATGCCGCGCAGGCCATTGCAAAATGCGCACTCTCACGGAACTCGCTGCCTTCCAGAAAACTGTACAGCAATCCGGCCATGAAAGCGTCATCTGCTCCAAAGCTGTCGACTACCGGATGTCCGGGAGGTGTCAGTAAAAATTGCTCGCCGTCCTGTTCACTGCAAAAAACAGATTCATCTTCCAGACAAACAAAAATGCGTTTTACCCCCTGTTGGTGGAGGGCATTGACGGCCAGTACGCGGTCTGCATCAGAGTGGATTGACTGGCCCCATAAAATCTCCAGCTCTTTCTGCGTGGGTTTCAGCGTATGAATCCGCGTAAACCAGGTTTTCATTTTTGCCGCTTTGAACTCTGAAACCGTATCGATAAATACCGGAATATCATCAGCAATAGTAAAGACCCATTCAATGGCTTCGGCGGTCAGGTTGCAATCTGCCAGAACGACACCTGAATGGCGGATCAGATCCCGCGAACCGTTCAACAGTTGCGGGGTCAACTGTTGCAGGATGTGGGTATCGTTAATGGCCAGTACCGTCTCTTCCTGCTGCGTGGCGATCGACAGATAGGTTGAGGTGTTATGCCCGTGCAGACGAATACAGCTGGAAACGTTGACGCCTGCCTGACGTGTCTCTTCCAGCAACGTTTCGCCATAAAAATCACTGCCGACGGCGGAAATTAAATGCACATCACGTCCCAGCAGGGCCAGGTTGTGGGCGATGTTGCGACCCACACCGCCAGCAGAACAGTGAATACTGCCGGGATGAGAGGCTGCCTGCGGGTAATGGATGTCAGCGACGCCGCGAATGTCCATATTGATAGCCCCAACCACCACGCAATAATCCTGTTCGGTGAGGATATAGCCTTTGCCTTTAATCATTCCTTTGCGCATCAGATCCATAATATGCGCGGCGACGCGCGAACGACTGATCTGCAAGATATCCGCAATTTCATTTTGTTGAATTAACGGATTGCGCCGCAGGATCTTAAGGATCTGTTTTTCCCTGTCGTTCATGATTACGCAACCGCTTTTTCTGTTTGCTGTGCTTTCAGCCAGGCGATTTCTTCCGCCCAGATATCCGGATTGATGGTTTCCAGCACCAGAGGAATGCCGTCAAAACGGTCATCCTGCATAATCCAGCGGAAGGCGTCGTGACCGATATTGCCTTCACCTAAGCTGTGATGGCGGTCAACGCGGCTGCCAAACGTGCTTTTGGCATCGTTCAGGTGCATCCCACGTAAATAGTTAAAACCAACAATACGTTCGAATTCGGCAAAGGTCTTTTCACACTCGGCGGCGCTGCGCAGATCGTATCCGGCGGCGAAGGCATGGCAGGTATCAATGCAGACGCCCACGCGGGATTTGTCTTCTACGCCATCGATAATGGCGGCCAGATGTTCAAACTTAAAGCCAAGGTTGCTGCCCTGACCGGCGGTGTTTTCAATAACGGCGGTCACGCCCTCGGTCTGCGCGAGGGCAATGTTGATGGATTCAGCGATCCGCGCCAGGCATTCGTCTTCCGGGATCTGCATCAAATGGCTGCCCGGATGAAAGTTAAGCAGGGATAACCCCAGCAGTTCGCAACGCTGCATTTCATCAATAAAGGCATCGCGTGACTTTTCCAGCGCCTCGTTGACCGGGTGGCCGAGGTTAATCAGGTAGCTATCGTGAGGAAGAATTTGTGCAGAGGTAAAATGATACTTCTCGCAGGCCGACTTAAAGTCATCAATGACGTCGGTGGTCAACGGCGCGGCACGCCATTGGCGCTGATTTTTGGTGAACAGGGCGAATGCGGTGGCATCGATTTCTGCGGCGCGAATAGCGGCATTAGCCAGACCGCCAGCGGCGCTTACGTGCGCTCCAATATATTTCATAATTGATTCCCCAAATAGTTCGAGTTGCAGGACAAAACGCAATGCGCTTTGAGCTGCGCCTGCAACTTGAAATATGACGGGAAAACCCGCCACACTCAAAACGGGAGAGTATAGCGGGTCAACGGGAGTTAGTCGTGTTTGATTATGCCATCACGCTGTGAATCAAAACGTTGATTGCACCACCACCGACAATCAGCCAGGCAAACAGTACCAGCGCCATCAGTAACGGTTTGGCACCAGCCTTTTTCAGAGCACTGACGTGAGTGGTCAGCCCAAGTGCGGCCATCGCCATTGCCAACAGCACCGTATCGAGGGTGACCAGCATGTTCACCACAGACTGCGGCAGCAGGTGGAACGAGTTAAATATCGCCACCACAATGAACAGGATGGCAAACCACGGAATGGTGATTTTGCTCTTTTCGCCGCCGTTAGCCGGAGACAGTTGTTTCACACGAGCTGCCAGCAGGATGAGGAACGGAGCCAGCATCATGACGCGCAGCATTTTGGCAATTACGGCTGCGTTTTCTGCATCCGGGTTAATCGCATGTCCGGCAGCAACAACCTGTGCGACTTCATGCATGGTTGACCCAATATAAATCCCATAGGTTTCCGGGCTAAACCAGTGCGCCAGTAGCGGATACATCGCCGGATACAGGAAGATAGCAATGGTACCGAAGATGACCACGGTGGCGACAGCGACCGTCACTTTACTGGCCTCTGCTTTCACTACCGGTTCTGTGGCCAGTACTGCCGCGGCACCACAAATGCTGCTCCCGGCACCAATCAGCCAGCTTGTGTGTTTGTCCAGACCAAACACCTTCTGGCCGAGGAAGCAGGCAAGCATAAAGGTGCTGGTCAGCGTCAACGCATCGATCACAATCCCGCTGACGCCAACGTCAGCAATCTGCGAGAAGGTGAGACGAAAGCCGTAAAGGATGATCCCCAGTCGCAATAAATGTTGTTTCGCAAACAGTACGCCGCCGTCACAGCTTTTCCAGATGTGCGGATAGACGGTGTTGCCGAGGACCATCCCCAGTAAAATGGCTAAGGTGAGGGCGCTGAACCCGGCCCCCGCAACCGCGGGGATAGAACCACCCCATAACGCGGCTCCGGTGATGACTGCGCTCAGGGCAAGCCCCGGAATAAAATGCCACACTGTACGTCGATGATTCTGTAGGGCGAGATCGGTCATAACCCCTCCTGTCAATGGAATGATTTCTTGGAGAAAATAGTAAGGTGAAGTGGTTTAAAAATAAAATTGATTATATATTTATAATTAATCTGAATAAGTGGTAAACACGGGCCATCTAGAGGAAAACGACCATGCATATCACCCTGCGACAACTTGAAGTGTTTGCCGAGGTACTGAAAAGTGGCTCGACAACCCAGGCCTCTGTCATGCTGTCATTGTCGCAATCCGCAGTGAGCGCAGCGCTGACCGATTTGGAAGGGCAGCTTGGCGTGCAACTGTTCGACCGTGTGGGCAAACGTCTGGTGGTCAATGAGCACGGGCGTTTGCTGTATCCTCGTGCGTTGGCGCTGCTTGAGCAAACGGCCGAGATAGAACAGCTTTTCCGGGAAGATAATGGGGCGATTCGCGTCTATGCCAGTAGCACCATTGGCAATTACATTTTACCTGCCTTAATTGCCCGCTATCGGCAGGATTTTCCCGATCTGCCGTTGGAACTGAGCGTGGGGAACAGCCTGGACGTGATTAATGCCGTACTGGATTTCCGGGTCGATATTGGACTGATAGAAGGGCCGTGCCACAGTACGGAAATCATCTCAGAACCCTGGCTGGAGGATGAGCTGGTGGTGTTTGCTGCGCCGACGTCACCGCTGGTAAACGGTCCCGTGACGCTTGAACAACTGGCGGCTTCACCGTGGATCCTGCGTGAGCGCGGGTCCGGTACGCGTGAATTGGTGGATTACTTGCTGTTATCTCATTTGCCGCGATTTCAGATGGCCATGGAGTTGGGTAACTCCGAGGCCATTAAGCATGCTGTGCGTCATGGATTAGGGATTAGCTGCCTGTCACGTCGGGTGATTGAGGAGCAGCTACAGGCGGGAACGCTGAGTGAAGTGCCTGTACCGTTACCGCGTTTAGTCCGTACTCTTTGGCGTGTCCATCACCGTCAAAAACATCTCTCCAATGCGCTGCTGCGCTTTTTACGCTACAGCGACCAGCAGTAGGGCGGCGATGTTTTGTCAGGCAACATGCCGGCCATTTTCTGCTTTACTTATAATCCACGGCCAGTCATGAAGGTCTCTTATAACAGCGTATTTGTGCCGGAAGAATGCCATTTCGTCTGCTACAATCGCGCCTCATTTTTTGGATGGATAGCATTTTCCCATGGTTTCCGAAACTAAAACCACAGAAGCGCCCACGCTACGTCGTGAACTGAAGGCGCGCCACCTGACGATGATCGCCATTGGTGGTTCCATCGGTACAGGTCTTTTCGTTGCATCTGGTGCAACCATTTCTGCGGCGGGTCCAGGCGGCGCGCTGTTTTCCTATATTCTGATTGGCCTGATGGTGTACTTCCTGATGACCAGCCTTGGTGAACTGGCTGCGTATATGCCGGTTTCTGGTTCGTTCTCCACTTACGGTCAGAACTATGTAGAAGAAGGCTTTGGCTTCGCGCTGGGCTGGAACTACTGGTACAACTGGGCGGTCACCATTGCCGTTGACCTGGTCGCCGCGCAGTTGGTGATGAGCTGGTGGTTCCCGGATACGCCAGGCTGGATCTGGAGTGCGCTGTTCCTGTGCGTCATCTTCCTGCTGAACTACATCTCTGTTCGCGGTTTTGGTGAAGCAGAGTACTGGTTCTCGCTGATCAAAGTCACCACCGTCATTATCTTCATCGCGGTTGGCGTGCTGATGATTTTCGGCATCTTCAAAGGCGCTCAGCCGGTGGGCTGGAGCAACTGGACCACGGGAGATGCACCTTTCGCCGGTGGCTTTGCGGCCATGATTGGTGTGGCGATGATTGTCGGCTTCTCCTTCCAGGGGACTGAGCTTATTGGTATTGCGGCGGGTGAATCTGAAGATCCCGAGAAGAACATTCCGCGCGCGGTGCGTCAGGTGTTCTGGCGAATCCTGCTGTTCTATGTCTTCGCGATCCTGATTATCAGCCTGATTATTCCGTATACCGATCCAAGCCTGCTGCGCAACGATGTGAAAGACATCAGCGTCAGTCCGTTTACGCTGGTCTTCCAGCACGCGGGCCTGCTTTCTGCGGCTGCGGTAATGAACGCTGTGATCCTGACCGCGGTGCTGTCGGCGGGTAACTCCGGTATGTATGCCTCAACGCGCATGCTCTACACCCTGGCATGCGACGGCAAAGCGCCGCGTATTTTCGCCAAATTGTCTCGTGGCGGCGTCCCGCGTAATGCGCTGTATGCGACCACAGTGGTGGCAGGTTTGTGTTTCCTGACCTCCATGTTTGGCAACCAGACCGTGTACCTGTGGCTGCTGAACACTTCCGGGATGACGGGCTTTATCGCCTGGCTGGGGATTGCCATCAGTCATTATCGCTTCCGTCGCGGTTATGTGATGCAGGGGCGTGATATAAACGATCTGCCGTATCGCTCAGGCTTCTTCCCGCTCGGACCGATCTTTGCCTTTGTGCTGTGTCTGATCATCACCCTGGGGCAAAACTACGAAGCGTTCCTGAAGGACACCATTGACTGGGGCGGCGTGATGGCAACCTATATCGGTATCCCGCTGTTCCTGATTATCTGGTTCGGCTATAAGCTGACCAAAGGGACGCGTTTCGTGCGTTACAGCGAAATGCACTTCCCGGACCGCGTGAAGAAATCGTCTTAAGAGGCCTGGCTTGAAATAACAAAAAACCCCGGCAGGATTAATGCCGGGGTTTTTTATTGCGCCAAACTTAGAAGTTGTAGGTCAGGCCAACCGTGTAACGGCGACCATCGAGTATGGTGTCATAGGTATCGTAATCGATTTGCTTATCCAGCACGTTGTACACGCCAGCCGTGGCCAGCACATCCTTGCTCACGTAGTAACGCACACCAACATCGACCTGGGTATAAGACGGCGTTCCCTGGGCCATTGAGGTGCGGCTCAGGTATTCAGAGGTTTTCCCGCGCAGGTTCAGGCGGCTCCAGAAACCGAGATCCTGCGTGGCCTGCCAGTCCAGCGTGGTGTTAAACATATGCTTCGGCATTTTGTTTAGCGGCTGACCGGAGAACTGACCGCTTTTCTGTTCAGATTCGGTGTAGGTGTAGTTTGCCGTCCAGTTGAGATCGGAGGTGATTTTCCAGCCGAAGGTAGATTCTACGCCGCGCATATTGGCTTCATCGACGTTAACGCGATCGCTGACAAAATCGTAGTGGGTCCCGCCGATGGTGCAGGCCGGATCGGCGCTGCTGTTACAGCGGCGAACTTCAGTGATCTTATCTTTGAAGTCGGTATTGAACAGCGTCACGCCCGCGTTGAGGTCGTTGCCGTTATCCCACAGCAGGCCGATTTCTTCGCTCAGGCTCTTTTCCGGTTTCAGATCCGGGTTGCCCACTATGATGCCGTTCAGACGACCACCGCCGGTCACCTGTCCCCAGCTAGCCGAAGACTGGCGCAGATCCGGTGCGCGGTAGCCCGCAGACACGCCGCCTTTCAGAGTCCATTGATCGCTGAGATGCCACACGCCGTAGCCACGCGGCGTCCAGTTGTCACCGTAGTTTTCATCTTTATCCATACGCAGGCCGCCGGTCAGCGTGAAGGAATCGGTTACGGCCCATTCATCTTCAGCAAACAGCGCCCAACTCCAGCGGGTCAGCTTGTTCAGACCGTCTGCCGCTTCCAGTTGGTTACCATTATCGCGCAGTTTTTCATAACGGTACTGTCCGCCTGCCGTCAGGGTATGTGCCCCGAGGAAAATCTGGTTCTGATTGTTAAAAATAGTGTTATAGGACTTCATCTGACGACCCGGGTTATCGGTCTCTTCCTGCTGAACATAGCTGGTGGTGTTGAAGTCGTCGTAGTAACCACTGTGGGTTAATGAATAGGTCGTGTGCACATACTTGTTTTCGCTTTTGCTGTTTGGTTTACAGCTTCCGTTGCGACAGCTTTCTTCTGCTGTGGATTTACCCGGCGTACTGTCGCGATCCTGCAGTTCACGGGCGTAATCGAAGTCAATGTCGTTTTTATCATCCGGCGTAAGGTTCAGGGTTAATCCCCCGTTACGCATGCGCTGTTCGTTATAACCATTGACGATTTCATCTTCGGCACGGTGAGAGAATAACCCGGTGACTTTTGCGCCGAGTAATCCGTCAATCAGCGGCCCGGACGCATAGGCGTTAGTCTGGTAAATATCGCCGGAGTCACGGTCTTCCTGGAAGGTGGCGTCACCATGTAGAGAACCACTCCAGCCTTTGGTATTCGATACCTTTTTGGTGATCACGTTAATCACCCCGCCCATTGCATCGGAGCCGTACAGCGATGACATGGGGCCACGGATCACTTCGATGCGTTCAATGGATTCCAGCGGCGGCAGCCAGCCTTGTTCAATGCCGGAGTTATCGCTGTTCGGTCGCGTGCCGCGTGTGCTGATCCGCTTACCGTTGACCAGGAAGAGCGTGTACTGCGAGGCCATCCCGCGGATGCTGATATCACTGCTGCTACCGCCACCCGTGACGACGACGCCAGGCACATCTTTGAGCGCATCGGTGACATCGCGGTAGGCTTTATCCTCAATTTGCTGCTTGGTGATCACAGAAATAGAGGCGGGGGCATCCTGAATCTTTTGCTCGAAACCGGTCGCGGTGACCACTACGGTATCCTGGTCAGCGGCATAGACGAGTGATGGGAGGCTGGCGACGCATACTGCGGCGGCAACGGCCTTAACGTGAGGTATAGTCATTTGTATCATTCCATTTAAATGAATCTAACTGCGTGTCATGTGAAAGGCCATGACAATTGTATGTATTTGTCTTTTAAAGACTCTTTTCAGTAAAGAAGCGGAGGGATTGTACAAAAGTATGAATTTTTGTAAACACAAATGATAATGGAAATCATTTGTGTTTAATGTGGTATTCTGGGAAGTGTTTATAAAATCAAAGAGATAGCTGTTAAATAAAAAAGGAGAAAAAGTGAAGGAATGATGGAGAAATCAAGAGGGCTTGCGCCCTCGGGGGGTTACTTCAGCAGATACTGTGCGTGGAAGCGCAGATGATCCTCAATAAATGACGCAATAAAGTAATAGCTGTGATCGTAACCCGGCTGGATACGTAACGTCATTGGCCACGCGGTCTGGCGGGCGGTCTCTGCCAGTACTGCGGGCTGGAGCTGATCGGCGAGGAACTGATCGCTATCTCCTTGATCAATAAGCGTTGGAATCGCATCATCTGGCTTGCTGGCCAGCATTAACGCGCAGCTGTCCCATTCGGCCCAGGTCGATTTATCCTCGCCCAGATAGGCGCTAAACGCCTTCACGCCCCACGGTACGCGACAGGGGTTAACGATCGGCGCAAAGGCGGAAACGCTGGTGTATTTGCCGGGGTTTTTCAGCGCCATAATCAATGCGCCGTGACCGCCCATGGAGTGTCCGCTGATGGCGCAGCGCTCGCTGACGTTAAACTGCGCTTGAATAAGCTGCGGCAGTTCATCCCGCAAATAGTCATACATGCGGAAATGCGTGGCCCAGGGGGCCTGGGTGGCATTGAGATAAAAGCCGGCGCCCTGGCCTAGATCGTAGCCGTCATCGTTGGCAACGTGTTCACCGCGCGGGCTGGTATCCGGCATCACCAGTACGATCCCCAACTCAGCTGCAATGCGCTGCGCACCCGCTTTGGTGGTAAAGTTTTCATCATTACAGGTCAGGCCCGACAGCCAGTACAGTACCGGAGGCGGCGTATTTTCGCGCGGCGGTGGGAGAAAAATGCTGAAGGTCATGGTGCAATTTAAGGTGGCGGAATCATGACGCCAGCGTTGCTGCCAGCCTTCAAAACAGCGGTGCTCTTCGAGCATTTCCATGCACGGCTCCTTGTTGTGTTGAATCTGAATATGTTTGCGAATTCACCATAATACAGATAATTCATGACGCCGTGAGTAACTTTCACTTCCGCAATGGGCAAACATACTTCATCATCTATATAACTTCGCGTTAACACTTTGTATCGACCCGGTCGCTGAAAGGCTGTGCCAATTTCAATAATTATCGCGGTGAATACTGGATTATGTGCGCAGCCTCACGCACAATGTTCTGGCTGTGACACAGCCTAAAAACTTTGCCCCACGCAGGGCAGAGGCGCCCCACCTGCAGGAGAAGAATAAATGTCATCACTCAGTAAAGAAGCGGCCCTGGTTCATGAAGCGCTGGTTGCGCGTGGTCTCGAAACACCGCTGCGCCCGCCCGTGCAAGAGATGGATAACGAAACGCGCAAACGTCTTATTTCCGGCCATATGACCGAGATTATGCAATTGCTCAATCTCGATTTGAGCGATGACAGCCTGATGGAAACGCCGCATCGCATCGCGAAAATGTATGTCGATGAGATTTTTTCCGGTCTCGATTACGCCAATTTTCCGAAAATCACCGTCATCGAAAACAAAATGAAGGTGGATGAGATGGTTACCGTGCGTGATATCACGCTGACCAGCACCTGCGAACATCACTTTGTCACTATCGATGGCAAAGCGACGGTGGCGTATATCCCGAAAGAATCCGTGATTGGTCTGTCGAAGATTAACCGTATCGTGCAATTCTTTGCCCAGCGCCCGCAGGTGCAGGAGCGTCTGACCCAACAAATCCTCACCGCACTGCAAACCCTGCTGGGAACTAATAATGTTGCGGTGTCGATAGATGCGGTGCATTACTGCGTGAAAGCGCGCGGCATTCGCGATGCGACCAGCGCTACGACCACTACCTCACTGGGCGGATTATTTAAATCCAGCCAGAATACGCGTCAGGAATTCCTGCGCGCTGTACGTCACCACAACTGACAAGGGCAGGACCATGGAGCGTAATGTCACGCTGGATTTTATTCGTGGCGTTGCCATCCTCGGGATCCTGCTTCTCAATATCAGCGCCTTTGGTTTGCCAAAGGCGGCATATCTCAATCCGGCCTGGTCTGGCAGCATTACTTTATCGGATGCCTGGACCTGGGCGGTGCTCGATCTCTTCGCGCAGGTCAAATTCCTCACGCTGTTCGCTCTGCTCTTCGGCGCGGGCTTGCAAATGCTGCTGCCACGCGGAAAACGCTGGATCCAGTCGCGACTCACGCTGCTGGTCTTACTGGGGTTTATTCACGGCTTACTATTCTGGGATGGCGATATCCTGCTGGCGTATGGCTTAATTGGCCTGATTGGCTGGCGGCTGATTCGTGATGCCCCATCGGTAAAAAGCCTGTTTAACACCGGGGCATTGCTGTATCTGGTAGGAATCGGCGTACTGCTGCTGCTGGGCACGATTTCTGGCGGCGAAACCAGTCGCGCCTGGACACCGGATGCCTCCGCGTTGCTGTATGAAAAGTACTGGAAGATTAATGGCGGCATGGAAGCGGTGAGTAACCGCGTGGATATGCTGTCAAACAGCCTGCTGGCGCTGGGGGCGCAGTACGGCTGGCAACTGGCGGGGATGATGCTGCTGGGCGCTGCATTGATGCGCAGCGGCTGGCTGAAAGGGCAGTACAGTTTGTCGCATTATCGACGTACAGGTGTTCTGCTGGTGTTGACCGGTATGGCAATCAATCTGCCGGCGATTATGCTGCAGTGGCATCTTGACTGGGCGTACCGCTGGTGTGCTTTCCTGTTACAAGCCCCGCGTGAACTGAGCGCGCCGTTTCAGACTATCGGCTACGCTGCGCTAATGTTTGGTTTCTGGCCGCAACTGAGTCGCTGCAAGATTGTTATCGCTATTGCCTGCGTCGGGCGCATGGCATTGACCAATTATCTGTTGCAGACACTTATCTGCACCACGTTGTTTTATCAGTTCGGTTTATTTATGCACTTCGACCGGCTGGCGCTGCTGTTTTTCGTAATTCCTGTCTGGGCTATTAACCTCCTTTTCTCCGTCATTTGGCTGCGTTTTTACCGGCAGGGCCCGGTGGAGTGGCTATGGCGTCAATTAACCCTGCGTGCTTCAGGGACATCATTGCCGCGAACATCCAGATAACGATCTGGATCACATTCATTAACAAAATGGATGTAACCGTTTTCATTCCTGTGACATGACTCACGCAGTCCTGTACCTCGTGCTGACAAAATACACAGCCTGGGGTGTCCGTGGGCAACCGCAATCTTAAACAGGGCAGTGAATATGGTAACCATACGTGATGTGGCACGGCAGTCTGGCGTTTCTGTAGCGACGGTTTCCCGCGTACTGAATAACAGTGCGCTGGTGAGTCCTGACACCCGTGAAGCGGTAATGAAGGCGGTGACACAGTTAGGCTATCGACCCAATGCCAATGCGCAAGCGCTGGCGACGCAGGTGAGTGACACCATTGGGGTCGTGGTGATGGATGTATCAGATTCATTTTTTGGTGCATTGGTGAAAGCCGTGGATCTGGTGGCTCAGCAGCACCAGAAATATGTGCTGATTGGCAACAGTTATCATGAAGCTGAAAAAGAACGTCATGCCATCGAAGTCCTGATCCGTCAACGTTGTAATGCTTTGATTGTCCACTCAAAAGCGCTGAGCGATCGCGAGCTAGGCGAGTTTATGGAACACATCCCGGGGATGGTGCTTATCAATCGCATCGTACCGGGTTATGCCCATCGCTGTGTCTGTCTGGACAATATCAGCGGAGCTAAAATGGCCACCCGCATGCTGCTCAATAATGGTCATCAACGTATTGGCTACCTGGCGTCAAGCCACCGAATTGAAGATGATGCGATGCGCAAAGAGGGCTGGATGAGCGCGTTGCAGGAACACGGCATCACGCCGGCGGAAAGCTGGGTAGGTACCGGTTCGCCGGATATGCCGGGGGGCGAATCTGCCATGGTGGAACTGCTGGGGCGCAATTTGCAGCTGACGGCGGTTTTTGCCTACAACGACAATATGGCCGCCGGGGCGCTGACGGCGTTAAAAGACAACGGCATCGCCATTCCATTACACCTGTCTATCATTGGTTTCGATGATATCCCGATTGCCCGTTACACCGATCCTCAACTGACCACCGTGCGCTACCCCATTGCGTCAATGGCGAAAATGGCGACGGAGCTTGCGCTACAAGGGGCGGCGGGCACGCTGGATCCGGCGGCAACGCACTGTTTTATGCCGACGTTGGTGCGACGTCATTCTGTGGCGTTGCGACAGAATGCGGCACCGATCACTAACTGATAATGTCACCTGATGTAACCGCTTTCAATCTGTGAGTAAATTCACAGTATCTTAACAATGCGATAGCTATGATGACACTGTTTGTTGCGCTGTAACTACTATGTAACGGTGAATAATCACTTTCATCGAGGTGTGGGCGTCTTAAACAACAATTAAAGCCTGTTTTTGGAGCGTTGCTAGACACGGAAGAAATATTTTTAAAAGTGAGCTTCGGCGTTCAGTAACAGTTTAGTAACGTTCTGTCCCGCCGAGCATTTATCTCAAGTACTACCCTGCATAATAAAACCGGAGATACCATGAATAAGAAGGTGTTGACCCTGTCTGCTGTAATGGCAAGCATGTTATTCGGTGCGGCTGCGCACGCTGCTGATACCCGTATTGGTGTGACGATTTATAAGTATGACGATAACTTTATGTCTGTGGTACGTAAAGCAATCGAAAAAGATGCCAAAACGGCGCCAGATGTACAGCTGCTGATGAATGACTCCCAGAACGATCAGTCTAAACAAAACGATCAGATTGATGTGTTGCTGGCAAAAGGCGTGAAAGCTCTGGCGATCAACCTGGTTGACCCGGCAGCAGCGGGCACGGTCATTGAGAAAGCACGCGGTCAGAACGTTCCTATCGTGTTCTTCAACAAAGAGCCTTCTCGTAAAGCGCTGGACAGCTATGACAAAGCCTTCTACGTCGGTACTGACTCCAAAGAATCCGGCATCATTCAGGGCGATTTGATTGCTAAGCACTGGGCGGCAAACCCGAACTGGGACCTGAACAAAGACGGTAAAATTCAGTTTGTTCTGCTGAAAGGCGAGCCGGGACACCCGGATGCTGAAGCACGTACCACCTACGTGATTAAAGAGCTGAACGACAAGGGCATTAAAACTGAGCAGTTGCAGTTAGACACCGCTATGTGGGATACCGCTCAGGCGAAAGATAAAGTTGATGCGTGGATGTCCGGTCCAAATGCTAACAAAATTGAAGTCGTTATCGCGAACAACGACGCTATGGCAATGGGTGCGATAGAAGCGCTGAAAGCACACAACAAAACCAGCGTACCGGTATTTGGCGTGGATGCATTGCCAGAAGCACTGGCACTGGTTAAATCTGGCGCAATGGCCGGTACCGTGCTGAACGATGCTAACAACCAGGCGAAAGCGACTTTCGATCTGGCGAAAAATCTGGCTGCTGGCAAAGGCGCAGCGGATGGCACGACCTGGAAAATCGAGAATAAAATCGTTCGTATTCCTTACGTCGGCGTCGATAAAGATAATCTGGCAGAGTTCACCAACAAATAAATACTCCGTATATGGGCGCAATTTCATTGCGCCCTTAATACCACGCTTTGCAAGGCCAACAAGGTATAATTATGGTCAGCACTCATACTCAGTCGTCGGGCGAATACTTGTTGGAAATGAGCGGCATCAACAAGTCCTTTCCGGGCGTTAAGGCTCTTGATAATGTTAATTTAAAAGTCCGCCCACATTCTATTCATGCCCTGATGGGCGAGAATGGCGCGGGAAAGTCGACATTATTAAAATGTCTTTTTGGGATCTATCAAAAAGATTCCGGCAGTATTTTATTTCAGGGTAAAGAAATCGATTTTCATTCTGCTAAAGAAGCGCTTGAAAACGGTATTTCAATGGTACACCAGGAATTAAACCTGGTATTACAACGTTCTGTGATGGACAACATGTGGCTGGGGCGCTATCCCACCAAAGGCATGTTTGTCGATCAGGATAAAATGTACCGTGATACCAAAGCGATATTTGATGAGCTGGATATTGATATCGATCCGCGTGCGCGTGTCGGTACGTTATCGGTTTCACAAATGCAGATGATAGAAATTGCCAAAGCATTTTCGTATGACGCCAAAATCGTCATCATGGATGAACCGACCTCATCGTTAACCGAAAAAGAGGTTAATCATCTGTTCACCATCATCCGTAAGCTGAAAGAACGTGGCTGCGGTATCGTATATATTTCTCACAAAATGGAAGAAATCTTCCAGCTGTGCGATGAAATTACCGTCCTGCGTGATGGTCAGTGGATTGCCACCCAGCCGCTGGAAGGGCTGGATATGGATAAGATCATCGCCATGATGGTGGGACGTTCGCTGAACCAACGTTTTCCGGATAAAGAGAACACGCCGGGTGAAGTGATTCTTGAGGTACGCAATCTGACGTCGCTACGTCAGCCGTCAATTCGTGATATCTCGTTTGATCTGCATAAAGGGGAAATCCTTGGTATTGCCGGGTTAGTTGGCGCAAAACGCACGGATATCGTTGAAACCCTTTTTGGTATTCGCGAAAAATCATCGGGTACGATTACGCTCCACGGCAAAAAAATTAATAACCACAGCGCCAATGAAGCCATTAACCATGGTTTTGCGCTGGTCACGGAAGAGCGCCGTTCAACCGGTATTTATGCCTATCTGGATATTGGATTTAACTCGTTAATCTCCAATATTCAGAACTATAAAAACAAAGTAGGTCTGTTGGATAATTCCCGCATGAAGAGCGATACCCAGTGGGTAATTGACTCAATGAGGGTGAAAACGCCGGGCCATCGTACACAAATTGGTTCCTTGTCCGGTGGTAATCAGCAAAAGGTGGTTATTGGTCGTTGGTTGTTAACGCAGCCAGAGATACTGATGCTGGATGAACCTACGCGAGGAATCGACGTTGGTGCAAAATTTGAAATTTATCAGTTAATTGCAGAACTGGCGAAAAAAGAGAAGGGGATTATCATCATCTCCTCTGAAATGCCGGAACTGCTGGGTATTACCGATCGTATTCTGGTTATGAGCAATGGTCTCGTGGCTGGAATTGTTGACACGAAAACAACAACGCAAAACGAAATCCTCCGTCTTGCGTCTTTGCACCTTTAAGATTAGGGGCTCCTCATGAGTGCGTTAAATAAGAAAAGTTTTCTTACTTACCTGAAAGAAGGCGGAATTTACGTTGTTCTTTTAGTTCTGCTGGCCATTATTATTTTCCAGGACCCCACATTCTTAAGTTTACTGAACTTGAGTAACATTCTGACCCAATCCTCGGTGCGTATTATTATCGCGCTGGGCGTAGCCGGACTGATTGTCACCCAGGGGACTGACCTGTCAGCCGGGCGTCAGGTTGGCCTGGCGGCGGTGGTTGCCGCGACGTTACTGCAATCCATGGAGAACGCCAACAAGGTGTTCCCGGAAATGGCCACCATGCCAATCATCGTGGTGGTGCTGATTGTTTGTGCCATCGGTGCCATTATCGGCCTGGTGAACGGTATCATTATCGCTTACCTGAACGTGACGCCGTTTATCACTACCCTCGGCACGATGATCATCGTGTACGGGATCAACTCACTGTATTACGACTTCGTTGGGGCATCGCCGATTTCTGGCTTTGACAGCGGGTTCTCCACCTTTGCGCAGGGCTTTATTGCGCTGGGCAGTTTCCGACTCTCCTACATCACCTTCTATGCACTGATTGCGGTGGCCTTTGTCTGGGTACTGTGGAACAAGACCCGCTTTGGTAAAAACATTTTTGCCATCGGCGGTAACCCGGAAGCGGCGAAAGTGTCGGGTGTTAACGTTGCGCTGAACCTGCTGATTATCTATGCGCTGTCCGGGGTGTTTTACGCTTTCGGTGGTTTGCTGGAAGCAGGGCGTATCGGCTCGGCAACCAACAACCTCGGCTTTATGTATGAGCTGGATGCCATTGCGGCCTGCGTGGTGGGCGGCGTGTCGTTTAGCGGCGGCGTCGGTACCGTCTTTGGCGTAGTGACCGGTGTGATAATCTTCACCGTCATCAACTATGGTCTGACCTACATCGGCGTGAACCCTTACTGGCAGTACATTATTAAGGGCGGCATTATTATCTTCGCCGTGGCGCTGGACTCACTGAAATACGCGCGTAAGAAGTAACGATAGACAACAAAAAGCCCGGGGCAGAGAAATGACTGCACCGGGCTTTTTGTTACTTGTGTTACAGCGTTACTGCATGTGCTTTCTCACCTGTTTTGAATTTGACCTCGCCTAAATCGATGCAGGCGACCGGACAAACGTGACCACACAGCAAGCAGCCGACGCATTTTTCCGTGTCGCAGTGCGGTGTACGGGTCTGCTCATCCCACTCCATCGCCTGATGTCCGCCGTCATAGCAGGAGATATAGCAGCGTCCGCAGCCGACGCATTTTTCGAGGTTGATATGCGGGTAGACGATGTAACTACGGTCAAGATCTTCAGCCGGAATAATATTGGCATTGGCAAGACCGACCATCTCTTCCAGTGAGTTAAACCCCTGATCGGCAAGATAGTGCGACAGTCCGCTGGTCATATCTTCCACAATACGGTAGCCGTACTGCATGATCCCGGTGGTGACCTGCAGCGTGGCAGCACCTAACAGCAAGAATTCGGCGGCATCTTCCCAGGTTTCAATACCGCCAATGCCGCTAATTGGGAAATCACGCAGTTCCGGGTGCGAACGCAATTGTTGGATAAAACGCAGAGCGATCGGTTTTACCGCCTTGCCGGAATAGCCAGAAATACTGGATTTCCCGTTGACCACCGGCATGCCGATCTTCCGCTTCAGGTCGATATTGGTGATGGATTTTACGGTGTTTATGGTCGCGATACCGTCAGCGCCTCCGCGTTTAGCCGCCAGAGCAACCTCGCACATATCACCGATATTGGGCGTCATTTTGGCTAACATCGGCAGGGAGGAACCGCGTTTAACTGCCCGGCAGTATTTCTCAACCAACTCCGGGCTTTGCCCGACATCGCTTCCCATCGCATGTGAAGTCATCTGCGGACACGAGAAGTTGCACTCAATCATATCCGCGCCAGCTTCTTCAACCAGTCGTGCCAGCTCCTGCCATTGCTGCTCATTTTCGCCCATGATTGACGCAATCAGCACCTTATCTGGATAGTGTTGCTTCAGCTTGTGAATAGCGGCCAGGTTCTCTTCCAGCGGATGTTCGGCAATCTGCTCCATATTTTTGAAGCCGATAAAGCCAGTATCTTCTTTTGTCAGATGGTCAAATCGTGGGGAGACTTCATTGGCAATAAAGAAGCCAATTGTTTTAAATACAATGCCGCCCCAGCCGGTGTCATAGGCTTTGGCGCACATCTCAAAACAGTTGCCTACCGGAGAAGATGAGAGGCAAAACGGGTTGGGGAATTTTACGCCGCAAAAGGTAATAGAAAGATCTTTCGTTAACATGAGCAAGCCCCCTCTAAATAGTGATGAATAGCCTGAGCGGCTTCTTTACCGGTTTTCACGGCAGACACCACGGTTTTGTCCCCTTTGATAATATCGCCAGCAGCGAAAAGAACCGGATCGGCGGTTTGATAATTGTGGGTTTCAATAAGATTACGTTGCGCTGTTAACGCGTGAAACGCATCCAACTGCGCATGCTGGCCGACGGCGAGAATAATATGCTCGGCTTCAAGAGAGAGTTCCCCTGGCAGACGCACGTGTTTAAAGGTGACTTTATTTCCGGCAACCGCAACCGGTGTAAAACCGTCGATGATCGACACGCCTAATGCCTGCGTGCTGGTAAACTCTTTGTCACTGGCGGGAAATTCAGCTAATTCTTCACGAGCGACACAGGTCACTGACGGGCAGCCGAGGAGTTTCAGCGTGCTGGCGACATCCATCGCCACATCGCCACCGCCGATGATTAATGCACTTTTGGCGACGGTAATATCGCCGCTTGATTGCCGGGCTCGTTGCAGAAAATCGACGGCAATTTCAACGTGATTCGCCTTCTCAAACAGAGGCAATGTTGAGCCGTAAGACATCCCAACAGTCACCAGCACGGCGCGATTTTCAGCTTTGAGTTGTTCGACGGCGATCGTGTTGCCGACTTCGCAATCGCACTTGATGGTGACGCCCATTTCAACGATGCGCGCAATCTCGAGATCCAACACGGATTGCGGCAGGCGAAACTCAGGGATACCAAAGCGTAACCAGCCTCCCGGTTGAGCCTGCTTTTCATAGATCGTTACGTCATAACCCAGGTTGCTCAGCGTTACGCTGGCCTGCAACCCCGCTGGCCCTGCGCCGATAATGGCGACTTTGCCTCGAGTTTTGGCTGCTGGTTGATAAATTTTCATCGCGGTCTGCTGTTCAAAATCGGTAATAAAACGTTGCAGGCGCGCAATATCGATCGGTTTATCTATTCCTGAGCGCGTACATCCGCGCTGACATAATTTTTCGGTGGGGCATACCCGGGCACAAATGGCACCGAGCGCATTATTTTCGCGAATAGTTTCGGCTGCACCTTTAAAGTTACGGAAATAAATGGAACGGATAAATTTTCCTGGGTCAGTTTGTGCAGGGCAATCCTGGCTACAGGGGGCATCGTGACATAATAAACAGCGCGAGGCCTCTTTTATGGCTAATAAGGGGGTGAAAGCGGGGGTTAGCTCATCCAGATAATTTTGTTGTGGCATCTTTTCTTCCTTAATGCTTGAGTAAATTAAGGCGAACTGTTAATAACAAAATATAAAAATAAGAAGCTATTCTTAAGGCTAAGCATTGCAGGACGAGTATTCTGTGAAAGAATTCACAAATAAAAGACGGTGTGAGGGAAATGCCGATAAGCAGCATTAATCCCTTATATTGAAATAGGAACTATTATCATAATATTAGCTATTCTCAAGCGCTAATATTAATAACTGGATTTTATCGATAAAAGATTAAATAAATCACCATGCCAAAGGATAAACATCCGCATCCGGCGTAAACAAGAACGTATGACCAGAATTGCAGCGGTTCTTGATGCCGATAGGCATAAACGGGTTCACGGGCGTTCTTTTTTATTTTATCCACCGCACCTGTACGCCAGCCTTTCCAGGCTTCACGAAAACAAAATACAGGGATTAACAGAAAGGCTAAAACGACGAAGAGGGTTTGCACATCCATGCTTACTTTCCTTGTTTCTTTTGTAATTCGAGCAATTGTTCAGGCGTGACCGCCGGGTAGCCCTGCGCATCATCCGGAACCTGGTGCAGGGCAGGGATGGGTACCAGTGGACCTAAAAAACGCGGCTCACGTTTAAAAAGATAGAGATCGGCCAGGGCGCCAAAACGTGCGCCAAATTCGCGAACGCGTACAGTCAGCATATCTTTTGGCGACGGTACCGCGTAGCACTGGGCCTGAATGCCCATATGCAGCGCAATAAACAGCGCGCGCTCGCAGTGGAAGCGCTGAGTGATAATGATGAAATCGTTGGTATCAAAGACTTTGCGGGTGCGCACAATAGAGTCAAGCGTACGGAAACCGGCGTAATCAAGCACGATGTCGGCAGGATCGACGCCAGCGGCAATCAGATCTTTTCGCATCGTCATCGGTTCGTTGTAGTTTTGCTGGGCATTGTCGCCGCTGAGCAGCAGATAATTCACCTTACCGCTGTTATAGGCGTTTAATGCGCCCTGAATGCGGTAGCGGTAATACTGGTTAATCACGCCAGTGCGATAATACTTCGCGGTACCTAATACCACGCCGACCTGGCGGTAGGGCAAATCCTGCAATTCGTCGTAGATATAGGGGGCCGTCTTCCAGCTCATCCATCGGTCGAGGCCAAGCACAGTCAACAGCAGCAGACCTGACAGGACTAACAAGCTGTAAAACACGCGCTTTAACATGTAGATAACTCGACAATGGAATGGAATGTTAATCAGGCTACTGTACCCGGCGGCGTAGCGCAAGAAACAGCAGTCTGATTGAGGGGATTTTCAGCAATATTGGCCGGATAGCGGTGTTGCTTTATCCGGCCTACATGACGACCTTTTTACGCTAGCAAAACGCGCTCGATGCGGTTGCAGCCCAGAGCTTTCAGGGTAGCGGCAGTGGCATCCCACTGGATCAACGGCGCATCGGCTTTTTCTGCCAGTACGGCGCGTTGAATATCCGGATAATCGTAGCCGTTCAGATTCAACAGGTTTAATGCACCCTGCAGCGGAGGCAGAGTGGGGTTAAAGGCGGCGTTTTCAGCGTAGCTACCGCTGAAGATTTGACCGTCTTTGCATTCCAGTGCCACACCGCTTGGGGCGTTGCTGTACGGCATATGGCAGCGGTTGGCTGCGGCGATCGCCGCCTGCGTCAGCGCGTCACCTTGCAGCGCAAAGCCGTGATCCTGCTCATCCATCAGCAATGTTTTGATGTCGAGATCTTTCGGACCAAAAGCATCCGGCAGGTAGTCACGCAGCGCGTGCGGCTCACGACCCGGCAAATGAATGCGTAAATCCAGCCCGCTGTTCAGCTCGTTCATAAACTGACGGCAGTGGCCGCAGGGGGTGTAGTTGACGGTAATGGCGGCGAGTCCCTTTTCTCCGCGCAGCCAGGCGTGACTGATGGCGCTTTGCTCGGCATGAACGGTTTGCTGCATCGTCGCGCCGAGGAATTCCATATTGCTACCAAAATACCAGTTGCCACTGACGCCGCGCGCAATGGCACCAACGTTAAAATGGGACAGATCGGTACGTGCGCAGGCGGCAGCCAGCGGCAGCAGAGCGAATGCCAGCGCGTCTTCGTCCAGTCCCGATTCGCGTTTCAGCAAAGAGACCTGCTCCGCAGTCAACATGGCGGGGAAATGGACATCCGCCAGAAGGGGGGCCAGGGCTGATTGCACGTTACCCGCGAGTTGGGCGAAAGCAGTTTGAAAACGTGGATGCATGGCGATGCCTCATAACAATGTAATGGAATCGTAGTTTACGGGCCTGTTACGGCTTTATATGTGATCCAAATCTCACTGTGTATGCAACTCATGAAACTTAAATGAAAAATGTGCAACGCATCGCAAATAAATGAACTAAAAATGACGCTAACCGACTACAGCCAGAATCACCGGGAACAGGAAGGGGGCCACCAGCGAGGTGATGATCCCGCAAATAACCAGTGCCAGGGAACTGAACGCACCTTCCTGGTAATCAAGCTCCGCGCAGCGTGCCGTACCCAGGGCGTGTGACGCGGTCCCCATTGCCAGTCCACGCGCGGCCTTGGTGCGAATGCGCATCGCATTTAACAGTGTGTGGCCAAACACGGCACCCAGGATCCCGACAAAGATGACGCAGACGGCGCTGATAGCAGGAATACCGCCGATGCTACCCCCCACTGCCATGGCGATCGGCGTGGTGACCGATTTAGGCATTATAGATGCGGCAATTTCTGGCGATGCCCCCATCAGTAACGCAATAGTGGTTCCGGTGACCATCGCCACAATGCTACCGGCAAAGCAGATGGCAATAATGGATTTCCAGCGGGCGCGGATTTGGTGCAGCTGTTCGTACAGCGGGTATGCCAACGCGACCACGGCAGGTTGCAGCAAATCGTTCAGCACTTCGCTACCTTTGAAATAGTGATCGTAGGGAATGCCGGTCAGGATCAGAAAAGGAATGATCACCACCATAGCAACCAGCAGCGGGTTTAGCAGCGGCATTTTGATCCGCATTGCCAGCTTACGTGCGCCAAAAAATACCGCCAGCGTGAGGGGTAACGACCACCAGATATACGCCATCATTCTTTTGACCCTTTTTGCCCAACGATTTTGCGTTCACCGTGCACAAGGTGTGAGCTCCAGCTCACCACGAGGAAAACGACCAGCGTACTGATGGTGCAGGACACCACGACCGGTCCAAATTGCGCGCGCAGCAAGTCAAAGTACTGCATGATCCCGACGCCAATCGGGACAAACAGCAGCGCCATGTAACGAATCAGGACGTAGCAACCGGGGTTAACCCATTTCGCTGGCAGTATCTGTAATGCCAGCAGAACAAACAGAATCAGCATGCCAATAATGCTACCCGGGATGGTGATAGGCAGCAGTGAGGCAAGAAAAATACCCGCATACAGGCAGGCATAAATCAGGATAAACGCGCGTAAATATTGCCAGATAATGTTCAGTGACTTGCTCATAGTAGAAACCCTTGACGAGACCTATTCATCATACAATTAAACTCAAAAACGTGCTACCGATCACATCATGAATTCTAAGCATAGTGGAAATAGATAACTGGAACATCAGGCAATAGCCCCAATCGACAGGCTGACGCCTGTGTGCTGCTGACAGTGCTTTGATCTCTTGTACGGAGACGCTACCATAGCGCCTCTCTTTTTTGCAGGTAACAATATGCGTGTTTTACTGGCGCCGATGGAAGGCGTGCTCGACTCACTGGTGCGCGAGCTGCTGACTGAAGTTAATGATTATGATCTGTGCATCACCGAATTTGTGCGCGTGGTGGATCAGCTCCTGCCAGCAAAAGTATTTCATCGGATCTGCCCGGAGCTGCATAACAACAGCCGTACCCCATCCGGCACGCAGGTGCGCATCCAACTGCTGGGGCAGCATCCACAATGGCTGGCAGAGAACGCGGCCCGCGCGGTTGAGTTGGGGTCGTACGGTGTCGATCTGAACTGTGGCTGCCCGTCAAAACTGGTTAACGGCAGCGGTGGCGGCGCAACGCTATTGAAAGATCCTGAACTTATCTATCAGGGCGCGAAGGCGATGCGCGAGGCGGTGCCGGGTCATTTGCCGGTAACGGTGAAAGTGCGCCTGGGCTGGGACAGCAGCGACCGGCAGTTTGAAATCGCCGATGCCGTTCAGCAGGCGGGTGCCAGCGAACTGGCGGTTCATGGCCGCACCAAAGAGCAAGGGTATAAAGCGGAGCATATCAACTGGCAGGCTATCGGTGAGATCCGCCAGCGTCTGACGATTCCGGTTATCGCCAACGGTGAAATCTGGGACTGGCAGAGCGCACAAGATTGTATGGCGGTCACCGGATGTGATGCGGTGATGATCGGACGCGGGGCGCTAAATATCCCGAACCTGAGTCGGGTGGTGAAATACAACGAACCGCGGATGCCGTGGCCCGACGTGGTGACATTACTGAAAAAATATACCCGTCTGGAAAAGCAGGGCGATACCGGGCTATATCATGTGGCGCGTATTAAGCAGTGGCTGGGATATTTACGCAAAGAATATGCCGAAGCGACGACGCTGTTTCAGGAGATTCGCGCTCTCAATAATTCACCGGATATCGCGCGGGCGATTCAGGCCATTGAGATTTAACCGGTCATTATATTACTGGCCGGAGACGGCGTTTACGCCGCCATCCGGCATTGATGTCAGAAAATCATCTTAAACACGCCAGTCACCACCAACAGTCCAATCAGAAAAATAATTAAAATAGCCCACAGCAGAATTTTCATTAGCCTTCCCTTTTTGGTAAGTTCAAATTTAGTATAGGAAACTATTGAAAACTCTGCCTGCAGGCACTGTTATGCCGGCTTACGTGCGCTGAGCAGAAACACCATCGGGCGCTCTTTCTCTTCATCCAGCGCGGGGTTGGCGGCAATCTGTTCAGCAGACGGTCCCCACTCATCAACACAGACAATCTCAAACCCGGCGCCAATCAGCGCGTTGATCCAGGTTGCCAGCTTGCGGTGTTGTTTTTTTACCCCTTCAGCAAACCAGTTGCTGATGCGTTCACCTTCCTGCTGATAGTGATTCACCGGCCAGGAGAGTTGCCCGGTTTTGTCTTTTATCCAACCCTGGGTGAGGGGCGCTGTATAAATTGGGTGTTCTGCCGAAAAGACCAACATTCCGCCTGGTGTTAACGCCTGGTAAATGGTTACCAATAATCGCTCTATATCCTGCAAATAGTGCAAGGCGAGCGAGCTATAAACCAGCTCAAAGGAATCCGCGGTCAACGTCAGCGCGTCAAGATCTTTGCGCTGGTACGAAATACCCTCTCCGGTGGTCATGTTGCAAGCCTGGGCTAACATTTTCTCTGAAATATCTAAGCCCACGACGCTTGCCGCGTGGTTATCGCGTGCGTAGCGGCAAAACCAGCCGTATCCGCAGCCTAGATCGAGAATGCGCTGACCTTGTAACGGAGGGAGCATGGCCTGTAATGCTGGCCATTCGGGCGCGCCGTCGAGTCCTTTTACGGAGCGGTCCAGCGTGGCATATCCGGCAAAGAAGTGCGGATCATCATAGATATTTTGTGACATCGTGCCTCCATTCATAAATTATTAGAATTATTTTATCCGTATTATTAAACGGGAATATATTTTTCTAATTATATATTTTGATGTCCAAAGATGTATTGCCACGCGTAACTAAAAAAGCATCTGCGACAAGTCGTACTCTTTGCACATCATTTCTTACCAGTATATCCCCATGAATCGTAATTCTGTGCTTCTTGCAGCGGCATGCTTGCCGCTTTTTATTCTGCTGCCCGGTTGTGCCCCAATGCACGATACCCGTCAGTCGCTCTCACAGCAGACGCCCGCTGAAAATGTGGATTCTGCGTTACCCGCGGCATTAAAAAATGGTTGGCCGGATAGCCAATGGTGGAAGGCATATCACGATCCCCAGTTGAATGCGTTGATTGACAGCACATTAAAGAATTCGCCTGATATGCAGGTGGCAGAGCAGCGTATCCAACTGGCAGAGGCGCAGGCGAAGGCCGTTGAGGCGCAGGATGGTCCGCAGATTGATTTCTCGGCAGACGTCGAGCGCCAGAAAATGTCGGCAGAAGGCTTGATGGGACCGTTTGCCCTCACCGATCCGGCGGCGGGCACCACCGGGCCGTGGTACACCAATGGCACCATGGGATTAACCGCTGGCTGGAACCTGGATCTGTGGGGTAAGAATCGGGCGGAGGTAACAGCACGCATTGGTGCAGTCAAAGCGCGTGAAGCTGAGCGCGAGCAAACCCGACAGCTTTTGGCGAGCGGTGTCTCCCGCTTATACTGGGAATGGCAGACGCAGGCGGCGCTGAAGACCGTGCTGACGCAAATCGAAACCGAGCAGCAAAATGTGATTACCGTCGATCGCGAGCTGTACCAAAACGGGTTGACCTCCTCGGTAGAAGGCGTTGAAACCGATATTGATTCCGGTAAAACGGAGCAGCAACTCAACGACGTCAACGGGAAAATGAAGGTCATCGAGGCGCGGTTGAGCGCGCTGACCAACACGCAGTCCACCTCGCTGAAGCTGCATGCCACCACGATGCCGGTCGTCGAAAGCCAGTTACCGTCCCAGTTAGGTTATTCCTTGCTGGCCCGCCGACCGGACCTGCAGGCGGCTCACTGGTACATTGAATCTTCTCTAAGCAGTATTGATGCGGCAAAAGCGGCATTTTATCCCGACGTTAACCTGATGGCCTTCCTGCAGCAGGATGCTTTACATCTGAGCGATCTGTTCCGCCATTCTGCCCAACAAATGGGGGTCACCGCCGGATTAACGCTCCCGATCTTCGACAGCGGCAGGTTGAATGCGAATCTCGACATCACCAAAGCGCAAAGTAACCTGACCGTGGCCAATTACAATAAAGCGGTGGTTGATGCGGTGAATGATGTCGCGCGTGCGGCAACGCAGGTGGATACGCTGGCGCAGAAGAATCAGCATCAGTTGCAGATCGAACATGACGCGCAGCGGGTAGTGGGGCTTGCGCAGGCGCGGTTCAACGCCGGGATTATCGCCGGCTCCCGCGTCAGTGAGGCAAAAATTCCGGCACTGCGTGAACAGTGTAACGGCCTGATACTACAAGGTCAGTGGCTGGATGCGTCTATTCAGCTCACCAGCGCCCTGGGTGGCGGATACCACGCATCCTGAGAGTCTGGCCCGGCAGATTCAGGCTGTCGGGTCGGTTTTTTGTTTATTGCGCCGTTTCATCCACCAGCGGACCGCCACCACCAGCCCAACAACCAGAATCAGCCATACCCCATGTTTGATATGCTGGTCGAGGCTGTGCAGCCACGGCGCGACCACTTCTCCACCCACATAACCAAGGGTAGTAAACAGCAATGCCCAGACCAGTGCGCCGAGAATATTCAGCGGTAAAAAGATTTTCGGCGGCAGGTGACTGGCACCAATCAGCAAGGGGCCAATGACCCGAAAGCCATACATAAAACGTGTCCCGACCACGAACAGGTATGGGCGCCGCTGGATCATTTTCTGTGCATACTGAATTTTTGCCCGATGACGCGAGAAGCGACGGAGAATGTTGCCGCCGTAACGACGACCAAGCAGATACAGCAACTGATCGCCAATCATTCCCCCCAGCGCGACAGAGACAACAACCAGCGGAAATTTGAGTAATCCCTGATGCGCCGCCACGCCGCCCAACAGGGTAATGGTTTCGCCTTCGGCCAGGCTGCCAATGATGAGCGCCGCATAGCCGTACTGGGCAATAAGATTGTTTATATCCATACGTCTGTATGACCTCCACAACCATTAGCATACACCTGATGAATTGTTGATGCCGGAAAAGCCGTCACCCAGCGCATCGGTATTTTTACCGTGTACATAAAATAATCAAAAGCTGAATTATACTTGAAGTGTTGAGGTCCGGAGCTGACAAGAAGGGGGCGGTATGAACCATGTCTGGGGGCTATTTTCCCATCCCGATCGTGAAATGCACGTGATCAACAGCGAAAACGAAAGTGTTTCGCATCACTATACCCACCATGTTCTGCTGATGGCGGCCATCCCGGTCATTTGCGCATTTATTGGCACCACGCAAATTGGCTGGAGTTTTGGCGACGGCAACGTATTGCAGTTATCCCTGTTGACCGGATTTGCGATGGCAATTCTGTTTTACGGTGTGATGCTGGCCGGCGTGGCCGTGATGGGCAGGGTTATCTGGTGGATGGCACGTAACTATCCGCAGCGTCCGTCGCTGGCACATTGCATGGTCTTTGCCGGCTATGTCGCCACACCGCTGTTTTTAAGTGGGCTGGTGGCGCTGTATCCGCTGGTCTGGCTGTGTGCCTTAGTCGGAACAATCGCGCTGTTTTACACCGGTTATTTGCTGTATCTCGGCATCCCGACATTCCTGAATATCAGCAGAGAGGAAGGACTCAGCTTTTCCAGCTCAACGCTGGCAATTGGCGTCCTGGTGCTCGAAGTTCTGCTGGCGATTACGGTTATCCTGTGGGGGTACGGATACCGATTGTTCTAAGCTAACAACCTGTCTACTCTGCGTTGCTGGTGTAAAAGCCAGCAACGCAGCATTTCGAGATGATTCTCCGGTGGCGGCAATGCTGCCGGGTGGTTATGATGCCTGCGCTAGCTTGAGCTTATTCTCTATCTCGGGCGGTGTGCGTTGTGACGTGCGTGAACCATTATCAGAAATCTCATCATGCTTAAATTTCGAGTTTCATTATTAAGCCTTGCCCTGGTGCTGGCAGTTCCTTTTGCACCCCAAGCCGTGGCGAAAACGGCGGCTACCGCAGCGGCCTCTCAACCCGAGATTGCGTCTGGTAGTGCGATGATTGTTGATTTGAATACCAATAAGGTCATCTATTCGAACCATCCGGACCTTGTGCGTCCGATTGCGTCGATCACCAAATTAATGACGGCGATGGTGGTGCTGGATGCACGACTGCCGCTGAACGAAAAGCTGAAAGTAGACATCAGCCAGACGCCAGAAATGAAAGGCATCTATTCTCGTGTACGGCTGAACAGTGAAATCAGCCGCAAAGACATGCTGCTGCTGGCGCTGATGTCATCGGAAAACCGTGCGGCGGCAAGCCTGGCGCATCATTATCCTGGCGGTTATAACGCGTTTATTAAAGCGATGAATGCCAAAGCGAAATCACTGGGGATGACTCAGACCCGCTTTGTGGAACCGACAGGGTTATCCATTCATAACGTGTCGACCGCCCGTGACCTCACCAAATTACTGATTGCCAGCAAACAGTATCCGCTGATTGGTCAGTTAAGTACCACGCGTGAAGACATGGCGACCTTTGCCAACCCGGCCTATACGCTGCCGTTCCGCAACACCAACCATCTGGTGTACCGCGATAACTGGAATATCCAGCTTACCAAAACCGGCTTTACCAACGCGGCGGGTCACTGTCTGGTGATGCGCACGGTCATCAACAACAAACCGGTGGCGCTGGTGGTGATGGATGCGTTTGGTAAATACACCCATTTTGCCGATGCCAGCCGTTTACGTACCTGGATAGAAACTGGCAAGGTGATGCCGGTTCCGGCGGCTGCACTGAGCTATAAAAAGCAAAAAGCCGCACAGATGGCGGCGACGGGTGAACAAACTGCGCAGAACGATTAAACCGTAGGCCGGGCAAGCGAAGCGCCCCCGGCAACGTGCCCGATGGCGCTTACGCTTATCGGGCCTACGATTCTTTCCAGAACTTCTGTTTACTGGTTTTACCGATCCCTGGGTTCATGCTGTTGGTCGGATCGTTGGCGCGATAAAAACGCGTCAAGGTTTCCGGCGCTTTGTACAGGTGTCCCACATTGTGCTCTGCCGGGTACTGCGCCCCGCGAGCCTGCAACAGTTCCAACATTTGCTCTTTCAGCGCATGCGCATCCACACCTTTCTTCACAATGTAATCCTGATGGAAGACATAGCACATAAAGTGTCCGTAATAGAGCTTATGCACCAGCTTACTGTCGATCTCGGGCGGCAGATGCTCATACCATTCCGTGTCGTTACGGCGCAACGCAATATCCAGCGCCAGAATATCTTCGACCTCATCGGCATGGACGGCCTGATAGCGAATCGCCGCCCCGGCTGCAGCAAAGCGGTGTAAAAAGGCTTTACTGCCTTCTTCCGGCGTACAGGCAAAGAAATCGCCCTCGGCAGTTTTGAAAAACTCAGTCAACCAGCTTTGTGCTTCGGCCACGCCGCCACCGGCCATTTTTAACAGCAGGTGGTGTTCGTATTTATCGCGCCAGCTTTTCATCCGCGCCGGTAAATGGCTGGGGAATAAATGGCCAAATTTCTGCATGGCACGGTCGGTAAAGTGCGGGCGGAAAATTTTCACTTTTTCCAGCATCGCGTCGGTGCGACCTTTCAGGGTAAAGAAGAACGGCATTTTGTCGGTGCCGAGCTTGTCTATCATCAGAAACGTATCTTTGCCGTACTGCTCGGCGATATCGTAGATATCACGGTGCATGTACTCGCCGGCGACCGGCAGGTGTTCGAACTTTGCCAGAATATGACGGCGGATCTCCGTCAGCACCTCTGGCTGATTGGTACCGATATAAAACACCTGCTGATTTTTCTCGGCTTCAAAGGTGTCGAGGCGCACCGCAAACACCGCCAGTTTTCCCGCGCAACCGGAAGATTCAAACAGCCGATCCGGGTCGGCGTTATAGCGTGCGGGGGTATCGGCTTCGATATCTCTGACGCGGGTAACGTAATCGTGATCGTGCGCGTGACGCCCGTCGTGATGCACATCGTCATCTTTAATGCGTTCGTCATCAAGTTTGCTGAGGATCTGCTCCGGCGTCTGGCCAAGTTCGATACCCAGATGGTTGACCAGCTGTAATTTGCCCTGTTCGTCAATTCGCGCAAACAGCGACATCTCGGTATATGCCGGGCCTCGCTGTACCAACGAGCCGCCGGAGTTGTTGCAAATCCCACCAATCACCGATGCGCCAATGCATGAAGAGCCAATCACCGAATGCGGTTCGCGACCAAATGGCTTGAGTGCTTTTTCCAGCGAATAGAGCGTGGTGCCGGGATACGCCAGAACCTGTTCGCCTTTGCCGATGACGTGCAGTTTGTCGAGGCGCAGGGTGCTGATAATAACAATCTCGCGATCGTAGTCATTGCCGCTGGGCGTAGAGCCTTCGGTTAGCCCGGTGTTGGCGGCCTGCATCAGGATAATTTTGTCGGCGACGACGCAGGCGTTCAGCACACGCCACAGTTCCAGCAATGAGCCAGGAAAGACAACGGCTAACGCCTCGCCCTGACCTGAGCGGAAGCCCTTGCGATAGCGGGCCGTTTTAGACGGTTCGGTAAGCAGGTGCGAATGACCCACCAGACGGGCCAGTTCGTTAAGCAACGCTTTATTATCGGTTGTTGTAATGGAAGACATTCTCCACTCCTTGTGGTGGGCAAAAATATCAGAAACAAGCATAGCGCTCTGTATGACAATACGCTTTCTCATTCAGGTTGTCTCTGAATTGGCTGTGCTTCATTCATCCCGGATTTCAAAATTAGGAGAATAACCTTAGCTTTCTTTATCTCTCCCGTTTAGGCTTACGGCAAACTGCGGTTTTTGTTATATTTTCGCTGCCTCGTCGGGAAAAAATAAAGAGAGAATCAACATGAAATGGCTTTGTTCTGTAGGTATCGCGGTGAGCCTGGCGTTGCAGCCAGCGCTGGCGGACTCCTTGTTTGGTAACCATCCTCTGACCCCTGAAGCACGGGATGCATTTGTTACCGATTTACTCAAACAGATGACCGTCGATGAGAAGATCGGCCAACTACGTTTGATAAGCGTCGGGCCGGATAACCCGAAAGAAGCCATCCGTGAGATGATCAAAGACGGGCAGGTTGGGGCGATTTTTAACACCGTTACCCGCGAGGATATCCGTAAAATGCAGGATCAGGTGATGGAACTCAGCCGCCTGAAAATCCCTCTCTTTTTCGCCTATGACGTACTGCACGGTCAGCGCACCGTGTTCCCGATAAGCCTCGGTTTGGCGTCATCGTTTAATCTGGATGCGGTCAGAACAGTGGGGCGCGTTTCTGCCTATGAAGCCGCAGACGATGGCCTGAATATGACCTGGGCGCCAATGGTTGATGTCTCGCGCGATCCACGCTGGGGACGCGCCTCAGAAGGTTTCGGGGAAGATACTTATTTGACCGCCACGATGGGCAAAACCATGGTCGAAGCGATGCAGGGTAAAAGCCCGGCCGATCGCTATTCGGTGATGACCAGCGTCAAACACTTCGCCGCCTATGGCGCGGTAGAAGGCGGAAAAGAGTACAACACCGTGGATATGAGTCCGCAGCGGTTGTTTAACGACTATATGCCACCGTACAAAGCCGGGTTAGACGCCGGGAGCGGGGCGGTGATGGTGGGTCTTAACTCGCTGAACGGCACCCCTGCGACTTCTGACGCCTGGCTGTTGAAAGATGTGCTGCGCGATGAGTGGGGCTTTAAAGGGATTACCGTTTCCGATCACGGCGCGATTAAAGAGTTGATCAAACATGGTACCGCCTCCGATCCGGAAGACGCGGTGCGCGTGGCGATCAAGTCCGGCATTAACATGAGCATGAGCGATGAGTATTACAGTAAGTATCTACCGGGCCTGATTAAGTCAGGTAAGGTGACGATGGCTGAACTGGACGATGCCGCGCGTCATGTGCTGAACGTCAAATATGATATGGGGCTGTTTAACGATCCGTACAGCCATCTGGGGGCCAAAGAGACTGACCCGCAGGACACCAACGCGGAAAGCCGTTTACACCGTAAAGACGCGCGTGACGTTGCCCGCGAAAGTCTGGTACTGCTGAAAAACCGCCTGGAAACGTTGCCGCTGAAGAAATCGGGGACTGTGGCAGTCGTCGGTCCACTGGCGGACAGCAAACGTGATGTGATGGGCAGTTGGTCGGCAGCAGGCGTTGCCGAACAGTCAGTGACGGTGCTGACAGGCATTAAAAATGCGCTCGGCGATAAGGGCAAAGTGGTGTACGCCAAAGGGGCGAATATCACTAACGATAAAGGCATTGTCGACTTCCTCAATCTGTATGAAGAGGCGGTGAAAGTCGACCCACGCTCGCCGCAGGTCATGATTGATGAAGCGGTCAAGGCCGCGCAGCAGTCTGATGTGGTGGTCGCTGTGGTCGGTGAAGCGCAAGGTATGGCGCATGAAGCCTCCAGCCGGACCGATATCACGATTCCGCAAAGCCAGCGTGACCTGATTACCGCGCTGAAAGCCACCGGCAAGCCGCTGGTGCTGGTGCTGATGAACGGTCGTCCATTGGCGTTGGTGAAAGAAGACCAGCAGGCCGACGCGATTCTGGAAACCTGGTTTGCCGGGACGGAAGGCGGCAACGCCATTGCCGATGTCCTGTTTGGCGATTACAACCCGTCAGGTAAACTGCCGATGTCTTTCCCGCGCTCTGTCGGACAGATCCCGGTCTATTACAGCCACCTGAATACCGGTCGTCCGTATAACGCCGATAAGCCGAACAAATACACCTCACGTTACTTTGACGAAGCCAACGGCCCGCTGTATCCCTTTGGCTATGGTCTGAGCTACACCACCTTTACCGTTTCTGATGTGAAGCTTTCTGCACCGACGATGAAGCGTGATGGAACGGTCACTGCCAGCGTGCAGGTAACTAACACCGGCAAACGCGAAGGAGCGACGGTGATTCAGATGTATTTACAGGATGTGACCGCTTCCATGAGTCGTCCTGTCAAACAGCTGAAAGGATTTGAGAAGGTGAATCTCAAACCGGGCGAGACGCAAACGGTCAGTTTCCCGATTGATATTGAGGCGCTGAAATACTGGAACCAGCGTATGCAATACGATGTGGAGCCGGGCAAATTCAACGTCTTTATCGGCGTAGATTCTGCCAGAGTGAAGCAGGGCGAGTTTGAACTGCTGTAATTTGAACTGCTGTAATGATCAGGTGAATTTGCGTCAGACCTGATGGCTCCACACGTGTCAGGTCCATAGATTCATCCCCACCGGCAAAGCCCCTGAGGTTTTGCCGGTCTTTTTATATTTATCACCGAGTTACTGCTAATCCTTCCCTCCGTTACCCCTCAATTGCCAGGTTAAGGTCAGATTTTTCGACTATGCTTTTCCCTCTATGTCCTGAAAAGGACAGTCAAAGGATGAGGAGAGCAGCATGATAATCTCAAAGGTCTGGGCGGGCTCGCTGGCGCTGTTTGCCGCGATGAGCTTACCCCTGCAGGCCGCATCACCCGTCACGGTGGGATCAAAAATTGATACGGAAGGGGCGCTGCTCGGCAATATGATTTTGCAGGTGCTTGAAAGCCACGGCGTGAAAACCGTCAATAAAGTCCAGTTGGGAACCACACCAGTGGTGCGCGGGGCCATCACCTCCGGCGAACTCGATATTTACCCGGAATATACCGGAAACGGGGCTTTCTTCTTTAAAGATGAAAATGACCCGGCATGGAAAAATGCGCAGGCCGGTTATGAAAAAGTCAAAAAACTGGATGCGGAACAGAACAAACTGGTCTGGCTAACGCCTGCGCCCGCTAATAACACCTGGACCATTGCCCTCCGTCAGGATGTCGCCGAAAAGAATAAGCTCGTTTCGCTGGCTGACCTGGGACGCTACCTGAAAGACGGCGGCGCGTTCAAACTGGCCGCCTCGGCGGAGTTTATCGAACGTGCGGATGCGTTGCCCGCGTTTGAAAAAGCCTATGATTTTAAACTGAATCAGAATCAGCTTTTATCGCTGGCAGGGGGAGACACGGCGGTAACCATAAAAGCTGCCGCGCAGCAAACCTCAGGCGTTAATGCTGCGATGGCCTACGGGACCGACGGCCCTGTTGCCGCGCTGGGGTTACAAACGCTCAGCGATCCGAAAGGTGTTCAGCCGATCTATGCTCCTGCGCCGGTGGTGCGTGAATCAGTATTGCAGGCCTACCCACAAATGGCGGAGTGGCTGCAGCCGGTATTTGCCAGTCTGGATGAAAAAACGCTGCAACAGCTTAATGCCAGTATCGCCGTTGAAGGACTGGATGCGAAAAAAGTCGCAGCAGATTACCTGAAGCAAAAAGGATGGGTGAAGTAACGGAGTTTGCATCAGGTGAGTGTTGTATCAACGATGTCTGTTAATCGAGTGCTGTTGCTGCTGGTATTTCTGCTAATGGCGGCAGCCGCGCTGCCTTTCATCAGTTATGCCCCCAATCGTCTGGTCTCTGGCGAAGGTCGACAACTCTGGGAACTCTGGCCCGGTTTTGCGTGGGGGCTGGCGGCGATGTTTCTGCTACTGGTGGCGCTGTGTTTTATCTCCGGTCGCGCCGGCAACGTGTTAACCCTGATCGTAGTGCAACTGCTGCTGATAGCGGCGTTGATTGCCGCCGGTAAAACGGCAAGCGGGCTGGCGCAGACGGGAAGTCCGCTGGCGAGAACCAGTCTGGGTAGCGGATTCTGGCTTGGGCTGGGACTGATGCTGCTGGCGCTCAGCGACGCGATTCGTCGTCTCACCGCGAGGCCACTGTGGCGTTGGTTACTGCATATGCACATTGCCATCGTCCCCGTTGCGCTGCTGCTGACCGGGATGTTCAACGACCTTTCGCTGCTCAAAGAGTATGCCAATCGTCAGGATGTCTTCGACGATGCGCTGGCGCAACATCTGACTATCCTGCTCGGAACCGTGCTGCCAGCGCTGGTGATTGGCATCCCGTTGGGCATCTGGTGCGCCTTCTCTACGTCGCGGCAGGGGCCGGTATTTGCCGTACTGAATATTATTCAGACCATTCCGTCCGTGGCGCTGTTTGGCCTACTGATTGCCCCGCTTGCCGGGCTGGTTCAGCATTTTCCCTGGTTACGTGCATTGGGCATTGCCGGAACCGGGTTGGCCCCTGCGCTGATTGCGCTGGTGCTGTACGCGCTACTGCCGCTGGTGCGCGGCGTGGTGGCGGGGCTGAACCAGGTTCCTCTCGATGTGCTGGAAAGCGCCCGGGCAATGGGAATGAACTCACGTCAGCGCTTTTGTTCGGTACAACTCCCGCTGGCGTTACCGGTCTTCTTGCGCAGTTTACGTGTCGTGATGGTGCAGACGGTGGGGATGGCCGTTATTGCCGCACTGATTGGCGCGGGGGGATTTGGCGCATTGGTTTTTCAGGGATTGCTCAGCAGTGCCGTCGATTTAGTGCTACTGGGTGTCGTCCCGGTGGTGGTGCTGGCGGTGCTGATCGATGCCCTGTTTGATTTAGGTTTAGCTCTGCTGAAGGTGACCGTTGATGATTGAATTTAGCCATGTCTGTAAAACCTTTGGCCAACAACACGCGGTCAACGATCTCAATCTGCATTTTCGCGAAGGCAGCTTTTCCGTCTTGATTGGTACGTCGGGGTCGGGGAAGTCCACCACGCTCAAAATGATTAACCGTCTGGTGGAGCATGATAGCGGGACGATTCGCTTTGCTGGCGATGAGATCCGCAGCCTGCCGGTGCTGGAATTAAGACGACGGATGGGATACGCCATTCAGTCTATTGGACTGTTTCCGCACTGGACCGTTGCACAGAACATTGCCACCGTATTGCAGCTGCAGAAATGGTCGCGTTCACGTATTGATGACCGAACGGATGAACTGATGGCGTTGCTGGGGTTGGAAGAGGGGTTGCGTCATCGTTATCCTCATCAGCTCTCCGGTGGGCAACAACAGCGGGTGGGAGTGGCGCGTGCGCTGGCCGCCGATCCCCAGGTGCTGCTGATGGATGAACCCTTTGGTGCGCTGGATCCGGTAACGCGCAGCGCCTTGCAGCAGGAGATGACCCGCATTCACCGGCTGTTGGGACGCACCATTGTGCTGGTTACCCATGATATTGACGAAGCGCTGAGGCTGGCGGAACACCTGGTGCTGATGGACGCAGGTCAGGTGGTGCAACAGGGCACGCCGCTATCGATGCTCACAGCACCGGCTAACGACTTCGTACACACCTTTTTTGGCCGCAGCGAACTGGGTGTTCGGCTGCTGGCGCTGCGCACCGTCGGTGATTTTACCCGCCGTCATGAGCAGCTCAGCGGTGAGCCGTTGGTAGACGAGATGACGCTGCGCGATGCGCTCTCTATTTTTGTGGCGCGGGGGTGCGACGTCCTGCCGGTGGTTGACGCACAGGGCGGAGCCTGCGGGACGCTCCATTTTCAGGATCTACTCTCACCGAGGCCGCACCGTGAAACGTCTGACTGATCCGCTGTTATGGCTGGTTATCTGTTTTCTGCTGCTGCTGGCGGGGTTGCCGCATAGCCAGGCGCTGTTTAGTGCGCTGTTCCCGCAGCTGCCGCGTCCGGTTTATCAGCAGGAGAGTTTTCTGGCGCTGGCGTTGGCCCATTTTAGCCTGGTCGGGATCTCGAGCCTGGTGGCGGTGATCATTGGTATGGGGGCGGGGATTGCGGTCACGCGTTCATCGGGAACCGAATTCAGACCACTGGTGGAAACCATTGCCGCCGTGGGGCAAACTTTTCCGCCGGTCGCCGTGCTGGCCATCGCTGTTCCGGTGATGGGGTTTGGCCCACAGCCAGCCATCATCGCGCTGATCTTGTACGGTGTGTTACCGATTTTACAGGCGACGCTGGCGGGGCTGGGCGGAATATCGGCCAGCGTGCTGGATGTTGCCAGTGGAATGGGGATGAGTGGCGGGCAACGGTTGCGCAAAGTGGAGCTGCCGCTGGCCGCGCCGGTTATTCTGGCTGGCATTCGCACGTCGGTGATTATTAATATTGGCACCGCCACGATCGCCTCAACCGTGGGGGCAAACACGCTGGGTACGCCGATAATCATCGGGCTGAGCGGATTTAATACTGCCTATGTGATACAGGGGGCGCTGCTGGTCGCGTTGGCGGCCATCATTGTCGATCGCGGGTTTGAGCGAGTCGCGCAACAGCTTACCCGGCACGTAAAATAAAGGTATAGCCTGCAAGCATCACACCGCCGATTCCGCCGATGGCCATCAACAGGAAGAGGGTGATCACGCCGATTTTAGCTGCGCTCATGATGTACTCCTTATGGTATATAAAAGGATTGTACACGTTTGTTAATGGAATATTAAATACCGAGTGGATAAATATCGTGGCCTAGCGCACGCCACTCGGTTAATTGTTGGTGTTGAGCGGCCGTCTGGTTATCGCCGCACCACACCAGAAGTGTCCGGCCTTCAAACAGTTCCGGTCGCAGTTGATTGAGCGAGTGAGCCAGTACGTCAACCCGCCATCCTTGCTGGCTGGCGACCCAGCCCTCCAGCCATAGCCGGGTGGTATCGTGAATATTCCAGCCGACGACCAGCGCGTCTTTACCTTGTTTCTTACGGGCTGAGGCGAGGCAAATCGCAATGTAGTTAATCAGCACGCCGTCAAGAATGCCGAGCAGTGCCTGAAGAATAGGTTGCTGACATTGCAGGCGTCGCCGCAGCGGAATGAACAGATGGGTGTTCAGCGTCTGGGCGGGATAATCCTGGCCACGTTCTTTGATCCACAATCGCAGACTATGCAAATTATTACTTTGCAAATAGCTCAACAGTGTTTCTTGCTGCTCGCGCCAGCCGTTGTGCACATCAATGCTCTCATTGCTGAGCAACATTTTTACCTTACTGACCTGCACACCGTTGTTTATCCAGCGTTTGATCTCGCGGATCCGGTCGATATCTGCATCGTTAAACAGGCGATGACCGCCGTCTGTGCGCTGCGGTTTCAGTAATCCATATCGCCGCTGCCACGCACGTAAAGTGACAGGGTTGATATCACAAAGCAAAGCCACTTCACCGATGGTGTAAAGCGCCATTTGTTGTCTCACTCTTGCTCGCGAGGTCCCAGTTTTACTTTAGACGCTCTTTTGCGAACCAGGTAGTTTTGTCTGTTTTTTGCTCACGGAATGGGTGATTTTGTAGTCATACCCACGCTTTTGAGTGACCGTTCTCACAAATTCCTTATTTTTTGCAACAGTTCAAAGAAAGTTACGCGCAGCCCATGTATGTTACGCGCTTTTAAGAAGACTGTGGTTGGCGGGTATGTACGAGTTTAATCTGGTGTTGCTGCTGCTACAGCAGATGTGCGTGTTTCTTGTTATTGCGTGGTTAATGAGCAAAACGCGTTTATTTATCCCGCTGATGCAGGTCACTATCCGGCTGCCGCACAAACTCCTTTGCTACGTCACCTTTTCCATTTTTTGCATTCTGGGTACCTACCTGGGGCTGCATATTGAAGATTCCATTGCCAACACCCGTGCCATTGGCGCGGTGATGGGTGGCTTGCTTGGCGGCCCGGTGGTTGGGGGGCTAGTCGGGTTGACTGGCGGCCTGCATCGCTATTCGATGGGCGGAATGACCGCGCTGAGCTGCATGATCTCGACCATTGTTGAAGGACTTCTCGGCGGGTTGGTACACAGCGTACTGACCCGCCGCGGTCGCACTGATAAAGTCTTTAGCCCGCTGACGGCGGGCGCGATCACCTTTTTTGCCGAACTGGTGCAGATGCTGATCATTTTATTGATTGCGCGTCCCTTTGATAATGCGCTGCATCTGGTGAGCAATATTGCCGCGCCGATGATGGTCACCAATACTGTGGGTGCAGCCTTATTTATGCGTATTTTGCTCGACAAACGGGCCATGTTCGAAAAATACACCTCGGCGTTTTCAGCCACTGCGCTAAAAGTTGCCGCCTCAACGGAAGGCATATTGCGCCAGGGGTTTAACGAGGTTAACAGCATGAAGGTGGCCCAGGTACTGTATGAGGAGCTGGACATTGGTGCAGTGGCGATAACCGATCGCGATAAGTTGCTGGCCTTTACCGGAATTGGTGACGACCATCATCTGCCAGGTAGGCCGATTTCATCCTCTTATACCCAAAAAGCGATTGATACCGGCGAAGTGGTGTATGCCGACGGCAACGAGGTACCTTACCGCTGCTCACTGCATCCGCACTGCAAATTAGGCTCGACGTTGGTTATCCCTTTGCGTGGTGAAAACCAGCGGGTGATGGGGACCATCAAACTGTATGAAGCCAAAAACCGCTTATTTAGTTCGATCAACCGCACGCTTGGCGAAGGGATTGCGCAGTTGCTGTCAGCGCAGATCCTTGCCGGGCAATATGAACGGCAAAAAGCGATGCTCACGCAGTCAGAAATTAAGCTTCTGCATGCGCAGGTGAATCCCCATTTTCTGTTTAATGCGCTCAATACCATTAAAGCGGTGATTCGCCGCGACAGCGAGCAGGCCAGTCAGTTGGTGCAATATCTGTCGACCTTCTTTCGCAAAAACCTCAAACGGCCGTCAGAAATTGTGACGCTGGCAGATGAAATTGAACACGTTAACGCCTATCTGCAAATTGAAAAGGCGCGCTTTCAGTCGCGCCTGCAGGTCACTTTAACGGTACCGGATGAACTTTCGCATCAGCAATTGCCAGCATTTACGTTGCAGCCCATTGTCGAGAATGCGATTAAGCACGGTACCTCTCAGCTACTTGATACCGGTGAAGTCTCCATTACCGCCCGGCGAGAAGGGCAGTATCTGATGCTGGATATCGAAGATAATGCCGGCCTGTATTTGCCGACAACCGAGGCCAGCGGGCTGGGGATGAATCTGGTGGATAAGCGACTACGTGAACGGTTTGGCGATGATTTTGGCATCAGCGTAGTGTGTGAACCTGACCTCTTTACCCGAATCACTTTACGACTTCCCCTGGAGGAACTGGCATGATCAAAGTGTTGATTGTGGATGACGAACCGTTAGCGCGGGAAAATCTGCGGATCCTGTTGCAGGAGCAAAGCGACATTGAGATTGTGGGGGAATGTTCGAATGCCGTTGAGGCCATCGGCGCGGTGCATAAATTGCGCCCTGATGTGCTGTTTCTCGATATCCAGATGCCACGTATTAGCGGTCTGGAAATGGTGGGCATGCTCGATCCTGAACACCGTCCGTATATTGTTTTTCTCACCGCATTTGATGAGTATGCGGTGAAAGCCTTTGAAGAGCATGCCTTTGATTATTTGCTCAAGCCGATTGAAGAAACCCGGCTGGAGAAAACGCTGATCCGTTTACGCCAGGAGCGCACGAAGCAGGATGTGTCGGTGCTGCCGGAAAACCAGCAGGCGCTAAAATTTATTCCGTGTTCCGGTCACAGCCGCATTTATCTGCTGCAAATGGACGATGTTGCGTTTGTCAGTAGCCGCATGAGCGGCGTTTTTGTCACCAGCAGCGACGGCAAAGAAGGTTTTACCGAGCTTACGCTGAGAACGCTGGAGAGCCGCACGCCGCTGTTGCGCTGCCATCGACAATATCTGGTGAACATGGCGCAGCTGCAGGAGATTCGCCTGGAAGATAACGGCCAGGCCGAGTTGATTTTACGTAACGGCCTGACCGTGCCGGTGAGCCGCCGTTATCTTAAAAGCCTAAAAGAGGCGATTGGTCTGTAAAACTGGTACACTGCGCGCCATTGCATCACCGACAGTTGAAGGCTCTATGCTAAGTAACGACATTCTTCGTAGCCTGCGCTACACCCTGAAAGCGAACAATAACGACATGGTGCGGATCCTTGCGCTTGCTGACATGGAATCCACCGCCGCAGGTTTCGACACCTGGATGACGAAAGAAGATGAAGACGGGTTTATTCGTTGCCCGGACATCATTCTCTCCGGTTTTTTAAACGGCCTGATCTACCATCTGCGCGGTAAAGATGATTCGGCGCCGGAACTGGCGCTTGAGCGTCGGGTGAACAACAATACGGTGCTGAAAAAGCTGCGTATCGCCTTTTCACTGAAAACCGATGATATTCTGGCCATTATGACCGAGCAGAAATTCCGCGTGTCGATGCCGGAAATCACCGCCATGATGCGTGCGCCGGAACATAAAAACTACCGCGAGTGTGGAGACCAGTTTTTACGTTATTTCCTGCGTGGTTTGACTCACCGGGTACATCACACGAAAGCGTGATTTAATACCCGCAGGTCCGTGCATGCGTAGCGCTAACGGGCAAAAAAAGCCGGATAATAATCCGGCTTTTTTTGTTTATTTCACCTGTTGGCCCGGTTTGGCGCCTTCGTCAGGGCTTAACAGGAAGATGTCTTTCCCGCCAGGGCCGGCGGCCATCACCATGCCTTCAGAAATGCCGAAGCGCATTTTACGCGGTGCCAGGTTAGCCACCATAATGGTCTGACGACCAATCAGCACCTGCGGGTCCGGATAGGCTGAACGGATGCCGGAGAAGACATTACGCTTTTCACCGCCCAGATCCAGGGTCAGGCGCAGCAGTTTGTCGGAGCCGTCAACGAACTCGGCGTTTTCGATCAATGCCACGCGCAGGTCAACTTTGGCAAAATCGTCAAAGGTGATGGTTTCCTGAATCGGGTCGTCCGCCAGCGGGCCGGTAACCGGTGCGGCAGCCGCTTTCACTTCTTCTTTTGATGCTTCAACCAGGGCTTCAACCTGTTTCATGTCGATGCGGTTGTACAGCGCTTTGAAGGTGTTGACCTTGTGGCCGAGCAGCGGCTGCTGGATGGCATCCCAGGTCAGTTCGCTGTTCAGGAATGCTTCGACACGCTCGCTCAACGTTGGCAGAACCGGTTTCAGGTAGGTCATCAGGACGCGGAACAGGTTAATACCCATGGAGCAAATCGCCTGCAGATCGGCGTCACGGCCTTCTTGTTTGGCGACAACCCACGGAGCCTGTTCGTCAACGTAGCGGTTAGCCACGTCGGCCAGCGCCATAATTTCACGAATGGCTTTACCGAACTCGCGGCTTTCCCACGCTTCGCCAATCACTGTCGCGGCGTCGGTAAAGGTCTTGTACAGTGCCGGATCGGCCAGTTCAGCCGCCAGTACGCCGTCAAAACGCTTACTGATAAAGCCCGCGTTACGGGACGCCAGGTTGACCACTTTGTTGACGATGTCGGCGTTAACGCGCTGAACAAAATCTTCGAGGTTCAGGTCGATGTCATCGATACGTGAAGAAAGCTTCGCCGTGTAGTAATAGCGTAGGCTGTCGGCATCAAAGTGCTTCAGCCAGGTGCTGGCTTTAATGAAGGTTCCGCGAGATTTTGACATCTTCGCGCCGTTCACCGTCACATAACCGTGGACGAACAGGTTAGTCGGTTTACGGAAGTTACTGCCTTCCAACATGGCAGGCCAGAACAGGCTGTGGAAATAAACGATATCTTTACCGATGAAGTGATACAGCTCGGCGTCAGAATCTTTTTTCCAGTATTCATCAAAGCTTGTGGTATCGCCGCGCTTGTCACACAGGTTTTTGAACGAGCCCATATAGCCAATCGGCGCATCCAACCAGACATAGAAGTATTTGCCTGGCGCATTCGGGATTTCAAAACCGAAGTACGGTGAGTCGCGGGAAATGTCCCACTGCTGCAGGCCGGATTCAAACCACTCCTGCATTTTGTTCGCAACTTGTTCCTGCAACGCGCCGCTGCGCGTCCATGCCTGCAGCATTTCGCTGAATGACGGCAGGTCAAAGAAGAAGTGTTCGGAGTCACGCATGACCGGCGTCGCGCCAGACACCACGGACTTCGGCTCGATAAGTTCGGTTGGGCTGTAGGTCGCGCCGCACACTTCGCAGTTATCGCCGTACTGATCCGCAGCCTTACATTTCGGGCAAGTTCCTTTAACGAAACGGTCCGGCAGGAACATGCCTTTTTCCGGGTCGTACAGCTGGGAGATAGTGCGGTTTTTAATAAAACCGTTTTCTTTCAGGCGCGTGTAAATAAGCTCGGACAGCTCCCGGTTCTCATCGCTGTGCGTGGAGTGGTAGTTGTCGTAGCTGATATCAAACCCTGCAAAATCAGTCTGATGCTCCTGACTCATTTCACCGATCATCTGCTCTGGTGTAATGCCAAGCTGCTGAGCCTTCAGCATGATTGGCGTACCGTGTGCGTCGTCCGCGCAGATGAAGTTTACCTGGTGGCCGCGCATTCGCTGGTAACGGACCCAGACATCAGCCTGGATGTGCTCCAGCATATGGCCGAGGTGGATGGAGCCGTTGGCGTACGGCAGCGCGCACGTTACCAGAATTTTCTTCGCGACTTGAGTCATAGTGGGCAATTACTTCTTTTGTAGTGAAAAGGGCTTTGATAGTACCAAAATGGTAATTACTGCGCCAAGTGATAAGGGCATTTATCCGTAAATGAATAATTGTCGCGGTTGGAGTAAACTAGCTGGTGACAATCGTCTTTCAGAACAACAAAAAGGAGTCGGGATGAACGCACAATCCCAGGCCAAATCACCAGAAACCCTGCGCGCGATGGTCGCCGGGACGCTGGCGAATTTTCAACATTCAACCCTGAAGCATAATCTGACGACGCTAAAAGCGTTGCACCATGTCGCCTGGATGGATGACACGCTGCACGTTGAGCTGGTGATGCCGTTCGTCTGGCACAGCGCGTTTGAAGTATTAAAAGAGCAATGCAGTGCCGATCTACTGCGTATCACCGGCGCGAAAGCCATTGACTGGAAGCTGTCGCACAACATTGCGACGCTGAAACGCGTGAAAAACCAGCCGGGCATCAACGGTGTGAAAAACATCATTGCCGTCAGTTCCGGTAAAGGTGGGGTAGGGAAATCCTCAACCGCCGTTAACCTGGCGCTGGCGCTTGCTGCGGAAGGGGCGAAGGTCGGTATTCTCGATGCCGATATTTATGGCCCGTCTATCCCGACGATGCTCGGTGCAGAAAATCAGCGCCCGACCTCACCGGACGGCACCCATATGGCGCCGATTATGTCTCATGGCCTGGCAACCAACTCCATTGGTTATCTTGTCACCGACGATAACGCCATGGTGTGGCGCGGCCCGATGGCCAGTAAAGCGCTGCTGCAGATGCTGCAAGAAACGTTATGGCCAGATCTCGATTATCTGGTCCTGGATATGCCGCCGGGCACCGGTGACATTCAGCTGACGCTGGCGCAGAACATCCCGGTAACGGGGGCGGTTGTAGTAACCACACCGCAGGACATTGCGCTTATCGATGCCAAAAAAGGCATTGTGATGTTCGAAAAGGTGGAAGTGCCGGTTCTGGGTATCGTCGAGAACATGAGTATGCATATCTGCAGCAACTGTGGTCATCATGAGCCAATCTTTGGCACCGGTGGCGCGCAGAAGCTGGCGGAGCAATATCGTACTCAACTGCTGGGACAAATGCCTCTGCACATTTCACTGCGTGAAGATCTCGATCGCGGTACGCCAACGGTTATCAGCCGCCCAGACAGCGAATTTACCGCCATTTACCGTGACCTGGCAGGACGTATCGCCGCACAGCTGTATTGGCAGGGTGAAGTTATTCCGGGAGAAATTGCCTTCCGCGCGGTGTAATTTATAGCGTTACAGATATTCACCGCATCAATGTATTATTGATGCGGTGAATACTTAGAGTGAAAAAGCTTCGTAATATTGTTTATCCTGCCTGTATAATTCATGTCTTTTTCCGAATAAATCACCTCAATGCATCATTGCAATTGATCAAATCAAACCAATTAATCTACAATCTCAATTGGTTTTAGCAAGGAAGTTAACCCATAATTAACCGGACCGACGGCGAATGCGCTGTTTCCCACCCATTACAGGAATAATGAATGCAATGAAAATTGGTTTATTGTTGGGACTTATTACTCTGGCTTATGGAATGAGTTCTTCTGTCTTCGCCTCTGATACTGCCACATTAACTATCAGTGGCAGGGTGACTGAACCGACGTGTAGCGCTGATGTTGTTAACAATAAAGTGCAGCAACGCTGCGGCGGCATCACCTTGACTCCAAACATCCACGAGGTTGCGTCTCATCCTGTAAGAGGCGTGGTAACCGAGCTTGTGCCCCTGGGAGGGGATGCCACTCGGCAAATAGTGTTAAGCCGTTACGATTAATATACGGAAATTACTATTAAGCACTAATCATAATTGTGAATGGTTGGTGCTTTTTTATTGTCTTTGCGAATAATGTCGAATGATTAATTACGCTAATTTATTAAATGCAAAAATAGTATTCGCCATTACTTATTTGTTGTAATTATATTGCTGTTTATAACTTGTTTTAAATCAATAAAACAAGGTGTTTACATTGCGGTAACGTTTCTTGTGTGCGAATTTAATTTCAAGAGTTGAACCTCTTAACAAATAGAAATTAATTCATTAAGGAAGATACTATGAAACGTTCAATTATTTCTGCGGCTGTACTGTCTGCTGTATTTATGAGCGCTGGGGCGTTTGCTGCTGGCACCGAAACAGGACAGTTAACCATTGAAGGGAAAATAATAAACAGCCCGTGCAGTTTCAAGGACAATGATAGTAATAGTACTATTACCCTAGATGATGTTGATATTTCTCGCTTTGCTGGATTAAATGTAGGTGATGCTCTTATTGAGGAGTATAGCGATCAAGCAAACCCAATGAAGATAATTTGTCCTAAAGGTACTACTCTTAAAACGGTGAGTATCAATCGCGGGGAATTCACCGCTGCTGGGATTCTTAGAAAAGAAAAAGGTAGTTCTGATGGTGTCGGATTTAAATTGAAATTAGGTAAGAATCCATTAACAAAAGATCAGGCAAATAATATTGGTGAATATCTTTCTTGGCAAGAAACAGCTGAAGGGGTGGAATATACTCTGGATTTCAGTGCGCAATATGCACGATCTGATGCTACGCCAGTCATCGCAGGAACATTATCATCAGTGTTGGTTATTGGTGTTTCTGCTGAGTAAATTTCTATGCCGGTGTCTTCACCGGCAATTCATGTTAAAAGGACGAACGCGAAATGAAATGGATTCTGACAGCTTTTTTAATCGCATCTGCGCAACCCGTCCATGCTGGTATAGTGATTTATGGCACTCGTGTTATCTATCCGGCAGAAAAGAAAGAAGTATTGGTTCAATTGATGAATCAGGGGGGGCGGTCTTCACTGGTACAGTCATGGATTGATGACGGAGACAGCTCGCTACCACCGGAAAAAATTCACGTACCCTTTATGCTTACTCCTCCGGTGGCTAAGATAGCAGCGGACTCTGGTCAGCAGTTGAAAATTAAAAAAATGCCGAATATGTTGCCAGATAACAAAGAAAGTTTATTTTTTCTCAATGTACTGGATATTCCACCAAACAATCCAGACAGTACTGGTAAAAATGTATTGAAATTTGCAATGCAGAATCGAATTAAATTATTCTATCGGCCTAAAGGAATAGCACCAGTTAATAAAAGTACATTTCAAAAACTGTCTATGAAACGTAGTGGTAGTATTTACTCCATTAAGAATGATGCAGCTAATTGGATCACGGTAACAGAAGTTAAAGCTAACAATGTCAAGATCAACAACGAAAGCATTATGCTTGCACCGCTATCCAGTGCAGATGTGGCATTAAAAAACACTAATGCCAATAATTATAAAATAACCATTATTGACGATCACGGTAATTATATTAGCGATAACGTCAGCCTAAAATAACAGGAGCTGGTTATGTTAAGGATGACTCCGATTGCTTCGGCGGTATTACTGTTGCTACTCGGCATTGATGTCCATGCCGCAGAGGAAACGTTTGATACTCACTTTATGATGGGTGGAATGAAGGGCGAGAAAGTTTCTGATTTTCGCCTCGATGATAACCAACCCCTGCCAGGCCAATATGATATTGACATCTACGTCAATAAACAGTGGCGTGGTAAGTATGAACTAACCGTTAAGGAGAATCCGGATGACACCTGTTTATCCCGTGACGCATTAACACGTCTGGGGATAAATATACAGGCGCTGGACAAGCAGAATGAATGCCCAACCTTGAAGCAGGCGGTACAAGGGGGCAGCTATGCCTGGGATGTCGGCACGTTTCGCCTGGATCTCAGCGTCCCGCAGGCCTATGTGGATGAACTGGAGAATGGCTATGTTCCTCCAGAAAACTGGGATCGTGGCATCAATGCCTTCTATACCTCGTACTACGCCAGCCAGTATTACAGCGATTATAAGGATTCTGGTAACAGCAAAAGTACCTATGCGCGTTTTACCAGTGGGTTAAATCTGCTGGGGTGGCAGTTGCATTCTGATGCCAGCTATAACAAAACTGATGAAAGCCGCGGGGAGTGGCAAAGTAATACCTTGTATCTGGAACGCGGCATCCCGCAAATTTTGGGCACTCTGCGTGCCGGGGATATGTATACCTCATCGGATGTTTTTGATGCGGTGCGCTTTCGCGGCGTACGGTTGTATCGCGATATGCAGATGCTGCCGAACTCAAAACAGAATTTTACGCCGCTGGTTCAGGGGATTGCGCAAAGCAACGCGCTGGTCACCATCGAACAGAACGGCTTTGTCGTTTACCAGAAAGAGGTTCCGCCTGGCCCGTTCTCAATTGCTGATTTGCAGTTGGCTGGTGGCGGTGCGGATCTTGACGTCAGTGTCAAAGAGGCTGACGGATCGGTAACAACCTATCTGGTGCCGTACGCTGCGGTGCCTAATATGTTGCAGCCGGGTGTCTCAAAGTATGACTTTGCGGCAGGGCGTAGCCATATCGAAGGCGCCAGTAACCAGACCGACTTTGCACAGATGAGCTATCAGTACGGGCTGAATAATCTGTTAACGCTGTATGGCGGCACCATGCTGGCGGATAACTACAATGCGTTTACGTTGGGTACCGGCTGGAATACGCGTATCGGCGCGATTTCTGTCGATGCCACACAATCGCACAGCAAACAGGATAATGGCGATGTGTTTGACGGGCAGAGCTACCAGATCGCCTATAACAAGTATTTGACGCAAACTGCCACCCGTTTTGGCTTAGCAGCGTATCGCTACTCCTCCAAAGACTATCGCACGTTTAACGATCACGTCTGGGCAAATAACAAAAATAGCTACCGTCGTGATGAAAACGATGTGTACGACATTGCGGATTATTATCAGAACGATTTTGGCCGTAAAAACAGCTTTTCGGCGAACGTCAGCCAGTCTCTGCCGCAAGGTTGGGGTTCATTCACGCTCAGTACGCTGTGGCGAGACTACTGGGGGCGTAGCGGTAGCAGCAAAGATTATCAGCTGAGTTATTCCAATAGCTGGCAACGGATTAGCTATACCTTTTCAGCTAGTCAGACTTATGATGAAGATCATCACGAAGATAAACGTTTTAACATCTTTATCTCCATTCCGTTTGACTGGGGAGATGACATTAGCACTCCGCGCCGACATCTGTATGTTTCTAACTCGACCACCTTTGATAATGATGGTTTTACGTCTAACAATACCGGGATTTCCGGCACCGCAGGCAGTCGCGATCAGTTTAACTATGGCGTCAACCTCAGCCATCAACGGCAGGACAGCGAAACAACAGCGGGCGGTAATCTGACCTGGAATGCGCCGATAGCGACGTTAAACGGCAACTACAGCCAGTCGTCTAAATATACGCAAGCGGGCGGCAGCATTTCGGGTGGCCTTGTGGCCTGGTCGGGAGGGGTGAATTTAGCCAACCGGTTGTCAGAAACCTTCGCCGTGATGCATGCGCCGGGTCTGGAAGGGGCGTATGTAAATGGGCAAAAATACCGTACCACCAACCGTAATGGTGTGGTGGTCTACGATGGGTTGACGCCTTATCGTGAAAACCACTTGATGCTGGATGTTTCTAATACTAACAGCGAAACCGATCTGCAAGGGAATAGGCGTAATACAGCCCCACATCGGGGAGCAGTCGTTCTGGCGAAGTTTGATACTGACCAACGTAAACCTTGGTATATCCGGGCGTTGCGGCCTGATGGTTCACCGCTGACGTTTGGTTATGAAGTAGAAGATATTCATGGACACAATATTGGCGTGGTCGGCCAGGGAAGCCAGCTCTTTATTCGCACTAATAAAGTGCCATCAGAGATAAAAGTAGCTGTCGATAAACAACAGGGACTTTCATGCTCAATCACTTTCGGCAAAACGATTGATGAAAGTAAAGTTTATATTTGTCGGTGAAGGAAGTATTATGAAATTATTTATTTTAATTATTGTTTTTTTTAGTTTTAACTCTTTCGCTAATTGCTATATTTCCGATGGTGGAACTGAATTTGTAGAAAAGAGTGAAATATTGACTCTTTCATCAATGAATAATAATAAATTCGTTTTAAGAGATTTTGGGTTCAAGAAAACACCTATGTGTCGAAATATCTGGAATGCTGGTGTTGATACAGTATTTGATATTGAATTACCTCCTTCACCTTATTTCAAGGTCGAGGGTGCAAATGGTCGGTTTATTTACCTAAAAGCAAACTATCCTAGTTCGCCAAAGGAGGTGGCGTATAGCGTAAGTATTTGGGAATTAATCTATATATCTCAGGATATTAATAAAATAAATAATCAGGTATTAACATTTTCATTTGATGTTATTTCCAGTGACGATCAAATTCCTACAAATGTTAAAAATTTGTCTGAAGGTTTTCAGGTGAAATTTGTGCCTAAAATAAGCTCTCAATCTGGTGCCATACCAAATACAGGACATGAGTATGTTTTTACATTAAAACCTGATATAAGAATGGTCATGAAAACATGTAAGTTTTCTGATGGGGTACTTAACGCTCCAGATGTTACTATTAAGGATTTGAGAGGGAAAGCACAAAGTTTTTTAAGATTAACAAAAACAGCCGGTGAAGTTGCTTTCATTTGCAATGCAGGGTTGTCCTCCAATTCATTTCGATATCATTTCGAATCAAATAATGTAGATGGTAGCATACTGAAAAATGAAGACGAAAAAACATCTACAGGCGCGGGTGATGTCGGATTTGAGATTTCATTGGATGGTGCTGATAGGATAAATTTTGATGATGGTCGTAGTAAAAACTATAACCTTTTAAATTTTAAAGATATTAATTATCTTGAGCAAAAAATCGATCTCGTTTTGTATGGAAAATATGTGGCATATAGTAACGACATTCGTATGGGAAGCGTAAGGAGTTTGGTAAGAGTAGTCGTGGAATATTACTAATTATCTTAGAGTAGTATAATTTTAAATATGCGCTCTCATTTAATTGAAAGCGCGATATCTCTATATTAACGATGATAAAAAATCTCGCCGTCGTAGGCTTTGATGATCTTGCCATCGGCATCATTGACCAGCACATACGCGCCACCCATGTAGGTCCAGTGGGTGCCTGCCGTCGGTGCGGGTAGGTTGCGCAGGTTCCACTGCTTAATGGTGTATTCTTCGGTGAGGTACAGGGGCGGAACCTTGTCACCGGGTTTGAAATGGGTAAAGTCAGCAATAAAGCCGCTCAGCTCATATTTATCGATGCCTTTAGGGGCTGCGATGGCGGCAGGCGCTGCCCAGACGGTGCTGGTTACTAGCAGCAGTGCACCCAGCAACATTTTATTCTTCATACCCATCCTCTCTACTCATTCGGGTCGTCAACAACGGTCGTGTATCATTCCGGGCTTACAGGATATCTGACAAGCACTATTTTGTGAGAACTCCAGTTATTTCGTAAAAAGTGTAAATGAAGTACGAGCAGGCGGCAACGTTGAACCGCAATTTAGCAATACCGCTGCTGCTCTGCAATTTACATCAGTTTGTTGTGATGCAGTCACAGGACGACATCGCAAGATGTCAGCATCTTTACTATCTTCAATCAATAAAGGCGACCGAAGTCGCCTTATGATTGTTTACCCCTTGGAAAGTTGGGCTTTTACGACTGTATCGGCTTCAACTTTAAGAGAGAGTACATAACCTTGTTTCTTCCATAAACCGTTATTAGGTTTCCATCCTTTAGCAAGGAGATATTCAGCACTGGTAGAAATTGGTTGATTTAGTACGTGATCGGCATCAGCAGTAAATGCGTTAGAGCCTGATTTAGCCTTCGCATTTTGCGCTTTGGTTTTGTGAATATCACAAGTCCCATCACCATCACTAACTTGTGTGCAACCAGAACGTTCTAATTGAGCGCGATAGTGTGCATTAATTGCATGGGCAGGCATAACGGCGAAAGAGCATACAAGAGCAATCAGGGCTAATTTAGTTTTCATGATAAACCTTAGTTATGATGAGAATGTTTTTTCGCGTCCAGTTTACGGCTATTTTCCGTGTAAGTCTGGTAACGATCGGCGTTGGCGCGATTATCAGCATGATATTGCTCAAAGCACGCGGTACGATCAATGCCGTTAGCTTCACAATCATCAAGATATTGTTTTTCCAGATTACAACCGGAAAGTGAAAAAGCGCCTGCTACGATAGCTATCATCATTAATTTATTATACTTCATTTCCAAGCCTATAATTAATTATTATTACACTAACCCGCCATTTTTGAAATGACGATGTTATACATCACCTGATAAATACACCTGGAGCTACAAGGCATAAAGAAACGATTGCGGAAACAATCACTCCTTTTGTCATGTTATTGTTAACCTTAAGAGGTATAGACAAAAACCTTTTTATCCATATGAAACATCAATGTGTTTGATTGATATAAAGCCTAACCGCGGTTATCGGTATAAATCAATACAGATTAATCTTTAAATCATAATCTTTTTTAGTGAAGTGAAATAACTATCTGATAGGCCAAGGATTTAGATGACAACAGAGATCACAAAAAAGCATCCGGGGCTATGGCTTTAGGGTGTGTATTTTTTTATTTAATGTTTACATGTAGATAAGTTACCTTTAAAAGATGGTGCCCGCCTCATTAAATAGCAAAATAACGATTTAACTGTCCGATCAGAAGAATGAGTATCGTTATAAAAGGACGCTTCAAAATGAGCTAACAAATACTTTTTAACCCGTTCTTTAATTATTTGAAAAAACCTATTAGCTGAGTTGTTTAAAACACAATCATAAAAAACGCGAATTAAATTTTTTCTCCTTCATTTTATTAATAAATTACGTTATCGATTACAAATCTCAAAATGCCGATCCAAAATAAAAAAGATCGCATGAGAGAATATCGATTTCCTCTATTGTCGCTTTATAAAGTGTCTCTTCTTCATCGGGAAAAATTGAGCGCGCGAACTGTGAGATTGATTGAAACTCCTTGCACCTGTTCTGGATAATGCAAGCGTAGGTCTGATTAATGACATAAGAAACAATTAATTACATTTCCATGTGATAGGAAGCCTATTCAAACTTCTGCTTTAAAGGAACTTCTCTCGGCATATAGATACCGCCTTTTGGACGTTTGCGCTCTTCAAAGTGTATTGCAAGAGATAAATACATAATTGAATTTCGTGATAGGCCAATGAGTTGCATAAGCCTTAATTCAAATTGGCATATTGGAATTAAAAGAGAGTGAGACGATAGTTTTTCTTTTTCATGAATCTTTGATTTCACATTTTCAAACTGTGAGTTTAATTTATCGATTTGGTCTTGAAGTTGTGCTAATAATTCAGGATTGCATTCTTTTTTCGCTTGTTTAAGTTTTAGCCCAATCTCTCTAATTTCAATTGGCAGTGTGTTAATTTGTTCTTGTAGCTTCCTTAATTCTTCATCACAATAGCTATTGTGTGATGTAGCAAACTCATCTCTGAAATCATCAACTATTTTTAAAGAACGATGCTCTATTGCATTTCTAATATCAGCAAATGCTACAGCATCGGGATCTAACCATTACGAAACAGAAGTTGAATTTTGCACATCACGGATATCTTTCAAAATGTAGAATAAAGCGTGAATGAAATGATTGTTGTTTTCTTTCAGTTTCTTATGCGGTTTTCATTCATTTCTTGACTCCTTATCACTAAAGTCTATAAATAGACTGTCTATACTGATTCGAGATTCATCCTTTAATTCGTTAAGATTGAAAAATCTACTAATCAAATAAGTGATTTTATCAAAGAGTGAATGCGCTATTTTTAAGGCTGATTTACATTGAGAAACTTTTAAGCTGTTGAGGGCGTATGTCATGTCCTCAACATGCGGGTAAGTCGAATTGTAGATGTGATTTGTATCATCAGGCATTAACAAAATAGCTCCAGAACTGCTCATGATGATCGAATGGAAAACTACCTTTTATCTCTTTATTCTATATTAAATACGTATTGGTGGATTTAATCAATTATTTATTGTTGATCAGGTTGCAGGTATTTTATCTTGAAAATGCTTTTTGTATTAGGATAGGGGGTTAATGAGATGATTGTAATTCCAAAGTACTCTTTTTAAGAGGGGCATTACTGCCCCATAAGTATCAAAACTCTCTTGATAACGTGATGTATCCATTAAATCTAATAGAGCATTCATCCTTGTTCATCAGGCTGGATGCAATAAATACATCTTTTTTTTTCGCCTTATTCATATAAGTGTATTTAGCTGTGATAGATTTTACGCCATTATAATAATAGCTAGAGAAATAAATCTTATTATATGTATCTTCTGTTTTCTCCTTACTAGGATCTTTATTGTAATCAATTCGTGCTAAAGATTCCGCATAGGTTTTAGAGATTGGAGAAATATCAATGATATCTACTTTGGCTTTAGTTTTATCAACAGTTGATGTATCAATTTTTAAATCTTTTGATAGCGCATCAAATAAAGATGATTCCATTGATAAGCCAACAGCGGCGCATCCATAATCTTTTGCATATGCAAATATTGGGATTAAAGCAAATGAACAGACTAACATTTTTTTAAACATAATTAATCTTCCACTACTAAAACTTTATCGCTGCTAGCGTCAATGATTTTACGATATGGCAAGTTAAGGATAATGCAACCATCAGAAGCTTCTCCAGGATGGGCAGCACTATCACCATGAATCATAAAACCATCACGCCCACACATTTGATTTTCAATGTATGGCGTAAGTCTCATCGTCCATGCTCTAGTTCTACGATGGTAGAAAGCGGGGCCGATAGTGTAAGTGCCTCTAGGAAGTGGGCCGTTATCTTTTACACACTCATTAGCAGAATCATTTTTATATCCAGGTCTGCCAGAATATTTAGCATCAAATTGATAGGTTCCATTCAGATAAAAGCTGTGAGCGCTTATTTTATAAACCCAAGTCATTACGCTACCTCCTTATTTCCGTTCCATGAATCAGAATGAATTATATTTCCATCAAGATAATGCCAGGTGATTTTTTCATATGCCAAATAGAATGCTTCAAGATGGTTGTGTTTTTCAAATGTAGGTTTTTTTATGTCAAACATGAAAGGTTCAATTTCATTAATTCTGACATTATCCATTGTTACACGGAAATACTCTTCTTCTTGTCCGTTATAGTTTATGCGGTAGAACTTCAATACAGCTTGTTTAAATTTTCTGCCGGATGATACACCTTGATAGAGGTAAGGAGATGAACAATCGACTTCTTTGATTAGTGCGTAATCACCATGCTGGCGCTTACTGGTGATCTTTCCGGTTTTGTCGTCAGTTGGTAACTCTACATTATGCATAAGCTCTAAAATCTCTATAGAATCTTCTCTACCATGCACATCAACACTGCCTTTAACTTGATTTCCTGCATCATCGGTAAGCCATAGATACACAGGTATTGCCATATCAAAATCCCTCTTAATTATGCTGGTATTGAGCGTTAAATGTACTACTTATGGATGTATACGGAAAATATTTTTCCGAGAAACCTATTGAAATAAAAGTGATTTAAGTAAAACTACATTGGGTGTTAGGGTAATCCCCCCGAAAAACCGGTGAGATAAGCACTGTGATAAATGCTGTGTTAAATCGAAAATTCTTGCTCCTGGGGCTAAGCCCCGGTTACACTAAATATCTACACATTTTCAATGTTTAAATGATTGTTTTATAAATGAAATGACTCGGGGTGCCCTTCCTTGTGAAGGCTGAGAAATACCCGTACCACCTGATCTGGATAATGCCAGCGTAGGGAAGTCTGACACTGCTCGTGTCCCTTCTTTCACGCGGGCAGGAGCTGAACCATGCAGCCTGACCTGCACAGCCGCGCACTCGCGGCCCACGCCTTACAGCAATTTAGAACCCTTTCTCCACTCACACATTGTATGACCAATGAGGTCGTGCAGAATTTTACCGCCAATACGCTTCTGGCATTGGGCGCGTCACCTGCGATGGTGATTGAACCCGAAGAAGCCAGCCAGTTTGCGGCTGTTGCCCATGCAGTGCTGATTAATGTCGGTACGCTGACCGGGAGCCGCGCCATTGCTATGCGTGCGGCGGTCGAACAGGCGCAGCGGGCGAATACGCCCTGGACGCTCGATCCCGTTGCCGTTGGGGCACTGGAGTTTCGCCGTCGTTTTTGCCTGGATTTGCTCTCGCTCCAGCCTGCTGCCATTCGCGGTAACGCCTCTGAAATACTCGCGCTAGCGGGAATGTGCGGAGGTGGGCGCGGTGTAGATACCACCGACACAGCAGCCGCTGCGCTGCCGGCGGCACAGGCGCTGGCATGCCGGGTCGCCTCCATCGTCGTGGTAACCGGGGAGGTGGATTACGTTACCGATGGCCAGCGTACCGTGAGTATTCGCGGTGGCGATCCATTGATGACGCGTGTCGTTGGCACCGGATGTGCGCTGTCGGCGGTGGTGGCTGCCAGCTGTGCGTTGCAGGGGGATCGGCTGAGTAACGTCGCGTCTGCCTGTAGCTGGATGAAACAGGCCGGTGAATTCGCCACTGAGCACTCGACAGGGCCAGGAAGCTTTATTCCTGCATTCCTTGATGCTTTATATAACCTGAACGCGCAGGAGCTGGCATGAAACGGATTAACGCATTAACAATTGCCGGAACCGATCCCAGCGGTGGTGCAGGTATTCAGGCGGATTTAAAAACATTCTCTGCGCTCGGGGCCTATGGCTGCTCGGTCATCACGGCTCTGGTGGCGCAAAATACGCGCGGTGTGCAGTCGGTTTATCGGATCGAACCTGATTTTGTTGCCGCGCAGCTGGACTCCGTGTTCAGCGATGTACGCATAGATACCACCAAAATCGGTATGCTGGCAGAAACGGATATTGTGGAAGCGGTCGCCGAGCGTTTACGCCGCTTTCAGGTACGAAATGTGGTGCTTGATACAGTGATGTTGGCGAAAAGCGGCGATCCGCTGCTGTCCTCCTCTGCGGTAGAAACACTGCGAACTCGCCTGCTGCCGCAGGTGTCGATCATTACCCCGAATCTGCCGGAGGCCGCCGCATTGCTCGAAACAACCCATGCCCAAACGGAGCAGGAAATGCTGGAGCAGGGGCGTGCTCTGCGGGCATTGGGCTGCGAGGCGGTGCTGATGAAGGGCGGTCATCTGGATGACGCGCAAAGCCCTGACTGGCTGTTTACCCGCGAGGGCGAGCAGCGCTTTACCGCGCCAAGAGTGAAGACCAAAAACACCCATGGCACCGGTTGTACGCTGTCGGCAGCGCTGGCTGCGCTACGCCCGCGTCATGCAAACTGGGCCTATACGGTGCAGGAGGCCAAAATATGGCTCTCGGCGGCACTGGCCCAGGCAGATTCCCTGGAAGTGGGCGAGGGGATAGGTCCGGTACACCATTTCCACGCGTGGTGGTAACAGGGATAAATGCGTATACTGGCTGAAGATTCAGCGGTCAGGAAAAAGATAAATGGAACAAGCGCATACCCAGCTTATCGCGCAACTGAATGAACGCATTTCGGCGGCGGATAACACGCCGCTGTATCTTAAATTCGCCCAAACGGTGAAAAACGCTGTCCGCAGCGGCATCCTCGAGCATGGCAATATTCTGCCTGGTGAGCGCGATCTCAGCCAGCTGACCGGCGTTTCGCGCATTACGGTGCGTAAAGCGATGCAGGCGCTGGAGGAAGAAGGGGTAGTGACCCGCGCCCGTGGTTACGGAACGCAGATCAACAATATCTTTGAGTATTCGCTAAAAGAAGCGCGCGGCTTTTCTCAGCAGGTGGTGTTACGCGGAAAAAAACCAGATACGCTGTGGGTCAATAAACGCGTGGTGCCTTGTCCGGAAGAGGTGGCGCAGCAGCTGGTTATTACCGCCGGCAGTGACGTTTTTCTGCTTAAGCGTATTCGCTATGTGGATGAAGACGCCGTATCCATTGAAGAGTCCTGGGTCCCTTCGCATCTTATTCATGATGTGGATGCTATCGGCGTCTCGCTGTACGACTATTTTCGCAGCCAGCATATTTTCCCGCAGCGCACGCGCTCCCGCGTCAGCGCCCGCATGCCGGATGCGGAGTTCCAGTCGCACATTCAGATGGACAGCAAAGTGCCGGTGCTGGTGATCAAGCAGGTCGCGCTTGACCAGCAGCACCGGCCCATTGAATACAGCATCAGTTACTGCCGCAGCGACCTATACGTCTTTGTGTGCGAGGAGTAACGCATCGCGCGAGGGGGCGCAATCGCCGCCGCGATGCCCGACCACCCACGATCCCACCGCGTTGCCAAGCAACACGGCATCGGCTAGCGACCAGCCAGATGCCAGCCCGGCCAGCATGCCGCCTGCGTGACTGTCGCCAGCGCCAATGGTGTCAACCACGGTCGTTGGAAATGCAGGCACGCAGCCGGATGTCGTTTCACTGAAATACCATGCGCCGTCTTTATCGTGGCGAACTACCACCGGCGCGGCAAAGCGCTTCACCCACTCAGCGCCAAAACCCTCGACATCCACGCTTAACCTGAACCGTTCTGCGGCAATGTCTGCTTCCTGCCGATTCAGTGACACCAGCGGGTGACAGGCCAGTATTCGCGCCATTAAGGCATCGGAGATGTCGCCGATGCGCGGCCCAAAATCGATAAACGGCGTCACCTCATCCAGACTCTCCAGCCACTGCACCAGCAGCTCGCCGCACGACGAAGCCAGCTGATAGCCGGAAAGATACACCAGGCTGTGGCGCGGGATCGTCAACTGCGCAAGCCAGTCGGCGTTCCACTGAATTTCGACGCCACTGAAGGACATAAAGGTACGTTCACCGTCTGGCTCAACTAGCGCCAGACACCAGCCATTATCACCTTCGGCATGGTCAATCAGACTGTGTAAACCCTCTTTTGCCATCCGGTTGCGGATGATATCTGCCCACACGCCTTGACCTAGCGGCAAGGCATTGCTGGCGTCGATACCTAAACGCTTAAGCGCGACGGCGATGTTCAGCGCACAGCCGCCAACATTAACGCCTTGTTGTTTAAGCTCGATGTCACAACCGCGCCAGGGCAGGGCATACGCATCGGCAATCACATCGATCACCGCTGCACCGACTACCGTCACCGGGCGCCGGGTGTGCAACTGCGGGATAAGTGCCTGCAAACGCGTGGTGCTCATCGCGCCTCCCGTTGCTCACGCAGGCGCATTAATCCGCTGGCGTAGCGGGTAAAGTCCAACTGATTGACCGCATCCAGTTCCTGTTTCAACACAGGGTCAATCGCGCCGACGCCGTGCAGTGCACCGCAAATTGCCGTTGCCATAGCACCGATGGTGTCGGTGTCACCGCCAAGATTCGCGCACAAAATAGCGCAGCGCTTAGGATCGGTGCGTGCCAGTTCCACCATAGCGATGGCGCAGGGCACGGATTCAATGGTGCTGGTGCCGGCCCCCACTACCTGATATAGCTGCTCGCTGGCAGATTCGATGCCATCGGCATGACGGACGATTTTCAGTGCCAGTTCGAGGCGAGCCGCGAGCGATGCGCTAAAGGTAGTAATCCGTTTTTGCTGGGCGTGGCGGGCAATGGTGGGTAGCGCATCGACAATATCGCACCATTGTTCGCCGTCGATCGCGCGCGACACTGCCCACGCGATAACCACGGCCCCGGCCACCGCCAGATCCGATTTATGAGTCGGGCTGGACGCCAGCGCCACATCATCAATGAAGGCATCAAGATCGCGTGCCGGGAGCAGGCAGCCTAACGGTGAAACGCGCATGGCCGCACCGTTGGTGACACCGTTGTTTTCCAGCTCCGTAACGGGTTTTCCGTCGCGGATGGCCTTAAGGGCAATCTTCGAGGTGGGGCCCAGCACGTTTTTACTGAAGGCATCGAAATCTTCCGCCCAGGCCAGGATATTTCGGCCAATGACGTCGGGGACAATTTTCCCGTCGCATTCCAGCAGAGCATCTGCCAGGCACAGCGCCATGGCTGTGTCATCAGTGAACTCAGCCTGGTTAAAATAGCAGGCGGCGTTATTTTCCGCGGGGCCGGGCAAAAAACGGTCGATCCAGCCAAAGTGTGCTTTCACGCGGGTTCTGGGCCATAGCTCTGAAGGCATGCCCATCGCATCCCCTAACGCCTGCCCATAAAGAGCACCGAGAATACGCTCTGCTTTCATTTTACTTCCCCTTTTTTCAATGCCAGATCGCGGTCGTTCACGTTAATTGCGGTGATTTCTTTGTCAGACTCGCGAAAGAAAATCATAAACAGTACGGCAATGACGGCAATCATGACTGCGCCAAATCCCCACATGCCCGCCCAGTTAAAGGTGAGACCGTTAACCGGCTCTTTATACGCAAACATTTTTTCCATCATCACCCCGCCCAGGCGATAGCCCAGCAGACTGCCGAATCCTTGACAGCAGAGGGTGATCAACCCCTGTGCGGCGGTACGCATATGCACAGGCGCTTTTTTATCCACGTAGATATAGGCCGTAACATAGTAGAAATCGTAACTGACGCCGTGCAGCAGAATGCCGAGAAACAGCAGTGCGTAGGTGAAATATTCTTCCGCGCCGCCGTAGACGAAAAAGCCATAGCGGATCGCTGCAGTAATAAGACCAAGCAATAATACCTTTTTAATGCCAAAGCGCTTAGTAAAGAACGGCAGCGCCAGCATAAAGAAGATTTCCGAGAACTGACCCAGCGTCATCCAGCCGGTGGCATTTTTCATTCCGACTTCGGTCAGGTAACCATTGGCGAAGATGTAGTAAAACGCCAGCGGCATTGCAAACAGAAACGAACAGAAGAAAAAGACAAGGAAGTTCTTATCACGCAGCAGGATCAGTGCATCCAGCCCCAGCATGACTTTGATATCCATCTTGCCGGTACTTTTTGGCGGCGTATCCGGCAAGAAGAAGGCGAAGACACCCAGCAGCGCGGAGCTCCCGGCGGTGATCAGCAACGGGATATTGGTGGGGGAGATATCGCTGTAGCCCAGCATTTGCGGTAAGAACCCGCAGGCTAAACCGGAGGCAATCCAGCCAATGGTGCCCATCACGCGGATGCGTGGGAAGTCACGCTCGACGTCCGGGACGTTGGCAAAGGCAATACTGTTGGTCAGCGCAATGGTGGGCATATAGGTCAGTGAATACGCCAACAATAGCGGGAAGAAGCCGCCGAAGGTGGTCTGCTGCGCGGCGAAGTACATCAGAATGGCGCCGACGAACATTAACACCGCCAGGACTTTTTGCGCGGAGAAAAAGCGGTCAGTGAGCGAACCGACAAAAATCGGTGACAGGATTGCGGCAATGGCGGTACAGGCGTAGGACCAGCCAATTTCTCCGGCGCTGAATCCGCTTTTACTCAGCCACAGCCAAAGCGGTACAAACCAGGCGCCCCAGATAAACCACTCCACGAACATCATGAACGACAGCTTTGCTGTAGTTTTCATCTTTACATCCTTCATGACAGGTAAGGTACGTTTTCATAGTACCAGTAGATAATACCTTTAAAATACCTTTGTGTTTTAATTTTGACCGCCTTAACGTTTTTTAATGCCTGAATCGAGCCAGCGGAAATGACTGAAAAGTGCGCTAAAGATGGAAAAAAAGCGCAGTCGGTACCAGGCTTATGGCTGCCCGCAACAAGGCGGGTCAGGACAATTCACATTCCGGTATCCAACCGGAACTTACGGGAGCATAGCTATGACTGATATTGCGCAGTTGCTTGGCAAAGATGCCGACAACCTTTTACAGCATCGTTGTATGACCATTCCTTCTGACCAACTTTACCTGCCAGGGCATGATTACGTCGACCGCGTGATGGTAGACAATAATCGCCCGCCTGCCGTGCTGCGTAATATGCAGACGCTGTACAACACGGGCCGACTCGCTGGCACGGGATACCTGTCGATTCTGCCGGTCGACCAGGGCGTGGAGCATTCCGCCGGAGCCTCGTTTGCCGCCAACCCGTTGTACTTTGATCCGAAGAATATTGTGGAGCTGGCTATCGAAGCGGGCTGTAACTGCGTGGCGTCGACCTACGGCGTGCTGGCTTCCGTATCTCGTCGCTATGCACACCGTATTCCGTTCCTCGTAAAAATTAACCACAACGAAACGCTCAGCTACCCGAATACCTTTGACCAGACGCTGTATGCCAGTGTGGAGCAGGCATTCAATATGGGCGCGGTGGCGGTCGGGGCTACGATCTATTTTGGCTCCGAGGAATCGCGTCGTCAGATTGAAGAGATTTCTGCAGCGTTTGAACGTGCGCATGAACTGGGGATGGTGACGGTGCTGTGGGCCTATCTGCGCAACTCCGCATTTAAGAAAGACGGGGTGGATTATCACGTTTCCGCCGACCTGACCGGGCAGGCAAACCACCTGGCGGCCACCATCGGGGCGGATATTGTTAAGCAGAAAATGGCGGAAAATAACGGCGGGTATAAGGCCGTTAACTTTGGCTATACCGACGATCGCGTCTACAGCAAGCTGACCAGCGACAACCCGATTGACCTGGTGCGTTATCAACTGGCGAACTGCTATATGGGCCGCGCCGGGCTGATTAACTCCGGCGGTGCGGCAGGGGGCGAAACCGATCTCAGCGATGCGGTGCGCACGGCGGTAATTAACAAGCGTGCCGGTGGTATGGGTCTGATCCTCGGACGTAAAGCGTTCAAGAAAACCATGGCAGATGGCGTTAAGTTGATTAACGCCGTGCAGGACGTTTATCTGGATAACAAAGTAACCATTGCGTAAATTATCGCGGGTTGTGGTCATGTCACGGCAACCCGCGTTTCTTGAAAAATTAAATTCAAAATATCATTTCAGTATAATCGCAATATTAGTCCGATCTACCTCACGTTTCTCCTGCCTTTTGTGAAAAGCATCACCTCTCCCTGTGCACTTGCACAGAAAATAGTCATGCCTTAGCGCGGAATGTCCGAGGCAAAGTTGCTTTTTTGCACATACATTTAGATGTGAAACAGCATTTCAAAGTTGCGCTAAGGACCCAATAATGAAAATTGAAGCTATCAATGTCTCCGTCTTCCAGTATCCCACCCGCCGGGTTTCTGATACCGCCGGACATTCCCATCCGGGGCCGGAAAGCCTCGCCAAAATGGCCATGCTGACCATTACCGCCGATGACGGAACCCAGGGGTATTCGTTTGCACCGCCGGAAGTGGTGCGCCCGTTTGTGGTGAATACCTTTTTTCGCAAAGTGATGGTCGGTCAGGACCCGTTTAATCGGGAGCGCATCTGGCAGGATCTGGTGCACTGGCAGCGGGGAAGCGCGCATCAACTGACCGAACGCGCGCTGTCTTTTGTTGAGCAGGCGCTGTGGGATTTGATAGGCCGCAAGCTCAACATGCCGGTCTACAAGCTGCTGGGTGGTTTTCGCGATAAGGTCCCGGCCTACGGCAGCACCATGTGTGGTGACGATCTGCCCGGCGGACTGTCGACGCCGGAAGAATATGCCTGCTTTGCCGAAAAACTGGTCGCTCGTGGATATAAGGCGATCAAACTGCATACCTGGATGCCGCCGGTCTCCTTCGCGCCAAATCCGAAGATGGATGTGAAAGCCTGCGCCGCCGTGCGCGAGGCGGTCGGACCGGATATTGATCTGATGATCGACGGCTATCACTGGTACAGCCGTACAGAAGCGCTGTACATCGGCAAGGAACTGGAAAAACTCAACTTTGCCTGGTTTGAAGAGCCGATGGAAGAAGAGAGCATGGCGTCTTACGCCTGGCTTGCCGAAAATCTCTCCATTCCGATCATTGGCCCGGAAAGCCTCGGTGGAAAACACCACAGCCGCGCGGACTGGGTGAAGGCGGGCGCATGCGACATTTTACGTGCTGGTGCCAACGGTGTGGGGGGGATCTCGCCCACCCTGAAAGTGGCCAACCTGGCCGAGTCGTTTGGCATGGACTGCGAAGTACACGGCAACGGTGCGGCGAGCCTCGCGGTGATTGGCGCGATTCGAAACTGTCGCTGGTACGAGCGCGGCCTGCTGCATCCGTTCCTCGACTACGACGAACCGGCCGCCTACCTGAACAGCATTGTTGACCCGATGGACGCCGACGGTTTTGTGCATCTGCCACAGCGCCCCGGTCTGGGGGAAGACATCAATTTTGCCTATATCGAAGCCAACACCGTCAGCCACGACTGACTGAAAACAATAAATGCCGGATAAGCCAAGCGTCATCCGGCAACATGTACCCTACAGTACAGGCAAACAATAGATGAAAAAAACTTCCTTACTGGGCGCGTGTTTACTCGCACTCGCCGTGTCGATGGGGAGCAGTGCGGCGTACGCCAAAACGCCGCCCGATCAGCTCATCATTGGTATGAACATGAATAACCTGCTGACCCTCGATCCGGCCGCCATGACCGGCAACGAAGTGGTGGGCATTGTGGTGAATTTATATGACTCGCTGGTGGAGTTGGATCCTGCCCAGTTGACCCATGTGAAACCCGCGCTGGCGACATCCTGGGATGTCAGTCCGGATGGCACCACCCTGACTTTTCATCTGCGCGATGACGTGACCTTTCACTCCGGTAATCCGCTGACTGCTGACGATGTGGTGTGGTCGATGCGTCGGATCCTGCACCTGAATCTGGCGCAGTCGTCGGTGTGGAAATCCTACGGCTTTAGCAAAAAAAATATCGACCAACAGGTCAGCGCCCCGGACAGGTTTACAGTGAAAATCACGCTGCCCAAAGCCAACGATCCGCAGTTGATTATCTATTCACTGGGGGCGCTGGGGAATCTCGGCGTGCTGGACAGCAAAACCGTGCAGCAACATGTGCTGAATAACGACTGGGGTAACCACTGGCTGACCACCAATGAAGCCGGGTCTGGCCCGTTTACCCTTGATACCTGGCAGGCGAAAGATGTCCTGCGCATGACGCGTAACCCGAACTACTGGCGCGGCGAGGCGAAAATGAGCCGCGTGGTGTTGCGCCATTTTCAGGAATCCCAGACCCTGCGTCTGATGATTGCCAAGGGCGATCTGGATATTGCCAGTAATATGGCGGTTTCAGACATCAATGCCCTGCGTAGCGATCCTGACCTGAGCGTGGATGCCGTCCAGCGAGGCACGATGTATTACGTGGCAATGAGCATGAAGGAGGCGCACTTCGCCAATCCGAAAGTCCGTGAAGCCGTGCGTTACCTGATTGATTATCAGGGGATCAATAAAGCGCTGATGCCGGGATACGGCGTATTGCATCAGCGTCCTATCAAGGCAGGAATGCCCTCCACGCTGCCTGACCCTGGCTATCGCCTCGACATTCCGCGCGCTAAAAAGCTGCTGGCGGAGGCGGGATACCCGGACGGTTTCGACACCACGCTGCGGGTGCTGGCTGACCAGCCTTTCCAGAATATCGCGATTGCCGTGCAGTCCACGCTGATGCAGGCGGGTATTAACGCCAAAATTATCACCGGAACCGGTAATCAGATCTACGGCGCAATGCGCGAGCGTAAATTTGACATGCTGGTCGGGCGCGGCGGCAGCGGCATGGAACCGCATCCGCACTCCAGCCTGCGGGCGCTGGTCTATAACCCGGATAACAGCGATGCAGCCCGGCTTACCAACTTTCAGGGCTGGCGCACAGGTTTCTACGATAAACCGCTTAATGACATGATCGACAGCGCCCTGCTGGAGCGTGACCCGCAAACGCAGACTCGCGCGTATCAGGCGATCCAGACCCGCTACGACCAGCTCGTTCCTGCGCTAATTCCGCTGTCGCAAATGGTGGATTCGGTCGTTGTGCGCCGTGAGGTGCAGAATTATCAGCCGCATCCGTCGGCCACCACGTTTTTGCGTGATGTGTATAAAACCGGAGGTGAACAATGAGCGTTGCCATACTTGCACCTGGCTCACGCGCCCGGCGTGTCTCGACCCGTCTGATACAGGTGGCAATGACGTTGTTTGGATTGCTGCTGCTAACCTTTTTTATCGGTCGCGTCATGCCGATCGACCCGGTACTGGCGATCGTGGGACCTGATGCGGATCAGAGTACCTATCAGCAGGTGTATCACCAGTTAGGCTTTGATAAATCGCTGGCGGCGCAGTTTGGTATTTACTTCACCAATCTGCTGCACGGCGATCTGGGTAATGCGCTGCTGACCGGTAAGCCGGTGATGGATGACATTGTACGCGTTTTCCCGGCCACCATTGAGCTGGCGACGATGGCCATTGTGGTAGGGGCGGGTCTGGGGATCCCGCTGGGGGTGTTGGCGGCAGCACGACGCAATAGCCTGTCGGATTACGTGGTGCGCATCATTAGCCTGGCAGGTTATTCCACACCGATTTTCTGGGTGGGGATGATGGGGTTGCTGGTGTTCTATGCCTGGCTAAGTTGGGTGGGCGGCGCGGGGCGTCTGGATCTCGGACTGGACGGGCTGGTGCCGCGCCAGACTGGATTAATGACCGTCGACGCGCTGTTGGCCGGCAATGCTACCGTGTTCTGGAATGCCATTAATCATTTGGTTTTGCCTGCTGCGCTATTGGGTTTTCACTCGCTGGCTTATATCAGCCGTATGACCCGTAGCTTTATGCTGGCGCAGCTTTCACAGGAGTTCATTATCACCGCGCGCGTCAAAGGGCTGACCGAGCGTCAGGTTATCTGGAACCATGCTTTTCGCAATATTCTGGTGCAACTGCTCACGGTGGTCGCGCTGGCCTACGGTTCGCTATTGGAAGGCGCGGTGCTGATTGAAACCGTCTTTTCCTGGCCCGGTTTTGGCTCCTATTTAACCGGCAGCCTGCTGCTGGGTGACATGAATGCGGTGATGGGCTGCGTGCTGCTGGTTGGGGTGATTTTCGTCATGCTCAATCTGCTCTCCGACATGCTGTATCAATTCTTTGATCCGAGGACAAAATCATGACGGTTTCTCTGGATACGCCGCGGGATAGCGGCAATAGCGAACAACGTCTGCGGGCGAAGCAGGCGCTGCTGCGAGCGCGCGGGTTCATGGGCAAGATGGCGCGTAACCCGCTGACCGCCATTGGCGGCGGAATTATTGCGTTGTTACTGCTGGTGGCCATTTTTGCCCCGCTTATCGCACCGTACAACCCGTTGGTGCAGGATTTAAACAGTGCGCTGGTGGCGCCGAACGCGCAGCACTGGTTCGGGACCGATGAGTTTGGCCGCGATATCTTTAGCCGCCTGGTGTATGGCTCGCGCATCACGCTGTATATCGTGCTGCTGGTGTCGGTCACCGTAGGGCCGCTCGGCCTGCTGCTTGGCGTCACGGCGGGTTACTTCGGTGGCAAGGTCGACATGGTACTGATGCGCGTCACCGACATTTTCATTTCTTTTCCAAGCCTGGTACTGGCACTGGCCTTTGTCGCAGCACTCGGTCCGGGGCTGGAGCACGTAGTAATTGCCATTACGCTGACCGCCTGGCCGCCGATTGCGCGTCTGGCTCGTGCGGAAACGCTCTCGTTGCGTCAGGCCGATTTTATCTCTGCCGTTCGCCTGCAGGGGGCATCGGCAGGACGTGTGCTGTGGCGTCACATCGTACCGCTGTGCCTGCCGTCGGTGATTATTCGTATCACCATGAATATGGCGGGGATCATTCTGACCGCTGCGGGCCTTGGGTTTCTGGGGTTAGGAGCTCAGCCACCGGATCCGGAATGGGGGGCGATGATCTCCAGCGGGCGCACCTACATGATGGAATGCTGGTGGGTAGTGACTATTCCGGGGCTGGCGATTTTGATCAACAGCCTGGCGTTCAACTTCTTAGGAGATGGCTTACGTGACATCCTCGATCCTCGCAGCGAATGATTCGCCTCTGCTTGATGTGCGTAACCTGCACGTCGATTTTATCAACGGCGGCGCGGTCACCCAGGCGGTGCGCGGCGTCTCCTTTCAACTCGGGCGTGAAAAACTGGCGATTGTGGGTGAGTCAGGCTCCGGTAAATCCACCGTCGGGCGAGCGCTGCTGCACCTGCATCCGAAAAAAGCACGGGTTACGGCAGACAAAATGCAGTTTAGCGATGTGGATTTAGCCCATGCCAGCGAGGCGCAGATGCGGCAAATTCGCGGTAAGCGTATCTCGATGATTATGCAGGACCCGAAATACTCCCTTAATCCGGTGGTGAGCGTTGGCGATCAGATTGCCGAAGCCTGGCTTACCCATCATCCGGGGCGCAAGGCTGAGGCCAAAGCCAGGGCGCTGGAAATGCTGGAGGTGGTGCGTATTCGTCAGCCGCAGCGGGTGTATCAGCTCTATCCGCACGAGATTTCTGGTGGCCAGGGGCAACGTGTCATGATCGCGATGATGTTAATCACCGATCCGGAACTGGTGATTGCCGACGAACCCACCTCGGCGCTGGACGTGTCGGTGCGTCTGCAGGTGTTGGGGCTGCTTGACTCGCTGGTGGAGTCGCGCGGGTTGGGGCTTATTTTTATCAGCCATGACATCAACCTGGTGCGCAGCTTCTGCGATCGCGTCCTGGTGATGTATGCCGGGCGGGTGGTGGAATCCATCGCCGCAGGCGATCTCCATCATGCGCAGCATCCCTATACTCAGGGGCTGATTAGCGCATTGCCAGAAATCCACAACCGCCGGGCGGTGCTGCCGGTGCTGCAACGTCAGCCCAGTTGGCTGAGTGAGGAGGGGATATGATCGACGTTAAAAATCTGAACCTGGCATTTGGTGAGGGAGAAAAACGCAATCAGGTGCTGTATGACGTGACGTTTGGGGTTCAGCCCGGAGAGGTCTACGGTCTGGTTGGAGAGTCTGGTTCGGGAAAGACAACCGTACTGAAGTGTCTGGCTGGACTGTTTACCCATTGGCAGGGTGAACTGGCGATCGACGGACAAGCCCTGGATCACCGTATTCGCCGCGAACGCTGCCGCCTGGTACAGATGGTATTCCAGGACCCATATGGTTCGCTGCATCCCCGGCATACCATCAGCGATATCCTCGAAGAGCCGCTGTTGATCCACGGCATTGCTGACCGGGATCGGCGGGTTAACGGGCTGCTGGATAAGGTCGGTCTGAACCGGGCATTTCGCGACCGGTATCCGCATCAGCTTTCTGGCGGGCAGCGTCAGCGTGTGGCGATTGCGCGGGCGCTAATCCTCGAACCGCAGGTGCTGTTGCTGGACGAGCCGACCTCTGCGTTGGACGTATCGGTACAGGCCGAAATTCTTAACCTGCTGGCTGAATTGCAAAAGGAGTCCAGCCTGACCTATCTGCTGGTCACCCACGATCTGGGGGTTATTGCGCATTTGTGTCAGAAAGTGGCGGTGATGCAATACGGAAAAATTCTTGAAACGCTCACCGTGGATGCGCTGGTCAACGGTGAGGCGCAAACCGAGTATACCCGGATGTTAATAAGCGGCAGCCAGCGCTATTCCCGCGATCTGGCGCGGGAAGTGGCGGCGTACTAGCGTAACAAGGGACAACCAGGCGGTAACCGGCAGCGCAGCGCGGCGGGGAGGATTTCGATGTGAAATTCCTGCCCGCTTAGCGGTTCGCCATCGAGATTAAACGTGATTTCATGCGGGGCACGGATATCAAACCAAGATGACGCGCCATCAATAATATTGGGGTTGTCGTCGGATTGGGTAAGTGCCGAAAGTAGCGCCGGAAGAAGCTCATCGCCGGTAAAAATGCGCAGTTGCAGCAGACCGTCGTTGATCAGTGCCGTGGGGCAAAGTTGCTGCCCGCCGCCAGCCTGACGACCATTGCCGATGCCGATCACCAGCGCGTCTCCCTGCCAGTGAAAGTTTTCCCCGCGAATTTCGCAGCTGTCGGGCTTCAGCGTGTCCATGCGCATGAGCCCATGAATAAAGTACGACACGCCGCCCAGCGCGGCTTTGAGTTTTTCTGGTGTTTCTGTCGTGACCCGCGTGCCGAATCCGCCCGTCGCCATATTGATAAAACAGGTTTTATCATTGACCTGCACCATATCTATTTCAACCGCATTGCCGGCGATGGCCAGCTTCAAGGCTTTATCCAGAACATCAGGAATACCCACGCTGGTGGCGAAGTCATTTGCGGTTCCCAGCGGCAAAATCCCCAGTGCGGGTATATCCTCCCCCTGGCAATGGATGAGCGCGGTGGAGACTTCGTTGATGGTGCCATCACCGCCGCCCGCAATGACGGTGGCAACGCCCAACTGGCGGGCCTCATCAACGTAACGCCGGGCGTCGCCTTTTTCCCAGGTGACGCGCACATGGATCTCAACGCCCTCATCGCGTAGCAGGGCAATCGCCTCGCGCAGCGGGGGATTATCAGCACTTTTTCCATTCAGGATCAGTAAGCTGGCTGGGAATGCTATCATCCTGTTGCCTCACTTTTATCGTTTTAACAAGTGTATGCCAGGAATGGGTTTATGGCGTAAGAACTGACCGAAAGCGCGGACGTTAAACGTAAAAAGCCGCGTTTTGCGGCTTTTTCAGGTAAGGCAGGGATTACTGCGGGAACCACTGATCGCTGATTTTTTGATAGGTACCGTCAGCTTTAATGGCGGCCAGCGCGGTGTTCAGTTTTTCCAGCAGCGCGGTGTTATCCGGGCGAACGGCAATGCCAAGGCCGGTGCCGAAGTATTGCGGGTCAGTTACTTTGTCCGTTGCTACGCCTAACTGCGGATTGGTTTTCAGCCACTCGTTAACTACGGCAGTGTCGCCAAATACGCCATCAATACGCCCGTTTTTCAGGTCAATGATCGCATTCTGGTAGCTGTCGTACGCCACGGTTTTCACTTCAGGATGTTTATCCTGCAGGTATTTCTGGTGCGTGGTGCCGTTTTCCATGCCGATACGTTTGCCTTTCAAATCAGCAAAGGTTTTATAGGTGTCTTTTTTCGCAATGACCAGCGCTGAGTTGGCATAGTAGGGCTGAGTAAAGGAAACCTGCTTACTACGTTCTGGCGTGATGTCCATACCGGAAATCACCGCATCGTATTTTTTGAATTTCAGCGCGGGGATCAGGCTGTCGAACGCATGATTAGTAAAAGTACAGTCAGCCTGCATTTGTTTGCACAATGCTGAAGCCAGGTCGATGTCAAAACCAACAATTTTATTGCTGGCATCCAACGATTCGAATGGCGGGTAGGTTGCTGAGACACCGAAATTGATTTTATCAGCAGCAGAGGCGCCGGTGGCGAAGGTAGCAAGTAATGCGGCCAGGACTAACTTTTTCATGGTGGAACTCCCGTCTGTCAATCTTATGATGATTCACCGTGTCTGCGGCGTTGATTTACAATGCCATTTAATGAATTTGTATGCAATAAAAATGATTAAATATTTTATGTGGAATAAAAAAAAGCGGACAGTCCAGAGACATGTCCGCCTTTACTATTCAGCTTTATGCAGTTATTGACTTAATTGCGGTGTTCAAACGCCAGTGCTTTACGCTCGATTAAGCGCATCATCAACGTCAGCAGGCCGTTAACAATCAGATAAATCACGCCCGCCGCGCCGAAGACCATGACGTCATAGGTGCGACCATACAACAGCTGGCTGTAACCCATGACTTCCATCAGCGTGATGGTGTAGGCCAGGGAGGTACTTTTGAACACCAGCACCACTTCGTTGGAGTACGAGGAGAGGGCGCGTTTAAAGGCGTACGGCAGCAAGATGGCCAGCGTATCTTTCTTGCTCATCCCCAATGCACCACAGGATTGCCACTGACCTTCCGGGATTGCGCGAATAGCGCCGTAGAACAGCTGCGTAGTATACGCGGCACTGTTTAACGACAGCGCAATCAAGGCGCACAGCCAGGGTTCTGACAGCAGATGCCAGAGGACCGGATACTCCTGCAGCGCGGGAAACTGCCCCGGACCGTAGTAGATCAGGAAGATTTGCACCAACAACGGCGTACCGGTAAACAGCGTAATGTAGGCGCGTACCAGCCACACCAGCACCGGAGTTTTCAGCGTCAGGATGACGGTGAAAATCAGCGCCATGACCAGCGCAACCACGATGGAGGCAACCGTCAACGTCAGGCTGGTATGCAGCCCTTTCATCAGTTCTGGTAAATACTCAAGCATCAGCCCGGTCTCCGCTCAAAACGTGTCGCGCGCAGGTCAATGCGTTTGAGAATGTACTGACTCAACAGCGTTATCACCAGATAAATGGCCGCCGCCACGATGTACCAGGTAAACGGCTCCTGAGTACGCGTGGCAATGCTTTTGGTTTGCAGCATCAGATCGTTAACGCTGATCAGGCTTACCAGCGCGGTATCTTTCAGCAAAACCAGCCACTGGTTACCCAGTCCCGGCAGGGCATGACGCCACATTTGCGGCATCACCAGACGAAAGAAGATCGCGGTTTTGGACAGCCCCAGCGCCTGACCAGACTCCCATTGCCCGAGCGGGACGGCTTTCAGTGCACCACGCAGCGTTTGCGACGCATAGGCCGCATACAGCAATGACAGCGCAATGACGCCGCACAGGAACGGACTGACGTCGAAGTTTTCGATCTCCATCTGCACCGGGATCTGCACGATGCCAAGATTTATCGTAAACCCATCGGCCAGCGTCAGCAGCAGCTGAGATGAACCGAAATAGATAAACAGAACCACCAGAATTTCCGGCAGTCCGCGCAGGAGCGTCACTAGGGCTGAACCCGTCCATGCCACTGGACGCCATTTAGCTGACTCCCAGACGGCAAACAACATTGCGAGAGCCAGGCCAATGATCAGCGCACAAACGGCAAGGCCGACGGTCATCCCGGCGGCGCTTGCTAAAGGAAAAAATTCATTCATCTAATATTACTTCTGGAACCATTTGTTATAGATGGTTTCGTACGTCCCATCTTTCTTCACTTTTTCCAGCGCAGCATTGAATTTCTGCTGCAGCTCGGTATTGCCCTGGCGCATGGCGATGCCCAGACCGGTACCGAAGTAATCTTTATCGGTGACTTTATCGCCAACGGCGGCCAGTTTCGGATTGTCCTTCAGCCATTCGGTCACGACAGCGGTATCACCAAAGACGCCATCAATACGCCCGTTCTGCAGGTCGAGTTTGGCATTCTGGTAGCTGTCATACGGAACGGTGGTGACTTCCGGATGTTTATCCATGATGAATTTCTGGTGCGTAGTGCCGTTTTGTACGCCCACTTTTTTGCCTTTCAGCTGGTCAATGCTGGTGTATTTACCCTGTTGACCAACAAACAGCGCCGAGTTGTCGTAATAAGGCGTAGTGAACAACACCTGCTTTTCACGCTCCGGCGTGATGTCCATCCCGGCCATTACCGCGTCAAAACGGCGGAATTTCAGGCTTGGGATCAGGCTGTCGAAAGCCTGGTTAGTGAACGTACAGGTGGCGTCGATCTCTTTACACAGCGCATTTGCCAGGTCAACGTCAAAACCCACAATGTTGTTATTAGCATCAATGGATTCAAACGGAGGATAAGACGCTTCGGTAGCGAAGCGAATGGTTTGGGCTGCGGTAGCGGAAAGGCTAAAACCTGCGATTAGCGCGGCAATCAGAACTTTTTTCATTGTATTGTCCCGAATCTTAGTGAGAGAGATAGTTTTTAAACGCTTCGGTTTGCGGGTTGGCAAAGCAGCTCGCATTCCCAAACTCGACGATATGACCGTTTTCCATATACACCACACGACTGGCCGTTTTACGGGCGACTTCCACTTCGTGGGTGACGATCACCTGAGTAATATTGGTTTCTGCCAGCTCACGAATGATGCTGACGATTTGTGCGGTAATTTCCGGGTCAAGCGCTGCGGTGGGTTCATCAAACAGCAGCACCTGTGGCTCCATCATTAACGCGCGGGCAATGGCCACACGCTGTTGCTGGCCGCCGGAAAGATGCAGTGGGTAACGATCGCTATAGGGCTTCAGTCGCAGACGTTCCAGCAGTTTCTCGGCACGCGCCAGCGCCTGGTCCTTGCTCAGACCCAGCACGCGGCAGGGCGCTTCGATCAGGTTCTGCTGCACAGTAAGATGCGGCCAAAGATTGTATTGCTGAAAGACCATGCCCACGTTCTGACGCAGTTCGCGAATGGCTTTATCAGAAGGTGTTTTCGTGAAGTCGAAACGGTTACCGGCAATAGAGAGCGTGCCCGAACGCGGCATCTCAAGCAGGTTGAGTACGCGCAGAAGCGAGCTTTTCCCGGCTCCACTTGGGCCAAGTAACACCAGTGTTTCGCCCTGAGGGCAATCCAGCGTGATATCGAACAGCGCCTGATGTGCGCCGTAGAAGCAGTTAATGCCGTTTAATTGAATACTCATTGACACTCGTATGCTGGCAGTCTGATAGCTATTGAAGCCGCAGATACTACCTTTGACAGAATAGTTATGCAATATTTATGCGTTAAAAGTTAAATGCAAACCGCATTCTTCTCTAAACATAGCACAAAATAGCGGGGTCACCAGCGGGCAAGAATAATTGTCGGCATTCTATGCAGAATGCCAGACAATTTATGGGGTTTATGATTTGAACAGATGAATGGTGGGACTAACGGTTTTCGACAGACTGACGGAGCGTACCGGCTGGCGCATGTACACTGCCGCCCAGATAGCGAACATCATCCACAACCCAGCACTGCCCTTCACGGATCATCAGTACTTCATCACGCCAGGTTTGATTACCCTGCTTAAGCTCTACACGCAGCGGAATGTTACGTGCATCACTATTCGGAATGGTCGAGGCGCTGGCGACGCTGGCGCTGTCCGGTAAGGTGGTGCGGCTGGAGAAAGGATCGCTGGACAGCAGTTCGCGGTGTGAGTTATCGCGGCTGGCATCGGTCAGCAATTTTGCCAGGTTGTCACTTAAGTACGGACGCAGAGCAGTGATGTCGTTATTACGATGCTGAATGCGGTAATCATAGAACTGTTGTGCCACGCTGTCTGGCCCGCCTTCCACGCAGGCGCCGCTCCGCGAGCCATTATCTTTATAGGCTGGGGTGACGGTGGTACAGGCGCTGAGAAGAAGTGCACAGGGGACCAGCAGAGAGAGTGTCGAGTAGCGCATAATGATTTCCTTATAAGCTTTCTACTAATAGTATTCTACGATGGACAATTCTATCCTTTCAATGACTGTATAGTCGTTTAATGCCTTGTTTTTACTTGCATAAATTCGCAGATTTCACCGCCTGGAGTCTCTGCGGGTACTGACTGCTTATCCTGGTTCAGTATACCAAACGGTGACATGGCGTTGTCGCCAACGATGCTCTATATAGTGTATAGGCCATCTACGTATCTGCATGCTTATTTACGAGATGATAAATGTGGGTGAACGGATTGCCGCCTGTATTCATAAAAGTGGTGTGATGGATAAGTCCTTAGGCTGTCAGGGTATCCGGATGGCTAAAATAAAAGTTGATTAATCCCTGGACTCATGCGTTAATAGATAAGTCGGTTTCAAGAACAGACGATTTACAAAGTAGTTTATTTCCGCAGTTCTCATTTTCAGGTTTATCCATTTATCCCTTCTTTGAGTCACTCCGCTAAGCACTAAGTCGATTCTGTAATAAAACCAAATTTGCCGGAAGGCTCAAGTTAAGGAATAAAATAGATGTCTAATAAAATGACGGGTTTGGTTAAGTGGTTCAATCCTGAGAAAGGTTTTGGATTCATCACCCCGAAAGACGGTAGCAAAGATGTGTTTGTACATTTTTCTGCTATCCAAAGTAACGACTTTAAAACGCTGAATGAAAATCAGGAAGTCGAATTTAGCGTGGAGCAGGGACCTAAAGGCCCATCCGCGATTAATGTTGTCGCACGCTAAGGTAAATATTATGAATAACAATATTCACTTTCGTTGCCCATGTTGCCATGGTTCACAGTACAGAATATCGAGTTTCGATGTTACTGATGGAAATCCTTTTGGCGCGAAATGTATTTTTTGCAAATCTAAAATGATTACATTTGATAATGTTGCAATGTACATTCAGTCTGGCCAGACTCCGCTGGATTTCAGAAAATAATCACTAAAGGCTCCTGTGAGGGGCCTTTTTTAACGATTTATTCGGACATTTGACTATTACAGTCGGTCCTTATTGGATTTAGCGCACATCGCTGTGAGTATAAATAAAAAAGCTAACCAATAATTGCTATCCCAAGGCGCTCCATTATTAACGATGCCTGATAGCTGTCCAGCTTGACGCCCTGTAAATCAACCCCACGGACATCTAAATCACCCAGTTCGGAATTAGTGAGATCGCAATGGGTAAAGTTTGCGGCGCGCCAGTCAAATGAAGAGAATTCACCACCAGAGAGGTCTGAGCCGCTAAACGTCGCGCCCAGGATCTGCGTGCCCATCCAACGGTTTTCCCATAGCTCACACTTTTCGAGGATCACTTTCGAAAAATTGGCGTAGCTCAGATTGGTGTTAGTGATATAGGCGCTACAGAACCAGGTTCGCGTTGTTATCATATTCATAAAGCTCGCGCCGCGAAAATCAGCACCCTGAGCACGACAGGCGCGAATTTCAATTCCCAGCGCACTGACGTTCCTGAAATCCGCCATGGATAAATCGCAGCTTTTGAAAATGGCATCTTTCAGGATGGCACGGTTGAAACGACTTCCTTTCTGGCTTTCGCGATCGTAAAACTGACAGCCAATAAATTCAGTACCGGTAAGGTCTGCGTCCGAAAAATCACAGTTAAAAAATGTACTGTTTTCAATTCGTTCACCAGTGAAACGATTTTTGTCAATTCTTTCGCCAACTAAAGCCAGGGTCATAATAACATGCCTGTTTTTTTATACAGTATTGTTATATTAAACTGGTATAGCGTCGTGCGTCAAACCTTCAGTCTACCTTTTCACGGTCTGCTGCTGACTCGCATTCATTGGGTCTGGCTGAGGACATTTTGTACGGAAATATGTGCAGGGCATTGGCAGCAATGGGATAAACACCGAGACATTCGGTTTTGGCTATGATTTCTTCTGTCGAAAAAAAAGAGGAGGGTTCCCGTCCGCCCCACAGGTTAATTCCTTCCGGAACATCATTTCTGCTGTATTCTTCTGCAATCTCGAGGGTGCTGCCATTCTTGAGTTCAATGACCACACTTTTTCCGTCAACCGGGATCAAATTTCCATCATTATCCGTTACGTAGATCTTCATTACATTCCCCTTAACGTACTGAAAAATAATATGCGTCTGGGCATACTCTGGTTATTTTGAAAATTATACAATCAGATCCTTTCAATGATAGTGTATCGGTTCGATAATGCTTTTAAGACAGCGTTGTTAGCGCAATAAGGAGATACACCATGCAGTTTTCGACCACCCCTACGCTGGAAGGGCAAAGCATCGTGGAATACTGCGGTGTGGTAACCGGTGAAGCGATTTTAGGCGCGAATATCTTTCGCGATTTTTTTGCCGGGATCCGGGACATTGTCGGCGGTCGTTCTGGCTCATACGAAAAAGAGCTGCGCAAAGCGCGTGAAATTGCCTTTCAGGAACTCGGCGAACAGGCGAAAGCGTTGGGAGCAGATGCGGTCGTTGGTATTGATATTGATTACGAAACCGTGGGTAAAGATGGCAGCATGCTGATGGTGAGCGTCAGCGGGACTGCGGTGAAAACTCGCCGATGAAGCGTCTGTTATGGCTGCTGGCATTTGCCGTGTTACTGACGGGCTGTGCGCGCGAGTCAGGTATTGTTGACAAAGACGAGTATCAACTGGATACCCGACGCCAGGCGCAGGCGGCATATCCACGCATTAAAGTGCTGGTAATTCACTACACGGCTGATGATTTTGACTCATCGCTGGCCACGCTGACGGATAAAAACGTCAGCTCGCACTATCTGATCCCGGCAGTACCGCCGCTGCACGGCGGCAAGCCGCGGATCTGGCAGCTGGTCCCGGAAAGGGATCTGGCCTGGCATGCAGGGATCAGCTTCTGGCGAGGCGCTACGCGGATTAACGACACGTCGATTGGGATTGAACTGGAAAACCGAGGCTGGCAAAAATCAGCGGGCGTGAAATATTTTGCGCCATTTGAAGCGACGCAGATCCAGGCGTTGATCCCCCTGGCAAAGGACATTATTGCCCGCTACGACATCAAGGCGCAGAACGTGGTAGCGCATGCGGATATCGCTCCGCAGCGTAAAGACGATCCCGGCCCGCTGTTTCCGTGGCGTGAACTGGCGGCGCAGGGTATTGGTGCCTGGCCGGATGCTCAGCGCGTCGCGTTTTATCTTGGCGGACGCGCACCCCATACGCCGGTGGACACCGCATCGTTACTGGATTTGCTGTCGCGCTACGGCTACGAGGTGAAACCGGACATGACGCCGCGTGAACAGCAGCGGGTGATTATGGCGTTCCAGATGCACTTCCGCCCGGCGTTGTGGAACGGCGTGGCGGATGCCGAAACGCAGGCCATTGCCGAAGCGCTACTGGAGAAATACGGGCAAGGTTAACGCGGCAGCTTACCGTGGTCGCGCAGCCAGGCCGCGGTACGTTCAATCCCTTCATCCAGCGTCACGACAGGCTGATAACCCAACTCTTCCTGGGCGCGGGTGGTGTCCAGCGTAAAGTCAAAATTGAGCTTTGAGACACCGTAGTGTGTGAGCTTGGGTTCTTTTGCCGATTTATTCCCCAGACGCTCCATGCTGCGGGCAATCATGTCCAGCATCGGATAGGGGACGGAGCGGATGCGGCAATCAATATTCAGTTCGTCAATCAGCTTCTGCACGATGCTGCGCAGCGTGCGATGCTCACCGTTGGTAATGTTATACACGCGACCTGATGGCAGATTGTCACAGGCTTCCTGACTTGCCAGCCACATCGCGTGAATCGCATTTTCATAGTAGGTCATATCCACCAGTGCGCTGCCGCCGTGTGGGAGCAATACGCTGCCATAGTGATGCATCATGTGCGCCAGGCGGGGGATAAAAACTTTATCATGCGGGCCAAACAGGCTCTGCGGACGCAGTACTGTAAAGCGAGTTTGCGGATTGGCCTGGGCTAACAGCGCAATCACGTCTTCACCGGCGGCTTTACTGCGGGCGAATTCGTTGGCGAAGCGGTGCGGGCGAAAATCTTCTTTGATATCGCGATGGTGATGATAATCAAAATAGAGCGACGGGGAGGAGATATGAATAAAGTTACGCACGCCCCAGGCAACCGACCATTCGCCCAGCCGGCGGGTAGCGCGGACGTTAGCCAGGTCAAAGGCTTCCTGTGTTCCCCACGGCGAGGTAAAACTGGAACAGTGCCACAGCGTGTCGATGCCGGCGAGCATCACTTTCGCCTGCGAAGAGACCAGCTCGGTCAAATCCGCATGCACAAATTCTGCACCCATTTTCTCCAGCAACTTACCCATCGCTTCGTTGCGACCGGTAGCTCTGACGCTGATGCCTTTCTTGCGTAAAAACTCAACCGCGTTTCGGCCTAAGCCGCTGGTGGCTCCGGTAACCAGTACCTTCATATCAATCCGCTGTGTGTAATAGAACTTCGTGCGCATTCTTCCGTGAATTACGCCTGTATGCAATGGGAAACATGAAAGAATACAGCCTCTTTTTGTCTTTAGTCTGTGATTTGTTCTGCAAGTTTGGCGATACGCTTTGCCATCCCCCTGAAAATAAACAGGTGCGCCGGGATCATCAGTAGCCAGTAGAACAGACCGGGCATGCCGTGCGGGTGCCACCAGGCGCGGACGTCAATGCGTCGGCGATCCCCTTTGTCTTCCAGGGTAAAACTCAGACGGCCAAGTCCAGGCGCCTTCATACCAAACAACAATGTCAGCTGTTTTTCCGGTTCGACGATAATGACCTTCCAGCTATCCACGGTATCGCCGACCTGTAAAAGCGGACGCTCCGGCCGACCTTTTGCCAGTTTATGCCCCACCAGCAGATCCATGGCTGCGCGCGTCTTCCACAGAATATTGCCAAAGAAATAGCCTTCTTTCCCGCCAAGGCGATTCACCACTTGCCACAGTGACTGCAGGCTGGCGGAGGTCTCGACGCTAAACCCGGCCTGTTTGGCGAAATAGCCGTATTCCGGTCGCCAGCGGGCAAAAGCCTGCGCGTCGTATCCCCACTCGCTGGAGTCGACCAGTTTTTCTTCTTCCTTCAGCGTGCTGCGTACCGCATCGTCAAAGGCGATGAGTTTTTGGGGGATCAATGCCCTCAGTTCGGTGTCATCGGCCAGCAGATCGTGTTTCAGGCCCTGTATCAGCGCTTTGGCGGTCGTCGGCGGAACTGAGGTGATCACATTTAAAAACCACACTGAAATCCAGCGGGTCGGAAAGGGGATAGGGATAAGCAGGCGATGCTTGCCGCTGACCGCCATAAAATGTTCGAACTGCTCTTGATAGCTTAATACCTGCGGCCCCGCCGCTTCGAGTACGCGGTGGCTGCTTGCCGGATGCGCCAGCAGCGCAACTAAATAGTACAGCAAGTTCTCCAGCGCAATCGGTGTGGTACGCGATCGTACCCAGCGGGGCGGGGTGAGTACCGGCAGGTTGTAGACCATATCACGCATCACCTCAAAGGCCGCAGAGCCCGCGCCGACGATAATACCCGCCCGTAACTCCGTAACCGGGACGCCGGATTCGCGCAGCGTGTCAGCCGTTATCTGCCGTGCACGCAGATGGTCGGACTGTTCATGTTTGGGGGCCTGTAAGGAGCTCAGGAAAATTAGCTGGTTAACTGGTGCATGGCGCAGGGCGTCGCGGACATTCTGCGCCACCTGACGTTCGTGGGCGATAAAATCACCGCCTTCACCCATCCCGTGCACCAGGTAATAGACCGTATCAACGTCGGCCAGCAGCGGCGTCAGGGTATCTGGTTCGTTTAAATCAACCTTATGACAACTGACGCCGGGCAGTTGCTGTTTGTCCAGTCGCTCGATGCGACGTGCCGCCGCCAGCACCTGATGCCCTTGCTGGCTGAGCGCTTTTACCAGATGTTGACCAATGTAACCACTGGCGCCAAGTACCAAAATCCGTTGCGGCACGCCGGTCTCCTTAGCGGTTTAAAAAAGCACGCCAGTGGGCGGCGACTTCAGCAAGTTGTTCACGCGAAACGTCCAGATGCATCACCAGACGCACAATCGGCGAGGCGTTAATCAGCACGTCTTTAGATTTCATGTACTCGCCCAGCGCAGCAGCGTGTTCTTCACCCACGCGGACAAACAGCATATTAGTGTCGTGACGCATCACGTCGGCACCCGCTTCACGTAATTGTTCTGCCATCCAGGCGGCGTTGTCGTGATCACTTTGCAAACGCGCCACGTTATTTTTGAGCGCATACAGCCCGGCAGCCGCCAGAATACCGGCCTGGCGCATACCGCCGCCGGTCATCTTGCGCCAGCGAATCGCACGTTTGATGTAATCATGGCTGCCGACCAGCAGTGACCCGACCGGCGTCCCCAGCCCTTTGGAGAGGCAAATGGTGAACGAGTCACAATATTGGGTGACGTCCTTAAGCTCACAACCGTAGGCGACGATGGCGTTAAAAATACGCGCGCCGTCAACGTGCAGCGCCAGATTTCGTTCGCGGGTGAATTCCCAGGCCTCCTTCAAATACTCACGCGGCAGCACTTTACCGTTATGGGTGTTTTCCAGACTGAGCAGGCGGGTACGGGCAAAATGAATATCATCGGCTTTGATTTTAGCGGCGACTTTGTCCAGCGGCAGCGTGCCATCCGGCGCGGCGTCGATAGGCTGTGGCTGAATGCTGCCGAGCACCGCGGCACCACCGGCTTCGTATAAATAGTTATGCGCGCCCTGGCCTGCGATGTACTCCTCGCCGCGCTGACAGTGGCTGAGCAGCGCAACCAGATTTGCCTGGGTACCGGTCGGTAAGAAAATAGCCGCTTCTTTACCAGAAAGTTCAGCGGCATACTGCTGAAGGGCATTGACGGTAGGGTCGTCGCCGTAGACGTCGTCCCCGACCGGGGCCGCCATCATCTCTTCCAGCATGGCGCGACTCGGGCGGGTGACAGTATCACTACGTAGGTCGATCACGGGCATTCCTTTTTAAGTGAGGTAATGCCCACTGTTTTACCTTAGCCAGTTGGTTTTCGCCAGTTCGATCACTTCATCACCGCGTCCGCTGATGATAGCGCGCAGCATATATAGGCTGAAACCCTTCGCTTGTTCGAGTTTGATTTGCGGCGGTATGGCGAGCTCTTCTTTCGCGACCACCACGTCGACCAGCACCGGGCCATCAATCGACAGCGCTCTTTGCAGCGCCTCATCGACGTCCGACGATTTTTCCACGCGGATACCGGTGATCCCGCAGGCTTCGGCAATGCGGGCAAAGTTGGTGTCGTGCAGTTCCGTTCCGTCGGTCAGATACCCACCGGCCTTCATCTCCATTGCGACAAAGCCCAGCACGCTGTTATTGAACACGATGATTTTCACCGGCAGCTTCATCTGCACCACCGAAAGAAAATCGCCCATCAGCATGCTGAAGCCGCCGTCGCCGCACATGGCGACCACCTGGCGTCCGGGTTCCGTTGCCTGTGCACCCAGCGCCTGCGGCATGGCGTTCGCCATCGACCCGTGATTAAACGACCCGAGCAGGCGGCGCTTGCCGTTCATTTTCAGATAGCGCGCGGCCCACACCGTGGGGGTGCCGACATCGCAGGTAAAGATGGCGTCATCAGCGGCGAAGTGGCTGATTTGCTGCGCCAGATACTGCGGGTGAATGGCTTTTTCGCTGGGTTTGGCTAAATCATCCAGTCCTTTGCGCGCATCGCGATAATCACTCAGGGCTTTATCGAGGAATTTGCGGTCGGTTTTTTCTTCTACGAGCGGCAGCAGGGCGCGCAGCGTGGCTTTGATATCCCCCACCAACGCCATATCCACCTTACTGTGCGCACCAATGCTCGCCGGATTGATATCAATCTGAATAATTTTGGCGTCGGTGGGGTAGAAGGGACGGTAGGGGAACTGGGTGCCCAGTAAAAGCAGCGTGTCGGCATTCATCATGGTATGAAAACCGGATGAAAAACCGATCAGTCCGGTCATACCCACATCGTAGGGGTTGTCATATTCGACGTGCTCTTTGCCGCGCAGGGCGTGGACAATCGGCGCTTTGATTTTTGCGGCAAACTCCACCAGCTCTTTGTGCGCACCCGCGCAACCACTGCCGCACATCAGCGCAATGTTGCTGGAATAGCGCAGCAGCTGCGCCAGTTTTCTCATCTCTTCTTCCGCCGGGGTGACCACCGGTAACGGCGCATGATACCAGTGCGTGCTGGCACTTTCCGGCGCGGCTTTCAGTGCAACATCGCCCGGGAGCACGACGACTGACACACCGCGGTTTAACACTGCTTTGCGCATGGCAATCGCCAGCACCTGTGGGATCTGCTCAGGGCTGGAAACCAGCTCGCAATAGTGGCTACATTCGCGGAACAACTCTTGCGGGTGGGTCTCCTGAAAATAGCCGCTGCCAATTTCACTGGAGGGGATATGTGCGGCAATCGCCAGCACTGGGACATGGTTGCGGTGGCAATCAAACAGGCCGTTAATCAGGTGCAAGTTTCCCGGTCCACATGAACCGGCACACACCGCCAGTTCACCGGTCAGTTGCGCTTCCGCGCCTGCGGCGAAGGCGGCAACTTCTTCATGCCGGGTTGGCATCCAGTCGATCGTTCCCATGCGATTGAGACTGTCACTAAGACCATTCAGTGAATCACCCGTTACGCCCCAAATACGTTTCACACCAGCCTGTTCAAGCGTTTTAGCAATAAAAGCGGCAACCGTTTGTTTCATGGTTTTCCATCTCCTTTAATGTGATACCGGTTACAAGTTTAGATGAAGATAATAGTTATGCTTCTCATTACCCCTTATTTTCGGCAGCTTACATTTGACGAAGATAACGCGTAGCTTGACTGTGGACATGGTAAACAAGGAATGAATTCAAATGGTTACAAACTTATTAAATGCAATAAACCGCATGCTGACACATGAGGACTTTGGCAAGTTTTTGTTACGCCTGGCGGTGGGGGGGCTGATGCTGTTCCACGGTCTGCATAAACTGTTTGCCGGAATTGATGGCATTAGCGGCATGCTAATAGCGAAAGGTTTTCCGGGTTTCATTGCCTACGGCGTTTTGCTCGGCGAGGTGCTGGCACCGTGCCTGATTATTCTCGGCATTCTGACGCGTCCGGCTGCATTAGGGTTGGCATTCACTATGGTTGTCGCGTGGCTGATGGTTGGAATGGGTGAAACCTGGTCGCTGGATAAAACCGGCGCATGGGCTATTGAAAGCCTGGTGTATTTCTTTATTGGCGCACTGGCGGTGGCATTTTTAGGTGCCGGAAAATACGCGTTGGGCGGTCAGTCGGCCTGGCGCTAGTTTGTCATCGGACGACAAATGCGGAGGCGACAACGTGGTTACATTGCTGCTCGCCTCCTGATTCTATCAGGTCGTTAGTCTTCCTCGTTACGGTCCCAGCGTTTTCGCCGACGTCCCACCGTGCCTTGTATCAGAGCGTTTGCCATCGCTGCGCCGATTTCAGCGCTGACGACCAGACCCTGAATAAAAGGGCGGTCGTGCATTAGCCATGGCAGCCCGCCAAAGGCGATGCGACCACAGGCATCCTTTGGCGCACGTAGCGTATAATTTTCGCTGATATCCGGGATCTCATCACCACAGGCGAGGAGTTGATGGCGCAACGTGGGGAACGGGATATCTTTGCTCTTCAACGCTTTTTGCCCTCGGGCATCAATCAACACATCAAATTCGCTACGCTGATTGTTGTGGTAAATAACCGTCATACCTTGCTCATTTTGGCGTTGATAATCTGCGCCCAGCGCCAGGATCTCAATTAACCCGGCGTCATGCAGCGCCAGCAGGCGGCGAATGGATTCCGAAGGGATCGCCGCATAGTTATCGATAAACACGCGTGCCAGACCGTGCTTGAAGCGTTCTCTGTCGCCATCGTCAAGATGAGGCACGACCTGTTCGATGACCTCATGCAGCCGCAGCAGGGTATAGCGCCACGTGACGGTGCGTTGCTCCCGCTTGTTACGTTCGACTTCTTGCAGGTTGCGTTTCGCCCAGTCAAAAGGATTGTGCTGAATTCGGTCAGCAAAATAGATGTCAGAAAACGTATCGGCCGTCAGCGTCTCAAGCGCTATCTGCTGGCTCCACTGCGGTGCCGCGTCTTGCAGCTGTTTGACGATAAGCGAGAAGAGGCGATCCAGTAATCCGCGTTGGCCCTGTTCAATGACGTGTTCAATCGCCTGACCGGTGGCGATGTTCAGCGGTTCATAAGGGAGAGGGCAGTAAAAATCGGCCTCCGGCAGCACACCGCTGCGTGACATCAGAGTCAACTTCAGGCTTTGGCTACCGGGTTTGCGCGTAAAATGGAGGGTGTTATCAGCATCGGTGGTGAAGGCGCCATGTTGACTGACCACGGCTACTGCCGCATCGATAGCGCTTAACGACGTACCCAGAATGCCCACTCTGCAGGCGTTAATTTGTGCGTCCATCAGGCCGGTCCACGGGCTGGGGAAAAACTCACGTGGTGTGTCGTCTCCCTCAGGCCACAGATGACCGGTGGCGATAACCGCAAAATCCACCTCGACAGGTTGTGGTGCGTGGTTTACCCACAATGTAACACCCTGCGGGTTTGCGCGCAGATCGGTGACTTCGCTGGACTCATGAACACAAACCTCAAAACCGGACTCACGGGCTTTATCGACAATGGCTAAAAAGCGATCGCGAAAATAGTCGCCAAGGATCACGCGGGGTAAAAATTGCCGTTCATGCAACGACGTGCGTTCAATACCAAATTGTGTCAGGTAGTCATCGCTTTGGTTTTGTAGCCACGTCAGATAGGTGATGTAAATCGGCGGGATTTCAATACTGGCAATATTCGCCAGCATATGGTCCGCGTTATTGTCGTTGTTGTAAGGCATGCCCACACCCGCTTCTTCCGCTTGCTCGTAGAGTTGCACGGTCAGCGGTTCGCCGCATTCAACCAGGGCATGGAAGGTATAGATTCCAGTGGGGCCGACGCCGACGATGGCCACTTTTTTCATGGGGATCCTTTTTTGAAAAGCTCGACGATGGTCGGGGATATTGATTAGTTTGTGAATGTTAATTGTGGTTGAAAAATTGAGGGGTGAAATGTTTATGCTCGCCTTTTTTGCGACTACGATCCCCACACAGATTCACCAATTTCTCAGTAACCTGTTAAAAATAAAAGTCTTTACGCCATAGGTTATGTACTTAACCGCGTGCCAGCACGCCTGCGCTTAATTTGAGCGGCAAGGGGTGGCCGGGCTACCCGAAGATACCTTTGTCAGCAATCTGAACCCAGCGATTGGCTGGATTTTTTAGGCGGCGGTGTTGATGTTGGAAAATGTCGAACTCAAAATTACTTTTGCGAAGAGTACCATTTTTTCAAAAATTGAGTTATTGGTGGCAGTCTGCTTTGAGCAAAGAGAAAGACGATAAATGCAGTTGACGTGGCAAGAAAATGTATTCGCAATGTGCACTTGCAGACTGCAATTTATATTTAGATGAACATCCGAAATAAGAGTTTAAATTTTATTTAAGAGGGAAGATATGCGTACTCGCCCGGCCTCTCGATTGATAGTCCTTTCACCTGAAAATCATGTTCTGCTCTTCAGGTTCTGCCATAAAGATGATGCTCTGGAAGGGAAAACATACTGGGCAACGCCAGGGGGAGGACTTGAGCACAACGAGTCTTTTGAGCAGGCGGCGTTACGTGAATTATTTGAAGAAACGGGCCTGACAAGAAGAACTACAGGACCACAAATAGCCTCCAGAACCTTCCCTATGATGCTGCCAAGTGGTGAAAACGTTCTTGCTGAAGAACGTTTCTTTATTATTAGTGCAGATAAATCAGATATTGACCGATCAGGTTGGAGTAACAACGAAAAAGAAGTCATTCGCGATCACTACTGGTGGAACTTAGAAGAGCTCAGACAGACCAATGAAATCATCTTCCCACTCGATTTGATAATTAACATACTTGAAGGCTTTCCCAGCACTTAACCCTCTGAACGGCTTGGATTTCGCTTCTGGAATGAAGCGGTCCTTGAAGAGTCGTGAAGTCTACTGATATTACTGGCACCCAGGCCCATAAACTTCACTTCATCGACAAATGGCGTAAAACGTGAAGCGGATTGTTGCAAAAAAGGCGTCTTCAATATGAATCCCTATGAAAATCAATACAGGCAACTGATAGCAAACGGAGCTGTCGCTTGGGCTGGCGAAGGTTATATTAGGGCAAAAAAACAGCAGGAAAAAATCTTTCATTGGCTCAATTTACATCACTATTTACCCCGCTCAGGTGCGCCGGTACTTGAAATGGGGTGTGGTAACGGAGCTATGGCATCACAGTCCCTTGCTGAACGAGGGTATTCTGTGTGGGGTGTGGATTTTTCTGAGACTGCTATCAGATGGGCAGAAAAGCGTTTTCAGCAAGCTGGTATCTCCGCACAATTTTTTGTCGGAAATGTTTGCTGTATACATCAATGTAAGGACTCAACGTTTGAGTTGATTATTGACGGCAGTTGTTTGCATTGCCTGATAGATAATGACCGGGTTCTCTTTTTCGCAGAGGTGAAGAGATTGCTCAAACCCGGAGGTCGTTTTGTGATCAGTTCCATGTGCGGAACCCCCGGTTATTCGGCCGACATTAGTTCTTATGATCCGGTCAGGCACCATTTAGTGAAAGATGGTCAACCCTGGCGTACTCTGAAACCACTCCCGGCTTTAATTGATGAGATACAGAAAGCACAATTTAACGTGCTTGCAATAAGAGTGAATAACAATGCGTGGTGGGATCATGCCACACTGGTATGTTCGGTGAACTCATCACTCGGTGATTTGCAACAAGTATCGAGTGGTTAAAAGCTGACTTTGGATCCGCTTTGAGCAAGAGGCGGACATCAGCGGCAATTTTACTCAGGATTCTATATCCTCAGAGAATATCGATGCCCGATCATCAAAACTAAACTGTCTCAAGCATGGAATAAGACAAATGAATATAAGGACAAGATTAGCTCTATCCACTGATATAGAGGGTATTTTTGAAGTCAGAACTTCGGTTAAAGAAAATCATCTCAGTCGAGAAGAAATGGAGCAGATGGGAATTACCGAGAGCGTTGTCACCGATATGATTGAGAAAAGTCATTGCGCATGGGTTGCCGTAGATGACGGAAAAGTGATTGGTTTCTCGATGATTTTGCCAGATGAAGGATGTCTTTTTGCGGTCTTTGTTCTCCCTGAATATGAAGGCAGAGGTGTAGGTCGCAGCCTTGTTGACCTCGCGGAGCAGGAATTATTCAAACACCATAAGGCAGTCTGGCTTGAAACCGACAAAAACAGTCGTGCGGCAAAATTTTACATGCGACTGGGCTGGGTTAAAAAAGAAAATATTAGTGAATCTGATATTAGATTGGAGAAACCCCGCTGCGTTTAAGTAAAGATCCTCTTCTTTAATATCCGCTCCTGGCACGCAGCGGACATTGCTGACTGAGCTGAAGGTCCGCTGTGAGCGAAGAGCAGACATGTTCCATCCATCAGTTGAACTCACAGTGAAGAGCAGACATATTATTCATCCCAAACTTAAGTGACACCACATAACAAATTTAAATCTAATCATCTTAAAATGTGGGCAATACCCATCTTTTTTTGATAACGTAAACAAATATTTTTTGAGGAATATTAAATGGATGTTAATTTAAAAAAAGTCCATGAGCATATGATTGCTTTGGGAGCAGGTTCGCTTGCTCATGCCAACTACCTTGCTCATTTTTATGATATGAGTAACTCTAAGTGGTCACAATTGGGCGTCTTACAGGCAGCCCATGCTTGTGAGATTTTTCTCAAAGCTCGTCTTGCTCAGGAACACCCTCTTTTAATTTTTGAGTCATTACCAAAATCAACAGCTGATTGTGTAAATAAAACTACAGGGCTTCTTGATTTTGAAAGCTTATTAGAAAAAGGGCAAACAATTACTTATTCAGAGTTGCCTGAGAAGGTTTGGGCTGCAACTGGAAAGAAGATTAATAATCTTAAGTTATACAATGATTTTGGGAAATTGAGGAACTCTATTCAACATTTTGCCGCTCCTAATAAAGATGTCTCAGTGCTGACATCTCAATTTATTTATGAGGTTATAGATCCATTTATAAATTCTGAGTGGGGTATGTGTGCTATGGATTTTTGTGATGACTCTGAGCAGTATGAATACCTAATCCCTGTGCTAGCAAATAGACATATTTTCTTTAACGTTTCTCAGGGAATGAATGGTGGATTAAAAGAACTCTCAAGGCTTATTGAAGATGGAACGATTTCTTATCAGAAGGAAATTATGTCAAGAGGACGTAGAGCAGGGTTGATATAAACATCCAATATTATTGCATCTGCAAGATAATATTAAAACGCAACTGTTAATATAATAATTGCGTTTTACTGGACAAGTTTTTATCAGCGTAACCTTGGGTCCAAATAGTATCAAGGTAATATTCTTACATCGAAGATACTGTTAATCCAAGCTTAGTAACGTCCGATTCTGCCGCAGCCCTGACTATCTTAGACTCATGACCAGATATCAAACCCTGCTTTCCAGTTTCTTACTACACGAGAGCTGTCTGCGGAACTACTGAGGAGGTCCATGTCCGCTCATGGCACATAGCTGAAATTGATGACTCTTACTGTTCACAGCCTTAGCTGGACGAAGCGGTTTTTCTGTCTAGTGGATATTGAAAATCTCCCGCCCCTTCCCAATATCAAAACTGGCACTTTCGCCGGATAACCAAGAGATACGGGAACATGATATACGTCTACAGAAGACCTCCAAATCAGCTCCTTTCTGTTTCTCGTTTGAAGCACCATTTGTTGCATGAGGTTGAGTCAAATAAGCACATTATGAGTCAGTGGGAGGCCGCCAGAACGGCACTCTTGAATAATGGGCATTATGGGATCTCGTTTAAAAATGATCCCCGTGTATTCACGGATGATGCAGGTGGAAATCATGGATTCATTTTTTTGAACGATGACGATCACTCTGTTCTTGTCGTGGCTTCGTGGCAGATAGAAGAGTACGGTATGCCTTTCGCTACGTATTAATCCCTGAACATGGAGAGAAGTATCTTTCTTTCCAGTTCTGCAGGTAGAAGCTGTAAAATCAGAACTGAGCAGCGACATGAGGTATAGCATTTATCATTACCGCTACTATAAGCGAGACGTTCAAACCTAAAAGACAAGGAAAGATGATATGTATGGAGAGGTTGTAAGCGCACTTTCTGGGGCCAGAACATTTAAAGAGCATATTACTGCTTTACAGAAAATCCTAGATAGAAACCCAGTAGATCCGACTCTGAGAGCTGCTATCACAGAAGTGATAACAGAATTAATGCATGGGCAAGCCGACGCTGCAAGACGGAAAATATCCAGCCAAAAACTTCGACTGGATAACTCATCGATTAAAATATTTCAGCAACTATTAGCATACTGCAAAAAGCACTCCGCTAGCGGGGATCCCGAATGGATGGTGGCTGCGAGGAATGCCGGCTGGACACCTCCAGCACCTTAAAAATGAGGATCAGGTCGTTTCGGCGGCCTTTTTTATGCACCTTGTTTAAGTCTCCTCGCAGCTAGACATTCAGGTGTTCCTTTCCATGTATGCAGAATGGCTACCGATACACCTTCAAGAAATCACTGTAGTCGACCGGTAGCTTTGAGCGAGGAGCGGAAGATCACTTCAAGGGTAATTTAATCTACATGCATAGGAATTCTGGCAGAATCAAGAGTTTTCATATAACCTGTATCAGACGCATTACTTTCTTTAATACTTTTGATAGCCATCAAGTGGTAATCCATTATCTCCAGAGATTTTAAGAATATCGCAAACAATTTCAAAATATTGTGGCTGTATGCCTTCAATTTCTTTAAATTTACCATGGTCGTTTAACGAACGAATATTTTTAAAATTATCCCACAATTTATTTTTGGTTATGATGTCGTTAACTTCGTGGTGTTTTGTGCAACCATGCTCTCGATAAATTTTTATGTACTCGTTGATTTCCTTAGTTTCTTTCGAAGAAAGATGTTTACCTCTAATAACTGACTCAGAAATCTGTCCCTGCTGGGAATACTCTCGATAGAGAAATACCATTTTACTAAATCTATCTGAGCCATTGGATACTAGTAACTGCAAACTTTGCCACGAAAGTTGCGTTATATTTGTGATATGGATAGTGCTTTTCCTACCTTTTCTATTAGATACTTGCACTACTTTATTTACACTAAAGTTTGCGATTTCTCTGTACAGATTTACATCATAATCAATTTTCATAAAACCTCCAACTGTGTGCATCTTTTGAATTTAACACAAAATTAAGGGGATTCGAAGTGTTCTATATAATTGCATCGGTTAAGGTTGTCCCGAGACTGAATTTAAACGGCTAGAGGTAGTTATTCGAAATCGTCATATCTGCAATCTGTGAGGCGGTCGTGGTTTTTTTCACCCCAAAAAGATTTATCAGTACGCTGTTGAATATAGGTCACTGGAAATTATCAAAGCACGTTAAGGGATTGAGCGCTGAAACCCTTTGATGGATAGGGCCTGAACCAACGTCTACTCCCGGCATGAAGCAGACTTGCCTAGGGTGTTGAGCGAAAAGCAGACAGTCGAACTATCTCGTTATTGGACAATAAATATACGTGGTAAAATAGCCTTCTTCGATTTAAAATGTATCTTGTTGAGTTGATTATTTCTTAACATTAAGGATAAACTATCATGGAGTTTTTATCTTCTGTAATACTTTCTGGACTTATTTATGACATGCTTAAACATCAAGTTTCGATTACTGCCGCTTCAATAAAGGAAAAGTTAAAAGACTGGGTTGTTGATGAGGCCGTGGCTCCCGCTTTAGCAGAAGAAATCGAAAAATTATCTTTAAATGATGAAATGAGCGAAAAAGCAATTGAAAGGAAACTATTGGATAGTGGTGAAATTCAACAAATACTCTCGTCTATAAAACCTAACAATACTACTGTAATTATGCAAAATCATAGTGGTACTGGTGATAATGTTGGTGGAAATAAAATTACGAGGTAGTGTCTATGAATAGCTCTGATAGCGGCAGTTTAGTTAGTCAAAATCATACTGGGACAGGCCATAATATTGCTGGTGACTTAACTATATATAATGTTGACAATGTTGATTTTGCGACTGAGTTAGCAGTCGCTGTTTTAGTTGGTTGCTGGGATGAAAAAAATGATGGTGATATTAAGGTAATTGAAAGCCTTATTGATGAATCGTATGAAAGTTGGATAAAAAAATTAAGAATAATGGAGGGGATGCAAGATAGTCCCTTGATTCACGAGCGAGGTTCTTGGCGTTTTAAAGATAGAATACAAGCATTCCAAACCGTATCATCAAGATTATTTGATAATCATTTGGAATTATTTCAGGGAATTGCTGCATCCATTTTTAAAACTATCGACCCACAGTTTGAACTGGCACCTGAAGAGCGTTATGCAGCAGCAATTTATGGGAAGATTTTGCCACACAGTCGATTAATAAGGAGAGGGTTATCCGAAGGTCTGGCATTAGTCGCAACAAAGCAAGAGTTACTTACCAACTGCTCAAAGTATAAAGGACAATACTGTGCCTCAAGTGTTGTTAAAGAGGTGTTTTCTGCTTCTAGTTGGCAATTATGGGCTAGTACGCAAGATATTCAAATTATGCTTGCAGAAAGCGCTCCTGATTTTTTTATCGACGAAGTAGAAAGGGCTGTATCTCATCAAGACAAACCGTTCGATTCACTCTTTGCACAGGAAGGTGTCGGTGGGATTTCAGGTCGGAATTATATGACAGGACTGCTATGGGCTATTGAAGGATTAGCTTGGGCACCTGAGTATTTATCTCGTTCTTTAGTAATATTAGGGGAACTGGATAGTCATGACCCTGGTGGCAACTGGGCTAACAGGCCACTTAATTCGATTATCGACATATTGTTACCATGGAGCCCCCATACTACAGCCGATATAGATAGGCGTATTGCTGCTTTTAAAGCCTTGGAAAGGGAGTATCCCGATACAGCATGGCGTGTTTTAGTTCAGTTGCTACCCAATGATATGAGAACAACCTCTGGTACACATACACCAACTTTTAGGAATTTTATTCCTAACGGTTTTAACAAAGATCCATCTGGTGATGAGTACCGGGCTCAGATTGAAATATATAGCCAATTAACAATCGAATTGGCAAGTAAATCTTCATTAAGGCTTGTTGATTTAGTTGAAAATATTGACAGTTTAGCACCATTAAAATTCGATACTGCAATTAAACTGTTATATGACTTTTCTAAAAAATCAGATAGTGACGAATTAAAACTAGAACTATGGGAAAAATGCTTAAAGGTCTATAACAAGCATAAAAGATTTTCAGATGCTCATTGGGCAATACAACCAGAGCAAAATAAAAAAATTAAAGATGTTTCTACAGCCTTAAAACCAGAAGATCCTATGCTTTATAGCAAACGACTTTTTTGTCAAAGAAGTTATGACTTATTTGATGAAAATGGGGACTGGCGAGTCCAAGAAGAAATATTGGCAAAAGAACGAGGTCAGTCAATATCTGAAATATATGCCATTAATGGTATTGAAGGAGTCTTAGAGTTTTCGCGAGGTATTGAAAGGCCAGATGTTGTTGGCAACAGTCTTGTTGCAGAAAATCTAGAAATCCCTTTGGATATACTAAAAAAACTTATTCTTAGCGATATTAAAGAGGAGCATTCTCTTGCTACTGGTTATGTACGGGCCAAGAACTTCAAGGAAGGAAATTCATGGGTATTGGCTGCTGTTAATAACTTGAATATTCCAGAGAAAGTTGGTTTTTTTCTTTTATTACCGTTCAAAAAAGAAACATGGGATATGTTGAAAACATCATTTGATGATTTCCCTTATGAGTATTGGAATAATACCGTTGCTAACGCATATCACTGTGATTCAACGGAAGAAATTTATTTTGCAGTAGATTGCTTGATTAAAGTAGACCGCCCAGTGTCAGCAATTGATTGTTTATCTCGAATTTTGTATATCGATAAGGTAGTTGATAGCAGCAAAGTTGCAGTTGCTCTATTACAATCTTTTAAAACTACAGAAGATGTTAGGCGGTTTGATATTCACTCATTTAACGAACTTGTTAAATATCTTCAAAATGATGATACTGTTTCAGATGACGACTTGGTAAAAATTGAATGGGCATATCTACCTATAATTAATAGGGGCGCTAATGATTCGTTACAGCCTCAAGTTTTAGAAAAAAAACTTGCAAATGATCCAGGTTTTTTTTGTGAGATCATTCGATACGCGTATCGGTCAAAATTTCAAAAAGAAAAGAACCAACTATCTGAAAGCGAGAATAATATTGCCAAAAACTCACGCTATCTACTTGATGAGTGGAGTAAAATTCCGGGTATAGATGCAGATGGTAAATTTGATGTCAATGCGTTTAATAACTGGTTTAATTTAGTTCAAACAGAATGCGAAGAGTCAGGGCATTTAGAAATTGCTTATCAAATAATTGGAAGCGTATTAATTTTTAGTCCTGCAAATGACGAAAATTGGATACTTCCTGAACTTGCTGAATTTTTGAATAGGCGTGGACTTGAAGAGGTGCGTACTGGTTATAAGATCGCGATAAGAAATTCGCGTGGTGTCCACTTCGTTGACCCAGAAGGCAAACCGGAATTGGAATTAGCCCAAAAATATCGCACTAAGTCTGATGAAATAGAACTGCTAGGCTTTCATCGATTTGGTAGAACTCTTCGAGAGTTAGCTGATGGGTATCAAGCGGAAGCTGAGTCGATAATAGAACAACATAGTAAAAAAAACGAGTGTTGATTTATAGTGTAGCGCCTGTGACTCTATAGAATACTTTAGCTAAGAATATTTTTTTGGTCACAAGCATTTGGAATTACTGCTTACACTGTTGCCACTTCCAATTCGTGTCGGAGTGAAAGCGAGTTTCACTTGAACGTCCGCTTCTGGCACGGAGCAGACCGCCTGCGTTGCCGCGAGGTCTGCTTTGAGCTGCGGACGTTGGCAAGGTCTTACTTACATCGTGGAGGTTTGAGCAGCAATAGTGCGCTCGAGAGGCGGTGACAGTTCCTTCCAGCAACCCCAAAATAGCTCAACCACAAAAAACAACCCGTTTGATTTTTCGCCGCTTTAACGAGAGAATCCTCATCAAATACATGGGATAAGGAAGAAACGGAATGTTCACGCTTTACAAGAGGTGGGATGCCGAGCGAGAGCTGGCTCCCAGTGATATTCAGTTCATTCTGTCGCCACGAGATGCGCTGAATATGGCGAGCATTTTTTACGAACTGGATTACCTGAAATACGACCAGCGCAACCGCATTCTGCCTCACAGCGTCCCGAAGCGGCTGAGAGGGGTATACCACCGATTTGCGACACAACCCTACAAACGCAAGCGTCTTAGCGAATACGACGGACTCTATGATGAGGTGAAATGGGATCTGGAGCACGGCTGGATGGTTGGCGTTAACACCAAAGAAAAATGGGACCACTTCCGCAATCCGTTCTATTTCGATGATGACAGTAATCTGATTTACGACTGCTTCATGGATACCTACAGCGAGTGTTTTCAGCAGGCAGTGCGTCAGCTCTATGAATATACCCTCAACGAGCATCAGGGAAGAAAGCCACTTCCAACCATTAAACATCACTATTCCGATGCCCCAATACAGTACGCCCCAGCGGGTAAAACTATTAACAGTAAAGCAGTCGGGAGGCTTTTGGCGGCTGGCGGTATCTATAATGGCAACATTGAGGGATTCCGGCAGACAGCCGAACAGTTGGGTGGCGATGCTGTGAAGGGGTACGACGGTGTTCTTGACGGAACCACATCTGGGATGATGATGGCTGCGGCGTCACTGCTGGTTATTCGTAATCCGATGGCGGCAAAGGAATTGACAAGCTATCTGGGCAAATACAAAAAGGCCCACGTTCTGCTTGACGATATAAATGTGTCGGATCTGAACTATGTTCGTCGTGACCGCGCTGAATATACCGTGCTCCGTGGTGAATTTAACAGCTCCGTACGTTCAAGTTTCCTCAGATCGCTTTCCGATCACCCAGACGCAGTCTCAACGTTTAATTCCAACAATCTGCTGCGTCTCGCTGATGGTAAAGTACCGTCCGGGTGACAAGTTCACCACAAGATCCCCCTGGATGACAGCGGTACAAATGCCTGGGATAATCTGATACTGATCCAAAACTCGCCATATCACTCCGCGCTATCAAAGACGCAGGCGATAATCACCAAGGACCTCCCATACAACGCTAGCACTAACGTTTTATGGCCCTCGCCGAATGGCGTAATTTACCCGGTAGGAAAGTGAGAACACGATGAACGATACAAATAAGATGATTGGCACCTTCAATACGTTGATGGTTTCCAATAACTACCCGGTATCCTGCCCCGTCGCGCCTGACACCATGACGGACTTAATACGCAATTCTGCGCCAGCGGAGTGGGATGAAGTGAAACGCGGTGTTTACGCAGATGTTCAGCGCTTAGTGATAAATCGCCCGGATTACGCTGATATGTTCAACATCATGGATGGGTTGGAGTACAACGGGCTCACTCTGTACAGCATGACACAGACGGAGAATGGCGAGCCGGTATGGTCAAATATCTACATCCAAAACATTGAGGTGCGCGACAATGAAATCTATGTTGATCCGAACCTCGCTGACAAAGTGGTGATAGGTGAGGATGGCATGTCCGTATTCGTGTACGCCCTCAAAGATGACCATTTCCAAATTAGGGATAAAGCCTCAACAGATTACGTTATTGAGGAGCACGGAACCTTTGGTGATCTACTGTCAGCACTTATCGTTACCGTAAAATAATATTTGCAGTGGCATACCTATTTCGCTTTCTGCTCTGGCGTGTAGTAAATACGCGTTCTTCGTTTCATGGCAACGTCCCCCTCGATTAAGGATAGCGTTGCATCGACCCGTTGAACTCACAGCACATAGCAGACAATCACCTCAACATACACAACCTGCAAATCACCATACGTGCCTCACAAGCAAAAAAAAGGCCGCCCAGCATAACCAGGCAGCCTTTTAATCTCAGATGCTCAGCAACTACGCCAGCACTAAATCACCCTGCGGGTGGCAGGAGCAGGCCAGTACGTAGCCTTCGGCGATTTCCGCATCGGTTAGCGTCATGGTGCTGGAAACCGTGTAGTTACCATCAACCACTTTGGTTTTGCAGCAGCCGCACACGCCTGCACGGCATGCGGCGACAACCGGCACTTTATTGCTTTCCAGTGCTTCCAGTAGCGTGCTGCCTACCGGCGCATAAAATTCTTTTGCCGGTTGTAGCTTGGTGAACTTCAGACCACTGGTGGCGGCTTCCGCTACCGGCGTGAAGAACTGTTCTTTAAAGAAGCGCGTTACGCCGAGCGCTTTCACTTCTTTTTCGACCAGATCCATGTACGGAGCAGGGCCGCAAGTCATCACGGTACGTGAAGTTAAGTCCGGTACGCTTTTCAGCAGGTCGGTGGTCAGTCGGCCAGAAACAAAGCCATGGGTGGCATTGTTTTCAGCGACCAGCGTCACCGGATACTCGCGCCATTCGTCGGCAAAAATGACATCTTCCGGCGAACGAACGTTAAAGATCACCTGCACATCGGCCTGCGGACGGTACTTCGCCAACCAGCGACGCATCGACATGATAGGCGTCACGCCACAGCCGGCCGCCAGCATCAGGAACTTGTCTTCTGCTTTATCTTCACAGGTAAACTCACCCATGGCATCAGACAGCCAGATATAGTCGCCGCGCTTCACGTCACGGGTTAGCCACTGTGAACCCGCACCGTCGTCAATGCGGCGGACGGTCAGCGTGATGTACTCGCTAACGCCTGGCGTTGAAGAGATGGTGTAGGCACGCAGCGTCTCCGCTGAGTTACGTACGCTGACCAGTGCATACTGCCCGGCACGATAAGGATAATAATCGTGGCACAGCAACGAAATCGTCCATACATCCGGCGTTTCCTGATGGATGTGATGAACCTGCATCCGCCACGGGCACTGATGGGTTGGCATTGTCATGACTTAACTCCTTACGCGCTCAGCAGCTGCTTCATGTCTTCTTCAACGGTGGTCACGGAACGCAGACCGAATTTCTCGTTGAGCACAGCCAGCAGGTCCGGCGTGAAGAAGCCCGGTGCAGTCGGGCCAGTAACGATATTTTTCACGCCCAGAGACAGCAGGGTCAGCAGAATAACAATCGCTTTCTGTTCGAACCAGGAGAGCACCAGAGACAGCGGCAGGTCGTTCACGCCACAGCCCAGTTTCTCAGCCAGGGTCACGGCCAGGATGATGGCAGAATATGCATCGTTACACTGACCGGCATCAACCAGACGCGGCAGACCTTCGATATCACCGAAATCCAGTTTGTTGAAACGGTATTTACCACAGGCCAGGGTCAGGATCAGGCAGTCGTCCGGTACGCTGGTGGCGAAATCGGTGAAGTAGTTACGTTCGCCGCGTGCGCCATCGCAACCGCCGACCAGGAAGATGTGGCGCAGTTTTTCGCGGCTCACCAGGTCGATCAGCGTATCAGCAGCACCCAGCAGCGTCTGACGACCGAAACCTACGGTGATCAAGTGCGGGATTTCGCTGTACGGGAAGCCCGCCATTTGTTGTGCCTGAGCGATAACCGGACCAAAGTTGTCGCCTTCGAGGTGGCTCACACCCGGCCATCCGACGATGCTACGGGTCCAGATGCGGTCGTCGTATGCACCAACGGTTGGATCGATGATGCAGTTAGAGGTCATCACGATTGGGCCAGGGAAGCGGGCGAACTCAACCTGCTGATTCTGCCAGCCGCTGCCGTAGTTACCGATCAGGTGTTTGAATTTACGCAGTTCCGGATAGCCGTGCGCTGGCAGCATTTCACCGTGGGTGTAGACGTTAACGCCGGTGCCTTCGGTCTGCTCCAGCAGATTGTATAAATCTTTCAGGTCGTGACCTGAAATCAGGATGCATTTACCTTCGGTCGCTTTAACGTTGACCTGAGTTGGGGTTGGGTGACCGTATTTGGTGGTTTCACCGGCATCCAGAATGCTCATCACTTTGAAGTTCATCTGGCCGATTTCCATAGAGCACTCCAGCAGAGCGTTCATATCAGAAGGCCAGGTACCCAGCCACGCCATGATTTTGTGGTACTGCGCGTAGATATCGTTGTCGTACTGACCCAGAACGTGCGCGTGCTCCATGTAAGCTGCCGCACCTTTCAGGCCGTACAGGCACAGCAGACGCAGGCCGAGAATGTTCTCGCCGATAGTCGCTTTGTCTTTGTTCGGGGTAAATTCAGCCGCCTGACGCTGCAGGTCGCCCAAATCGTCGCTCACCAGCTGCAGGTCAGCCATTGGGTTTTCAACCGTTGCGTTGGCATCAATGTTCAGACACTGCGCTTTCAGGGCGTCGCGCATGGCGATGGCTTCACGGGCATAGCCGACGATACGTGGAGAGTCGAAGTTAACGTTGGTCAGGGTAGAGAAGAATGCGCGCGGGGCAAAGTTATCCACTTCATGATCGATGATACCGTATTCACGCGCTTTAACAGCCCATGCAGACAGACCTTGTAGGGAAGCAATCAGCAGATCCTGCAGATCGGAGGTTTCTGCTGTTTTACCGCACATACCTTGCGCGTAAGAGCAGCCGTTCCCTGCCGGAGTACGGATGGTTTGTTCACATTGCACACAAAACATGGTCACACCTTTTAAAGTTATATTTAATATACATGTTTAAGATTATGCCTGCGCGCGAAGGGATTAAAGGGATTTCTGCTACAACTTGCAGGGAGATTGATTTAGCGCAATTTTGGCGGTAGGTGACTACCGCCAGAGGGGTATTTGTGCTGTATCAGGCGGAGAAAAAGGCCATCAATAAAGGCACTAGCAGACTAAGAATAAAGCCGTGAACGATGGCCGCAGGTACCATTTCCAGCCCGCCGCTGCGTTGTAAAACGGGTAGGGTGAAATCCATTGAGGTGGCGCCACACAGTCCTAATGCGGTGGAACGACTGCGGCCGACTAAGCCCGGAATCAGCATAATGGCGATCAGCTCACGAGCCAGATCGTTGAAGAAGGCGGCGCTGCCAATGACGGGACCGAATGACTCGGTCAACAGAATGCCGGACAGGGAATACCAGCCAAAACCCGAGGCCATCGCCAGCGCGGTTTTCAGCGGCAGTCCGAGGATCAGCGCATTAATCACGCCAGCCAGCATTGAACTTGCCACCACGACGACGGCCACAATCATCCCCCTACGATTCAGCACAATCTGTTTTAAGGTCATGCCGCTGTTACGCAGTTGGATACCGACCAGGAACAATAAAAAGATCAGCGTATATTCGCTGGCTTCGGTGGCGTGCTGTAAGAATGAGAACCCGGTGAGTCCCAGCAAAAACCCCAGCACGACAACGCCACAAAGTTGTAGCGACTCCAGCGCCATGGCAATGCGTGATGGCAGCTTTTCCTGCCGATGGTTGTGCCGCCAGGGAAGTGAACGCTCGAGCCACAACAGCGCGGCGATATTACATAGCAGAATGACCGTCACGCTGACCGCAGAATAATGCAATATCGATAACAGATTGCTGGCGAGATTATCCAGAAACGCCAGACTGATACCCATAAAGAAGAGAATAAGGTAAACGATCCAGCTCAACAGGCGATTGATGAGTTTTAATGCCGCTCTGTGCCTAAGCGGAATAAGATAGCCCACAATAAGTGGAATCAGAATAATTAACAGCCCTGAAAACATGAAAACCCGGTCCTTGCTGAGAAGTAAGACGAAATGCGCTCACACACACTACTGAAAGCAAAGAGGGGAGTAAAGTTGCAAATAAAAGGAAATAAAGCGGGGAGGAAAAGACCTGACGTAATGCCAGGTCTTTTTCGTTATCGATTAATCACGTTTTTCCAGCAGCGTGCGATAAATAAGGCCACCGAGGATCCCGCCGATAATCGGCATAACCCAGAACAACCACAGCTGTTGTAACGCCCAACCGCCCTGGAAGAGGGCTACCGCGGTGCTACGCGCCGGGTTTACAGAGGTGTTAGTTACCGGAATACTGATCAGGTGAATCAGGGTCAGTGCCAGACCAATAGCAATCGGTGCAAAACCTGCCGGAGCATGTTTATCCGTGGCGCCATGGATCACTAATAAGAAACCTGCGGTCAGCACAATTTCAATAACAATGGCAGAAAGCATGGAATAACCGCCTGGCGAATGTTCGCCATAGCCGTTTGATGCAAAACCGCTGGCCGTGGCGTCAAAGCCTGCTTTACCGCTGGCGATCAGATACAGCACCGCTGCCGCAACAATCCCGCCGATAACCTGCGCAACAACATAACCAATCACGTCTTTTGCCGGGAAGCGCCCGCCCATAGGCCTAATGTCACGGCCGGGTTAAAATGGCCGCCTGAAATATGTCCCACGGCATATGCCATGGTTAATACTGTCAGACCGAATGCCAGTGCGACACCGGCAAAACCAATTCCTAACTCCGGGAATGCTGCGGCCAGCACGGCACTTCCGCACCCACCAAACACAAGCCAAAACGTACCGAAGAATTCAGCTGCTAATTTCCTGAACATAACCACCTCAATTAAAAGTTCCGGGTTCGTTTTCCTGGCCCGGTATTTCATCGCTAAAAGGGACGATGATTAAAGAGCGTGTATTCTAGAAAAAAAAATCATCCCTTTGCTACTTAAATTAATGAGAAAATTTGATTTAAGGCAATATGATGTGAATCCTTTTTGGCGTTGAGGTGAATACAGCATAGTTCAATTAGCGAAAAGCAAATGGTTGTCCCCTGTAATAATATCAGGTGTGAATTTAAAGAAGAATATTCTTATTTTTTATTGTTCTGATTTCTGTCTGTGCGATCTCAGGTGTTCTGCACGCCAGCTTGACGCTATACTCCTGATAACTTGAAGGAAAAAGTTAGCATTTCCGGAGGCTATATGATTCTCGAACGCGTTGAGATTGTTGGGTTTCGTGGTATTAATCGGCTGTCGTTGATGCTGGAGCAGAACAACGTGCTGATTGGGGAGAACGCGTGGGGTAAGTCCAGCCTGTTGGATGCACTGACCTTGCTGCTGTCACCGGAATCGGACTTGTATCATTTTGACCGTGAAGACTTCTGGTTTCCGCCGGGCGATATTCAGGGCCGGGAACATCATCTACATATTATTCTTACTTTTCGTGAATCGCAGCCGGGCCGTCATCGGGTGCGCCGCTATCGTCCGCTGGAAGCCTGCTGGTCTCCCTGTCACGATGACTATCACCGTATTTTCTATCGTCTGGAGGGCGAGTGTGCGGATGATGGTAGCGTCCTGACGCTGCGTAGTTTCCTTGATGGTGAAGGGCGTCCGCTCGCGCTCGACAATATTAACGACCTGGCGTGCCACCTCGTGCGTCTGATGCCGGTGTTGCGACTGCGCGATGCGCGCTTTATGCGGCGTATCCGCAACGGCACGGTGCCGAATATTGCGGAAGTCGAAGTGACCGCCCGCCAGCTGGATTTCCTGGCGCGTGAACTGGCAACCCGGCCACAAAATCTGACGGACGGCCAGATCCGCCAGGGGCTGTCGGCGATGGTACAACTGCTGGAACACTACTTTTCTGAGCAGGGTGCGGGCCAGTCGCGCTATCGTCTGATGCGTCGGCGCTCCAATAATGAGCAGCGCAGCTGGCGCTATCTGGATATTATCAACCGGATGATTGATAAGCCTGGCGGTCGCACGCATCGCGTGATCCTGCTGGGCCTGTTTTCAACGCTGTTGCAGGCCAAAGGTACGCTCAGGCTGGACAAAGACGCCCGTCCTTTATTGCTGGTTGAAGATCCGGAAACGCGTTTGCATCCCATCATGTTGTCAGTGGCCTGGCAGTTGCTGAATCTGTTACCTCTGCAGCGTGTGGCGACCACCAACTCCGGTGAATTGCTGTCGCTTACCCCCGTAGAGCATGTTGTGCGCCTGGTGCGTGAGTCTTCCCGTGTCGCCGCCTGGCGGCTGGGACCGGGTGGTCTGAGTGCAGAAGACGGTCGGCGGATTGCCTTTCATATCCGCTTTAATCGCGCATCGTCATTATTTGCCCGCTGCTGGCTGCTGGTGGAAGGCGAAACGGAAACCTGGGTGATTAATGAGCTGGCCCGTCAGTGCGGTCATCACTTTGATGCCGAAGGGATTAAAGTGATTGAATTTGCCCAGTCCGGGCTTAAACCGCTGGTGAAATTCGCCCGGCGGATGGGAATAGAGTGGCACGTGTTGGTTGATGGCGATGAGGCCGGGAAAAAATATGCCGCGACTGTGCGCAGTCTGCTAAGCGACGACAGGGAAGAAGAGCGAGAGCACCTGACGATGCTGCCCGCTCTGGATATGGAACACTTTATGTATCGCCAGGGCTTCTCAGACGTCTTTCACCGGGTGGCGCAAATCCCGGAAAACGTGCCGATGAATATGCGAAAAATTATCTCCAAGGCGATTCATCGTTCGTCAAAACCGGATCTGGCGATTGAAGTGGCAATGGAAGCAGGGCGGCGCGGTGTTGATGCCGTTCCCACCCTGCTGCGAAAAATGTTTTCGCGCGTGCTGTGGCTGGCACGCGGACGTGCTGATTAGTGGCGGAACATCAGCGACAGCTGTTCGTGGATAGTGTCCAGTAATTGATAGCGGCGGCGATATTCCGCTCGCTTCTTACTGGCAATCTCCGCCTCGCTTTTTCGCGCCAGCGTGCGTGGAATATGGTAATACCCGCGGCTGTCGCATTCACCGCCAACCGACGCCCAAAACGCATTATAGTCGGAAAGAATAACCTTATTTTTATCATGGTAACGCGGGCTGCGAAAGATATGCTGTTCATTGCTGACGGCCATCACGTTTTCGATATTCAACCGTTCGGCTAAACGGCAAATCGCTTCCATCACAACCCGTTTTGGGAAAATTCCGTGACAGGACTTCGTTGCTTTTTGTATTGCTTCGTGAGGCAACAGGCGGCTTCCTCCTTGCAATCCACCAATAAAAACAGTGGCTTTCTCTTCATGCTCACAAATCGTAAAGGTTATTTCCGCCAACGTTTCACCGACACTATTACGCAAAAGTATTGTGCTTTCACCTTCTTTATCCAGGGCAATGAATGTCGTTAATACCAGGGTGAATAATTCACCCTCTTTGCCCTCAAATTGTGCAAGTTGTAACCCTTCAGGGCTTAAATATCCGTTTAATTCTGCAGATGAAAATGAATGGCGGATAAAGTTGTAGTGAAATCGCACAGCATCCAGCTTCATTTTTCGATCGAGGTTTAATGCAAGATACGGACGATGAAGACGGACCGGTAGCCGGGGCTGACGGGTGAGCAGGTTATCTAGCTCCGGCCATTGTGTAAGTTCAGCCATCCATTCGTGAGTTAACCGCGGGATGAGTAATGAGCGCAACATAAACTTACGGCGAAAGCTTCGCTTATGCCAAAATTTTCCGGGCCGCCATTGACCGGTAGTTAATCTGAAAAAAAGACCAAAACTTGTTGCTGGTTTGGAAGAATGAAAAGTACTTTCAGTTAGTTGACTCATAATATAAATCCGATGGAATTCTGAGACGTATTTGCAGTAATTTCAGCACAGCGGATCTTAACCATTCATCAATAACTCTGTTATTCTTGACGCTTTTCAACGGCTATTTATTTATCGTTGACGTTTAACACGCCACTCTGGTGGACGTTTTCGGGGAATTGGGACATTTATGAAGCTCAAGAGAAAAATCAAAAAACGCTATTTTATCTTCGCAGCCATCATTATTGTGGCGGTAATTGCACTTTGGCGAACGCTTAATGCGCCATTGCCGCAATATCACACATTAATTGTGCGACCCGGCGATCTTCAGCAAAGCGTATTGGCAACCGGGAAGCTGGATGCGCTGCGCAAAGTTGACGTCGGTGCGCAGGTGAGCGGGCAGTTAAAAACGCTGTCCGTGGCGATTGGCGATAAAGTCAAAAAAGATCAGCTGCTTGGCGTTATTGATCCTGAGCAGGCGCAAAACCAGATCAAAGAAGTCGAAGCCACGCTGATGGAATTACGTGCCCAACGTATGCAGGCTGAGGCCGAGTGGAAACTGGCGCGGGTGACGCTTTCTCGCCAGCAACAGCTTGCTAAAACGCAGGCGGTTTCGCAGCAGGATCTTGATACGGCAGCCACGCAGATGGCGGTCAAACAGGCGCAAATTGGCACTATTGACGCACAAATTAAGCGTAATCAGGCTTCTCTTGATACGGCAAAAACGAACCTTGACTACACCCGTATTGTGGCGCCAATGGCTGGCGAAGTGACGCAAATTACCACCCTGCAGGGGCAAACCGTGATCGCCGCCCAGCAGGCCCCCAACATTCTGACGCTGGCCGACATGAGCACGATGCTGGTTAAAGCCCAGGTTTCCGAGGCCGATGTCATTCACCTGCATCCGGGGCAAAAAGCCTGGTTTACCGTGCTGGGCGATCCGCAGACGCGCTACGAAGGTACGCTCAAAGATGTGCTGCCGACGCCTGAGAAAGTGAACGACGCGATTTTCTACTATGCCCGCTTCGAAGTACCCAACCCGAAAGGGATCCTGCGCCTGGATATGACCGCGCAGGTACATATCCAACTGACGGACGTCAAAAACGTGCTGACCATCCCGCTGGCGGCGCTGGGCGAGCCTGTTGGCGACAACCGCTATAACGTCAGGCTGCTGCGCAACGGCGAAACCCGCGAGCGCGAAGTTTCTATCGGTGCCCGTAACGATACCGATGTGGAAATCGTCAAAGGGCTGGAAGAGGGTGATGAAGTCATCATCAGCGAGGCGAAACCCGGAGCGGCACAATGACGGCGTTGCTTGAGCTGAGCCATATCCGCCGCAGCTACCCGTCAGGCGAAGGGCAGGTAGAGGTGCTAAAGGACGTTTCTTTGAGCATCCAGGCGGGTGAAATGGTGGCGATTGTCGGGGCGTCTGGTTCGGGGAAATCGACGCTGATGAATATCCTCGGCTGTCTGGATAAGCCTTCCAGCGGCACGTATCGGGTAGCGGGGCGTGACGTCTCCACGCTCGATAGTGATGCGTTAGCGCAACTGCGGCGCGAGCATTTCGGTTTTATTTTTCAGCGCTATCATTTGCTCTCGCATTTAACGGCGGCGCAAAACGTGGAGGTGCCAGCGGTCTATGCCGGAACCGAACGCAAGCAGCGTCTGACGCGGGCACACGCGTTACTGCAGCGCCTGGGATTGGGCGATCGTGTGGATTATCAACCTTCCCAGCTTTCCGGTGGCCAGCAGCAGCGCGTCAGTATTGCGCGTGCGTTGATGAACGGCGGACAGGTCATTCTCGCAGACGAACCTACTGGTGCACTGGACAGCCATTCCGGCGAAGAGGTGATGGCCATTCTGCATCAGCTGCGCGATCGCGGGCATACGGTGATTATTGTCACCCACGACCCGCAGGTTGCGGCGCAGGCTGAACGGGTGATTGAAATTCGTGACGGTGAAATTGTGCGCAATCCACCGTCGCACAAAACCGCCAGCGGACACGGTATAACCGAACCTACGGTAACGACGGCATCCGGCTGGAGTCAGTTTGTCAGCGGTTTTCGCGAGGCGCTGACCATGGCCTGGCTGGCCATGGCTGCCAACAAAATGCGTACGTTGCTCACTATGCTGGGCATCATTATTGGTATCGCGTCGGTGGTGTCGATTGTGGTGGTCGGCGATGCAGCAAAACAGCTGGTACTGGCCGATATTCGCGCTATCGGCACAAATACTATTGATATCTATCCCGGCAAAGATTTTGGTGACGATGACCCGCAATATCAGCAAGCGCTGAAGTATGACGATCTGACGGCGATTCAGAAGCAACCGTGGGTCAGTTCCGTGACGCCTGCCGTGTCGAAGAACCTACGGCTGCGTTATGGCAACATCGACGTGGCAGCCAGCGCTAATGGTGTGAGCGGCGATTACTTCAATGTCTATGGTATGACGTTCAGCGAGGGAAACACCTTTAACACCGAGCAGTTAAATGGTCGGGCGCAGGTGGTGGTGCTGGACAGTAACACCCGACGCCAGTTGTTCCCGAATAAAGCGAAGGTGGTGGGTGAGGTCGTGCTGGTCGGCAATATGCCGGCCACCGTGATTGGTGTGGCGGAAGAGAAGCAGTCGATGTTTGGCAGCAGCAAAATTCTGCGGGTCTGGCTGCCTTACAGCACCATGTCCGGGCGCATTATGGGGCAATCGTGGCTGAACTCTATTACCGTTCGCGTGAAGGAAGGTTTTGACAGCACTCAGGCGGAGCAACAGCTTACCCGACTGCTGTCGTTGCGGCATGGTAAAAAAGATTTCTTCACCTGGAATATGGATGGCGTTCTGAAAACCGCTGAAAAAACCACGCGTACCTTACAGCTGTTCCTGACTCTGGTGGCGGTCATTTCGCTGGTGGTGGGCGGGATCGGTGTGATGAATATTATGCTGGTTTCCGTCACCGAACGAACGCGCGAGATTGGCATTCGTATGGCGGTTGGCGCGCGCGCCAGTGATGTACTGCAGCAGTTTTTGATTGAAGCTGTGCTGGTGTGTCTCGTTGGTGGGGCGCTCGGTATCAGTTTATCGATGCTGATTGCTTTCACGCTACAGCTTTTCCTGCCCGGTTGGGAAATCGGATTCTCACCTTTCGCCCTGTTGACGGCTTTCTTGTGTTCAACGGCGACCGGGATTTTGTTCGGCTGGCTCCCGGCGCGCAACGCGGCAAGGCTGGACCCGGTGGATGCCCTGGCGCGGGAATAACGTGTTGTATTGAAAAAGAAATAAAAATGCCAGCTCTGGGGGCTGGCATTTTGTCTGCAGGATGTACACAATGAGACAGAAGAGCTATGCGACAGCTTCTGCTTCAAGTACGGGCACAATAAGGCTGGCGTGATTGCCTTTTGGACCCTGGTGGACATCAAACTGGACAGATTGTCCGGCTTTTAGCGTTCTGTAACCATCCATCTGAATGGTGGAGTAATGAGCGAAGATATCTTCGCCGCCGCCTTCAGGGCAGATGAAACCGAACCCTTTGGCATTGTTGAACCACTTAACAGTACCCGTTTCCATACTTCGACATCCTTCGTAAATCTTATATAAGTAAGATGGAATGAACCGGTGGCGGAGTGGGGGCTGTTCAAAACCTCGCCAACTCTCGAGACTACAATTTAGAGAAATCAGGCGGGGCGTCAAGCGCCAGACGGGCGGAATCGGGTAAAAATGCATCAAAATTTGAAGCAGTTAACGCTATTGTCGGATATGTGACAGATGTCGCGGATGACACTGATAGATGATAGTTATCTAATAATTGAGGTAGATTGATTGTGCGCATAGGCTCTTGTCAGCGGCAAGTTATTCTGCCGGTAACCGTAACTGAAGATGACGACTGACAATGGGTAAGACGAACGACTGGCTGGATTTCGATCTGCTGGCGGAAGATAAATTGCGCGACGCGCTAAAACCGCCATCTATGTATAAAGTGATATTAGTCAATGATGATTACACTCCGATGGAGTTTGTTATTGACGTGTTACAAAAATTCTTTTCTTATGATGTAGAACGTGCAACGCAACTGATGCTTGCTGTTCACTATCAAGGTAAGGCTATTTGCGGCGTATTTACCGCCGAAGTGGCTGAGACCAAAGTGGCGATGGTGAACAAATATGCGAGGGAGAACGAGCATCCGTTGCTATGTACGCTGGAAAAAGCCTGAATCAGGCATAAACATTGGGGGAGGTGCCTATGCTCAATCAAGAACTGGAACTCAGTTTAAACATGGCTTTCGCCAGAGCGCGCGAGCACCGACATGAGTTTATGACCGTCGAGCACTTGTTACTGGCGTTGCTCAGTAACCCATCGGCCCGCGAAGCGCTGGAAGCGTGTTCTGTGGACCTGGTGGCGCTCCGTCAGGAACTCGAAGCCTTCATTGAACAAACCACTCCCGTATTGCCTGAGAGCGAAGAAGAGCGCGACACGCAGCCGACGTTGAGTTTTCAGCGTGTGCTGCAACGCGCGGTCTTCCATGTTCAGTCCTCGGGGCGTAATGAAGTGACGGGCGCCAATGTACTGGTTGCCATCTTCAGTGAGCAGGAATCCCAGGCGGCCTATCTGCTGCGCAAGCATGAAGTTAGCCGACTGGACGTGGTGAATTTTATTTCTCATGGCACGCGCAAAGACGAACCGAGTCAGTCTGCTGACTCCGGTAATCAGCCAAATAACGAAGAGCAAGCTGGCGGGGAGGATCGTATGGAGAACTTCACCACTAACCTTAACCAGCTCGCTCGCGTGGGTGGGATTGACCCGCTCATTGGCCGCGAAAAAGAGCTGGAGCGGGCTATTCAGGTACTGTGCCGTCGTCGTAAAAACAACCCGCTGCTGGTCGGTGAGTCTGGCGTCGGTAAAACCGCGATTGCCGAAGGTCTGGCCTGGCGTATTGTCCAGGGCGATGTGCCGGAAGTGATGGCCGACTGCACGCTTTACTCTCTGGATATTGGTTCGCTGCTGGCGGGCACCAAATACCGCGGGGATTTCGAAAAACGCTTTAAAGCGCTGCTGAAACAGCTGGAACAGGATACCAATAGCATTCTGTTTATCGATGAGATCCACACCATTATCGGTGCGGGTGCGGCATCGGGCGGCCAGGTGGATGCTGCAAACCTGATCAAACCGCTGCTCTCAAGCGGTAAGATCCGCGTGATTGGCTCAACCACTTACCAGGAGTTCAGTAACATTTTCGAGAAAGACCGTGCGTTAGCGCGTCGCTTCCAGAAAATTGATATTACGGAACCGTCGGTGGAAGAGACCGTGCAGATCATCAACGGGCTGAAACCGAAATACGAAGCGCACCATGACGTTCGCTACACCGCCAAAGCGGTACGTGCGGCGGTGGAACTGGCGGTGAAATACATCAACGATCGTCACCTGCCGGATAAAGCGATTGACGTGATCGATGAAGCGGGCGCGCGTGCGCGTCTGATGCCGATCAGTAAGCGTAAGAAAACCGTCAATGTGGCGGATATTGAGTCCGTGGTGGCCCGCATAGCGCGGATCCCGGAGAAGAGCGTGTCGCAAAGCGATCGCGATACGCTGAAGAATCTGGGCAACCGTCTGAAAATGCTGGTATTCGGACAGGATAAAGCCATTGAGGCGCTGACCGAAGCCATCAAGATGAGCCGTGCTGGCCTGGGCCACGAACACAAACCTGTGGGCTCGTTCCTGTTTGCCGGTCCGACCGGTGTCGGGAAAACCGAAGTGACGGTGCAGTTGTCTAAAGCGCTGGGTATTGAACTGCTGCGTTTTGATATGTCTGAGTATATGGAACGCCACACCGTCAGCCGTCTGATTGGTGCGCCTCCGGGATATGTCGGCTATGACCAGGGTGGTTTGCTGACCGATGCGGTCATTAAGCATCCGCACGCGGTGCTGCTGCTGGATGAAATTGAGAAAGCGCACCCGGATGTCTTCAACCTGCTGCTGCAGGTGATGGACAACGGTACGCTGACCGACAATAACGGGCGCAAAGCGGATTTCCGCAACGTGGTGCTGGTGATGACCACCAACGCCGGGGTGCGTGAAACCGAACGTAAATCGATTGGCCTTATTCATCAGGACAACAGCACTGATGCGATGGGGGAAATCAAAAAAGTATTTACGCCGGAATTCCGTAACCGTCTCGACAACATTATCTGGTTCGATCACCTCTCTACCGAGGTAATCCATCAGGTGGTCGATAAATTTATTGTTGAGCTTCAGGTGCAGTTGGATCAGAAAGGCGTCTCTCTGGAAGTGAGTCAGGAAGCGCGTGACTGGCTGGCAGAGAAAGGCTATGACCGTGCAATGGGCGCACGTCCGATGACGCGTGTAGTCCAGGATAACCTGAAGAAACCACTGGCCAACGAACTGTTGTTCGGTTCGCTTGTCGATGGCGGTCAGGTGACCGTAGCGCTGGATAAAGAGAAAAATGAGCTGACCTATGGCTTCCAGAGTGCACAAAAGCACAAGCCAGAAGCCGCACATTAATCTTCTATCGCATCACAGACCGGGCGTAATGCCCGGTTTTTTTTCGCCTGAATTTCGGAAAGGTAGATTACAGCCAAAAAATAAGCCTGCGTAAGGGAGATTACGCAGGCTAAGGAGGTGGTTCCTGGTACAGCTAGCATTTATGGGTTATGTTTTTCAGCGAAACGGATAATACCCTTATTGAACGAAGCGGTATGTGATCGATTTCTAAGAATCTTCCGAACGCTGAAAAATAACTGTAACTAACTACTTATCATGCGGGTTGCGTGTGGACTCACCGGCAAAATTACGCATTAACAATGCATAATTCAGATCGATATCTTCCGGGACCGGCATCCAGACGGTGTAACCGTCGCCCGGCGCCACAGGCATCGCTTCACCTTTGGCATTTTCCATCTGCTCGAGCGTGAAATTGACGTTGCCCTGTGGGGTCATCAGCTCCAGGCTATCGCCGACGGTGAATTTATTTTTCACGATAACCGCAGCCAGTTCACCTTTACGCTCACCGGTGAATTCACCGACAAACTGCTGGCGTTCGGAAACGGAGAAACCATATTCGTAGTTCTGATAGTCATCATGCGTATGGCGACGCAGGAAACCTTCGGTATAACCGCGATGCGCCAGGCCTTCCAGCGTTTCCAGCAACTGCGGGTCGAACGGTTTACCGGCGGCGGCATCGTCAATTGCTTTACGATACACCTGCGCGGTACGTGCGCAGTAGTAATAAGACTTGGTGCGACCTTCGATTTTCAGCGAGTGCACACCCATTTGGGTCAGGCGCTCAACGTGGGCAATGGCGCGTAAATCTTTGGAGTTCATGATGTAGGTGCCGTGTTCGTCTTCGAACGCGGTCATGTACTCGCCCGGACGCTGGGCTTCTTCGAGCATAAACACTTTATCCGTTGGCGCGCCAATACCCAGCGTCGGCTCAACGTTTTGTACCGGGATAGGCTCGTACTTGTGCACGATGTTACCCACCACATCTTCTTTGCCTTCCTGCACGTTGTATTCCCAGCGGCAGGCATTGGTGCAGGTTCCCTGGTTTGGGTCACGCTTGTTGATGTAACCGGAGAGCAGGCAGCGGCCGGAGTAGGCCATGCACAGTGCGCCGTGAACGAAGATTTCAAGCTCCATATCCGGCACCTGGGTGCGGATCTCTTCAATTTCTTCCAGTGACAGTTCACGGGACAGGATCACGCGGGTCAGCCCCATCTGTTTCCAGAATTTTACCGTCGCCCAGTTTACGGCGTTCGCCTGTACTGACAGGTGAATATCCATGTCCGGGAAGTTTTCTCGCACCAACATAATCAGACCTGGATCGGACATGATTAATGCATCCGGCCCCATTTCCACCACCGGCTTCAGGTCACGAATGAAGGTTTTCAACTTGGCGTTGTGTGGTGCAATGTTGACCACTACATAGAATTTTTTACCCAGTTCATGGGCTTCATTGATGCCGAGCTGTAAGTTTTCGTGGTTGAATTCGTTGTTGCGTACGCGCAGGGAGTAACGTGGTTGGCCCGCGTAGACGGCATCTGCGCCATAGGCAAAAGCGTAACGCATGTTCTTCAGCGTTCCCGCCGGGGAAAGGAGTTCCGGTTTAAACATAATTTTCTCGTTCTGATGACAGGTCAGACTCGCCTCACTCGGTGAGGCGGTTAGGGGAGTGCCCCCATATTAAGGGCGGGCATTGTAGCGCTGCGCGAGGAGACAGTAAACCTTGCGGGTTCAATCAACCCGCAGATAGTGCCCGTCGGCGCGCACGTACATACCGAAGCCGCAGTTTTGCGGATCGTCGGTACTGGCGTCGATGCCTTCAGGTGTGACCGTCAGCGAGATATCGCAGTGGATGTAGTCACTCTCTCTGAGTGCAATCACGCCTTTATTGTTTTTCAGCGTGACCAGTTCTGAGAATTCACCGATGTTTGGTCCGTAATAGAGGGCCATCATGCCGAAATAATACCCTTGGAAATCAACCTGAAAGTCTGATTTTTTCTCTGTAGGTTTAACAATCAGCGTTTCCCAGGTTGCCAGACCGGCGTAGTTCCAGTATTCCCCGGCAGGGGAGTCGCTTTTCGGCAATGCGGCTAACTTCTCTTTGATAAGCCCCAGATTGTAGATTGATTTGGCATCGTTGGGATTAATGGTCAGCCAGGCTTGCGCTTTGCGCCATTCACCCTGACGCATCCAGGTTAGCGCCACGTTGTTATAGGCTGTCGCCACGGTTTTATCATCAAGCTGACAACCTTCGCTCCAGGTCACCTGTTTTTCAAAGGCTTCACGCGCTTTGGCATAGTTCCTGGCTTTATAGAACTGCTCACCCTGGCTGGCGTAGGTAGGGACTTTCGCGCAGTCGGCTTGTAACTGCTGCTCGGTGATTTCTGCTCTGGCAGGCGCGCAAAGCAGCAACAGAGGGCAGAAGGAGAGTAATATTAAGCGCATTATCTGTTCCATATATCTTTATTCGGCAGTTCTGAATCAGCAATTTTCGAGGTATGCCAGGCAAAGCGACAGCGTTTCGCCAGAGTATCGAAATGTAGCGGAGATAATTCAGTAAATAACGCGTGATCCGGGAAAAGCGTAATAAAGAAATAGGCCCAGCGCGCACTGGCTTTCATGTTGAACAGTTTCTTGTCGTGTTTATTACCATACAGCCACGACAGCGTCACCATGGCTTCCGCCGTACCGTTGTAGCCTTCTTCCTCCAGGATGTTCAGATAGGAATGCGCCAGGGTAAAATCATTTACCTCGCGAAGTTTCAGCAGGAAGACGCTCCAGGCTTGTTTCGAACCGAACCGATCGGCCTGATGTAAATTATCAAGCAGGTTTTTTTCGTAAACGGAACGCATGCCGGCATGGGTTTCTTGCTGGGCTAAACGTTCGTAGCAATCGGCGATTTTGCTGTGAATATCCTGCAGGTCATGTTGATACGCGTGGTAACCGGCGTTAACGACCAGTCGATAGGGGGTCTTCTCTTGCAGCGCGACCTGTTGGTGCAAAATCTCCGCTGCACGCTGAAAATAATTTAGCGCGGTAACGGGATCATAAGGAAGCAGGCTATTGTTGTCTGGGTTATTGTATTCGAGGGCCTGCAAGTAGTAGGCGCAGGGCAGGTTTCTCTGAGCACCCAGCTCTGCCAGTAAGGCAAAATGCTGCGGGAGATCGAGCCAGTCAATATCTTTGATGGCTGACTGCCAGTTATTGTTATATTCCAGTGCAGCTACGCTATCGAGTACGGCAATGCCCTGTGCTTCATCTTTTTCAAACCCGAATAATCCCGCGTACTGGAAATAACCGCTGTAGATTCTGGCGGCGTAAAACTCGGTTTGCCTGGCGTTCTGGTGCAAGAAATTATAAATCCACCAGGTGTCCGGGAAGTCGCGTAGCGCAAATTTTAGCGCGTACACGGTGTAGTAATGACTTAGCTTGAGGTTTTCCGCGACCGCACGTTGAATGGTATACCACAGGGCGTCGAGATCGCTCAGATCGTTATAGCAGGTTAACAGCCACTCCAGCGCATGATGACGAGAACTTTGGCTATGCGCCCGCTGGGCAATATCTTCGGCTTTGGCGATAAACGTTTCCCGTTCCGGTGGGTACTCGAGTTCCTTAATACGCAGATCGCGACAGGTGTCCCACCAGATTAATAATTCCAGATGCTCGCGCTCGGCGGCACAAAGATGGCCGCAGGTTGGTGAGGCCAGAAATTCACGAATGCCCTCGTGTGACCCACCCCAGCGTGGCATCTGAAATGGAATGTATTCATCCAGCGCGTAAAATGCGCGCGGAAAAATAGCCAGACACACAGAGAGCCAGTATTCAGCCTCGGCATCGCCCTTGCAATCCGGTAGTACCGCTGGACGCGGTAGATTTGGGCATGCTGCATCTTCCAGAGAAAGCCCGGAAAAGGCCATCAGCGTTTCCATTTCCTGCGGCGAATCCTGATGATATTTGGCTAACACCTGCATCAGCGGTTGCCCGGTGAAATCGGTACCCTCAAGAAATTCAATTAACCAGTCGGGTTGACCGAAGACTTTTGTGTTGGTGCTGGTTAATAAGGCAACCATCCACTGGCGTGGCTCGCAATCGATAGCATTCAATGCGGCAATGACCATTCGCTCGTTGCAGGCCCCGGCGCAAACCCACATTGCGGCAGACGTCTCCTCTGCCCAACCATAGCTACGGTAAAACCACGCGCGGTGGTTCCAGTACTGGGCTTCGGCAAGCCAGGCGTGAGTCGAGCGCGGGCGGGCGTGCTGCCAGGCTTTGATGAGAGCTAATCCTTGCGGACCTGCATCGACGAGAGCATCCATATCATAAAAACGGTTGCACATTTGGGTCCAGGCGAGGAAGTAACGCTTTTCAGCTTCACGGCTGGTGAAGCTGTCCGTCAGCGCCTGGTTGAAGCGGGCGTCGAGCTCATCGTAGCGCGCTTCGCGCAGTAGTGCGGGAATATTGGCGATATGCCAGATGCGTTGCTCGTCAGTATGCGGCAGTTTGCTATTGCACATCTCACGCATTGCGTTGAGTATGCGTTCATCCTGAACCATGGACAGTCCTTTTGGCTACGATGTAGGTGTAAATTCCCTACACTGTAGCCTATAACTGCGAAGCGTGAGATTTTTTTAATTACGCTATCCGACAGGCATCTGCTTCCCAACGATACCCGACGCCGTACACTGCGCGGATAAACGACTGTTCGGCGTCCAGCGACTCCAGCTTGCGCCGCAGGTTCTTGATATGGCTGTCGATGGTGCGATCGGTCACGACCCGGTAGTCATCATAGAGATGGTTAAGCAACTGCTCGCGGGAGAAGACTTTTCCCGGCTCATGCGACAACGTTTTCAGTAGGCGGAACTCCGCCGGGGTTAAGTCGAGCATCTTCCCGCGCCATGACGCCTGAAAACGGCCTTCATCAACGATCAGCGGGCTGGCAGCATCCAGTTGTTGCAACTCGCGCTGGGGTTTACAGCGGCGCAGTATTGTCTTCACGCGGGCGACAACTTCACGCGGGCTGTAGGGTTTACAGATGTAGTCATCGGCACCGATCTCCAGTCCCAACAGACGGTCAATTTCTTCGATTTTGGCGGTGACCATCATGATCGGCACTTCAGAGAAACGTCGAATTTCCCGGCATAGAGTCAAGCCGTCAGTGCCTGGCAGCATCAGATCCAGCAAAATCAGATCGGGTGGCGTCTGGCGCACGTACGGTAAAACCTGGTCACCGTGGTTGATGAGCGTCGGGGCATAGCTCGCGGCACGCAGGTAGTCGATAAGCAATTGTCCCAGCTTGGGTTCATCTTCCACGATCAGAATACGCGGCGTGTTTTCATCAATGGGTAACTCTGTCATACATCTCTCTGTAAATCGCGTTCCAGCGGTAACTCTACTGTAATGCTTACCCCGCCAAAAGGCGAATGGGCGGCGCGGATATGCCCATTGTGCGCCTCAACAATATTGACGCAAATCGCCAGACCCAGGCCGGAGCCTCCGCTGGCGCGGTTACGCGAACCCTCGGTGCGATAAAATCGCTCAAACAGTTTTTGCAGCTGTGCATCGTTTACGCCCGGAGCTGAATCGGCGAAGGTCAATAGGACCTGACGCTCGCGCTGTTCGGCAGAAATACGCAGCCCGCCGCCGCTGTCGGTATAACGCAGGCTGTTTTCCAGCAGGTTATTGAACAGCTGCATCAGACGATCCCGGTCGCCAAACACCGTCATGCTGTCCGGCAGCGAGAGTTGTATTGTCAGTCCGCGGCTGGCAAAACGCTCGCGAAACGCGCCGCTTGCGACTTCCAGTAACGGGATCAGATCCAGGGAGGTTTTTTGGTAGGCCAGGGCGCCTTCATCTGACATTGAGAGCTGATGGAGATCGTCCACCAGTTTGGTCAGCGTGCCCACTTCGGCCTGTAAAGAGGCCACCGAATCTGGAGTGAACTGGCGAACGCCATCCTGAATCGCTTCCAGCTCGCCGCGCAACACCGCCAGCGGCGTGCGCAGTTCGTGAGAAATATCGGCCATAAAATCACGGCGCATTTGCTGGTTCTTTTCCAGCGTACTGGCCAACTGGTTGAAATCCTGCGCCAGTTTGCCCAGTTCATCGGTGCTGGTGGGGGCAACGCGGGTGGTGAAATCCCCCGCGGCCAGCTTGTGCGTGCCGTCCACCAGACGCTTGACGGGGGCCAGCAGACTACGCGCCAGTGTAAACGTAGCCAGCGCTGCCAGGATAGTGGAGAGCGCGACGATCAGCCAACTGGTACGGCGCTGCTGTTTATCGAAATTAATATCTGTATTACGCGTTAAGCGTTCTACGGGCGACGCGATGACGGCACCCACTTCGATCCCGTTAACCATGATTGGGCGGCGCGTGCCGTCGCCGGGAACCGGACCACGTGGGCCGACCAGCACGCGGGCGTTTTGGTCGATGACCCAAAACTGGGTACGCCAGCCGTGCGGCGGCATACCGGGGCCTGGCTTGTCATCGTTGTTGTCGTGTTCAAAAGAACGCAGGATCTGAAAAACAAAACGATCGTTATTGCGCAGAAACCGCCAGTTGCCATGTTGCTGATATTGTTCGCCCAGCGCGTCGCTCAGCATTTGTAGCCGCTGTTCATTGCCGTGTTTGATGTAGTCAATAAATCCGCGTTCGAAGCTTACCCGTACGGCCCAGTGCATGCTAATGAGTAGCACAATGCAGGTGGCAAAAATCGCCAGAAACAGTTTGCCGGTTATTCCGGGTCGCCATAACTTCATCAGTTGCTCCTTTTACGCCGTGAAATCACCGCGTTGGTTTGCGTATCGTTTGGCACGCGGGCAAAAATCATCGCTGGCAGCGCGATAATCAGGGCAATGCACAGCCAGGTATACATAAAGACGGTATGGGTGCTGCCGCTGTCGAGAGCGATATGCTGTTGACCAAACATGCCCAACAGCAGGCCAGCGATGGTTACCCCGATACTCATCGACAGCTGCATGATCATCGACAGCAGGCTGTTACCGCTGCTGGCGAGATCGTCAGGTAAGTCTTTTAAGGTCAGGGTGTTCATCGATGAAAAACGGGTGGAGTTGACCATGCCTTGTAAAAACAGCACGAAGGGCAGCACGTAATACCAGCCGAGCAGGGCGGTCGTCATCAGCAACAGGCAGACCAGCGACAGGCCCAGCGTGGTGGCAACCAGCACCCGACGATAACCAAACCGGTTGACGACCTGAACCACAATACGCTTCATGCCCATGCTGCCCAGTACCATCGGGATCATCATCAGCCCGGCATGAAACGGCGAAAAGCCCAGCCCAATCTGCAAAAACACCGGCGTCATAAACGGTAACATTCCGCTACCAATGCGCCCGACAAAACTGCCAAGCAGGCCTAATGAGAAAGTGGGGGTGCGAAACAGATGCAGACTGAACAGTGCGCGCGAGTTGTTGCTGGCGTGTCTGATATACAGAAGGATTGCCAGCACGCCGCAGATAACCAGCGCCGCCAGCGTAATATCTGAGATCCCGCTGCCTTTGCTGCCATCCAGCGCTAGCGTCAGTACCGCCATGCCAACGGCTAGCAGCATAAATCCCGAGAGATCGAAGCGTCGGGTTTGCAACGTGTAGTTGGGCATCAGCATTAAGGTGGCGATTGCCCCAATAATGCCGACGGGAATGTTAATCAGGAAAATCCAGTGCCAGGAGGCATACTCCACCAGAATGCCGCCTAATGCCGGACCGAGCAACGGACCAATTTGCCCCGGTAAGGTGACGAAGGTCATTGCCGCCATATACTGCGTGCGCGGGACAATTTTCATTACCGTCAGCCGGCCGACTGGCACCATCATCGCACCACCGACGCCCTGTAACACGCGGGCCATAACGAGTTCATTGAGCGTGCTGGACCCGGCGCAAAACAGCGATCCCAGCGTGAACAGGATGATGGCGGTGAAGAATATATTACGTACGCCGATCTTGTCTGCCAGCCAGCCGCTGGCAGGCAGCATCACCGCTACGGTTAAAACATACGACACAATGACCATATGCATATGCAACGGGCTTTCGCCGAGGCTTCTGGCCATTGCAGGAAGCGCGGTGTTGACGATGGTGGTATCCAGCGATTGCATAAAAAAGCCGAATGCTACAATCCAAAGCTGCCAGCGGGTGCTGTCGGGAAGTTCTGTCATAAGTCTGCTACCGGGTTGCTGTTTTTACGCGAAAAACGCACACGCAGACGGTCGAAAAAGAGATACACCACCGGGGTAGTGTACAGCGTCAGCAGTTGGCTCACTACCAGCCCGCCGACGATGGTTATCCCCAACGGCTGGCGTAGTTCCGAACCATCGCCAGCCGATAACACCAGCGGCAGCGCGCCAAACAGTGCCGCCAGCGTGGTCATCATGATGGGACGAAAACGCAGCAGGCAGGCCTGGAAAATGGCTTCTTCCGGCGTCAGCTTGCCATTTCTCTGCGCCTCAAGCGCAAAGTCGACCATCATGATGGCGTTTTTCTTCACAATGCCAATTAATAGCATGATCCCTATCAGGGCGATTAGGCTGAACGGGGCATTGAACAATTCCAGTGCCAGTAGCGCACCCACCCCGGCAGAAGGCAGCGTTGAGAGGATAGTAAGCGGGTGAACGTAGCTTTCATACAGCATACCCAGCACGATGTAGACCGTGGCGATGGCGGCGATAATCAGGATCACCTGTGAGTTCATCGTATCCTGAAAAACCTGCGCCGTACCGGCAAAACTGCCGCGCACCGTTGACGGGACGCCAAGCTGGGTCATGGTCCGGTTAATGGCTTCTGTGGCCTCAGAAAGTGATGCGCCGGTCGGCAGGTTAAACGACACGGTTGAGGCGGCAGACAGCCCCTGATGGTTCACCGACAGCGGGGCGTTCGCCGGTTGCCATTTAGCAAAGTACGACAACGGGATGGCTTTGCCATCGCTATTAATGACAAACATTTTATCCAGCGCGCTGATGTCCTGGGTGTAGCGCGGGTCGACCTCCATCACCACTTTGTACTGGTTCATCGGCTGGTAGATGGTCGATATTTGCCGCTGACCAAAGGCGTTATTCAGCAGGCTGTTGGCGGCTTCGACGTCGATCCCCAGACGTGACATGGTGTCACGATCGTAGGTCAGACTCATCTCTGCACCGTTGTCCTGCTGATCGGAGTTGACGTCAGCCAGTTGGGGCAGGGTGGCTAACGCTTTACGGATTTTCGGTTCCCATTCCCGTAATGCGGCAAGATCGTCCGACAGCAGCGTGTACTGGTAGCTGGCGTTGGCTTGCCGTCCCCCGACGCGAATATCCTGTACCGCCATCAGAAACAGGTTCGCCCCCGGCTCTTTGGCCAACTTCACGCGCAGCCTGTCAATCACCTGCTGAGCGGTTTGCTGGCGCTCTGCGCGCGGCTTCAGGGTAATAAACATCATGCCGCTGTTAACACGGGAGCCGCCGGTAAAACCGGTGACGTTGTCCACAGCTGGATCGTCACGGATGATCTTCATAAAATCCTGCAACTTTCCGCGCATGGCCTGAAACGAAATGCTTTGGTCGGCCTGGATCCCCCCCATCAGAACGCCGGTGTCCTGCTCCGGGAAAAAGGTTTTGGGGATGGAAATATACAGCCAGACGTTGAGCGCAATGGTTGCCAGTAATACCACGCCCACCATTCGGGTATGGCGTAACACCCACTGCAGCGAGGTGGCGTAACTTTGTTGCAAGGCAACCAGCACCCGGCCAAATCCTCGCTTACGAGACTGTTCTCGTGGGGCGCTGGATTTGAGCATCCATCCGCACATCATTGGTGTGAGCGTCAGCGAGACCAGCAGTGAAATCCCGATGGCAACCGACAGGGTCACGGCAAATTCCCGCAGTAATCGTCCCGGCAGACCGCCCATTAACAGCAGCGGCAGGAACACCGCCACCAGCGACAGGCTCATGGAAAGCACTGTAAATCCGACTTCGCGCGTGCCTTGTAATGCCGCCTGGAGCGGCTTCATTCCCGCTTCCAGGTGCCGGGATATATTTTCCAGCACCACGATGGCGTCATCGACCACAAACCCGGTGGCAATGGTCAGCGCCATTAGCGACAGGTTGTTCAGACTGAATCCACACAGATACATGGCGGCAAACGTGCCAATCAGCGAGACGGGCACTGCTACGGCGGGGATCAGCGTCGCGCGCCCGGAGCGCAGGAAAACAAACACCACCAGGATAACCAGCGCCACGGAGATAATCAGCGTCTGTTCCACTTCTTCCAGCGACGCACGAATGGTCGGCGAACGATCCTGGGCAATTTGCAAATCAATGGCGGCCGGGATCAGCGTTTGTAACTCTGGCAATTTGGCCCGGATGCTGTCCACCGTCTGGATGATGTTGGCTTCCGGGAGTTTGCGGATCATCAACAGAATGGCCGGTTTGGCATTGGTCATCCCGGCGTTACGCACGTCCTGCACCGAGTCAGTGATAGAGGCGACGTCACCCAGACGTACGGCCGCACCGTTGTTGTAGTGAATAATCAGCGGTTGATACTCAGCCGCGGTTTTGAGCTCGTCGTTGGTTTGCACCTGCCAGCGGCGGGTTTCATCTTCCAGCGCGCCCTGTGGTTGACGCACGTTGGCGCTATTGATCGCGCTACGCACGTCATCCAAAGAGACACCCTGGTTAAACAGCGCCTGCGGGTTCAGGCCAACGCGCACGGCGGGCAGGGAGCTGCCGCCGACGTCGACGTCGCCAACGCCGTCAATTTGCGCGATGGTTTGCGCCAGTTGTGTCGAGGCGAAATCATACAATTCGCCCTGAGAATAAGTATCCGAGGTTAGCGTCAGGATCATGACAGGCGCATCGGATGGATTGGCCTTTCGGTACGTTGGCCGACTGGGCATTCCGCTGGGCAGCAGGCTTTGGGCGGCGTTAATGGCGGCCTGAACGTCCCGCGCCGCGCCGTTGATGTCGCGATCAAACGTAAACTCAAGAATAATGCGCGTGCTGCCAAGCGAACTGCTTGACGTCATTTCATTCACGCCTGCGATACGCCCGAGCGAGCGCTCCAGCGGCGTGGCGACGGATGACGCCATGGTTTCGGGTGATGCTCCCGGCAGCGAGGCGCTGACCATGATCACCGGGAAATCTACCTGCGGCAGCGGCGCGACCGGTAACAGGCGAAAGCCCAGAATGCCGCACAGGGTAATGGCGACGGAAAGGAGAATGGTCGCTACCGGACGATGGATGAAGAGAGCAAAAAATTTCATTTACGCGTCCTCTTCCTGACGCGGGAAGCGGTTTTTCACGTACAGCGACAGTCGGTCAAACAGCAGGTAAATCACCGGGGTGGTAAACAGGGTTAATACCTGACTGACCAGCAGTCCACCGACCATACCAATACCTAATGGGCGGCGTAACTCAGCGCCCACGCCGGTACTTAACATCAGCGGCAATGCTCCCAGCAGAGCCGCCAGCGTGGTCATCAGGATCGGGCGAAAACGCAGCAGGCACGCCTGGAATATGGCGTCGCGCGGTGCCATCCCCTGTTCGCGTTCAGCGGCAAGGGCAAAGTCGATCATCATGATGGCATTTTTCTTGACGATACCAATCAGCAAAATAATACCGATGATTGCAATAACGTCCAGTTCACTACCGGCAATCATCAACGCCAGCAGTGCCCCGACGCCCGCCGTCGGAAGCGTGGAGAGAATAGTGATCGGGTGAATAAAGCTCTCATACAGCACGCCGAGCACGATATACATCGCGACGACCGCCGCCACAATCAGCCAGATGGTGTTGCCGAGCGCGGCCTGGAAGGCCAGCGTACTGCCCTGGAACTGGGTGGTAATACTTGACGGCAGGTCCAGCGTTTTTTCCGCCTGCAGTATTGCCTCTACCGCATCGCCCAGCGAGTGGTCATCCGGCACGTTGAACGAGATGGTGGTGACCGGGAACTGATCGAGATGGTTAATCGACAGCGGGGCAAAACGCTGCTCAATGCTGGCGATAGTGCTAAGCGGGACGATCCCGCCGTCGCTGCTGGTCAGGCGAAGGGAGTCCAACGCGGAAAGCCCCGGCGTACTGGCGGTATCATGTTCCAACACCACCCGATATTGGTTTGCCTGGGTGTAGATGGTTGAAATCAGCCGCTGTCCGAAAGCGTTATACAGCGCGTTATCGACATCTGCCATGCTGATGCCTAAACGGCTGGCGCTGTCGCGATTAACATTTACATACGCCACCAGTCCCTGGTCCTGCCAGTCACTGCTGACGTCAGACAGCTGCGGCAACTGCTGCAGTTTTTCCAGTAGCTGCGGCACCCAGGTGCTGAGAGCGTCCAGCGAGGTGGCCTGCAGCGTAAACTGATACTGGGTGCGGCTCACCTGCGTATCAATGGTCAGATCCTGGGTAGGCTGGAGATAGAGGTCGACGCCGGGCACGTTATCCACTGCATCCTGCAGGCGCGCGATGACCTTTTGCACGCGGTCATCGCGTTCATTCAGCGGCTTAAGGTTAATTTGCAGGCGCGCGCTGTTCAGCGCCGGGTTGGTGCCATCAACGCCGACGAACGCGGTCAGGCTTTCTACTGCCGGGTCTTTAAGGATCACATCAGAGACCTGACGCTGGCGTTGAGCCATGCTGGCAAATGAGCTGGACTGCGGTGCCTGCAATGTGCCCTGAATAATGCCGTTATCCTGGATCGGGAAGAAGCCCTTCGGGATAAAGATCCACAGCATCACGCTTAATGCCAGCGTGCCGAGCGCGACGCCAAGCGTCAGCCATGGGTGGTTAAGCACTTTTGCCAGCCAGTGACCGTACCCGGCAATGACGCGCTCGAACATTTTTTCCGAGGCACGGGAGAAGCGGTTTTGCTTGCGCAATGACGCCTGGCTGAGCATGCGGGCGCACATCATTGGCGTGAGCGTCAGTGATACGACGGCGGAAATCAAAATCGCCACCGCCAGCGTGACGGCGAACTCGCGGAATAATCGCCCGACGATATCGCCCATAAACAGCAGTGGGATCAGCACTGCGATCAGGGAAAACGTCAATGAGATGATAGTAAAACCAATCTCGCCTGCGCCTTTAAGGGCGGCGGTCAGCGGTTTTTCCCCTTTTTCGATATAGCGCGAAATATTCTCGATAACCACAATCGCGTCATCGACCACAAACCCCGTGGCGATGGTCAGCGCCATCAGCGTCAGGTTATTGATCGAGAAATCGAGGAATACCATTACCGCAAAGGTACCTATCAGCGACAGCGGTACGGCGACCGCGGGAATAATCGTGGCCGGTATATTGCGCAGGAACAGGTAAATGATCATCACCACCAGCGCAATCGCCAGCATCAGTTCAAACTGGGTGTCGGAAACGGAAGCACGAATGTTGGTTGTACGATCCGAAAGCACCGTGACATTGACCGATTTTGGCAGGCTTTCTGTTAGCGCAGGCAGCATCTGGCGAATGCTGTCCGCGGTGGAGATAATGTTCGCACCAGGCTGGCGCTGAACGTTCATCACGATAGCTTGTTGCTTATTGGCCCACGCGCCCAGCCAGCTGTTTTCCGCCCCTTGCTCGACGGTTGCGACATCGCCGAGGCGCACTGGCGCACCGTTTTTATAGGCAATGATTAACTGACGATACTCATCGGCAGACTGCATCTGGTCGTTGGCGGACAGGGTGACGGCGCGCGTTGGGCCATCCAGGCTACCTTTGGCTGAATTGACGTTGGCGCCGGTGATGGCGGTGCGGACGGTTTCGCTGGTCAGCCCTAACGCGGCAATGGCCTGTGCGTTAAGTTTTACGCGCACGGCCGGACGTTGTCCGCCAGACAGTGTCACCAGGCCTACGCCGGAGACCTGGGAAATTTTCTGCGCCACGCGGGTTTCAACCATATCTTCCACCTGCGTCATGGGCATGGCGGTAGAGGTCACCGCCAGCGTCATGATCGGCGGATCCGCCGGGTTCACTTTGCTGTACACCGGTGGGTTGGGCAGATCGCTCGGTAATAAATTGGTGGCGGCATTAATCGCGGCCTGGACTTCCTGTTCGGCGACGTCCAGCGGTAACGTGAGCTGAAACTGCAATGTCACCACGGATGCACCACCGGAGCTTTGTGAGGACATCTGTTTTAGACCCGACATCTGCCCAAACTGGCGCTCAAGCGGAGCAGTCACGGCGGAGGTCATCACATCCGGGCTGGCGCCAGGGTAGAGTGTCACCACCTGAATGGTCGGATAATCCACTTCCGGCAACGCTGCGATGGGCAGGAAGCGATAGCCTATAATCCCGGCGAGTAAAATCGCCACCATCAGCAGCGTGGTGGCAACAGGGCGCAGAATAAACAGGCGGGATGGGCCGCCGGTGTTGTCCGGAGGTAACGCCTGCATCAGGAGCGTGCTCCTTTTTTGCCGTACTCGCGTGCGGTGGCTTTATCGTTTGTGGCCGTGGCGCTATGCGCCTCCACAACGTCAACTTTTGCCCCTTCCGTCAGGCGGTCAATACCGTCGGTGACGACGCGATCGCCCGCCGACAGCCCGGCAGTAATCACCACTTTTTGACTGTCCTGAATGCCCGGTTTGACCAGATGTTTACTGACTTTATTCTCTGTATTCAGCACCCAGACAAAGTGACCTTCATTGCCCATTTGTAAGGCGGCAGTGGGGATCACGATGGCGTTTTGTTCTGTGTCGACCAGCATGCGGGCGTTAACGAACTGGTTCGGAAACAGCGTGTCGTCCTGATTGTTAAAACGGGCTTTTGCTTTAATGGTGCCGGTGGTGGCGTCAATCTGGTTGTCGAGGCTCAGCAGTACGCCTTCGCTGAGTTTCTGCGAATTGGTGCGATCCCAGGCTTCGACCTTCAGCGAGTTGCCCGTTTTTTGCGCCCGTAGCACGGTTGCAATATCGTTTTCTGGCAAGGTGAAGATCAGGTCGATGGGATGGATTTGCGTAATGACGACAATCCCGGTGGTATCACCGCTGGAGATTTGGTTACCCACGTCGACCAGTTTCAGGCCGACACGGCCATCGACAGGGGCGGTGATGCGACTCCAGTCAAGCTGCAACTGGGCGCTGGCGACGCTGGCTTCATCGGCTTTGATCGTCCCTTGCGTTTCGTTCACCAATGCCTGCTGAGCATCCAGTTCCTGACGGGAGACCAGATTGGTTTTCACCAGTTGCTGATAGCGGGCCAGGTCGCGACGGGCATTTGCCAGCGTCGCGGTATCTTTGGCTAACTGTCCCTGCGCCTGGGCAAGGGCGACTTTGAACTGGCTGGGGTCTATTTCAGCCAGCAGGTCGCCGGCTTTGACCTGCTGTCCTTCCTGAAAGTGTAACGCGATGAGCTGACCGTCTACCCGGCTGCGAACCGTGGCGGTATTCGCGGCCGTCACGGTGCCCAACCCCGTCAGGTAGCGCGGAACGGCTTGTTCCGTGGCAGTGGCAACCTGCACGGGGGCTAGCGGACCAGAACGCATTCCACGCCGCCCTGAGCCTGCGGCGTGCTGTGCTTGCCCGGTTGCACCGGGGGCATTCCCCTGAGATTCACTGCGGCTGTGCCAGAACCAAAATGCGGCGATGGCCGCCACGACGGTCACGATTGCTATCACCCAGCGGGATTTGTTACTGCCTTTCATTGTTATAAGTTTCTCATCCTGAAACGTTTCGCGGAATGATACTAGTTTAGCCAGCTAACCAGGGAGAAAGATGGAGGAATTATGAAACACTGTCGGGATTCGTCTGAATGGCGGCGCGGCTTTGCGAGGCGTTACGCAACAATGGGCGGTGAAAATCGCCAATGCGGAAGAGTGCGCTAGAGTGCGGACAAGGCAAAAAGGAGGAAAGCCAGAGATTTCAGCGGGACGCTGGAACGGGAAAGCCCCTCCCGAGGAAGGGGCCAAAATAAGGAAAGGGTTATGATGAAGTACGTCATCATACTGGTGATACTCTTAGTGATTAGCTTCGCGGCTTACTAAGATACCAGAGGGAGGGGTAACCCTCCCTGACCCTCACTCCTGACCATAAGCCACAGTCACAATGATGTCAATACGCACACTTTTCAGCCTGCGAGCCGCTTAGCGGAAAACCACGTCTGCCCAGCGAGCCAGACCGGCAGTCACCGAGCCGAAATCATCGCCACCGGCGATAGGGATCCCCGGCAGCTGTTCGGCGAGCGCTTTTTTGATAAGCGGTGAGCGTGCGCTGCCACCGGTCAAATAAATAACATCCGGTTTTTCCTGGGCATTATCCAGCGCCAGCTGCACCTGCTCCAGAATACGTGCCAGTGGCTGATTGAGCGCCGCCTCCAGCCCCTGTTGACTGATTGCCGTCGCCAGTTCATCGCTGATAAACGGCAGCGCCGCCGTGACGTTAGCCTGTGCGGAAAGCGCAATTTTGCTTTCTTCTGCGCTGCGTACCAGCCGGTAGCTAAGACGCTCGCGCCAGACTTTGAGCAGTAACGCGACTTTGTCTGCTTCACGCGCGTCGCGGATCAGATCGTTTAACAAGCGTCCGTTGGCGGTACTGTAAAAATCACTTTGGGCAGGAACGTCGTTAATGGCGACGGCGTTCCACCACGGCAGAATAGGTAAGGCAATGCCTTTTTCGGTTTCGCCTCCCATGCCGAGTAATGGCATCAGGTGTTTAAAGGCCAGCGCGATGTCCAGATCGTTACCGCCCACGCGACAGCCACTGTGACCTAACAGGCTGGTTTCGCGATCGGCGCGCTGATGCCACTGCGGACCCATCAGCAGCAACGAGCAGTCGGTGGTTCCGCCGCCGATGTCCACCACCAGCACGCGTTTCTCGTTTTGCAGCGTGGCTTCATAATCCAGTCCAGCCGCGACCGGCTCGTACTGGAAGACCACATCCTGAAAACCGGCGCGTTTGGCCGCGCGCTCAAGAATACCTTGTGCCTGGGCGTTGGCGTCGTCGCCGCCTAACCCCTGGAAGTTGATCGGACGACCGATAACGGCCTGGGTTATCGCTTCAGGTAGCTGGTTTTGTGCCTGGTTGCGGATATGCAGCATCATCGCACAGACTAAATCTTCAAACAGCGCGACCTGCTGCGGCTTCAGACCGCTGGCACCCAGAAACGATTTCGGTGATTTAACGAAGTAGACTTCTTCCGGGTCATCAATATATTGGCCCAGTGATGCCAGACCAAACTGCACGCTATTGGCGTTAACATCAATGTCTTCTTCGCGGTTAAAGCGCACCGCACGACGCAGTAATGCCTGCGTTTCGTCATCCGTTGCCGGGACATCATGATGGCGATACAGCCACTCGCTGACCGCTTCACGCGTCGGGGCGCACAGCATGGAGGGCAGCAGCGTGCTGTCATTTTCCATTTTGAGCAATTGAGGCTGCCCGTCACGCATGACGGCCACTGAACAGTTTGCCGTACCGTAGTCAAAACCAATAAACACCGTGAAACTCCCCAGGGCAGTCAAGAAGGGGCGAGACTTTAGCGAAATGTAGTCGTCCCGACAACTGGAATATGAAAGCAAGGCGCATCGTCGGGATAGCGTTTATGCTGTAGTCTGGCAAAAAAAGGACGTGTATATGTTTACTCTGAGCTGGCAATCGCCCTATGACTGGCCCTGGATGCTGGGGTTTCTCGCTGACCGTGCCGTGGATGGGGTAGAAACCGTAGGCATATTGAAGTATGAAAGAAGCCTGGCGATAGGCCAGCATCGTGGGGTGGTGAGCGTTGTCCCGGATCTGGAGGCCAACGAGCTGCAGGTAATGTTAAGCCCGGGACTACAGCCCGTTGCCCGAGAGTGCCTGGCAAAAATGGCGCAGTTGTTCGATCTGAACTGCTGTCCGCAGCACATTGCCAGTGCGTTGGGGAGCCTGGGGGCGGCACGCCCTGGATTGCGTCTACCGGGATCGGTTGATGCGTTCGAGCAGGGCGTTCGCGCGATTTTAGGCCAGTTGGTCAGCGTGGCGATGGCAGCAAAACTGACGGCGAAGGTGGCGCATTTGTACGGTGATAGGCTTGCCGACGCGCCAGATTACGTGTGCTTTCCTACCCCTGAGGCGCTGGCCGCCGCACAACCGCTGGAGCTGAAAGCACTGGGCATGCCGCTTAAACGTGCGGAAGCGCTGATTCACCTTGCCCGGGCGGCGCTGGATGGCATGCTTAAGCCTGTTGCCCCGCCTGATATCGAGCAGGGGGTGAAGCAGTTACAAACGTTTCCAGGCATTGGGCGCTGGACGGCCAATTACTTCGCGCTGCGCGGGTGGCAGGCGAAGGACATTTTTCTTCCCGATGATTACTTGATTAAACAGCGTTTTCCAGGCATGACGCCGGCGCAAATCCGGCGCTACGCAGAGCGCTGGAAGCCCTGGCGTTCCTACGCGCTACTGCATATCTGGTATACGGAAGGCTGGCAACCATCAGTTGATGGCGAAATTGCTGGTGTTGAGTAGCAACTCCAGCGGTTGGGCGTCGGCAATAATATCGCCAAAAATCATATCAATACCGATGCCAGACAGGGCATCCATAATCAGCGGCATGTTTACCGGTCCGGCAATAGTTTTGATATCCAGGCGTTGTGCGTGGCTCTGAATAATGGAAACCCACATTTCATCCGTCAGATTGCCGTGCGCGCTGGCGCTCAGTTCGCTGTCAAGTAACAGGTAATCGGCGACGTGATACTTGAGATTGTCAAAGACCTCTAAATCGCGACCCACCTGGCTTAAAATGATGCGACAACCCGCCTGGCGTAATCGTTGCATGGCGGGCATGGCCTGCGCTGGATGCGTTTTCATCACTTCTCCCGGTACGCTCAGATGCAATAAACGAGGCGGAAGCGGACTGTTTTCCATCAATGCCAGCAGTTCATCAACCAGCACGGGATTGAGCAACCCGGCGGCGGAAAGGGGCAGGGCAACGCTAAGCCCTTTACCGGCAACACCGGAGGCAGAATGCTGGAAAAATTCAGTAAAGACCCGACGGTCGAGGGCATGATTCAGTGCAGGATCGACCAGACCGGCGCGGAAAGCCTGCTCCTCAATGATGTCGCCTTCGCTGCTCCATAAACGCAGCGACACCAGCCAGAAGCTAAAGCTCTCAGGAATACGCGGAGATGCGACGCCGTGGGCGATCATCAACATTGGGTTGTGGGTAATGATATTGCGCTGTTCCTCGGGCGAAGGTATTCCTCGCGCCGCATGCATCTGACTCTGCTGGGATTCATAGACACATACCCGTCCACGCCCGCTATTTTTGGCCGCGTAGCAGGCGATATCCGCCTGGGACATCACCTCGGTGGCGACATGATTTTTGTCATCGATCAGCGTGATCCCGGCGCTGGCGCCAATACGGTGTAAGCGGCCTTCCCATGTAAAGTGGTAATCATTGATGGCGCTAATGACGCGACCCGCGATAAACCGGGAACTTTCGATATTACAATCTGGCAGCAGCAGGCCGAACTCATCGCCGCCAAGACGAGCCAGTACATCGCTGGTGCGCAGCATGCTGAGCATCAGGGAGGATAGTTCACGCAGCAAGGCATCGCCCGCCGCATGGCCGGCGCTATCGTTGACGGCTTTAAAACGATCCAGATCGATAAAGACTAGCGCGTGACGCTGATGGGAGTTGTGTACCGTATGCAGCAATTGTTTCAGATGGTTTTCGAAGCTGACCCGGTTGGCCAGATGCGTAAGGTCATCATGCGATGCGCTGTAACTGAGTTGACGCAACATCTTGCGTGATTCGGTGACATCCTGAATCACCAACACGGAGCCAATGCTACCGCCGTCGAGGGTGCTGAGTGGCGTGATACTGTACTGAATATCGTAACTGGTGCCGTTACGGCAATGCAGGACTACCTCCTGCTCAATGGCCGTGCGCGATATGTCGGCGCTGTAGATATTTTCCATTAGCGGACCGTTATCACCGAAGGTGATGCGCAATACCGTGAGCAACGGGATCCCCAACGCGCTCTCCTGCGACCAGCCGCTCATTTTCTCGGCCACCGGATTCATAAAGGTAACGTTCAGGTCGACGTCGATACAAATCACCGCTTCACCGATGGAATCCAGCGTAATATGCAAACGTTCTTTTTCCTGATACAGCGCCTCGTTGAGTTGCTTCACTTCGGTCATGTCGAGATTGATGCCGAGCAAACGTTCCACTTCGCCGTCTTTATTCAGCACCCGGTTAGCCAGCGAGCGGATATGCCGAATACCGTCTTTGACCGCAATACGGAATTCAAGTTTGAAAGGAACACGTGCCGCCAGTGAATCGCGAATCACGCTTTCGGCATGCTCGCGATCTTCCGGGACCATGCAGTCATACCAGACTTGCCAGCTGGGTTTGATATGTGCGGGAACCTCATAAAGATCGAACATGCGCTTATCCCAGCTGATTACGTCAGGCTGCAATTCCCATTCCCAGATGCCAATGCCGCCTGCTTCATTCGCCAGCGTAATACGTTCCATTAACCGCTTATTGATCCACTCCGTGTGTTTCAGGTCGTTAATGTCCTCAACCTGGGCAATAAAGTAGAGCGGGGTGTTATCGCTATGACGTACCAGTGAAACGGCCAGCAGTGCCCAGACCACCTCGCCTGCACGGGTGTAATAGCGTTTTTCCATTGAATAACTATTGATTTCACCGCGCGACAGCATTTGCAACTGCTCAAGGTCGTTATTCAGATCTTCCGGCCAGGTTAACTGCTGGAAGGTCAGCGAGCGCAGCTCTTCCTGGCTGTAACCCAGAAAATGACACAAGGCTTTATTGGCCTGTAGCCATTGCCCCTCGGTGCCCACCAGCGCCATGCCGATAGCGGAGTATTCCATGGCGTTGCGAAAACGCGTTTCGCTCTCTGAAATGTGTTTACGTTCGGCACGAAACGCGTACATGACCATGGTCATCATGTTTGCCGGTAACAGAATCATCAAAAACGGCAGCCACGGCATGCTGGACATGACAAACGTTTTCGAGGTGGAGAGCAGTGAAGGGTCGGCGGCCAGCATTAGCGAGACCATCATTACGGTGCTGAGGAAAATCAGAAACGCTTCCATGCGCGGCAGACGCACGGCACTCCACATCAGCAAAACGATCACGCAGGTAAACGGCCATGGAAGATACATCATCGACAGCCAGCTGAACGCTAAAGTTACCAGTAGGGTGATGAGCGTTTCCAGCAATAAACGGGGATCGCGGTGACGCAGCAGATAGTGCGGCTTAAACAGCAAACCTAACGGTACCAGCGCGAGCGCGCCGATGGATTCTGAAAGCACCCAAATTAGAAACGTATTTAACGACGTTTCACCTGGAAGCAGCAGCCACATCAAAAAACCGCCCAGCAGCGGCGGGACCACGGCACTACCGAATGCCAGACGCGCCCAGTCGTTAAGATTTTGTAAGGGATTGTACCAGGGCAACAGCCTGCGCAATAACATGGCGCCCGCAACGGCCTCAATAATATTGATGGCAGTGTAGGTGAAATTCAGCGTGTCGGTCGGGAAGAATAACAAAGAGGCACCGATGCTGCCCAGGGAGCATGCCAGCGCGATCCCCGGCCACATCTTTCCTGCATGACGGTAAAAAGCCACCATCATAATTGAGGTCGGGAACCACAGTGGTGCCAGCTGCGTGCCGTAACGGGACAGCTCCAGCGAGAACAACGTAAAGATGAACGCCACCAGACCTAAACTGGCCAGGCGCAGTAGAGGATGCGGTAAGGTAACTAAAACATGTTGGGATGGTTTACTCATTACCGCTTTACCCGAATAGCCGATGTCGCCGTGGCGAAGATGCCGGACGCATCATGTTTAATCTGTGATTATGCTAGTACAAACATTTTACAATTTATACGCCAGCTGCTCATAAAATAACACTCTCAAGCTATTAATTCCTAAGGTGGGTGAATAAATTATGTGCCTGCTTTAAAACTGACCATTTTAATTTGCGACAGGGATTGCATTGGTGCAGCCTGGGCTGGCGTCGCGTCGCTGAAATCCCTATAATTGCCGCGTTTGGCGTTTCGACGCCCCCTTCCTAACATCCAGGTTAATCAGGTCGCTAAATTTATGACTGATCAGTCTCATCAGTGCGTCATTATCGGCATTGCCGGCGCATCGGCTTCCGGCAAGAGTCTTATTGCCAGTACTCTCTATCGCGAATTGCGTGAACAAGTGGGTGACGAACATATTGGCGTTATTCCCGAAGACAGTTATTACAAAGATCAAAGCCATCTGTCGATGGAAGAACGTGTAAAAACGAACTACGACCATCCGAACGCAATGGATCACAGCCTGCTGTTCCAGCATCTGCAAACGCTGAAACGCGGCTCGGCGATTGAATTACCCGTCTACAGCTATGTTGAACACACGCGTACGCAAGAGACCATTCATATTGAACCCAAGAAAGTGATTATCCTCGAAGGCATTTTGCTGCTGACGGATGCACGTTTGCGTGACGAGATGAATTTTTCTATTTTTGTAGATACCCCGCTCGACATTTGTCTGATGCGCCGTATCAAGCGGGACGTCAACGAGCGCGGCCGCTCGATGGATTCGGTGATGGCGCAATACCAGAAAACTGTGCGTCCAATGTTCCTGCAATTTATTGAACCCTCAAAACAATACGCCGATATCATCGTGCCGCGCGGGGGTAAAAACCGCATTGCCATCGATATTCTGAAGGCGAAAATCAGTCAGTTCTTTGAATAAGTTCAGCGAATTGTGTACCGTTCAGTAATAACCTGGTTCACCCTTAACGCACCTGGCGTTAAGGGGTTGAAGCACGAAAGGAGAAAGTGCCATGCGTTTATGTGACCGAGATATTGAAGCCTGGTTGGATGCAGGTCGTCTGTCGATCAATCCACGTCCTCCTGTCGAGCGTATTAATGGCGCAACGGTAGATGTGCGTCTTGGTAATAAATTCCGTACGTTCCGCGGTCATACGGCAGCGTATATCGATTTGAGCGGGCCTAAGGATGAAGTTAGCGCCGCGCTGGATCGCGTGATGAGTGATGAGATTGTCCTTGCCGAAGGCGAAGCATTTTTCCTGCATCCCGGCGAGTTAGCGCTGGCCGTAACCTTTGAATCCGTGACGCTTCCGGCAGATTTGGTTGGCTGGTTAGACGGACGTTCGTCGCTGGCGCGTCTGGGCCTGATGGTTCACGTGACCGCGCATCGCATCGATCCGGGCTGGTCAGGGTGCATTGTGCTGGAATTTTATAACTCCGGAAAATTACCGCTGGCCTTGCGCCCGGGTATGCCGATTGGTGCGCTGAGTTTTGAACCGCTCTCCGGTCCGGCTGCGCGTCCCTACAATCGCCGTCAGGATGCGAAGTATCGCGACCAGCAGGGCGCAGTAGCCAGCCGGATTGATAAAGACTGATTTTTTTCAGCCCTTTGGGGATAGCATGAGACGATTTCTGACGACGCTGATGATTCTCCTGGTCGTGCTGGTGGCCGGTTTCTCTGCGTTAGTAATGTTGGTGAATCCAAATGATTTTCGCGCGTACATGGTGAAGCAGGTTGCTGCCCGCAGCGGATATCAATTGCAACTGGACGGCCCCCTGCGCTGGCACGTCTGGCCCCAACTTAGCATCCTCACCGGACGCATGGTGTTAACGGCTGAAGGGGCCAGCGAACCGCTGGTGCGTGCCGACAATATGCGTCTGGACGTCGCGTTATGGCCGCTGTTGAGCCACCAGCTCAGCGTGAAGCAGGTGATGCTCAAAGGCGCCGTTATTCAGCTGACGCCGCAGACTGAAGCGGTGCGTGGCGAAGATTCGCCCATTGCCCCGAAAGACAATACGTTGCCGGATGTTGCTGAAGATCGCGGATGGTCGTTTGACATTGCGCGCCTGCGCGTTGCTGACAGCGTGCTGGTGTTCCAGCATGAAGACGATGAACAGATTACGGTTCGCGACATTCGCCTGGAAATGGAACAGGACGCTCAGCACCGCGGAACCTTTGACTTCTCTGGTCGCGTAAACCGCGATCAGCGCGATCTGGCGTTAGCCTTTAACGGTAGCGTTGATGCGTCTGACTACCCGCATAACCTGGCGGCCAATATCGAGAAGCTCAGTTGGCAGTTACAGGGCGCCGATTTGCCGCCGCAGGGGATCCAGGGGCAGGGTAAGCTGCAGGTTCAGTGGCAGGAAGAGAATAAACAGCTCGCGTTTAACCAGATTGCGTTGACGGCCAACGATAGCACGCTGGCCGGGCAAGCCCGTGTCTCGCTGTCTGATAAACCGGACTGGGGCGTCGATCTGCGCTTTGGCCTACTCAATCTGGATAACCTGCTGGTGCAACGTGACGCCGCGGCGGCAACGAACGTCGAGGTGCAACAGGGGCAAAGCCAGTCAACGCTCGCGCGACCGGTGATTGCCTCCCAGGTCGATGCCGTGTCGTATCAGGGGCTCAGGGGCTTTGCCGCTGACATTGCGCTACAGGCAGACAAAGTCCTGTGGCGTAACATGGCCTTTGATAACGTTTCAGCCAAAATGGCGAATCAGTCAGGCTTGCTGAGTATCACTGAATTGCAGGGGACGAGTGAGGGTGGGCTGATTTCACTGCCCGGCAAGCTGGATGCCAGAAAGGCGCAGCCTCACGCGCTCTTTCATCCGCGTCTGGAAAACGTCGAAATCGGTACCATCCTGAAAGCCTTTAACTATCCGATTGCGCTTACCGGCAAGCTGTCGCTGGCGGGCGATTTTTCCGGTTCTGATATTGACGCGCAGGCGTTCCGTCACAGCTGGCAAGGGCAGGCCCACGTTGATATGAGCGACACCCGCATGGAAGGGATGAACTTCCAGCAGCTGGTACAGCAGGCCGTTGAGCGCAGCGGCGGCGACGTGAAGTCTCAGCAGAGTCTGGACAACGTGACCCGACTGGATCGTTTTGTCACCGAGCTGTCGCTGGATAACGGCAAGGTGTCGTTGGATGAGATGGAAGGGCTGTCTTCCATGTTAGCGCTTTCCGGTAAAGGGACGCTGGATCTGGTTGAGCAGACGTGTGACACGCAGTTTAACGTGCGTGTGTTGGGCGGCTGGGATGGGGAAAGCAAGCTGATTGACTTCCTGAAAGCCACGCCGGTTCCGCTGCGTATTTATGGGCCATGGCAGGCGTTGAACTATAACCTGCAGGTGGACCAGCTGCTGCGTAAGCATGTACAGGATGAAGCGAAACGTCGGCTGAACGACTGGGCCGATCGCAACAAAGAGTCCCGTAGCGGCAAAGATGTGAAAAAACTGCTGGATAAACTCTGACGGATAATGCCGGATGACGGCGCGATTGCGCCTCATCCGGCACGTTACCTACACTTCGTAATCCATCTCTTCGTCATTATTGTGCAGCGGGATTAACTGGACCTTTTGCACCCGGTGGTTTTCCACCTGCAACGTTTTCAGTCGATAGTCGCCCACCTGCACTTCTTCCCCGGTTTTCGGTATACGCTGCAAATATTCCATCAACAGCCCGGCAATGGTGTGATATTCCCGTTTCTCATCGAGGGGAATCGGGACGTATTGCACCAGATCTTCCAGCGGCATATGCCCGTTAGCCGTCCATGAACCGTCAGCATTTTTCTGAATGTCGTGGCGGGCGTCGATCTCTTCCACTTCATTCGGCAGGTTTCCGGCGATGGTTTCCATCACGTCGCTCAGCGTCACAAGTCCCTCTACGGAACCAAACTCATCCGCCACAAACGCAAAGTGGGTTCGGGCATTACGGAACTGCTCCAGCGCCGGCAGTAGCGGCAGGGTCTCCGGGAATACCAGCGGTTGGCGGATCAAGGCGCGTAGATCGAGCGGTTCGCCGCGCAGCGACTGTTGCAGCAGGTCGATGACGTGCACCACGCCGAGCAGTTCTTCCTGCTCATCTTCTCCGGTGACCACCAGACGCGTGTGCTGGTTTTTCTCCAGCAGGGCGCGGATCTCCGCTTCGGGTGCGTTAAGGTCGATATGCTCAATATCATGGCGCGAGGTCATAATGCTGCTGACGGTGCGCTGATTCAGATTCAGCACACGTTCAATCATCCGGCGCTCCTGCGGGGCAAAAATCTGACCGTCATGATGATCAGCCAGCATGGCTGCTGTTTCAGCATCCAGTTCGGCATCTTCTTTTTGTCCACTCAGCAGACGCATCACCGCCTCAGCGGTACGCTGGCGCAGGGTATGATTGGCTGACAGAAAACGGCGGCGGTTGAAGATGGCCAGCTGATTTAATGCCTCAATCATGACCGAGAAGCCGATAGCCGCGTACAGGTAGCCTTTTGGAATGCGGAAACCAAACCCTTCGGCGACCAGGCTGAAGCCGATCATCAGCAGGAAGCTAAGACACAGAATAACGATGGTAGGGTGGCTGTTGACAAAGCGGGTCAACGACTTGCTGGCCAGCACCATCAGGCTAATGGCAATAATGACGGCGGCCATCATCACGGCCAGATGATCGACCATCCCGACGGCGGTGATCACCGAGTCGAGCGAGAAGATGGCATCCAGCACCACGATTTGTGCGACCACGCCCCAAAACTTCGCACCTTTACGCTGGGTGGGGTTATCGCTGTCTTTCCCCTCCAGCCGCTCATTGAGCTCCATTGTGGCTTTGAACAGCAGGAAGAAGCCCCCGAAGAGCATGATCAGGTCTCGTGCGCTAAAGCTCAGATCCCGAATGCTAAACAGTGGGGTGGTCAGCGTGACCAGCCAGGAGATTGAGGCCAGCAGCAGCAGACGCATCACCATCGCCAGCAGGAGCCCGGTAATACGCGCCTTGTCCCGCTGGGCTGGAGGTAATTTCTCCGCGAGGATGGCAATAAAAACAAGATTATCAATGCCAAGAACAAGTTCGATCACGATTAGCGTGACGAGTCCGGCCCAGATTGACGGATCGGCAATCCATTCCATAGTAAAAATGATACCCATAGTTGTATGACAATTGTCACAATTCGATCATGGATAAAGCCAGCGAAAAATGCAATGCCGGAAACGGATTTCTCTGTTATTGATATCAGGCGGGCACCGGGGAAATAGCCATAATGTTGCTGCAGGAAATAATTCTTTAACGCGACTTATATTTAAGAAATATCGCAGGTGGTCTGTTTTTTATATTAGCACTGTCAATATCAATAAAATCCTAAAAATATTCAAATTTCATTCTTAATATTAATCTTAAAAGCAAGAGGTAGCGGCGTTGTTATCTTGCCTGCTATTCCTTTAGCTGCAACAATTCTTTCCGTATATAACAAGAGGCCTATTTCTTCCTTGCTCCGTGCTGCATTTCCTGATGTGACGCGGAGAAGGGTATGGCGAAAATAAAGGGGAAGGTAAAAATTTAAATTAATCAGTGCATTGGTAGCTAACAAAGCCAGGGGCGGTAGCGTGTCTGGTCGCCTGAAACCCTGCCTGAATTATTGTGTCAACAGACCGCAGATGAATTCAATATTTTTAGGATTGATGCCAGTTAAATTTCGTTTCAATTAACGGCAAGGTAAATGTGAACAGGTGAAACTGCCATTTAGAAAGCACGTGATAATGACTCTGCCAAAGTGATAAATAATCAATGATGAAATCCAAAATTAAATTGATACCCGTCCTGGTGTCGGTGATCCTGATAAACGGTTGTACCGTACTACCGGGCAGCAATATGTCGACGATGGGTAAAGACGTGATTAAACAGCAGGACGCTGATTTCGATCTTGACCGTATGGTGAATGTTTATCCACTGACGCCCCGACTGGTAGAACAATTACGCCCACGGCCGAATGTCGCTCAACCCAATATGTCGCTGGACCAGGAGATTTCCGGATACCAGTATCGCGTTGGCCCGGGCGACGTCCTGAATGTGACCGTCTGGGACCATCCGGAACTGACCACGCCAGCGGGGCAATACCGCAGCTCCAGCGATGCCGGCAACTGGGTTCAGCCCGATGGCACCATGTTTTATCCCTACATTGGCAAAGTCAACGTGTCCGGGAAAACGTTGGCAGAAATCCGCAGTGATATTACCGGGCGCTTAGCGAAGTACATTGCTGACCCGCAGGTGGACGTTAATATCGCCGCTTTCCGCTCGCAGAAGGCTTACGTCTCCGGGCAGGTGAACAAATCCGGCCAGCAGGCCATTACCAACGTACCGTTAACCATTCTCGACGCCATTAATGCCGCTGGCGGCCTGACCGAGGCGGCGGACTGGCGTAACGTCGTGCTGACCCATAACGGTCAGGAGCAGCGAATTTCCCTGCAGGCACTGATGCAAAATGGCGATCTCAGCCAGAACCGACTGCTTTACCCAGGCGACATCCTGTTTGTTCCACGCAACGACGATCTGAAAGTCTTCGTAATGGGGGAAGTGAAGAAACAGAGCACCCTCAAAATGGACTTCAGCGGTATGACGCTAACCGAAGCGTTGGGCAATGCGGAAGGGATCGACCTGACCACCTCCAATGCCAGCGGCATCTTCGTCATTCGACCATTGAAAGGCGAGGGCGCACGCAACGGCAAGATTGCCAATATTTATCAGCTCGATATGTCCGATGCCACCTCTCTGGTGATGGCGACGGAATTCCGCCTTCAGCCTTACGACGTGGTGTATGTCACTACCGCACCGGTCGCCCGCTGGAACCGTTTGATCAATCAGTTGCTGCCGACCATTAGCGGTGTTCGTTATATGACGGATACGGCCAGCGACCTTCACAACTGGTAATCGACATGTTTAACAAAATCTTAGTTGTCTGCGTGGGGAACATTTGCCGTTCCCCAACGGCAGAGCGCCTGTTAAGGCAGTTTCATCCGGCGTTGACGGTCGCCTCTGCAGGTCTCGGGGCGCTGGTGGGCAAGGGAGCCGACCCGTGTGCGGTGAGCGTGGCGCAGGCACATAACCTGTCGCTGGAGAATCATTGTGCGCGGCAAATCTCAGGAAAAATGTGCCGGGATTACGACCTGATCCTCACCATGGAGAAGCGTCACATTACCGCGCTGTGTGATATGGCACCGGAGATGCGCGGCAAGGTGATGCTATTTGGTCACTGGGACAGTGAGCGCGAAATACCTGACCCTTACCGTAAAAGCCAGGATGCGTTTGACGCGGTGTACGCCTTACTTGAACAGTCTGCCCGCCAATGGGCTCAGGCACTGAACGCGGAGCAGGGAAAACAATGACAGAGAACGTAAAACAGTCTGCTGCGTCAGCAACCGGCAATGATGAAATTGATATCGGTCGCCTGGTCGGGACGGTGCTGGAAGCGCGCTGGTGGGTGCTGGGTATTACCGCGGCCTTTACGCTGTGCGCGGCCATTTACACGCTGTTTGCCACGCCTATCTACAGTGCCGATGCGCTGGTGCAGATTGAGCAAAACACCGGCAATTCACTGGTGCAGGATATCGGCTCGGCGTTATCGAATAAACCACCCGCCTCGGAAGCCGAAATTCAGCTGATTAAGTCGCGGCTGGTATTGGGGAAAACGGTGGACGATCTGGATCTGGATATCGCCGTCACCAAGGAGACGTTCCCGCTGTTTGGGGCAGGTTGGGACCGGCTGATGGGCCGCCAGAACGAAACGGTTAACGTGACGACGTTCGCCTTACCAAAGGCAATGAATGAATACACGTTCACCCTTAAGGTACTGAATGATAAAAGTTATCAGCTGGTCAGTGACGGCGGTTTTAGCGCCCAGGGTCAGGTTGGAAAGCCGTTAAACCACGGCGGCGTCACGATGCAGGTCAACGCTATTCATGCTGCTGCTGGCAGCGCCTTTACTGTCAGCAAATATTCCACGCTGGGCATGATAAACGCCCTGCAAAATAACCTCAGCGTGACGGAAACCGGCAAAGACACCGGCGTTTTGAGCCTGACGTTCACCGGCGAGGACCGCGAGCAGATCCGCCAGATCCTCGACAGCATCACCCGTAACTACCTTGAACAAAATATAGTGCGCAAATCCGAAGAGGCCGCCAAAAGCCTGGCATTTTTGGCCAGGCAGTTGCCGGAGGTGCGTAACCGTCTGGACGTTGCCGAAAATAAACTGAACGCCTTTCGTCAGGATAAAGATTCGGTCGATTTACCGCTGGAAGCCAAAGCGGTGCTGGATTCGATGGTTAACATTGACGCCCAGTTGAATGAACTGACGTTCAAGGAGGCGGAAATCTCCAAGCTGTTCACCAAAGCGCATCCGGCTTACCGCACGCTGCTGGAAAAACGTCAGGCGCTGGAAGATGAGAAAGGCAAACTGAACGGCCGGGTTACGGCGATGCCAAAAACGCAGCAGGAAATTGTCCGTTTGACCCGCGATGTGGAGTCCGGTCAGCAGGTCTATATGCAGTTGCTGAACAAGCAGCAGGAGCTGAAGATAACCGAAGCCAGCACGGTAGGGGATGTGCGTATTGTCGACCCGGCCATTGCTCAGCCCGGCGTGCTGAAGCCGAAAACTGCGCTGATTATTCTCGGCAGTATTCTGCTAGGCCTGATGCTGTCGGTGGTCGGCGTGCTGCTGCGTTCGCTGTTCAACCGCGGAATCGAAAGCCCGCAGGCGCTGGAAGAACAGGGAATCAACGTATATGCCAGTATTCCGCTGTCGGAATGGCAAAAAGCGCGTGATAACGTGCAGACCATTAAAGGCATCAAACGATACAAGCAAAGCCAATTACTCGCGGTGGGGAACCCCACGGATCTGGCGATAGAAGCGGTGCGCAGCCTGCGCACCAGCCTGCACTTCGCCATGATGCAGGCGCGCAATAATGTGCTGATGCTCACTGGCGTCAGCCCATCAATTGGCAAAACCTTTGTCTGTGCCAACCTGGCGGCGGTGATCAGCCAGACCAATAAACGCGTGCTGCTGATCGACTGCGATATGCGCAAAGGGTACACGCATGAGTTGCTGGGCACCAATAACGTCAACGGTCTGTCCGACATCCTTGTGGGTAAGGGCGATATGGCCACTTGCGCCAAACCGACGTCTATTCCTCATTTCGATCTGGTCCCGCGCGGTCAGGTGCCACCCAACCCTTCTGAACTGCTGATGAGCGAGCGTTTTGGCGAGCTGATTGCCTGGGCCAGTGCGCGCTATGACCTGGTACTGATTGATACCCCGCCGATTCTGGCGGTGACCGACGCGGCCATTGTTGGCCGTCATGTTGGCACCACGCTGATGGTCGCTCGTTATGCCGTCAACACCCTGAAAGAGGTGGAAACCAGCCTGAGCCGCTTTGAGCAAAACGGGATTCAGGTTAAGGGCGTGATCCTCAACTCCATCTTCCGACGCGCAAGTGGGTATCAGGATTACGGCTACTACGAATATGCATACACGTCGGATGCGAAATAAATAACCAACCCTGCCGGATGCGGCGTAAACGCCTTATCCGGCCTACAGAAATCTATTTATACCCTGGGAATGAAAATGACCACAGACAACCCGCTCATTTCAATTTATATGCCGACCTGGAATCGTCAGCAACTGGCGATCCGGGCGATTAAATCGGTCCTGCGTCAGGATTATCCGCACTGGGAGATGATCATCGTGGATGACTGCTCCTCTGCGTATGAACAATTAAAGCAGTATGTAGAAGAGCTGAACGATCCGCGCGTCACCTATACCCATAATGCCTTTAATTCCGGGGCGTGCGCGGTGCGCAATCAGGCCATTATGCAGGCCAGCGGGCAGTACATTACTGGTATTGATGACGACGATGAGTGGACGCCGAATCGCCTGAGCGTGTTCCTTAAAGATCGCCATCAGCTGGTGACGCGGGCGTTTCTGTATGCCAATGATTATATCTGTGAAGGCGAAGTCTATTCCCAGCCCGCCAGCCTGCCGCTGTATCCCAAGTCGGTGTACTCACGGCGTAGGTTCTATAAACGCAACATTATTGGCAATCAGGTCTTTAGCTGGGCGTGGCGGTTCAAAGCCTGCCTGTTCGATACCTCGCTGAAAGCGGCACAGGATTATGACATTTTTCTGCGCATGGTGGTGGCCTATGGCGAGCCATGGAAGGTCAATGAAGCCACGCAGATCCTGCACGTGAATCACGGCGAGATGCGCATTACCTCATCGCCGAAAAAATTCTCCGGTTACTTCCAGTTTTACCGTAAGCACAAAGGCAAATTTGACCGCGCCAGCAAAAAATATCAGCTGTTTACGCTGTATCAGATCCGCAACAAACGCATGAACTGGCGCACGTTACTGACCCTGTTGTCGCTGCGTAACGGTAAACGCCTGGCCGACGGTCTACGGGGGCGCTAAGTATGCTGGAAGATATCCGCGCCAATAGCTGGAGTCTGCGCCCGTGCTGCATGGTGATGGCCTATCGGGTCGCCCATTTTTGCTCTGTCTGGCGCAAAAAAAACGTGCTGAATAACCTGTGGGCCGCACCGGTGCTGGTGATGTATCGCCTGATTACCGAATGTATTTTCGGCTATGAAATCCAGGCGGCTGCGACTATCGGCCGTCGTTTTACTATTCATCATGGCTATGGCGTAGTCATCAACAAACGCGTGGTGGCCGGGGACGATTTTACCCTGCGTCATGGCGTGACCATCGGCAACCTCGGCGCAAACGATCTGGCCTGTCCGACGCTCGGGAACGGCGTTGAGCTGGGGGCCAATGTCACCTTGCTGGGCGATGTCGTCATTGGTCATAACGTGACGATTGGCGCTGGCAGCGTTGTCGTGGACAGCGTGCCGGATAATACGCTGGTGGTGGGCGAGAAAGCACGAGTAAAGGATGTAAAATGAATATCCTGCAATTTAATGTCCGACTGGCAGAGGGCGGCGCGGCAGGGGTGGCGCTGGATTTACACCTGCGGGCGATGGAGCATGGGCTGTCGTCGCGCTTCATTTATGGCTACGGCAAAAGCGGTAAGAAAAGCCTCAGCCACCCTCATTATCCGCAGGTGTTCAAGCATACGCCGCGCCTGACGTCGGCGCTGAATATTGCGCTGTTTCGCTTCGCTAACCGCGACCTGTTTGGCAATCTCGACAATCTGTATCGTACAGTCACCCGCACCGCAGGCCCGTTGGTGCTGCATTTTCACGTGCTGCACAGCTACTGGCTGAATCTGGAACAGGTGGTGACGTTTTGTCAAAAGGTGCAGGCGCATAAACCGGACATCACCTTTGTCTGGACGCTGCACGATCACTGGAGCGTGACCGGGCGCTGCGCGTTTACTGACGGCTGCGAAGGCTGGAAAACCGGCTGCCGGAAATGCCCGACGCTGAGTAATTATCCGCCGGTTAAGGTTGATAAAGCGCATCAACAACTGCCCGGCAAACGCCAGATGTTTCGCGCCATGCTGGCGCTGGGTTGTCAGTTTATCTCCCCCAGTCAGCATGTGGCTGACGCGTTTAACAGCCTGTACGGTGCGGGGCGCTGCGCCATTATCAACAACGGGATCGATGTCGCGACCGAAGCCATTCTCAGTGATTTGCCGCTAAACGATGAGCCTCACAGCCGGCCGAAAATCGCCATTGTGGCTCACGACCTGCGCTATGACGGTAAAACCAACCAACAGTTGGTGCGACAGATGATGGCGCTGGGCGACAAAATAGAGCTGCATACCTTCGGCAAATTCTCGCCGTTTAGCGGCGCGAACGTGGTCAATCATGGATTTGAAACCGACAAGTGCATACTGATGAGTGCGCTTAACCTGATGGATGGACTGGTGTTCAGCTCGCGAGTGGATAACTACCCGCTGATTTTATGCGAAGCGCTTTCTATCGGCGTACCGGTGATTGCCACGCACAGTGAGGCCGCGCAGGAAGTGCTGGCGAAATCGGGGGGAAAAACCTTCAGTGAAGAGGATGTCCTGCAGCTGGTGCAGTGCAATAAAACGGCGATCGCGCAGGCGGTATTTGGTACGTCGCTGGCGGCCTTTCGCCAGCGCAGCCGCAGCGCTTACAGCGGCCAACAGATGCTGGAGGACTATGTCTCGTTCTATCAGAATCTGTAGCTATTTGATACTGCCGCTGCTGTACCTGCTGGTCAACGTCAAGCTTGTGCAGTTGGGGGAAAGTTTTCCGGTCACCGTGGTCACGTTTTTGCCGCTGCTGTTGTTGCTGTTTGTTGAGCGTATCAATATCAAAAAACTGCTGATTGCGCTGGGGATTGGCGGTGGGCTGACGGCCTTTAATTACCTGTTTGGTCAGTCGCTGGATGCCAGCAAATATGTGACCTCCACCATGCTGTTTGTCTATACGGTGATCATTATTGGCATGGTTTGGAGTATTCGCTTTAAAACCGTCTCCCCGCATAACCACCGTAAGATTTTACGTTTTTTCTGGCTGGTGGTGGGGCTGGTGGTGGCGCTGGCTGCGGTTGAGATGGCGCAGATTATTCTCACCGGTGGCAGCAGTTTAATGGAAGCAATTTCGAAATATCTTATTTACAGCAACAGTTATGTTCTGAACTTTATTAAGTTTGGTGGTAAACGAACTACCGCGCTTTATTTCGAACCGGCATTCTTTGCTCTGGCATTAATCTCAATTTGGCTCAGCATCAAACAGTTTGGTATCAAAACGCCTAAGACCGATGCTATGATTCTGGCAGGGGTGATATTATCAGGATCATTTTCAGGGGTAATGACCTTTATTTTATTTTACCTGCTGGAGTGGGCATTTCAGTATCTGAACAAAGAAGCGATAAAAAAGAAGTTACCGCTGGCGATAATCTCACTTAGCGTGTTTATGGTTGGCGTAATATTTGCTTTCCCCTACATTGCCGCACGACTTGGTGATTTAGGCACGGAAGGGTCGTCATCGTATTACCGTATTGTGGGGCCGCTGGTGATGGTCGGTTATTCATTACTCAATATCGATGGCGTAGTCAGATTTGGCTCACTTTATGAATATGTAGCGTCATTCGGAATCTTTAACGGTGCAGATGTCGGAAAAACAATAGACAATGGTTTGTATCTGCTGATTATTTATTTCTCATGGTTCGCTGTGATATTAGCGGTGTGGTACATGGGAAAGGTTCTGAAAATGATGTTGAATGCGTTTGGCGATAATCCGAATTATCAGGTACAGCTTTATCTTTTTACGCCGCTGTCGCTGTTTTTTACCGGTTCAGTATTTAGCCCGGAATATGCGTTTTTAATTGTTTGTCCGTTTATTATGCGCAAGGCGCTAAATATCGCGAGGTAATTCCTATGCTGCTCACTATTATCACCGTCGCCTTTCGTAATCTGCAGGGGATCGTCAAAACCCACGCATCGCTAGCCCATCTGGCGCAGGCGGGCGACATCAGCTTTGAATGGATTGTGATCGATGGCGGTTCTGCGGACGGTACGCAGGCATTTCTGGAAAATCTCAACGGTGAGCACCGGTTACGGTTTGTCAGCGAACCGGACAACGGTATTTATGATGCGATGAACAAAGGCATTGCCCTGGCGCGAGGGCGGTTCGCACTGTTTCTGAACTCCGGTGATATTCTGCATGCGGATGCTGCGTCATTTATCCGCCAGCTCAAAACGCAAAGCGACAAGGCGATGGTGATCGGCGATGCGCTGCTGGATTTTGGTGATGGAAACAAAATTAAGCGTCGTGCCAAGCCTGGTTGGTATATTTATCACAGCCTGCCGGCCAGTCATCAGGCGATATTTTTTCCGGTCAGTGGATTGCATACCTGGCGCTACGATCTGCAATTTAACGTGTCGTCTGATTATGCGCTGGCCGCAAAATTATATAAATCTGGTTATGCCTTTAAAAAATTAAGCGGACTGGTCTCTGAGTTTTCTATGGGCGGCGTATCGACGACAAATAATCTTGAGTTATGTCGGGATGCAAAAAAGGTCCAGCGTCAGATATTACATATGCCGGGCTTTTGGGCCGAACTGTCCTGGCATTTGCGCTTACGCACCACCGGTAAGACCAAAACCTTATATGGCAAAATGTAAGGGGTAACTATGCAGGATTTAAAAGGCTTCACGATGCCGAAAGGCTTTCGCGGAGGTGGTGCAATTAAAGTGCAATTATGGTGGGCGGTACAGTCAACATTATTTCGACTATCACCGCAGGTGATGTACCGCTGGCGCGCATTTTTATTACGTTTATTCGGCGCGAAGATAGGAAAAAACGTCGTTATTCGACCTTCAGTAAAAATAACCTATCCGTGGAAATTAACCCTGGGTGATTACGCATGGGTGGGTGATGACGCGGTGTTATATACGCTGGGCACGATTACGATTGGTGCCAATGCTGTTATCTCGCAAAAAAGTTATTTATGTACCGGTAGCCATGATTATGCCAGCCCGCACTTTGATATTAACGCCACGCCGATTGTGATCGGCGAGAAATGCTGGCTGGCGACAGATGTATTTGTCGCACCCGGCGTGACGATTGGGGCGGGCACCGTCGTCGGGGCGCGAAGCAGCGTTTTTAAATCGCTGCCCGCCAATGCCGTTTGTCGGGGAAATCCTGCGGTCGTAACGCGCGAACGCGTTGAGAAAGTTACTCCCTGAGGGGATCATTTAAGAGGTGTAAACATGTCAAAAGTCGCTCTCATTACTGGCGTAACCGGGCAGGATGGTTCTTACCTGGCAGAGCTTCTGTTGGAAAAAGGGTATGAAGTTCATGGGATTAAACGTCGTGCGTCGTCGTTTAACACCGAGCGAGTGGATCATATTTATCAGGATCCGCACTCGGGTAATCCAAAATTTCATCTGCATTACGGCGATCTGACGGATACCTCCAACCTGACCCGTATTTTACAGGAAGTTCAGCCGGATGAAGTCTATAACCTCGGGGCAATGAGCCACGTGGCAGTATCGTTTGAATCCCCGGAATACACCGCGGACGTCGATGCGCTTGGTACGCTGCGCCTGCTGGAGGCGATCCGCTTCCTCGGTCTGGAAAAGAAAACCCGCTTCTATCAGGCCTCCACGTCTGAACTGTACGGCCTGGTACAGGAAACGCCGCAGAAAGAGACCACGCCGTTCTACCCGCGTTCTCCGTATGCTGTCGCCAAGCTGTACGCCTACTGGATAACCGTCAATTACCGTGAATCCTACGGCATGTTCGCCTGCAACGGCATTCTGTTTAACCATGAGTCTCCGCGCCGGGGCGAAACGTTCGTTACCCGCAAAATTACCCGGGCGATTGCCAACATTGCGCAGGGGCTGGAGTCGTGCCTGTATCTCGGCAACATGGATTCCCTGCGCGACTGGGGCCACGCCAAAGATTACGTACGCATGCAGTGGATGATGCTGCAACAGGATCAGCCGGAAGATTTTGTTATTGCCACCGGTGTGCAGTATTCCGTGCGCCAGTTTGTCGAAATGGCGGCCGCGCAGCTGGGTATTAAATTGCGTTTTGAAGGGCAGGGCGTTGAGGAGAAAGGCATTGTCGTGTCGGTGACCGGACACGATGCGCCGGGCGTTAAGCCGGGTGACGTGATGATTGCGGTCGATCCGCGTTATTTCCGTCCGGCAGAAGTCGAAACGTTGCTCGGTGACCCGGCAAAAGCGCACGACAAGCTAGGCTGGAAGCCGGAAATCACCTTGAGCCAGATGGTCAGTGAAATGGTTGCCAACGATCTGGAAGCGGCGAAGAAACATTCTCTGCTGAAATCTCACGGCTATGAGGTCGCCATCGCGCTGGAGTACTGAGGATGATGAAACAACGTATTTTTGTGGCGGGCCATCGCGGGATGGTGGGGTCCGCCATCGTCAGGCTGCTGGCCACGCGCGACAACGTGGAGCTGGTGCTGCGTACCCGTGATGAACTGAATCTGCTGGATGCCCGTGCGGTGCAGCATTTTTTTGCCACCGAACGTATCGACCAGGTGTACCTGGCGGCGGCGAAGGTGGGTGGAATCGTGGCGAACAATACTTACCCCGCTGATTTTATTTACGAAAATATGATGATTGAGAGCAACATCATTCACGCGGCGCACTGCCATAACGTGAATAAGCTGTTGTTCCTCGGCTCATCCTGCATTTACCCGAAGCTGGCCAACCAGCCGATGGGTGAAAGCGAACTGTTGCAGGGAACGCTCGAGGCCACTAATGAGCCCTACGCGATTGCCAAAATCGCCGGGATCAAACTGTGCGAGTCGTATAACCGTCAGTACGGTCGTGATTACCGCTCGGTGATGCCCACCAATCTGTACGGGCCGCAGGATAACTTTCATCCGAGTAACTCGCACGTGATCCCGGCACTGCTGCGCCGCTTTCATGAAGCCTGCGCACAAAATGCGCCGGATGTAGTGGTGTGGGGGAGCGGCACGCCAATGCGCGAGTTCCTGCACGTGGATGACATGGCTGCCGCCAGCATTCATGTGATGGAACTGGACCGCGAGGTCTGGCAGGAACATACCCAACCGATGCTGTCGCACATCAACGTGGGAACCGGCGTGGACTGCACCATTCGCGAGCTGGCGCAGACGGTCGCGAAGGTCGTGGGCTACAAAGGTCGCGTGGTGTTTGACGCCAGCAAACCGGACGGTACGCCACGCAAATTGCTGGATGTTACGCGTTTACACCAGTTGGGCTGGTACCACGAGGTCTCGCTGGAGGACGGGCTTGCCAGCACGTATCAGTGGTTCCTTGAAAATCAGCAGCGGTACCGGGGGTAAATATGTTTTTACGTCAGGAAGAATTTGCCACGGTAGTACGCTGTACACCGCTGATTTCCATTGATTTGCTGGTGGAAAATGCGCGCGGTGAGTACCTGCTGGGCCAACGCCTCAACCGTCCCGCCCAGGGACTTTGGTTTGTGCCGGGTGGACGGGTGCAGAAGGATGAACGGCTTGAGAACGCGTTTGAGCGCCTGACGTTGGCGGAACTGGGGTTACGTTTGCCGCTGTCTTCCGCGGAGTTTTACGGCGTCTGGCAGCACTTCTATGACGATAACTTTTCGGGCACCGATTTCACCACCCATTATGTGGTGCTCGGTTTTCGTCTGAAGGTGAGCGAGGCAGACCTGCGTCTGCCCGATTCCCAGCATGACGACTACTGCTGGCTGACGCCGCAGGCGTTGCTGGCCAGCGATAACGTTCACGATAACAGCCGGGCGTACTTTATGCCGCAACGTCAGGCCGGAGTGCCGGGCTTATGAAAATTCTGGTGTACGGCATTAATTATTCGCCGGAACTGACCGGGATCGGCAAATACACCGGCGAAATGGTGGAGTGGATGGCGCAAGCCGGGCATGACGTTCGGGTGATCACCGCGCCGCCTTACTACCCGCAGTGGAAAGTGAACGGCCGTTATTCCGCCTGGCGTTATCGTCGGGAAGAAGGCGATGCCACCGTCTGGCGCTGTCCGTTGTATGTGCCAAAGCAGCCCTCAACGCTGAAACGTCTGCTGCATTTGGGCAGTTTTGCCGTGAGCAGTTTTTTCCCGCTGATGGCGCAACGACGCTGGAAGCCCGATCGCATTATTGGCGTGGTGCCGACGCTGTTTTGCACACCGGGGATGCGCCTGTTGGCGAAACTCTCCGGGGCACGCACGCTGCTGCACATTCAGGATTATGAAGTTGACGCCATGCTTGGCCTCGGAATGGCCGGGAACAGCAGGGGCGGCAAAGTGGCCACATTGGCCAGCGCGTTTGAACGCAGCGGCCTGCATAACGTCGACTATGTCTCAACCATCTCGCGTTCGATGATGAATAAAGCGCAGGAAAAAGGGGTCGCTGAAGAAAAGGTCATCTTCTTTCCTAACTGGTCGGAAGTGGCGCGATTTCGCGACGTGACCGCGGATGATGCCCGGACGTTGCGGCAAAAACTCGGTGTGCCTGAAGGAAAAAAAATCATTCTTTACTCGGGCAACATCGGTGAAAAGCAGGGACTGGAGAGCGTGATTGATGCCGCCGACGAGCTTAGTGCTCAGCCCTGGCTGTTTGTGATTGTCGGGCAGGGCGGCGGCAAGGCGCGACTGGAAAACAGGGTTCGCGAGCGCGGCCTGGAAAACGTTAAATTTTTTCCCCTGCAATCTTATGACGCACTGCCTGCGCTGCTGAAGATGGCCGACTGTCATTTAGTGGTGCAAAAGCGCGGTGCGGCGGATGCGGTATTGCCCTCCAAGCTGACCAATATTCTTGCCGTGGGTGGCAATGCGGTGATCACCGCGGAGCCTGATACCGAACTGGGCCAGCTCTGCGAGGACCATCCGGGGATTGCGGTATGCGTGGAGCCGGAGTCGGTGAGCGCGCTGGTGGCCGGAATTACCCAGGCGCTAATTATGCCTGACATCAACACGGTGGCACGTGACTATGCCGAACGCACGCTGGAAAAAGACCGCGTGCTTAGCCAATTTATTGCAGATATACGGGGATAAATCATGCGTCAACGCACACTCTTTCCGGTGGTGATGGCCGGTGGCTCCGGTAGCCGGTTGTGGCCGCTGTCCCGCGTCCTGTATCCCAAGCAGTTCCTGTGCCTGAAGGGCGAACTCACCATGCTGCAAACCACGATATGCCGTCTGAACGGCGTGGAGTGCGAAAGCCCGGTGGTTATCTGCAACGAGCAGCATCGTTTTATCGTTGCCGAACAACTCAGACAACTCAACAAGTTGACCGAAAATATCATTCTGGAACCCGCCGGACGTAATACCGCCCCGGCGATTGCGTTGGCCGCGCTGGCGGCAAAACGTCACAGTCCGGACGCTGACCCGCTGATACTGGTGCTGGCGGCAGATCATGTGATTACCGACGAAGAGGCGTTTCGCGAGGCGGTTCGCAATGCGATGCCTTATGCCGAGGCGGGCAAGCTGGTGACATTTGGTATCGTGCCGGACTCGGCACAGACCGGCTACGGCTATATTCGTCGCGGTGACGTTTGCCCCGCAACTACCGATACGGTTGCCTTTGCGGTGGCACAGTTTGTGGAAAAACCGGATCAGGACACCGCACAAGCCTACGTGGCAAGCGGAGACTATTACTGGAACAGCGGCATGTTTCTGTTTCGTGCCGGGCGCTATCTGGAAGAGCTGAAAAAGTACCGCCCCGATATTCTGAGCGCCTGCGAAAAGGCAATGAGTACGGTCGATCCCGATCTCGATTTTATCCGCGTCGATGAAGCGGCATTTCTCGCCTGCCCGGAAGAGTCGGTGGACTATGCGGTGATGGAACATACCGCGGACGCGGTGGTGATGCCAATGAGCGCGGGCTGGAGTGACGTGGGATCGTGGTCTTCGCTGTGGGAGATCAGCGCTCATACCGCCGAAGGCAACGTGCATCACGGCGACGTGATCAGCCATAAAACCGAAAACAGCTACGTGTACGCGGAGTCCGGGCTGGTGACCACAGTCGGAGTGAAAGACCTGGTGGTGGTGCAGACCAAAGACGCGGTGCTGATAGCCGATCGCAACGCGGTCCAGGATGTGAAAAAAGTGGTGGAGCAGATTAAAGCTGACGGCCGCCATGAGCATCATATTCACCGCGAAGTGTACCGCCCGTGGGGCAAGTATGACTCCATCGACGCCGGAGAACGTTACCAGGTTAAACGCATTACCGTAAAACCTGGCGAGGGATTGTCGGTGCAGATGCACCATCACCGCGCAGAGCATTGGGTGGTGGTGGCTGGGACGGCGAAGGTGACGATCGATGATGACATCAAACTGCTCGGCGAAAACGAGTCTGTCTATATCCCTCTGGGAGCGACGCACTGTCTGGAGAACCCCGGAAAAATCCCGCTCGATCTGATTGAAGTGCGATCGGGATCCTACCTCGAAGAGGACGACGTAGTGCGCTTTGCCGATCGCTACGGTCGGGTGTAGGCACTGAATATCTTGCCGGATGGCGCTGCGCTTATCCGGCCTACAACACCGTAGGCCCGGTAAGTGAAGCGCACCGGGCAATGCATTTAACACTCATTAAAAGGCTCATTAAGAGTCAGGGCCAACTGTTGCCTGAAGAAGGGTAAAACATGACGACATTAACCTGTTTCAAAGCCTACGACATTCGCGGCAGGCTGGGCGAAGAGCTCAATGAAGACATCGCCTGGCGCATTGGCCGCGCCTGCGGTGAGTATCTGCAACCGAAAACCATGGTGCTGGGCGGTGATGTCCGCCTGACCAGCAACGCATTGAAGATGGCGCTGGCAAAAGGGCTGCTGGATGCGGGCGTGGATGTGCTGGATATCGGCATGTCGGGTACCGAAGAGATTTACTTCGCCACCTTCCACCTCGGCGTGGACGGCGGTATTGAAGTGACCGCCAGCCATAATCCGCTGGATTACAACGGCATGAAGCTGGTACGTGAGGGCGCGCGGCCCATCAGCGGCGATAGCGGTCTGCGCGAGATCCAACGGCTGGCGGAAGCCAACGACTTCCCGCCTGTGGATGCGTCCCGACGTGGCCGTTACACCGCCATCAATCCGCGCGCGGCTTACATTGACCATCTGCTTGGTTACATCGACGTCAAAAACCTTAAACCGATGAAGCTGGTGCTTAACGCCGGTAACGGCGCGGCAGGCCCGGTGCTGGACGCCATTGAAGCCCGTTTTCAGGCTCTTGGTGTCCCGGTTGAATTGATAACAATCCACAACACGCCTGACGGCACCTTCCCGAACGGTATTCCCAACCCACTGCTGCCGGAATGCCGGGCGGATACCCGTAATGCGGTGATTGAATACGGCGCGGATATGGGGATTGCCTTTGACGGCGATTTTGACCGTTGCTTCCTGTTTGATGAGAACGGCCAGTTTATTGAGGGCTACTACATTGTCGGCCTGCTGGCGGAGGCGTTTCTGGAGAAAAATCCGGGCTCGAAGATCATTCATGACCCGCGTCTGTCGTGGAACACGGTCGATGTGGTGACGGCGGCGGGTGGTAAGCCGGTGATGTCGAAAACCGGTCATGCCTTCATTAAAGAACGAATGCGTCATGAAGATGCCATTTACGGTGGCGAAATGAGCGCCCATCACTATTTTCGTGATTTTGCCTACTGCGACAGCGGGATGATCCCGTGGCTGCTGGTAGCGGAACTGGTGTGCCTGAAAGGACAGCGGCTTGGCGAACTGGTTCGCGATCGCATGGCGGCGTATCCGGCGAGCGGGGAAATCAATAGCACTCTGGCAGAACCGAAGGTGGCGATTGACCGGGTAGAGCAGCATTTCTCCGGCGAGGCGCTGGCGGTGGACAGAACCGATGGTATCAGCATGTCGTTTGTCGACTGGCGCTTCAATTTACGTTCCTCCAATACCGAGCCGGTGGTGCGCCTGAACGTGGAATCGCGCGGAGACATTCCGTTGATGGAAGCGCGAACGCGCACTCTTCTGGCGTTGCTGAATCAGTAATGCCGGTGCTTCCCTTGCCCTACAGTGGGCAAGGGGTGACTAACAGGAACCACGATGACACATCTAAAAAAGCGCCAACGCGCGAAAACCAATGCGTCGTTAATCTCAATGGTGCAACGCTTTTCAGATATCACCATCATGTTTGGCGGACTGTGGCTGGTCTGTGAACTGAGCGGTTTGCCCTTCCTGTACATGCACCTTCTGGTGGCGTTGATCACGCTGGTGGTTTTTCAGATGCTGGGGGGGATCACCGATTTTTACCGTTCCTGGCGCGGGGTCAAAATTTCCACCGAGCTGGTGCTGCTGCTGCAAAACTGGACGCTGAGCCTGGTCTTCAGCGCGGGGTTAATTGCCTTTAACAACGATTTTGATAACCGACTCGCCGTCTGGCTGGCGTGGTATCTGCTGTCCAGCGTCGGTCTGCTGCTGTGCCGTGCGTTTATTCGCTACATTGCAGGGTGGCTGCGCAATCGTGGATATAACACCCGTCGGGTGGCGGTAGCGGGCGATCTCCCTGCCGGACAGCTGCTGCTGGACAGCTTTCGCCATGAACCGTGGCTGGGCTTTGAAGTGGCAGGCGTCTATCACGACCCAAAACCCGGACGCAATTCCCGGGATTGGGCCGGAAATCTGCAACAGCTGGTGGATGACGCTAAAGCTGCCCGCATTCACAATGTCTATATCGCCATGTCGATGAATGACGGCACCCACGTAAAAAAACTGGTGCGCGACCTGGCCGACACCACCTGTTCGGTGATCCTGATCCCCGACGTCTTTACCTTCAACATCCTGCATTCACGCATTGAAGAGATGAACGGCGTGCCGGTGGTGCCGCTGTACGACACGCCGCTGTCGGGTATTAATCGCCTGCTGAAACGCGCGGAGGATATTGTGCTGGCTTCGCTAATCCTGCTGCTGATTTCCCCGGTGCTGTGCGGCATTGCGCTGACTGTGAAGCTCACCTCAAAGGGACCGGTGATTTTCCGCCAGACCCGCTACGGCATGGACGGCAAGCCGATCAAGGTGTGGAAGTTTCGCTCGATGAAGGTGATGGAAAACGACGCGGTCGTCACCCAGGCGACGCAAAACGATCCGCGCGTCACCCGCGTGGGTAATTTCCTGCGCCGCACCTCGCTGGATGAGCTGCCGCAGTTTATTAACGTGCTGACCGGTGGCATGTCGATCGTCGGGCCACGCCCGCACGCGGTGGCACACAACGAGCAATACCGCACGCTTATCGAAGGCTACATGCTGCGCCATAAGGTGAAACCAGGCATTACCGGCTGGGCACAAATCAACGGCTGGCGCGGGGAAACCGACACGCTGGAAAAAATGGAAAAACGGGTGGAGTTTGACCTCGAGTACATTCGCGAATGGAGCGTGTGGTTCGATATCAAGATTGTTTTTCTGACGGTGTTTAAGGGTTTTGTTAACAAAGCGGCGTATTAAACATGAGCTTAAGAGAAAAAACCCTTAACGGTGCCAAGTGGTCGGCGATTGCCACAATTTTCATCATTGGCCTCGGGCTGATTCAGATGACCGTGCTGGCGCGCATTATTGACGCCCATCAGTTCGGTCTGCTGACCGTGTCGCTGGTGATTATCGCACTGGCCGATACGCTCTCCGACTTCGGCATTGCCAACTCGATTATCCAGCGCAAAGCGATTGGCTATCTTGAACTTACCACCCTGTATTGGCTGAACGTCGGGCTGGGGATGCTGGTGTGCCTGGCGATGTTCCTGCTCAGTGAGGCGATTGCTGATGTCCTGAATAACCCCGAGCTGGCACCACTGATTAAAACGCTGTCGCTGGCGTTTGTGCTGATCCCGCACGGGCAGCAGTTTCGTGCGCTGATGCAAAAGGACATGGCGTTCAACAAAATTGGCATGATTGAAACCAGCGCGGTGCTGGCCGGGTTTACCGTGACCGTGATCGGCGCCCATTTCTGGCCGCTGGCGATGATTGCCATTCTGGGGTATCTGGTGAACTGCGCGCTGCGTACGCTGCTGTTTGGTTATTTTGGCCGCCAGATTTATCGCCCCGGTCTGCATTTTTCACTCGCATCGGTGACGTCAAATCTGCGCTTTGGTGCCTGGCTGACGGCGGACAGCATCATCAATTATGTTAATACCAACCTTTCCACGCTGGTGCTGGCCCGAACGCTGGGCGCAGGCGTGGCGGGCGGATTTAATCTGGCCTGGAACGTGGCGGTGGTCCCTCCCATCAAGCTGAACCCGATTATCACCCGCGTGCTGTTTCCGGCGTTCGCCAAAATACAGGACGACAGCGAAAAACTGCGGGTGAATTTTTACAAGCTCCTGTCGGTGGTCGGCATTATCAACTTCCCGGTGCTACTGGGCCTGATGGTGGTGGCGAACAATCTGGTGCCGCTGGTGTTCGGTGAGAAATGGCGCGCTATCGTCCCGATCCTGCAACTGCTGTGCGTCGTTGGGCTGCTGCGCTCCGTTGGTAATCCGATAGGTTCGTTACTGATGGCAAAAGCCCGCGTTGATATCAGCTTCAAATTCAATGTCTTCAAAACCTGTCTGTTTATTCCGGCCATTCTCGTTGGCGGACATCTGGCAGGCGCGATGGGCGTGACGCTGGGCTTTTTGCTGGTGCAGGTAGTCAACACCATTCTCAGCTACTTCGTGATGATTAAACCGGTGCTGGGGCCGAGTTACAGGCAGTACATGCTCAGCCTGTGGCTGCCGTTTTATCTCTCCATACCGACGCTGGTGATTAGTTATGGGCTGGGCATTGTGCTGCAGGGCCAACTGGCGTTAAGCCAGCTGCTGGGTCTGCAGGTAGCGGCGGGCGCGCTGGCATTTGCGGTGACGATTGTGCTGTCGCGCCACCCGCTGGTGGCGGAACTCAAACGCCCGTTTTGCCGCAGTGACAAAATGAAAACCTTGCTCCGCGCAGGCTGAATTGGGTTTGTTGTAGGTCGGGTAAGGCGACAGCCGCCATCCGGCAATGATTGAAAGAGGTTATGATGAAAGTATTAATTCTCGGCAACCATACCTGCGGCAACCGTGGCGACAGCGCCATTTTGCGCGGTTTGCTGGATGCCATTAACACGCTGCAACCGCAGACGGAAGTGGATGTGATGAGCCGTTATCCAGTGAGCTCTTCCTGGCTGCTCAATCGCCCGGTGATGGGCGATCCGCTGTATTCGCAGATGAAGCAGCACAATAACGCCGCCGGCGTAGTGGGGCGGGTGAAGAAAGTCCTGCGTCGGCGCTATCAGCATCAGGTTTTGCTCTCGCGCGTGACCGATTCAGGTAACCTGCGCAATATCGCCATCGCCCAGGGGTTTACTGATTTTGTCCGTCTGCTGTCGCGCTATGACGCCATCATCCAGGTGGGGGGATCGTTTTTTGTCGATCTGTACGGCGTGCCGCAGTTTGAACATGCTCTGTGCACATTTATGGCGAAAAAGCCGCTGTACATGATCGGTCACAGCGTCGGACCGTTCCAGGATGCACAGTTTAACCAACTGGCGAATTACGTCTTCGGCCACTGTAATGCCCTGATTTTGCGTGAGTCCGTCAGTCTGGACTTGATGAAACGCAGCGAAATCACCACCGGGAAAGTGGAGCACGGCGTCGATACCGCCTGGCTGGTAGATAGTCATCAGGCCGATTTTGAACCCAGCTATGCCGTCCGGCACTGGCTACACACAGTGGCACAGCAAAAAACCGTCGCCATTACGCTACGGGAGCTGGCGCCGTTTGATAAACGTCTGGGCACCACGCAGCAGGCCTATGAGCAGGCGTTTGCCGGGGTGGTGAACCGTATCCTCGACGAGGGTTACCAGGTGATGGCGCTGTCAACCTGTACCGGCATCGACAGTTACAACAAAGATGACCGTATGGTGGCGCTGAACCTGCGCCAGTACGTTAACGATCCGGCCCGGTATCACGTGGTGATGGACGAACTGAATGACCTCGAAATGGGGAAAATTCTCGGCGCGTGCGAGTTAACCGTGGGCACCCGTCTGCACTCCGCCATCATCTCAATGAACTTTGACACCCCGGCGATTGCCATCAACTACGAGCATAAATCAGCGGGGATTATGCAACAGCTGGGGCTGCCGGAGATGGCAATTGATATCAGCCATCTGCTGGACGGCAGTCTGCAAACGCAGGTGGCCGACGTGCTCGGGCAGTTGCCAGCCCTCAGTATACGGCTGAAAGAGGCCGTGCAGCGTGAGCGTGAACACGGCATGCGCATGGTGCAATCGGTACTGACGCGCATTGAGGAGCAAAAATGAAGGTTGGTTTTTTTCTGCTTAAATTTCCGCTCTCATCTGAGACCTTTGTGCTGAATCAGATAACCGCGTTTATCGATATGGGTCATGACGTCGAAATTGTCGCGTTGCACAAGGGCGATCTTGAAAACACACATGCCGCCTATGAGGCGTACCGATTAGCAGACAAAACGCACTGGCTACTCGACGAGCCGCAAGGCAAGCGAGCCAAGCTGCAATACCGGGGCGTTGCGGCGTGGCAGGGCATTAGCCGGGCTGCGACCTGGAAAGCGCTGAATATCTCTCGCTATGGCGAAGAGGCGCGCAACCTGATTCTGGCGGCGATATGCGGGTTAACCCGTAAAACGTATCATGCCGACGTGTTTATTGCCCACTTTGGACCGGCGGGCGTGACGGCGGCAAAGCTGCGTGAACTGGGCGTGTTAAGCGGCAAAATTGCCACGGTGTTTCATGGCATTGACATTTCGCACCGGGAGGTGCTCGCCCGCTATACCCCGGAGTACCAAACGCTGTTTCAGCGCGGCGATCTGATGCTGCCCATCAGCCATCTGTGGGCCGGACGGTTAAAAAATATGGGCTGCCCGCCACAGAAGATTGCCGTATCGCGCATGGGCATTGATATGACGCGCTTTACTCCCCGGGAGGTGAAAGCGCCTGGAGAAACGCTGGAAATTCTTTCGGTTGCACGACTCACCGAGAAAAAAGGGCTGCATGTGGCTATCGAAGCCTGTCGTCAGCTAAAAGCGCAGGGTGTGGCGTTTCGGTATCGCATTCTGGGGATTGGCCCGTGGGAGCGGCGCCTGCGCACGCTGATTGAGCAGTATCAACTCGATGATGTGATTGAGATGCCCGGCTTTATGCCCAGTCATCAGGTCAAAGCGATGTTAGAACAGGCGGATGTATTTCTGCTGCCCTCCATCACGGGAGCGGATGGCGACATGGAGGGGATCCCGGTGGCGCTGATGGAGGCGATGGCGGTGGGGATCCCGGTGGTGTCTACTGTTCACAGCGGTATTCCTGAGCTGGTGGAGTCCGGTAAATCCGGCTGGCTGGCGCCTGAAAACGATGCGCAGTCGCTGGCTGAACGGCTGGCGGCGTTCAGCCAGTTGGATAGTCAGGAGGTGACACCGATTGTGCTGCGCGCACGTGAAAAAATTGCCACGGAATTCAATCAATCCGCCATCAATAAACAGTTAGCAAGCCTGCTGCACGCGCTGTAAACCGAGGTTGTATGCCAGAGAAAAAACTCTCCCGACGTACCTTTATTACGGCAGGCTCTGCGCTTGTCGTACTCCATTCTCCCGCTGTAAGGGCGCTGGAAGCCGCGCGCAGCGTCAATATTCAGGATTATAACCCGAATGACTGGGTCGCTTCTTTCCGCCAGGCCTTCGCTCAAGGGCAAACCGTCGTGGTCCCTGCGGGTGTGGTCTGTGAAAACATGAATACCGGCGTATTTATCCCACCGGGCAAAACGTTACGCATACTCGGGCGCGTGAGCGGCAACGGGCGCGGGCGGTTTGTTCTGCAGGAGGGAAGTCAGGTAACCGGGGAGGGCAATGGGAGCCTGCACAATATCACCCTCGACGTGCGGGGTTCAGATTGTGTTATCAAAGGACTGGCGATGAGCGGTTTCGGCCCGGTGACACAAATTTATATCGGGGGCAAGACCCCGCGGCAGATGCGCAATCTCATCATTGATGATATCAGCGTCAGCCACGCGAACTATGGCATCCTGCGCCAGGGATTCCATAACCAGATGGACGGCGTACGGATCACTAACGGTCATTTTAGTGATTTGCAGGGCGATGCCATCGAGTGGAATGTGGCGATTAACGACCGCGACATTCTCATCTCGGATCATGTTATTGAGCGCATTAACTGTACCAATGGCAACGTGAACTGGGGAATTGGCATCGGACTGGCGGGCAGCACGTATGACAATAGCTACCCGGACGCGCAGGCGGTGAAAAACTTTGTGGTGGCGAATATCACCGGTTCTGATTGTCGCCAGTTAGTCCACGTGGAGAACGGCAAGCACTTTATCATTCGTAACGTTAATGCCCGTAACATCACTCCGGATTTCAGTAAGAAAGCGGGCATTGATAATGCCACGATAGCTATTTATGGTTGTGACAATTTCGTGATTGATAATATCAATATGAAACAGAGTGCAGGCATGTTAATTGGTTACGGCGTCATCAAAGGGCGATATTTATCTATCCCGCAAAACTTTAAGCTAAATAATATTCATCTGGATAACAGTCAGCTCGAGTCTACATTACGCGGTATTCAAATTTCATCAGGCAATGCAACGTCGTTTGTCGCCATCACCAACGTGGAGATGACGCGGGCGACGCTGGAACTGCACAATCAACCGCAACATCTTTTTTTACGCAATATTAAGGTGATGCAAAAATCCGCGGTTGGGCCCGCGCTGAAGATGCACTTCGACCTTCGTCAGGACGTGCGCGGCAAGTTTATGGCTAAACAGGACACGCTGCTGTCGCTGGCCAACGTCCATGCGGTGAATGAAACCGGGCAAAGCTCGGTTGATATCGACAGAGTGAATCATCAGGTGGTGAACGTCGAGGCGGTGAATTTTCGACTGCCGGAACGGGGAAGGTAATTTTACGACCATTCCTGGCTAAAGGGCTGCAGCTTGGGATTATGATTACTGCATTCTGGGGATAAGCGGCGTAACATACTCGCCAACTGAACGATGTAATTCATACTGGCTAAAACACGCTAAAAAGCTATAATTCAGCAACTATAAAATAGGTGAATGACTTAATGGTTAATTTGAAAGCAGTTATTCCGGTAGCGGGTCTGGGGATGCATATGTTGCCTGCCACGAAGGCCATCCCTAAAGAGATGCTACCGATCGTCGACAAGCCGATGATTCAGTACATTATCGACGAGGTTGTGGCTGCTGGGATCAAAGAAATCGTTCTGGTGACGCACGCATCCAAGAATGCCGTTGAGAACCACTTCGACACCTCTTATGAATTAGAATCACTTCTTGAGCAGCGCGTGAAGCGTCAACTGTTGGCAGAAGTACAGTCCATCTGTCCGCCGGGCGTGACCATTATGAACGTGCGCCAGGCGCAATTGCTGGGTCTGGGCCATTCTATCCTCTGCGCGCGCCCCATCGTCGGTGACAACCCATTTGTGGTGGTGCTGCCTGATGTCGTGCTTGATACGGCGAGTGCCGATCCGCTGCGTTACAACCTTGCCGCGATGGTGGCACGTTTTAATGAAACCGGGCGCAGCCAGGTGCTGGCCAAGCGTATGGATGGCGATCTTTCTGAGTACTCGGTCATTCAAACCAAAGAAGCGTTAGATAACGAAGGTAAAGTCAGCCGCATCGTTGAATTCATTGAAAAACCCGACCAGCCGCAAACGCTGGATTCCGATCTGATGGCAGTAGGGCGCTATGTGCTGTCAGCTGATATCTGGGCTGAACTGGAAAAAACGGAACCTGGTGCCTGGGGGCGTATTCAGTTAACGGATGCTATTGCTGAACTGGCGAAAAAGCAGTCTGTTGATGCCATGCTGATGACCGGCGATAGCTACGATTGTGGTAAGAAAATGGGCTACATGCAGGCATTTGTGAAGTACGGACTGCGCAACCTGAAGGAAGGGCCGAAGTTCCGCAAGGGCATTGAGAAGCTGCTCGGGGAATAATCAAGACGAAAGATTATTTATACTGGTAATACCTTATATTAAATGGCAGGGGAAGACTCATGATGCTATCGGTAGGCTAGCATGTCTTCACTGCCTTTTTTATGATAAAAATCAAGCATTAAAAAGATCAATGTCCTACCTTTTCTTGTAGCAAAAATCGATTTCTCCTTGTTTCTTAGTGAGATTAATACGACAATATTCGGGATGTTCTGGGGCCAAATGTGTCAAAATGTAATCGAGAATTAGTAGGCTAAGCCACGCAAAAATTAGAGTGTACAGTACACTGGTAGCTGTTGAGCCAGGGGCGGTAGCGTGCCTGAATAAATATTTAGCTGTTAAAATAAGATAACTTTATATTAAAGGCTAATTTACAAAACATATAAGATCAAATAATTGAACACGTAATTAGCATAAAAGATTAATACAATTTCGGAGACTACATGACTATACTTGTGACAGGTGGCGCTGGTTATATTGGTTCACATACCGTTTTACAGTTAATTCAGGGCGGGTATGATGTGGTTGTGCTTGATAACCTGAGTAATTCATCCCAAGAGTCACTTCATCGTGTTGGGTCTTTGGTTTCTAAAAATATTCCATTCATTGAAGCTGATATTAACGATAAACAAAAAATTAAAGAAGTTTTTCAAAACTACGATATTGAAGCAGTGATTCATTTTGCAGGATTAAAATCTGTGGGTGAATCGGTAAAAAAACCACTGGAATATTATATTAATAATGTCAGTGGAACCCTCACCCTGCTTGAAGTTATGAAGCAAGCAAACGTTTATAAATTCATTTTTAGTTCATCTGCAACTGTTTATGGTAACCATTCTCCGGTTCCCAACCTGGAGGAATATCCTATTGGAAATGCTTCCTGCCCCTATGGAACTACTAAAGTCATGCTGGAGCAGGTTTTATCAGACTATGCGAAATCAGATGATAAATTAAAGATTATCGCACTTCGTTATTTTAACCCTACAGGCGCACATCCTAGTGGCCTTATTGGGGAGGACCCGAACGGTATTCCAAATAATCTCATTCCTTATATTTCTCAGGTTGCTATTGGAAAATTAGAAAAACTGTCCGTTTATGGTGGCGATTATGAAACCATTGATGGAACAGGAGTACGCGACTTCATCCATGTAGTAGACCTTGCCGCAGGCCATGTTAGTGCTTTAAGGCATATTGATAAATTACAAGGATATGACATCTTTAATCTTGGTACCGGAAATGGCGTCTCGGTTTTACAAGTAATTGATGCCTTTGAAAAGGTAAGTAAGCGGAAAGTTAATTATCAAATTATCGCCAGACGCGAGGGCGATATAGGATCTTCTTGGGCTGATGTATCTAAAGCAGAAAGGATTTTGGGCTGGAAAGCCAGGTTCAATATTGAAGATATGATGGCCCATACCTGGAATTGGCAAAAGCAAAACCCTAATGGCTATGGAAGCTAGTACTTATCTATTTAATATTATAATGGCGTATCAATGAATTTATTTTTCATAGTCGATAAGTTAGATTGGGCATTTGGAAGAATAGCCCAAAATATAGCAACAAAACTAAGTAACTTTAATGTAAAAATAATTTGCACCGATGACTTTAAAACGGTAGCAGACTTAGTTATATACTTGGATAAAAACGTAAAAGAAAAAAGCATCTTACACTTCTTTTGGCGTGACTATCTAATGGAAGTGATGAACTTCACTCAGCATAATCCCCAATATAAAGAAATTTTGATCAGTAATATTGTGACAACACATATTCCGGATCATCTTTTCACGTATGATGATATTGCGAACTATGAGAGAAGAATTCCTCTTTTGAATTTTGTGGATGGGTATTTCGTCACATCCGAAAAATTGAAAGAGTTATATTCTGAATTGTCTGATTTTCCACCTCCTCATAGTGTTATCTATGATAATCCAGAAATTCCAATGAGTGAGGGAAATAGTTATGATAATAGTGATAGAAAAAAAATCGTATGGATTGGAAATAGTAAATGGGGTGAATACCTCGGTTATAAAGATTACAAGGGCCTGAATACAATAGTTTTGCCGGCGCTGGATAAATTAAAGAAATCTGGTTATACGTTTGATTTTATTGAGTTTGATAGTTCTAAGGGCAAGACCGATCGTGAGGTAATTCTTAAAACACTGTCTGATGCAGATATTCTGCTCATAAGTTCTGAATGTGAAGGTACGCCATTGCCGCTTCTTGAAGCAATGGCAAACAGTTGTGCTGTTGTGTCGACAGATGTCGGCATAGCTAATGAAGTATTACCTGAAAAGCAGCAACAATATATTGTCTCTCGGGATGCAGAGGCATTTTATGATTCATTGAGAAGTCTACTTGACGATCAATGTGGCCTTGAAGAATTACAAAGATTGAATTATTTGACATATCGCCAGCAATTTGTAGATGATGGCCTTATAGCTGATAAATGGGCATTGTTCTTCAAAGACATGTGTTCAAAATCGCAAAATGAATTTAAAAAAATATTTCTTCGCGAGCAGAAAGTTCCACCGTTTAAAGAACGATTGATATCAAAAACAATTTATAATTTAAGCAGGCTTGCTCTCCGTTTTAATTTGATGAATACGTTGAAGCAATACAGCCTGTTACGAAAAATATATTATAAGGTTGCTGGAACAACTACAAATCAAGTTGATTATGACTTGTTGGAAGAGTTCTATAGTAATGCAATAGCGGATAAAAAAGTATTAGCATTTTACTCCGCATATTGGTCAGGTGTTGCCACATCAACTGCTAGTTTCTTTAAAGATGATAGTATCCAATATCCATACTATTCATATGAGTTCCCACAAGTTTCTAACCATGTCTATCTAAACAGGTTGACAGAAAAACTTGCTGCTTCTAAAACACTAAAAAGTGTGATCATGAGCGGTGGAACACAATTACAAATGGAACTTGCCAAAAAGATTAAGGTATTAAATCCAAAAATAAAAATATTTTTTGCATGGCATGGTTCACCTGCTCAGTGGGTTGACTCCTCGCAATATTCAACGTTTGATGGATGGTATGAACTTTACCGAGAGCGAATTGTTGATGGGGTCATCTCGTTTAAGCCTGAGCTAGATGAAATACTCAATGCATACGGTATTCGTGCATTTTCAGTATCGAATTATGTTGTATCAGGCGCTTCATTTTCTAAAAAGTTAGATGCACCTGATTCGGCCAATTTCCGCGTAGGTTTGTTCGCCGCAATGTTCAGTTGGTATAAAAATCCATTTCCTCAATTACTGGCGATTGGTTCATTAAAAGGGTGTGAGTTAGTTACCAACTTGCATCTTGAAAATAATATGAAGTGGGTTACTTCAAACATCAAACTTACGGCATTATCAGAGAATTTAAATAATAAGCGGTTTATCGAACTGCTATCTCGTTTACATGTTGTGTGTTATGTAACGAATACGGAATGTTCACCAATGATAGCGTTGGAATCAGCAAGTGTCGGAACGCCATGCGTTGTGGGGCCGGCCGGGAACATATATAAAGGTTTTCCTGAGTTAGAATTGTATTTGGTTGAAAAAGAGGTTGATAATCCAACTGCAATCAGGAATCGGTTACAATTAGTTCGTGATAATTACGCGGAAGTAAAAGCTTTGCTTAACGCATTTGTTTTGGAATACAATTCCCGGTTAGAACTAATTAAAGAGAAGATGTATAAAGAGCTAAAGAAATGAAAGAATCATTAACAGATATATATTCGTCAATAAAATCCTGGCATCTTTGGACTACTCTAGGTTGGTTGGAATTAAGACAGAGATATAAAAGATCCATTGTTGGACCGTTTTGGATTACATTAAGTATGGCGGTCCTTATTATTGCTTTAGGGGTGATTTATGGAGAGCTATTTAAATTAGAAGTTAAAGAATATCTCCCGATGCTAGCAGTGGGTTTGGTTTTCTGGAACTTTATTAGTGGCGTTATAAATGAAGGATGTGTAACTTTCATATCGTCAAGTTCCTTTATAAGTCAGTTACCAACTAAAAAATTCATATACATCATGCAAATGTTATGGCGAAATTTTATGATGCTTTGCCATAATATAGTAATAGTGATTGGTGTGTTGATTATATTCAATGTTTTTTCGTTGAAGAGTTTTCCTCTTTTTATACTTGGGTTTATGATCGTAGTTGTTAATCTGATCTGGATTGCAACTTTATTTGCAGTGGTCTCTGTGCGTTTTAGAGATTTTCCGCAAATGGTCATGAGCTTTATGCAGGTTGTCTTTTACATAACGCCGATATTATTTTCGGGAACAATGCTGGCTAAATATAGCTTACTGCTGAAGTTAAACCCATTTGCTTGGTTTATCGAGATTATTCGTTCGCCTTTAGTAGGGAAAATGCCAGAGTTATACTGCTATTATAATTCCATTATCCTTGCATGCGTAGGTACCGTTATCTCACTAATTACATTTGCAAAATGTAGAAACCGCATTGCATATTGGGTGTAAAATATCATGTCTCATTTGATTGACTTAAAAGATGTGGGTGTCGAATTTCCCATTTACGACGCTAAAAGTAGATCGTTTAAATCGCAGGTGGCAAACTTAACCCGCGGTGTTATTTCTTCAAAAAAAGAAAGCAGCACGGTTACAGTTAAATCATTAGACGGGTTGACGTTTAGTCTGAAAGAAGGTGATAAACTCGGACTTATTGGAAACAATGGCGCGGGAAAATCAACGCTGCTTAAATTATTGGCTGGTATCTATGAACCGACCTCTGGCACTATTAAAAGAAAGGGTAAGATAGTTCCGTTGTTGGACATCGCTCTCGGAATGGATGATGATTCCACAGGATACCAAAATATAAAACTACGCGGTTTATTACTAGGTATGACGAATGCAGAAATCGAATCCAAAATAGAAGAAATCGCTTGCTTCACAGAACTAGGGGATTACCTGAATCTACCCATTCGTGTCTACTCTACCGGTATGCGCGTGAGATTAGCATTTGCAGTATCAACTTCAGTTGATCCAGATGTACTTTTGCTCGACGAAATTATTGGCACTGGCGATGCTTCTTTCTTAAATAAAGCAAAGAAAAGATTCGAGGAATTGCAGGAGAGGGCAAAGGTTGTTGTACTTTCTTCTCATGACAACAATGTCATTCTGAAAACTTGTAATAAGGTTCTGTGGTTAGAGGGTGGTAAACCAAAGATGATCGGAGAACCGGAACAGGTATTAAATAAATATATGGATAGTGTTGTCTAAAAAACAGGTGGTATGAGTGAAGATTGATTATGTCATTACAGGCATGGATGTCGGAGGCGCTGAGATGCAGGTGGTCGAATTGCTTCTCCAGCTTAAAAAATGTGGGCATTCTGTTCGGCTAATTTCACTTACACCACCAGTCGATTTGATTGATAAGCTAATTAGGAACAACATACCAGTTGTTTCATTGGACATGAAATCCAAATTAGCTTTACCAATGGCTGCGTTCGAATTAGCTATATTGGTCAGACAAAACTCTTCAGATATTGTGCATTCGCATATGTTTCATGCCAACATTTTGGTGCGTCTTGTAAGAGCATTCCTCGGTGGTAGGACATCAATTATTTGTACTGCGCACAGCGTTCGCGAAGGTGGCAGCGCCAGAGACTGGCTCTATCGTTTGACTAATAAATTAAGCGACTTGAATACAGTTGTAAGCGATGCTGCACGGCAGCGATTTATTAACGACAAAGTATTTCCACCTGAGAAAACACTTACTGTTTATAATTGTATCAATATTGATCATTTTTGTATCAACGATAGACAGACTAGGAAACGATTTCGCTGGATAACCGTTGGGCGGCTTGTAAAAGTAAAAAATCAACTGTTGATTTTGCAAGCGATGATGCAGTTGCCACATAGTGAACTCATCATAGTTGGAGAGGGTGAGGAACGGTTCTCATTACAAAAATTTATCGATCAAAATTCTCTAAGCGAGCGAGTAACTCTCTTGGGAAAAAAGGATAATGTTGTTGATTATTACCATGATTCTGATGCTTTTGTGCTTGCCTCTGACTATGAAGGATTTGCACTCGTCGTCGCCGAAGCTATGGCATGTGGATTGCCAGTGGTCGCAACAGACTGTGGTGGACCAGCTGAAATTATTGGAAATGGGCTGGATTTTGGCATAACAATTTCGGTTAATGATGTACATCACTTAACCGCTGCGATGCAACAAATTGAATCACTAGATGTTGAACAGCGTAGAGGAAGTGGCTATCGTGCTCGGGAAAGAATCATTGAGAAATTTTCTGCTAAAAAAATCGTATCTCAATGGGAAAATATCTACCAGCATATACAGAAAAACAGAATTTAGAACTCACCTATGAAAATAGCATTAATCGGTACTACAGCAGAAAGTCTAATCCAATTCAGAAAAGAGCTGATTAATTTATTACATAAAAATGGCCATGTTGTGTATGCATTTGCAATTGACTATGATGATGTAACAAAAGAAAAAGTTAAATCATTTGGCGCTATACCAGTACATTACTGTTTCAGTCGAACAGGGCTAAACCCATTTTCTGATATTATTAATACCTATAAATTATATAAGATTCTAAAATCACTTAAGTTGGACCTGGCATTTTCATATTTTTCAAAGCCAGCTATTTTTGGTACTTTAGCAGCAAAATTCGCAAGAATACAAAAGCGTTATGCGATGCTTGAAGGTCTTGGTTTTTTCTTTACCAATTCGGGAGGGCAGGTTTCATTACGGACAAAATTGCTAAAGAAAATATTAGTATCGCTCTACAAAATAAGTTTCAGACATATTGAAAGTCTTATCTTGCTTAATGCAGATGATAAGCGAGACCTTTTAGTTAATGAAAAAATTCAAGTAAAAAAAGTTCATATATTAGGTGGGATTGGATTAAATATGTCTGATTACCCCTACAGTCCACCTCCTGTTGATCCTGTCTCTTTCATTTTTGTCGCCAGATTTTTGCAAGAAAAGGGAGTTTATGAATTTATTGAGGCTGCAAAAGTAGTCAAAAAGAAATTTCCTGAAACTCATTTTTGCATGCTGGGTCATCTGGATCTACATAACCCGGGGAGCTTAACTATAGAGCGACTTAATGATTTGAAATGTAATAATATTATTGAGTTACCGGGCCATGTTGATAACGTGCAGGAGTGGCTTGCGAAAGCAAGTGTATTTGTATTGCCTTCCTGGCGTGAAGGGTTTCCGAGGAGTACACAGGAGGCTATGGCCATGGGCCGCGCAGTTATAACCAGTGATGTGCCTGGTTGCCGAGATACAGTAGTTGATGGTGTTAATGGATTTTTGATTAAGCCTAAATCTGCAGAAGAACTTGCTGATAAAATGATTTATTTTTTAAATAAACCTGATGAAATTAAAAAAATGGGTGAAGCAAGTTATAATATTGCAAAAATGAATTTTGACTCAACAATTGTCAATATAAATCTATTATCTATTTTGGATATCCCCATTAGCACTATCACAAAAATTCTAAATACATGAAACAACATGCCTACAGCATACTAGACAGGATATTTTATGGAACGATTAGATCTCGATATGAAGCCTGCCCACCCATTAGAAGAGGCTGCGATTCACCTTGCCAGATATGCAAATATACTTAACCATATTAAAGATAAAACTGTGTTGGATCTTGCATGTGGTGAAGGATACGGTTCCGCGCTTCTCACGCAATATGGTGCTAAAAAAGTTGTTGGCGTGGATATTTCCGTCGAGACTATTGAAAAAGCAAAGCATTTATTTTCCTCAACTGGTGTCGAATATATAGCGGGTGATGCGCAAACGGTAGCACAGTTGCTTGGTGAAAATGTATTTGATGTTGTTGTTTCAATTGAAACAATTGAGCATGTTCAAGACCCTGAAGCTTTATTGAAAACCATGAAAAAAGTAGCTAAAGAAGATGCTATTTTTTACATTACATGTCCTAATGATTATTGGTATTTTCCTACTGAAAATGAGTCTAATCCTTTTCACATTCGTAAATACACGTTTGAAGATTTTTCAAATTTAACGCAATCAGTATTAGGTAATGATGTTTCTTGGGGGCTTGGGAGTACTGTATGGGGGTTTGGAACAGCTCCATTAGATAGTAATGAGTACCAGTCGCTTGGGAAATCATGGATGAGACAATATCGTTCTGAAGGTGGCTTGATAATTGAGAATGATAGAACCGAAGCACTAAATACATCAAACTGTAGTTTCTACTGCGGTATATGGAATGCTTCCAATATTTCATTCTCATCTGGAATATTTCCGTTCGGAATGGATGCCTATAATAAGATATTTGAGGCTATTGAATATGACATTATATCTCAGCTTAGAGACTATAATGATGCTCTAAGAAATAGGGTACAAGAATTGGAAGTCGAATTCAGAAGAAAAACACTTTTATTAATGGCAGCTGATTCTGAGAATAAGATTTTAAAAGAAAGTGTTTCAAAACTGGATCGGCAAAAAGATATATTACAGCAACAAATTCATGAAAACACACAACAAGCAGAAGAAAAAGCTATAGACTTAAGTAAGAAGATAATTGAATTAAATTATAATATCGATGTGATGAAAGTTGGTTATTATCGTTATCTAAGAATGTCAAAACATGTTCCAGCATTTGCTAAAAAGTTAGCTCTTAAAATTTATCGTAAATTTCACGGATGAGTGATAATGACAAGAAATCATGCTCCCTCAATTAAACCTACATTTCTTTATGAAGACGATATTGGTATTTTAACTCAAGAAGAAAAAACATTAGGGAAGAACTTTAAAAATTTATCTATTATAATTATAACTGAAGAAAATGCTAAGAATGCTGTGGAAGAAATCAAGCAGCATGGATATTGTAGCGAAAGTTTTCTAGGGAAAGTGTATTTAGCAGTAAAATATAATAAAAATGATACCCATGAGAACCTGGTTGCACATTCATTTGGTCACGAAAACAATATCCATATTTTTTATTTTGAAGACTCTACTACTGATTCAAAAATCAAGAATACGTTACTAGAAGAGATAAATACTCAATGGGTGTTATTTATCGCTTTAAATTACTTATTCTCCAAGAATGAATTAGTATTAGTGAATGATGATATAAAACATCAACCTTGTATTTGTTACAATTTTCCTATTTTGATTAGTAAAGAGTCAAATCGAATATCAATGAATAGTGGTTTGACACTAGAATATAGTGATTATCAGATTAGGATTGATAAAAAAATTACGGAAATTGTCTTTGAAAGTTCGATTGAGCAACAACCTTATTATTTTTCTGGATTCCTAGAAAACAAAGCTCATTTAATTAACCATATTGTTATTTCAAATGTTGGTTATTTTGATGAAGACCTAAGCTTTGGTATTGAACTAATTGATTTCTCAATTAGGTTACGCAATAGTGGGTTGTTCATTGGTAATAGTCAAAATAGTATAATTGAAAAGCATAAGATAGCACAACATGACTATAAAAAAATAGTGAAGACCTTTGACACTAAATTGTTAACGCATTCTCTAAACTCTTTTCAAAATAAACATAACGTGTTGCTTAATGACAATATAGTTAGTTCGATTTGTGGTAAAAGTCTCGAAGAGTTATCAAAATCAAATGCGACGATTGAAGAATCTCATGTTCCGATCAAGAAGCCTAAAATTGCACTGATCATTGATGCTGAAAACTGGGCTTTTGCGAATATAGCAAATCAACTAAAGAAAAATTTGAGTAGTTATTATGACTTTATGATCATACCTACTCAATTAATTCCAAATTTGCATCACATTTTAATGATGACAGAGGGTTTTGATCTGGTTCATTTTTTCTGGCGTGAATTTATTAGAGCGCAGAATAATCCTTATTATACACTTTACAACAAAGAGATAGGTATTAGTGATATAGAATTTAATGAGCGTTTTGTTAAAGGGCGGAAATTTACAACAACTATCTATGATCATCTTTTTTTATCACCTGATGAAATTCTGGAACGGCAATCATTCTATAATGAAAAAATAGCTGATTATAGCGTTTGCTCATCTAAACTCTTTCAGTTATATAATGATATAACTTGTTACCCTAGCCCTAAAATAATTACAGAAGATGGAGTGGATCTTACTCTATTTAAGCCAGTTAATTTAACTCGTTTCAACAATATACAAGATCGTGAACTCGTTGTAGGTTGGGCTGGTAATTCAAAATGGGCCGGTGATATTGAGGACTTTAAAGGTTTTCATTCAATATTAAAACCAGCGGTTGAGGAACTCCAAATGGAAGGGTTAAATATCAGACTAGAACTAGCCGATCGGCAGAATGGTTTTATTCCTCATACTGAAATGGTCAATTATTATGCAAAAATTGATCTTTATGTATGTCCTTCAAAAATTGAAGGGACACCTAACCCTGTATTGGAGTCAATGGCTTGCGGGGTACCTGTAATATCAACAGATGTTGGTGTCGTTAGTGATGCTTTTGGCCCCCTTCAAAAGGAATGGCTACTCGCTGAGCGTTCACAGAAATCATTAAAAGAAAAATTAAGAAAATTCTATTTCGAAAGAGAATCATTGGTCAGTAACTTGTCAAATGAAAATCTTGAGACTATTAAAAAATGGGATTGGAGTATTAAGTCTCAAAATTTTAAATCTTTTTTTGATTCAGTACTCTAAACCGCCAGTTTTAACACGAATCTTAATATCAGAGTTGGTAACGTAGTAAACTTAAAGTGAAGTATTGTGTTGCCACCAGTAAAAGTGTATTACACCTATACACAATAAACACCTGACAGGAGTATATAATGTCTAAGCAACAGATCGGCGTCGTCGGTATGGCAGTAATGGGGCGCAACCTGGCGCTCAACATTGAAAGCCGTGGTTACACCGTTTCCGTATTCAACCGCTCTCGTGAAAAGACCGAAGAAGTGATCGCTGAGAATCCGAGTAAGAAATTGGTTCCTTATTACACGGTTAAAGAGTTTGTTGAATCACTTGAAACTCCTCGTCGTATCCTGTTAATGGTGAAGGCGGGCGCGGGTACAGATGCTGCTATCGATTCCCTGAAGCCGTATCTGGAAAAAGGTGACATCATCATTGATGGCGGCAATACTTTCTTCCAGGATACTATTCGCCGTAACCGGGAACTGTCTGCCGAAGGTTTCAATTTTATCGGCACCGGAGTATCCGGTGGTGAAGAGGGAGCGTTGAAAGGCCCGTCTATTATGCCTGGCGGTCAGAAAGAAGCGTACGAGTTAGTTGCGCCAATATTGACCAAAATCGCTGCCATTGCTGAAGACGGCGAACCGTGCGTGACCTATATCGGCGCTGATGGTGCTGGTCATTACGTGAAAATGGTCCACAACGGTATTGAGTACGGCGATATGCAGCTGATTGCTGAAGCCTATTCTTTGCTAAAAGGTGGTCTGAACCTGTCTAACGAGGAGCTGGCAGATACTTTTACCGAGTGGAATGAAGGTGAGCTGAGCAGTTACCTGATCGACATCACTAAGGACATTTTCATCAAAAAAGATGAAGAGGGTAAATACCTGGTCGATGTGATCCTAGATGAAGCTGCTAACAAAGGCACCGGTAAATGGACCAGTCAGAGCTCTCTGGACTTGGGTGAACCGCTATCTCTGATCACCGAGTCCGTATTTGCTCGCTACATCTCCTCCCTGAAAGACCAGCGCGTAGCAGCTTCTAAGGTCTTGACTGGACCTAAAGCTCAGCTTGCAGGTGACAAAGTAGAATTTATTGAGAAAGTACGTCGTGCATTATATCTGGGGAAAATTGTGTCTTATGCACAAGGATTTTCACAATTGCGCGCTGCTTCTGATGAATATAAGTGGGATCTGCAATACGGTGAGATCGCGAAGATTTTCCGTGCTGGCTGTATCATTCGTGCACAGTTCCTGCAAAAAATCACTGACGCTTATGCTAACAATGATAAAATCGCGAACCTGCTTCTGGATCCTTACTTTAAGAATATTGCTGATGAATACCAGCAAGCTCTGCGTGATGTGGTAGCCTATGCGGTACAAAATGGTATACCTGCACCAACATTCTCAGCTGCAATTGCGTATTACGATAGTTATAGAGCAGAAGTTCTCCCTGCTAATTTGATTCAGGCTCAACGTGATTATTTTGGTGCGCATACTTATAAACGTATAGACAAAGATGGTATATATCATACTGAGTGGATTAATTAATCACTTTTTTAACAAGTAAAAATGTGTATTAAATTAAATGCTTGCTGTCTTTTTGAAGTAAGCATTTATAACAGTCTTGATATATAGATATCATTGCTGTGTTATTTAAATTTCGTTTGGCTAAACCAATTTTATTTATTTAACACCTACATGCAATGTTATCTTTGATGTCTTCAGCTAAAACTTGAATTATAAATAACACGATCATCTTATGGGCTTTTGGTAATAGTTTGTTTACTATTGATAATTATAAATTCTGATATTATTAGGGCAAATCAATGCAAGACAAAATTCTTTTGTTTATTCCTGCTTATAATTGTGAAAAACAAATCCCTCGCGTGCTTAATCAGTGTCTAAATACAAATAATATAATAAATGAAGTTATTGTTGTTGATAACCAAAGTACGGATAATACTTTACTTGCGGCATCTGAAGCAGCGCAAAAAATCGAAACTCCAGTGACAATTGTACGTAACAATGATAATTATGGATTGGGTGGTTCTCACAAAGTAGCATTTCAATATGCTCTAGATAATAAGTTTGATTACATCATTGTCTTGCATGGTGATGATCAGGGAACGCTTTCTGATCTTCTACCACTAATTATCGAAGGTAAACACAGAGACAAAGATTGCCTTCTTGGGGCAAGATTTATGCCGAAATCAAAATTAGAAGGTTATTCTTTGTTTCGGACTTTTGGTAATCACATTTTTAATATTTTATTTTCAATGGCATGTGGGAAGAAGCTCCTTGACCTGGGTTCCGGTTTAAACATGTACAGCGTTAAAGCTTTAACCTCAGTAAATTATCAAGGTTTTGCTAATAATTTGACATTCAATTACTTTATGATTTTAGCAACAGTTAATTGGAAATGGGATTTGGAATTCTTTCCAATTACTTGGCGTGAAGATGATCAGATATCTAATGTCAAATTATTTAAACAGTCTCATGAAGTATTAAAAATATTACTCCGATATATATTTATGCGTAATAAATTCCTGACTAATAATTATTCAGGGCGCGAATTTAATAGTTATAATTTTACAATTATGGAACAGCATCACCGCAGGGATTTTTAAAATGACTTTCTCTCGAAGAGTACTATTAAAGCTATGCCCCACAATAGTTGGCAGTCTCGCATTTGTATATTTTTCAATTAGTTCTTTAACGAAATATGACTTCAGCAGTTTCGCGATAACTCTAATTATACCCACTATTGCATATATCATCGCCCATTGTCTCCGCGCAATACGCTTAGGTGTATTATTAAAGGCGCAAAAAATACGGAAATTGCTTTCTTTGCATTTCTATACAGCAGCATGTTCTGCTGTAATACCATTCAAACTAGGTGAGTTAGTAAGAATAAATGAAGTATCTCGATGGAAAAAAAATTACTGCAAAGGTATTTTAATTGTATGGATTGAGAGAATATTTGATGTAATTGCTTTGAGTATTTTAGCTCTATTAATTTTTATTTCTGGCGGTGCACAAGTTTTAGAAGGTATGTGGGGACTATTGTGGATAATGCTTGCGTTTGTCTTTTTTAGCATTGTTATGTTCTTTATTCTCCCGGAGCAGTTAAGTGCGTTAAATCTACATGTCATAAGATCTTACAGTGGTCGTAAGGCTATCAAAATACTTCATTTACTTGATATTATCTCAAGTATTTTAGAAAAAGTAAGGCCAATTGTTTCAGAAAGAATTTTGACTCTATCGATATTAACAATTTTTATCTGGATTTTTGAATTAGTATCATTAATGCTTTTCTTAGATCACACACAAATTATACCAATTGTTAAGGATCTGTTAGCGCAATTTTCGTTTGTTCTCACGGACTCACCTAAATCGATAGTGCAGCTAATAACTATTGATGCAGTGAAAAATACTCTATTAATTATTTTTGGTTTCGTCTCAATATTTTTCTACATGCAGATGTATTATAAAAATAAAAGGAATAAATAATGTCAGTTGTAATGGTATATGATAACTCGATACCTGTTCCCCAGGATATATCAAATCTTTTAGGTGTCAGCAAATTTTCTGATATTTATTATCGCAAACGCTCACTGGATACATGGGTTAGTGATATTTGCGCGGAAGCTAATATTAAGTTTGTGGAGATATCAGGTGATGTTCAAAGCGATGTCGAGAAAATAAGGCAACTCGGTTATTTGAATACACAAAAATTAGTTGTTATGTATATGCCATCTTATGTCGCATTTGGATGTGATGAGACAGATGCTTCACTTTTTCTAAAAAAAATAAGTTATACAAGGTCTTCCGTTGCTATAGTCGGAAATGAATCTTTAACCAGCGTTAAAGATATTTATCTTAGTGCGGTTGTTGGGCAAACAGCACGAGAACTTTTAAATGCTATCGAATATAACTCTAAACCTAGAGACTTTATATTTAACTTTATCGATAATCTCAAATTACTGAAAAGCGATGTCGAACTTATCGATATGTGTGACCCCTTGCGATTCACAGATTATCTTACCAGTAATTTCGATGTCCGCTTTTTTAATTCCGTTCAACCCATTGATAATTTCACTTTAATCAAGTTTTCAACTGATTCTAAAAAACTTGAGCGGGAATGTAAGTATTACGATCTGTTACCTCCAGAATTGAAGATGTTCTTTATACAGACTTATGATTTCAGATTGGAATCAACTGGAGCGAGCTATAAAATGGAACGCCTTTTTGTGCCTGATATGGCACTTCAATGGATCCATGGGTCGATGAATGAACTCAATTTTGAACGTTTTATTGATAAAGTACTTCACTTTATAAAACTTCGACCAGGGAAAAAGGTAGATAGCGTAACAGCACAAGAAATCCATAATGACGCATTTTTCGACAAGGTAAAAGAACGTCTTTTACAGTTGAAGTCTTTACCTGAATATCCATCGTTGGAGCCGTATATCAATTCTCGCTTTGGTGACATTGATTTATTATTCCAGCGCTATTATTCTTTATTTGATAAATATGGTCGTGCGCAATCTTCTAACGTCTTAAGAATTGGACATGGAGATTTGTGTTTTTCTAACATCTTATACAGTAAAACAACAGGGTTGATGCGATTCATTGACCCTCGCGGGGCCAATACTGAAGATGAACTTTATGTCAGCCCATACTATGATCTTGCTAAACTATCACACTCAGTATGCGGGAATTATGATTTTATTAATTATGGTCTCTGCTCGCTATATTTAGAAAAAGATCTCAGTGTAAGACTTACGCTTGATAATAGTAGTCCATTGTGGGCGAAAAATATATTCCATGATAAATTAAGAGAAATAGGTTATAACCCTGTATTCATTCGTTTATTTGAAGCTTCACTATTTCTAAGTATGGTGCCGCTGCACATTGATTCACCTAAAAAAGTTATCGCATTTTTAATTAATGCCGAAAATATCCTAGATGAAATCGAAAAACAGCTTTAAGGAACTATAATGATTAATAAAACGAAAAGTATTGTATTTGATGTTGATGGTACATTATGTCCAATTCGTAAGCCTGATGAGGATTATTCAGAACTTGAACCATTTGAGGATATGATTAGTTTACTTCGTGAGTACAAAACAAAAGGTTTTTATATCATATTATATTCTGCAAGAAACATGAATACATTCCAGGGGAATATTGGACGTATTGCAGCAGTTACGGGTAAGCAACTTATGGAATGGCTAGAACGCCATAATATTCCATATGATGAAATGCACCTGGGAAAACCCTGGCCCGGTCGTGGCGGCTTCTATGTAGATGACAAAAGCATACGCCCTGATGAATTTTTAAAGTTATCCTATGAAGAAATTCTGGCATTAATTGGTGATGAGCCAGGAGGCCAATAATATGAATATTGTAATTACAATGGCTGGGTTAGGTAAGCGTTTTAGGGATGCTGGATATACATGCCCTAAGTATGAGATAGTTGTTCATGGACATACGTTATTTTATTGGTCAATGTCCAGTTTGAAAACATTTATTGATGCAGGTGCCAATTTTATTTTTGTTGTTAGAAAAGAAGATAACGCTAAGTGCTTTATTGAGGAGCAATCCCGTATAGCTAATATTAAATCATGCCAAATACTTGAAATTGATGTACTTACTGATGGGCAAGCCACTTCAGCATTGCTTGGTGGTGATTTGATTACTGAATCAGAACTTCCTTTTATTGTATACAATATAGATACCTTTGTTCACCCTGACTCACTACCTGTAAGTGCTGTACAGGGTGACGGCTGGATTCCTTGTTTTCCCGGGAAAGGTGAGGGATGGAGTTTTGCGCAAGTAGATGCTAATAATCGTGTTATTGATTTACGGGAGAAAGTTCGCATTTCTGAACATGCGACTATTGGTCTCTATTGGTTCTCTTCCTTTAATCTTTATCGTGATACTTATTCTGAATACTATAAAGATTCTTCAAACATGGAAAAAGGTGAGAGATATATTGCACCAATGTACCGTGAGATGATTAAAAAAGGGCTTGATGTTTATATTCATGAGGTACCATTTGATGCCGTTTCTCCGCTTGGAACACCAGCAGAAGTCCAATCTTTCATGTCTGCTAAAAAACCTCAGGTTTAACTAACTTAGTGAATTTCTTGCAAATGCGAAATGCTAAAAACTTATTCCCCGCATGTTTTTTCCTTGCGTTGACATTGATGTTTCTTGCCCCACTATATAATTCGTTGTCTTTGGGTAATGTAATTGCCTCTCTGATATTGTCTGTTGGTGGTGCTGTTTCTTTATTTTTTATTGCAAGAGACAAAAAATCAATATCTATATGGGGAATCGCGCCACTAGTGGCTGCTCTCTTTTTCACTTTATCAGTTCCATTAGTTCAGAATGATTTTCCCGTTGTAAGTATTACTGCTACGGGGCAGAAAAATCCTGAGTCGATATCTTCTGAGGTTTTTGTTCAATTCGTTACAAATCCTAAATCACATATTTCTGTTTCATATCCTGGTTGGGAAAAAAGACCCGGAGTATATGTTTCTTATCAGAATCAGCCGAATACAATCACATTTTCCGGCCAATGGAGCAATGATTCACATCTCAGTTTAACTAGTCATTCATACTCTGGTATTGCTAAACTAAAAATGGGTAATGATGAGCGAGTAATTGATCTGTATTCTTCCAACGCGCATGCAATTGACATCCCACTTCCTAATGGTGCTGTTTCTTGGGCGAGTTGGCTGCAGAGGCTTTCAATATTTATATCACTTAGCCTACTTTTTTTTGCTATTACAACGCCAAGCGGTGGGCAACAGACTGAAATTGCGAAATTGTTGGCCCTGTGTTTGGTAGTAACTGGCGCCTCTCTGTGGTACGTCAAGGATATCTCTTATACAGGTGACTTAGAATTAGTAGTCCTTTCTGGGAATGGCTCACCGGAGACAATGTCATTTGATGCTGGTTATGGTTTTACTAACTCCTTAACATTCCCAGTGAAAACTGGCTCTGTTCATACCGAAAATTACCCTAACTCAAGTTCATCTGAGTGGCATCTGGAAGTGAGTGATGGTTCATTCTCTCGTGTACTGATTGACGGTGAAGCTATTAAAACAGAGGAACTCTGTGATTTTTCTAAAGAAAGTAAAGGATGTGTATATCAAATTTTCGGTGACAACCCTAATATATGGTTAACAGATGGGCATATAAAATACCAATTAGAAAATGTTGAGCGAAATAAAAATACAGATAAGTATTTTGTTTATATTTCAAAAAATAAGGATGTGCTTACGGTTACTCGTTCGCGCGCAGTAATCTATGCCGCCGCATGGGAACGGTTCTCCCAATGGGTTAATTCAGTTTTGATAACTGATAAAAATAACACAGAATTCTCAACCCTGATCCGTATCAGTGCTCTTAAACCTGGCATGTATAAGGCTTTGAGTGTAAATGAAAAAGGTGGAGGTGTAAAATTAGCCTCTTTCAACTACCCTGACTTTGGTAGCTTTACCGCTATGAAAGTGGCATTTGTACTCGTTTGTATCAGTTTCGTACTTTTAATTTATTTTTTATTTGCAATAATTCGTAGCCTGATTAATTCAGCGAAAGATGCCCAAACTAAAAAGGTTTTGATAGTGGGCTTTGGCATCCTTGGGTGGTTGCTCATAGCTATGGTGATCGGATGGCCAGCTGTTTTGGGGTGGGATGGTTTTTCTCCTTATATTCAGGCGCAAGGAGGTCAAATTACTCTTTGGTACGGAATTGGCTATCCCCTCATCGTAGGTGGATTTTTATTGTCAAATCTGCCACAAGTCATAACAGTATGGTCCTTTCTGGCTACATCTGTTGTTTTACTTGGTTCCTGCTCTTTATTTCTCCGTTATTTCCAGGGTAAGTTGGCGTGGTGGGGTGTCGTCTGGGCTATTGTTTATATACCATTGACAGTAATTATGTTGGGGATGCTTACTCATCTACGTGATGCTTTAAATGGTTTGACTCTTGCTCTATTCATGCTAAGCAGTTTTTGCCTGGCAATTTATTGGCGAAAATTTAATTTAAATACCAAACTGTTTTTCACAATCGCACTTTTTGTTCTTGGCATTGCATTAGCATTATTACGTATTGATAACGTTCCTTCATTAATTTGTATCGCCATCGGTCTTAGCCTGCTAACGTTTAAACCGAGTGTAAAATTGTTCTCGGTTTTACTACTTATAGCATTGAGTTGGGGGGCTATAAATAAGGCCGTAGAACCATTGGTGTACCCGGATCGTCATCGCGCAGAGGAAGAGAAGCGTCTTTATGCCTCAACTGCTGTTATGAATCCTCTTACGGGTATGTTGGTCTATGGTAAAGATACGTTGGATCCTCAGTTGTATAAAGATATTTATGCGTCGCTAAATAAAATTATGGATGTCGAGTATGCTTTAAAAAACTGGTCTCCTTATAATGTAGTATATTGGCATCAGACCGCCTCAGAAAGGCCTCTACCAACATCTGAAGTGTCTAAAAAGCTTACGGAATTGTATTTTATAAGTGCTATAAAGGAGCCTGTACTTTTTCTACACCTCCGGCTTTCAGCTTTTACAGCTATACTGGGCAAAGATGTTTTTCCTTTGCCTCCTATAGCCTCACCACAGTTTAATATTCTTCCTGGATTATCTGACCATCTATTAACTACCACTAACCCGTGGAAACAAACAGTTGAGCTTATGGGGTTTGGCCCACATCCTCATTTATCTGTTGATGTAATGAAAAGCTTAATGAAATGGTCTGATTACATTTCAAGTAATTTTTTGCAAATACTAATATGCTTAATGGCTATAGTGTTTTTTAAACGAGCGCCGTTTTCTGCAGTTATTGCTTGTGCCGCTCTCATTAGAGCCACGGTTTTCTTTTTCTTTGCTCCTGCATCGGTCTTCCTCTATCTCTACGAATTACAACTTATAGGTTTCATGTTGCCTATGCTCATATTGATAGAATATAAGGTGAGGAAATATAAAGGTGTGGATAATGATTGTTAGATTCGCCATTGTCTCAGGTCTCGGATGGTTAATTGATTTTTCTATCTTTGCTTTATTAAACTCATTAGAGTTTCCTATTTGGTTGGCTAATATTGTTGGTGCTACTATCGCTGTATTATTTGTTTTTTTTGCATCAGTCAGGAAGATTTTTCAATATAATGGTCACTATGTTTTATGGAAGCTTTTTAATTATACGGTTTACCAAGTAATTGCTATAGTTTGTGCATCACTACTCATTGATTTCATAGCTCTGCAATTTGGAATGTTGCCTATAGTAGCAAAAGTTATAGTTACACCTTTAACCTTCTATGCGAACTTCCAGTTTATGTCTTTTTTGACTACTGGACGATTACGTATAAAGTAGATGTCAATTTAGATATGTAAATTCATCATTCTTTCAGCGATGTCGCTGAGTATTAATTGTATTTTTATAAGCCTGGGCCCAAAACACCTAGGCTTTTTTGTCTAAATTCTTATTGATTTTAACTTTTTTCTTAATATTAACTTAATAAATGAGGTCTATAGTAATGAAGTAAATCTGAATTGTACTGTCTTTCATTGACACTTCATCAACTCAGAGGTTACAACTTTTAATACATGTCATGATGATACAAACATGATGAGCAAAAGTTAACACTGAGATAATGAAATGAAAATCACCATTTCTGGTACCGGATATGTTGGTCTGTCAAATGGTATTCTGATTGCTCAGAGCCACGAGGTGGTGGCCCTGGATATCATCCAGACGAAAGTCGAGATGCTGAATCAGAAACAATCGCCGATTGTGGATAAAGAGATTGAAGAGTATTTGGCGACCAAGTCGCTAAATTTCCGTGCAACGACTGATAAGTGTGATGCCTACCGCGATGCGGACTACGTTATTATCGCGACACCAACTGATTATGATCCAAAAACTAATTACTTTAATACCTCAAGTGTCGAGTCTGTTATTCGCGACGTTGTTGCAATTAATCCAGAGGCAGTAATGGTAATTAAATCTACCATCCCGGTAGGTTTTACTAATTCTATTAAAGAAAAGCTGGGCACCGGCAATGTTTTCTTTTCCCCTGAATTCCTGCGTGAGGGTAAAGCACTATATGACAACTTGTACCCATCTCGTATTGTCATTGGCGAGCGTACAGAACGCGCCGAGCGTTTTGCTGCTCTGCTACAGGAAGGAGCCCTAAAAAAAGACATACCGACCCTATTTACCGACTCGACCGAAGCCGAAGCTATTAAGCTGTTCGCTAATACCTATCTGGCGCTGCGTGTAGCCTACTTTAATGAGCTGGACAGCTACGCTGAAACTCTGGGCCTAAATTCACGACAGATTATTGAAGGGGTATGCCTGGATCCGCGAATTGGAAACCACTATAACAACCCGTCATTTGGCTACGGCGGTTACTGTCTGCCGAAGGATACCAAGCAGCTGCTGGCCAACTATGAATCGGTGCCGAATAACATAATCGGTGCGATCGTCGACGCTAATCGTACTCGTAAAGACTTTATTGCCGACTCTATTCTCGCGCGCAAGCCGAAGGTAGTGGGCGTTCATCGCCTGATTATGAAGTCAGGTTCGGATAACTTCCGCGCGTCCTCTATTCAGGGGATCATGAAGCGTATTAAGGCCAAGGGTATCACGGTAATTATTTATGAACCGGTGATGCAGGAAGATGAGTTTTTTAACTCCCGAGTGGTGCGTGACTTCGAAGCCTTTAAGCAGGAGGCTGACGTGATTATCTCCAACCGTATGGCGGACGAGTTGGCGGACGTGAGAGATAAAGTCTATACCCGTGATCTGTTTGGTAATGATTAAACGTTAGATTTGTGCCGTTCCCGGCGGCGTTTCGCTTGGCCGGGCTACGATAGAAAAAGCCCGCACTGTGAACTGTACCCCAAAAGTTGGACACCCAACTATAGGGCAGGATCGTCTACCGGGGTGGGGTCAGTCCAATGTTAGGGCTTCTTTTTAAACCTTATAAAACTCACGATACCACTCGACGAAGTTTGTTACCCCGTCCTTTACCGATGTCTGTGGGCGGAAGCCGACCAGATCGTACAGCGGCTGCGTCTCTGCGTTCGTTTCCAGTACGTCGCCCGCCTGTGTAAATAGACCCGTTTTAGTTCCATGCATTTTTTGAGATCCCGGCCAAATAATGGTGCTGTCGGTATTCCTCCGGTGTCATATTGTTCAGTGACTCATGCGGGCGTTCACAGTTATATTCTGATAACCATTTCTCCGTGATTTCCCGCACTTCATTCAGCGTTCTGAACAGATAAAAATCGAGTATTTCTGTACGGTATGTTCGGTTAAAGCGCTCAATAAATGCGTTCTGTGTCGGCTTACCCGGCTGGATAAACTCCAGTTTTACTGCATGTTTCTCTGCCCATTCAGCCAGTGCCAGTGAGATAAATTCTGGACCATTATCCATGCGTAGCATGACCGGATAGCCGCGATTTGCCGCGCTCCTGTCAAGTACACGGACCACACGCAGAGCTGGCAGATTCAGATCGATTTCAATCGACAACGCCTCACGGTTAAAGTCATCAACGACATTGAACGTGCGAAAACGACGGCCACAGACCAGGGCATCATGCATAAAGTCGACAGACCAGCTCTGGTTCAGCGCTTCCGGCGTGGCCAGTGGCGAGGGATTACGCACCGGCAACCGCTGTTTGCCCTTACGGCGAAAATTCAGTTTCAGCAGACAGTAAATACGGTGGATCCTTTTGTGATTCCACGAGTGTCCCTGCCGCCTCAGAACCTGAAAAAGTTTCGGAAAGCCGTATCGTGGGTATCGCTCGGCCACTGCCTGCAACGCGACAATAACGGGTTCGTCCCGCGTGGTATCCGGACGGTAATGGTAAACCGTTCTGCTCAGGTTCAGACTCCGGCAGGCCTGACGGATACTGAGTCCAAATGTCGTTATCAGATGAGTGACCAGCTCACGCTTAAAGGCTGGTTTTAAAGCTTTTTTTCGATAACGTCTTTCAGTGCCCGGTTCTCCAGGCTAAGGTCGGCAAACATCTGTTTGAGACGGCGGTTCTCGTCCTCAAGATCCTTGATTTTTTTTATATCAGAAGCTTCCATGCCGCCGTATCTGGACTTCCAGTTGTAGTAAGTGGCTTCAGAGATACCGGCCTCCCGGCAGACATCTTTAACGGTTCGTCCGGCTTCAACCGACTTAATCACAGCGATGATCTGATGCTCAGTAAAACGGGCTTTACGCATAGCGATCTCTTTCGTTGGCAGATTGATTATGCCGGATGATCTCTAAATATGAATGGCACGATTATGCGGGATACTTACACCTGCATCGGCATCATGTTCTTTTTCGCCTCAATACCCAGCGTTTCTTCCTGCGCCGTGATGTAGTCCATCATCGACCGGCGAACTGTTACCGATATTGTAAACGCGATACGGTGCCGAGCTGGTTGCTGGGGAGCCGTTTTCGACGGTCCATTCACTGTTTGCCTCAGGAATAACATCTTGCAGACGAATTATGGCTTCGGCAATATCGTCAATATAGGTGAAGTCGCGCTTCATCTTGCCGTAGTTATAAACGTCGATAGTTTTTCCTTCAACCATAGCTTTAGTGAATTTGAACAACGCCATATCCGGCGTCCCCATGGACCGTACACGGTGAAGAAGCGCAGTCCGGTAGTAGGTAAGCCGTACAAGTGGGAGTAGGTATGCGACATTAGCCCCTTGGCTTTTTTGGTGGCGGCATATAGAGACACAAGGTGGTCAACGCTATCATCGATTGAGAACGGCATCTTACGATTCAGTCCGTAAACCGAACTGGAGGAGGTGTAGAGCAGGTGCTGGCTCACGCGAAAACCGATAAAGCCTGCCGCGCCGGTGACCAAATGTTTGATAGCATTCCTTAACATTTATTCAGATGCGAACGTCTCATTACGCGCGATCACACCGTCAGCTCCTGGAAAGATATAATCGTAATCTGTCATTTAGGTAATCGGAAGGAAGACTAAAAAAAACCGGCATGACGCCGGTATCAGTCTATTATTGATGGCGTTTGCGTAAATTCTCAATCACCGTCGTTAGATCGAGATCCTGATCCTGCAGCAGTACCAGCAGGTGGTACATCAGGTCGGATGCCTCATTGGTCAGTTCGAAACGGTCATGTACCGTTGCGGCCAGCGCGGTCTCCACGCCTTCTTCACCGACTTTCTGGGCGATGCGTTTGGTGCCGCTGGCATACAGCTTAGCCGTGTAGGAACTCTCCGGGTCCGCCGTTTTACGCTCAGCAAGTAGCTGTTCAAGTTGATACAGGAACAGCCACTGGTGGCTGGCCTCGCCAAAACAGCTGCTGGTCCCTTTATGGCAGGTGGGCCCAATCGGGTTCACCAGCACCAGTAACGTGTCGTTATCGCAATCGGGCGTAATGCTGACCACATTGAGGAAGTTGCCGGAGGTTTCGCCCTTGGTCCACAGGCGCTGTTTGGTGCGCGAGAAAAAGGTCACTTTGCCGCTTTCAAGGGTTTTGTCCAGTGCTTCAAGGTTCATATAACCCAGCATCAATACTTCGCCGGAGACCGCATGCTGTACGATAACCGGCATCAGTCCGTCGGTTTTTTCCCAGTCCAGTTCGCGGCATTGTTGCTTCGTTAACATATCCTGATCTCCACGCCCTGTGTTGCCAGGTACGTTTTTAATTCACCAATATTAATAATCTGTTTGTGGAACACTGAAGCGGCGAGCGCGCCATCAACATCCGCATCCCGGAAGGCAGCAAGGAAGTGTTCCATGGTTCCCGCGCCGCCGGAGGCGATCAGCGGAACGTGGCATACCTCCCGTACTTTTTTAAGCTGTTCGAGATCGTAGCCGTTACGCACGCCGTCCTGGTTCATCATATTGAGGACGATTTCACCTGCGCCGAGTTTTTGCACCTCTTGAACCCAGTCGAGGGTTTCCCACTGGGTGACGCGGGTACGGCTTTCATCGCCGGTGTATTGATTAACGTGATACTTCCCGGTTTCGGCGTCATGCCAGGTATCGATCCCAACCACGATGCACTGCACGCCAAAGCGTTCGGCCAGGCGGGTAATCAGCGACGGGTCAGCCAGCGCCGGGGAGTTGACTGAAATTTTATCAGCGCCGAAGGTCAGTATTTTCGCGGCATCGTCCACTGACTTAATCCCGCCCGCCACGCAGAACGGGATGTCGATCACTTCTGCTACGCGCGATACCCAGCTCTTATCGACTACACGTCCATCGCTGGAGGCGGTGATATCGTAGAACACCAGCTCATCTGCGCCCTCGTCGGCATATCGTTTTGCCAGCGGGACGATGTCACCGATGACCTCATGATTACGAAACTGGACGCCTTTCACTACCTGACCATCGCGAACGTCCAGACACGGAATTATGCGTTTTGCCAGCATTGGATGGCCTCCTCAACGGTGAATTTTCCTTCCAGCAGCGCGCGTCCGACGATCACGCCGCGCACGCCGGTTCCGCGCAGGGCGGCAACGTCATCGATATCACCAATACCGCCGGATGACTGAAAGGCTACCTGCGGATATTTAGCGCAGACTTCTTCATATAGCGATACGTTAGAGCCTGCCAGCGTGCCGTCGCGGGAGATATCGGTGCACAGCACATGCTTCAGGCCAACGGGTAGGTAGGTTTCCACCAGTTCTTCCAGCGAAACGCCGGAGTCTTCCTGCCAGCCGCTGACTGCGACCTGCTTGTTGCCTTGATCGTCAATACGCACATCCAGCGCCAACACCAGCGCATCCGCACCGAAACGCTCGAACCAGCCTTTGACGACTTCAGGTGATTTTACCGCCGTCGAGCCAACCACAACGCGCGCCACGCCGGCGGCCAGCAGGGTCGCAACGTCCTCTTCTGTGCGCACACCGCCGCCAACCTGTACCGGTACGTTGACACCGGCGACCAGCGTTTTAATCAGCGGGATCTGACGCTTGAGCGGATCTTTCGCACCGGTTAAATCGACCAGGTGCAGAACCTGTGCACCCTGTGCGGCGTAATCCTGCAAACGCGGCAGGGGATCGTTGCCGTAATCACGCTGGGTGGCGTAATCGCCCTGGTGGAGACGCACAACCGTGCCGTCGATTAAATCTAATGCCGGAATAATCATCACATCTCCAGAAAATTTTTCAGCAACAGCGCCCCAGCGGCACCCGAGCGCTCAGGGTGAAACTGGACGCCGAAGAAATTGTCTTTTTGTACTGCTGCAGTGAACGGTTCACCGTAATGGCACTGGGCAATGGTCGAGGGATTGACCGGCATTGCGTAGCTGTGAACAAAATAAAAATATGCGCCATCGTCAATGCCGCGGAACAGACGATTTCCCGCCTGCGGATACACCCGGTTCCAGCCCATATGCGGTAGCGGCAGGCCAAAGTCAGTCATCTTAGGTACGTCCTGCTCAATAATACCCAGCAGGTCAACACCATTGCTCTCTTCGCTGCGCCGACCAAGCAGTTGCATGCCTAAACAAATCCCCAGAACCGGTTGGGTACAGGCTTTGATCAGCTCAATCAGTTCGCGTTCACGTAGCTGATCCATCGCCGCCTGCGCGGTCCCGACGCCGGGCAGAAAAAGCTTATCGGCGCGCAGTACCACATCGGCGTCGCGGCTGACGATGGGGTCATAACCGTGACGCGCCACGGCAGATTTCACCGAGTTGAGGTTGGCACAGCCGGTGTCGAGGATCACCACGTTCATCACAGCACTCCTTTTGAGGAGGGAAGGGTATCGCCCTCAACGCGAATCGCCTGGCGCAGCGTGCGGCCAAAGGCCTTGAACAGGCTTTCCACACGGTGGTGATCGTTTTTGCCCTTGGTCTTCAGGTGCAGCGTCACGCCCATAGTGTAAGAGAGCGAGCGGAAGAAGTGCTCGATCATTTCGGTGCTCAGATCGCCAACGCGCTGATAGGTGAATTCAGCCCGGTATTCCAGGTGCGGACGTCCGGAGATATCCAGCGCGCAGCGGGCCAGGCATTCGTCCATTGGCAGCACAAACCCGAAGCGGTTGATGCCACGCTTGTCACCCAACGCCAGTTTTAACGCTTCGCCCAGCGCCAGACCGGTATCTTCTACGGTGTGGTGATCGTCAATATACAAGTCGCCCTTGACGGCGATTTCCATGCGAAAACCGCCGTGGGTCGAGATTTGATCCAGCATGTGGTCAAAGAAGCCGACGCCGGTATTAATTTTGCTGCGGCCCTCACGGTCCAGCCACACTTTGACGTCAATCTGCGTTTCTTTGGTATTACGCTCAACGTGGGCGTAGCGGTCGCGTTTGGTCAGCTGTTCGCTAATCATCGACCAGTTCAGGGTGTCACGGTGGTAGCGTAACCCGCCGATTCCCATGTTTTCAGCCAGCTGAATGTCGGTTGCGCGGTCGCCAATCACGTAGCTGTTCGCGGTATCCAGCGCCTGTTCAGCCAGATACTGTTCGACCAGCTTCACTTTTGGTTTACGGCAGTCGCATTCGTCTGCTGGCAGGTGCGGGCAGATCAGCACCTCATCAAACACCACGCCCTGCGAGGTGAAAATCTGCATCATCAGGTTATGCGGCCCGTCAAACTCAGCCTGCGGGAAGCTTTGCGTTCCCAGTCCATCCTGGTTGGTGATCATCACCAGTTTATAACCGGCATTTTGCAGCTTGAGCAGGGCAGGGACAACCTCCGGCTCAAAGGCCAGTTTGTCAAAGCGATCAACCTGAAAGTCACTTGGCGGTTCTGAAATCAGGGTTCCATCACGGTCAATAAAAAGATACTTCTGGCTCATACTTGCTCCGCACGTAAAGCGTCAATGACGCGCTGGCTTTCTTCACGGGTGCCGACGGTGATCCGCAGGCAGCCGCTTAATGAAGGTTGTTTGTTCTGGTCTCGTAAGATAATGCCCTGATCCCACAAAGATTTAAACACAGAACTGGAAGCGGTAAAGCGGGCCAGAATATAGTTGGTTTCAGAGGTGAAAACCTGCTCCACGCAGGGGATCGTGTTCAGGGTATCCACCAGGTACTGACGCTCTTGTAGGATCTGCGCTACGCGTTCACGCATGGCGGCAATGCCTTGTGGCGTCAGCGCCTGGGCGGCGATATCGGCTACCGGCGTCGACAGCGGGTAGGGGGCGATCACTTTCAACAGCAAGTTAATCACCTCTTCATTGGCCAGCGTAAATCCGCAGCGCAACCCTGCCAGCGCAAACGCCTTGGAAAGGGTACGCAGAACCACCAGGTGTGGATATTCCGTTAACCAGCCGGCCAGCGTCGCCTGCGGACAGAACTCAATGTACGCTTCATCGGCGACCACAATGGCTTTACCTTGGGTCATTTCAAGCAGCGAGCGTAGATCTTGTGGGTTAATCAACTGGCCGGTCGGATTGTTTGGGCTGCAAACGTAAACCACCTTCACGCCATTAAGCTTGTCGGCAATGCCCTGGAGATCGAGCTGCCAGTCGGCAAGCGTAGGCACGGTGCGGCATTCCACGCCGATGGTCTCAGCGCTGACGCTGTACATGCCGTAGGTCGGCGGGCAGTAAAGAATGGCATCCTGGCCGGGTTCACAAAACGCGCGTACCAACAGTTCGATACCTTCATCTGCCCCTCGGCTAACCAACACCTGCTCCGGTTTAACGCCCGCGTACTGTGCGTAATTCTCAATCACCGCTTTTGGCTGACATTCCGGGTAACGGTTAAGCGTCTGCTGGCTGAGCTGAAACTCAACGGCCGTCGGGAACTCGTTGGCATTCAGCCAGACGTCGCCATTACCGCCCAAACGACGGGCAGACTGATAGGGCGTCAGTTCGCGGACATTTTTACGGGCTAAATCGGTGACGCTAAGAATGTTGTCAGTGCTCATGCTTGCTCCTTGAGGGCGTTAACACGCAGGGTGACGGCATTTTTGTGGGCGGTCAGTCGCTCCGCGGCGGCCAGCGTTTCGATGGTTGAGGCGAGAGCTGAGAAACCTTGTGGCGACAGTTCCTGGACGGTCATCCGCTTTTGGAAGTCTGCCAGCCCGAGGCTTGAACAGGTCGCGGTGTAACCGTAGGTCGGTAGCACGTGGTTTGTCCCTGAGGCATAATCACCGGCGGATTCCGGTGACCAGTCACCGAGAAACACGGAGCCGGCGCTGGTGATGTCATCGACCAGTTCACGGGCGTTACGGGTCTGAATGATCAGATGCTCTGGGCCGTACTGGTTAGAAATGGCGATGCACTGCGCCAGATCCCGGGTCACAATCAGACGGCTGGCGCTCAGCGCCTGACGCGCTGTTTCCGCGCGTGGTAGTTCAGCAAGCTGGCGTTCAACGGCGTCAGCCACGCGGCGGGCTATCCCGGCATCTGGCGTCAGCAGGATCACCTGAGAGTCCGGGCCGTGCTCGGCCTGCGAGAGCAGGTCTGAGGCGACGAAATCCGGGGTCGCGCCGCTGTCGGCAATCACCAGTACTTCGGAAGGACCGGCCGGCATATCAATGGCCGCACCGTCCAGACGCTGGCTTACCTGACGCTTGGCCTCCGTTACCCAGGCATTACCGGGGCCAAAAATTTTGTCTACTTTGGGTACCGATTCGCTACCGAAGGCCAGCGCGGCAATCGCCTGAGCGCCGCCGACGTTAAACACTTCCTGCACACCGCACAGCTGCGCTGCATACAAAATTTCGTCGGCGATAGGCGGTGGCGAGCACAACACCACGCGTTGGCAACCGGCAATACGGGCAGGTGTGGCGAGCATTAATACCGTAGAGAAGAGCGGCGCTGAGCCCCCCGGAATATACAAACCGACGGAGCTGACCGGACGGGTTACCTGCTGGCAGCGCACGCCGGGCTGCGTTTCAATATCTACCGCGGGCAGTTTTTGCGCGTTGTGAAACGTTTCAATATTTTTCACCGCGACCGCCATCGCCTGCTTGAGGTCCTCACTCAGACGCGCGCTGGCGGCAGAAATCTCTTCGGCACTGACTTTCAGCGCGCTGACGGTGGTTTTATCAAATTTGGCGCTGTATTCGCGCAGCGCCGCATCACCGCGTGATTTGACGTTATCCAGAATGTCGCTGACAGTACGGGTGATGCTGTCCGAGGCAGAGATTGCCGGGCGCATCAGCAATTCGCGTTGCTGTTCGATGCTGCAGGTATTCCAGTCAATCAGGGTATTGAAGCTCATGGTCGTTACTCCATTATCGGGTGTTGCCGGATGGCGGCGCTGCCTTATCCGGCCTACAAGACCCGTAATATCAATGATTGTGACAATTCTTGTAGGCCTGATAAGCGAAGCGCCATCAGGCATCAGATCACTCCATCATCTTCTCAATTGGCAGCACCAGAATCGAACTGGCACCGAGCGCTTTCAGTTTTTCCATGGTTTCCCAGAACAGGGTTTCGCTGCTGACCATGTGCATGGCCACGCGCTGCTGATCGCCTGCCAGTGGCAGAATAGTTGGACGCTCTGCGCCTGGCAGCAGGGCGATGACCTCGTCCAGACGTTCGGTTGGGGCGTGCATCATGATGTACTTGGATTCGCGGGCCTGAATCACGCCCTGAATGCGGGTCAGTAATTTATCGATCAGCTGCTGCTTGGCTTCCGCCATCTCGCCGTCGCGCTGGATCAGGCAGGCTTTGGAGCGGTAAATCACTTCGACTTCACGCAGGCCGTTGGCTTCCAGCGTGGCGCCGGTTGAGACCAGATCGCAAATCGCATCGGCCAGGCCCGCACGCGGGGCAACTTCTACTGAGCCGTTTAGCAGGCAGGATTTAAACGTGACGCCTTTCTGATCGAGATAACGTTTCAGCAGGTGCGGGTAGGAAGTGGCAACACGTTTACCGTTCAGCGAAGCCGGGCCGTCCCAGGCTTCGTCCGCCGGGGTGGCTAACGAGAGGCGACAGCCACCGAAGTCGAGACGACGCAGCGTAAAGTAGCGCGGATCTTCGCCCTGCGCCCGGCGGTTGAGCAACTCTTCTTCTAAAACGTTTTCACCAATGATGCCGAGGTCAACCACGCCGTCCATCACCAGACCCGGAATATCGTCATCACGCACGCGGAGAATATCAATCGGCATGTTCTCTGCCATCGCAATCAGGCGCTGGGTGTGAAGATTAATTTTAATGCCACAGCGGGCCAGTAATTCGCGTGAATCATCGCTTAAGCGGCCTGATTTCTGCATAGCTATGCGTAAACGGGTATTGTCTAACATTCTCTTGTCCTCGTTATCCTGTCTGAATCGGTCTGGGTCACGCACCAAAAAAAAAGCCCCCGGAAGAATTCTTCCGGGGGCTTTCTCATGCGCTCATGCACCACTGGAAGAGTTAAATGTCTCCCAGCACACATCGCCTGAAAGACTAGTCAGGATGATGGTGATGATGGTGTTTAAATTGAGCGCGTGTCATAAAATTTTCTCGATGAATGTTTATTCATTTGATGTCTTTTAACCTAAACCACTTTAGTCACCGAAAGCAAGGGCTTTTTTTGATCATTAATTCATTTCATATTGATACTATGAATTGTCAGCCACCGTGGGCTGGCGTAGCCTTGGGTAACAGGCCACAAGTCAGGAGAGAAGGCATGAAAAAGGTCGCAATTGTCGGGTTAGGTTGGTTAGGCATGCCGTTAGCCATGTCGCTGGCGGCGCGAGGCTGGCAGGTCACCGGCAGCAAAACCACGCTGGATGGGGTGGAAGCGGCCCGTATGAGCGGTATCGAAAGCTACTCGCTGCGCCTTGAACCTGAGCTGGTGTGCGCGTCAGACGATCTCGATGCGCTGATGGATGTCGATGCGCTGGTCATCACGCTGCCCGCCCGCCGTAGCGGTCCGGGTGAAGATTTTTATCTGCAGGCGATGCAGGAGCTGGTCGACAGTGCGCTGGCATACCGCATTCCACGGATTATTTTTACCAGCTCGACGTCGGTGTATGGTGACGTACAGGGAACCGTGAAGGAAGGCTCGCCGCGCAATCCGGTGACGGCAAGCGGTCGTGTGCTGAAAGAACTTGAGGACTGGCTGCATAACCTGCCGGGGACCTCGGTAGACATTGTGCGCCTCGCCGGGTTGGTTGGACCGGGCAGACACCCAGGGCGTTTTTTCGCCGGTAAAACGGCACCGGATGGACAGCATGGCGTCAATCTGGTGCATCTGGACGATGTGGTGTCGGCGATAGCTTTGCTGCTCCAGGCACCGAAAGGAGGACACATCTATAATATATGTGCGCCTATGCATCCGGCGCGTAATGTGTTCTATCCCCAGATGGCGCGTTTGCTGGGGCTGGAGCCGCCGGAATTCCGGGACGGTGTGGATAACGGTAAAGGTAAAGTCATTGACGGCAACCGAATTTGCAATGAACTTGGGTTTGAGTACCAGTATCCCGACCCGCTGGTGATGCCGATGGAGTGACAGACCAGCAGCGTGCCGTCATATACCGCCAGGGGGCGAGTATGAAACCACTGCTGGACGTTCTGATCATCCTCGACGCGTTAGATAAAGAGGGCAGTTTCGCGGCGGCGTCGGCAAAACTGTTTAAGACGCCGTCCGCGCTGAGTTATACAGTCCATAAGCTGGAAAGCGATCTGAATATTCAATTGTTGGATCGCAGCGGGCATCGGGCGACGTTCACCCGCACCGGGCAGATGCTGCTGGAAAAGGGGCGGGAGGTACTGCATACCGTCCGCGAACTCGAAAAACAGGCCATCAAACTGCATGAAGGTTGGGAGAACCAGCTGGTTATTGGCGTGGATGACACTTTTCCTTTTTCACTGCTGGCCCCGCTTATCGAATCCTTCTACCAGCACCACAGCGTCACGCGGCTTAAATTTATCAACGGTGTACTGGGCGGCTCCTGGGAGGCGCTCACCCAAGGGCGGGCCGATATTATCGTCGGAGCGATGCATGAACCGCCTTCCGCGAGTAACTTTGGTTTTGCGCGTTTAGGTGACCTCGAACAGGTGTTTGTGATTGCACCGCATCACCCGCTGGCGCAGGAAGACGAACCACTGCAACGGCGTACCATTAAACGTTTCCGTGCCATTGTGGTGGGGGACAGTCCTCATCTGGCGAGCTTGTCGGGTTCTCAACTGCTTGACGATCAGGATGCAATCACCGTTTTTGACTTTAAAACCAAGCTGGAACTGCAGATCAGTGGCCTGGGATGCGGGTATTTACCGCGCTATCTGGCACAACGTTTTTTGGACAGCGGTGCCCTGATAGAGAAGAAAGTGGTCGCACAAATTATATTTGAACCGGTGTGGATTGGCTGGAATGAACAGACGTCAGGATTAGCCAGCGCCTGGTGGCGAGATCAGATTTTAGCAAATAGTGCTATCGCAGGCGTTTATGTAAAATCGAGTGTCGATAAATCAGGCTGTTAGAGAAAAATATTTATTTTTGGCTATCTCATTCTCTTGTTATTTCTCTCCAATTTAGTGCAAAATACGCCGCTTGCAAAAAATGACATTAGCCGACGTTTTAATACGCGTCGGTTATTTTTTTGCATCAAACCAATCATTCATAAAAGAGGCCGGGCTTCGTACCGGATAGATACTTACTAAAAACCGACAGTTGTTGTCGCTGAGGAATTCGTAAAAATGGGGCAATTTTTTGCTTACGCGACGGTATTCACCGTAAAGGGGAATGACCATGTCGCATAACGTTACTCCAAACACCTCTCGCGTGGAATTACGTAAAACGCTTACGTTGGTTCCGGTTGTTATGATGGGCCTTGCCTATATGCAGCCGATGACGCTGTTCGATACATTTGGTATCGTTTCGGGCTTGACCGATGGTCATGTCGCGACGGCTTATGCTTTTGCGTTGGTTGCCATTCTCTTTACTGCGTTGAGCTACGGTAAACTGGTTCGCCGTTTCCCGTCTGCTGGCTCTGCGTACACCTATGCTCAGAAATCCATTAGCCCGACCGTAGGCTTTATGGTGGGCTGGTCATCGCTGCTGGACTATTTGTTCATGCCGATGATCAACATCCTGTTGGCTAAAATCTACTTTGAAGCGCTGGTGCCGTCGGTACCGTCGTGGATCTTTGTTGTCGCGCTGGTGGGCTTTATGACCATCTCGAATCTGCGCAGCATCAAGGCCGTCGCGAACTTTAATACCCTGATTGTTATTTTGCAGATGGGTATTGTGGCAGTGATTGTTGGCCTGATCATTTACGGCATTATGCACGGCGAAGGCGCAGGCACGCTGACCAGCACCCGTCCATTCTGGTCTGAAGGCGCGCACGTGGTGCCGATGATTACCGGTGCAACTATCCTGTGCTTCTCGTTCCTTGGTTTTGACGGCATCTCTTCGCTGTCAGAAGAAACCAAAGACGCAGAGCGCGTTATTCCGAAGGCTATCTTCCTGACCGCGCTGATTGGTGGCCTGATCTTTATTGGTGCCTCCTACTTCCTGCAGCTGTACTTCCCGGATATCTCTCGCTTTAAAGATCCGGACGCGTCACAGCCGGAAATCATGCTGTACGTTGCGGGTAAAACCTTCCAGTGGGGCGTGCTGGTGTTCTCCAGCGTCACCGTACTGGCATCCGGTATGGCGGCACATGCGGGCGTTTCTCGTCTGATGTACGTGATGGGGCGCGATGGCGTTTTCCCGACCCGTTTCTTCGGTTATATTCACCCGAAATGGCGTACTCCTGCATGGAACGTGCTGCTGGTTGGCGCGATTGCGCTGCTGGCAATCAAATTTGACCTGGTGACGGCGACCGCGTTGATCAACTTCGGTGCGCTGGTGGCGTTTACCTTCGTGAACCTGTCTGTTATTTCACAGTTCTGGATCCGCGAAAAGCGTAACAAGACGCTGAAAGATCACTTCAACTACCTGGTCATGCCGGTGTGTGGTGCTCTGACCGTCGGCGCGCTGTGGGTTAACCTGGAAGAAAGCTCGATGGTTCTGGGTCTGATCTGGGCGGGTATTGGTCTGGTTTACCTGGCTTGCGTAACCAAAAGCTTCCGCAATCCGGTTCCACAGTACGAAGATATCGCGCAGTAATCGATGTTTGCCGGACAAGGGGCTTGTGCCACCATCCGGCAAACTGTCTAACCGGAGACATGTTCTCCGGTTTTTTTATACCTGCGTGTTAGTTTCTCTTTTTACACAATCTCTTCGGCGTATTGCCACAGTGATTTCAGCAGCACCAGCTTCTCTTTGTTGTCCGCATATTGCTGACTCAGTATCTGCAATTCATTGGCGTAGTTCTGTAAAAATTCCGTTGTAAACACCTGACGGCGATGTTCCAGCCAGCGCTGCTGTTCAGCCTCATCCAGCGTGCCGGGAAAGTTACGCGCGCGGTAATTAAACAGCAGCTTTTCAATGCGCTTATCAACAAAGGTCACATCCAGCGCCGGTAAATTGCGAGGGTCGGTTTCCAGCACGATTTTCATCGCGGCACGGTCGGCATCGCTGAAAAAACCGTTATACAGTTGGGTATCCACGTTGTCTGACGGTGTGAAGGGTTCTGCCTCGGAAAAAATAGCCACCACTTTATCGCGAACCTGCGGGTTTTCACGCAGGACGTTAAGATTATCCAGACAATGCTGACGGTTAATTCCCAGACGGTCAGCGTCTTCCGGGCGTAGCGTGTTGGCCTGTGCCAGAACCGGGCATTTGTTGATGTGCACTAGTTTCACGGGTACCGCCACGTTATCGCCCAGATCGGCTTTGGCCGTGTAAAGCCGCTCACGCAGCGTGTCGCTGTCCAGCTCAAGCAGGGGAGAAATATCACCGGCTAAGTCAACCATGATGACCGCGTTGCGATTGTCCGGGTGCCAGGCGAGCGGCGCAACCCAGCTGGTATTGCCGCGCCATGCGCCGAACATGCCAGAGACATGAACCAACGGTTTCATTTGTGGGACATCGATCAGGGCGGCAAGCTTATGCTTGTTCCGGTGGCTATAGAGATAGTCGAACAGACGAGGCTGACGTGACTTAACCAGCTGCGCCATCGCAATGGTGGCGTACACGTCGGCCATTGCATCGTGGGCGTTGGCGTGTTCAATGCCGTTGGCTTTGGTCAAATGCTCAAGGCGGAAACTGGGTAACCCGTCGTCGTTTTCTGGCCAGTTAATGCCTTCCGGGCGCAGGGCATAACAGGCGCGCATAACATCCAGTAAATCCCAACGTGAATTATCGTGCTGCCAACTCCAGGCGTAGGGGTCGTAGAAATTGCGGTACAGGATATTGCGCGTCACTTCGTCGTCGAAGCGCACATTGTTATAGCCCACAATACAGGTTTTGGGCACGGTAAACAGGGCGTGAATGCGGGCAGCAAACGTTGCTTCGTTCTCTCCTTTTTCACGCGCTTCCTGCGGGGTAATACCGGTGATAAGTACCGCTTCCGGGTGCGGCAGATAGTCGTCCGCAGGCTTGCAATAAAAAACCTCTGGATCGCCGATAATGTTGAAATCGTTATCCGTGCGGATGGCCGCAAATTGCGCGGGCCTGTCCAGCGCCGGATGGGTACCAAAGGTTTCGTAATCGTGGAAGAGGAACGTAGGGTGCTGCTTGCCGTCATTCATTGTTCAGTTATGTCCGGGATCAATTTAGCGCTTTTATAAGAGTACCAAAAAATAGCGAGGTAATCAGCAATGCGATTATCTGTTCGGGGAATCAGGTCGCAATAAAATTGAGATGAACGGTGCTTTTATATATTTCTTGAATTAATTAAACGATCGAAACTGTATTTGTTGGCATGATTATCATCAAGGATAATTTCATTTTAATAATTTGATTGATAACCATTATTGTTATTTTTACGGTTAATTGTTGAGTTTTGGAAGTTTTAAAAGTCTTTGTAAACAATAGGTTCTGATTCGTCAGGATGTTCTTGCTTCATTGTAAGGAAATGTGAGTGAGGTTAAAAATTAATAATATAAACTCCATATAATAATTGGATATATCTAATAACAGGAGGTTATATGAGCATTAGTCGGCGTAACTTTTTGCGCGGCGTGGGTATTGGCTGCTCCGCATGCGCAATAGGAACTTTTCCACCGGGGGCACTGGCGCGTAATGCACCAGAGAGTATCAAGGGGAAAACCTCACTCACGCCAAGTCTGTGCGAAATGTGTTCATTTCGCTGTCCCATTCAAGCTCAGGTCATTAATAATAAAACCGTTTTCATCCAGGGGAACCCTAATGCGCCGCAGCAGGGTACCCGGGTCTGTGCCCGAGGGGGCAGCGGCGTGAGCCTGGTTAACGATCCGCACCGTATTGTTAAACCGATGAAGCGCACCGGCCCGCGTGGCGCAGGAGAATGGCAGGTCATTAGCTGGCAGCAAGCCTATCAAGAAATTGCCGAAAAGATGAGTGCCATAAAAGCGCAATATGGTCCTCAGGGCGTTGTCTTCTCTTCTAAATCCGGCTCGCTTTCCGGTCATTTATTTCACCTGGCGACGGCCTTCGGTTCGCCGAATACCTTTACCCATGCCTCGACATGTCCCGCCGGGAAATCCATTGCCGCTAAAGTGATGATGGGCGGCGATCTGGCCATGGACATCGCCAACACCCGTTATATGGTCTCTTTTGGCCATAACCTCTATGAAGGTATTGAGGTTGCCGACACGCACGAACTGATGACCGCGCAGGAGAGAGGCGCGAAGATGGTCAGCTTCGACCCTCGCTTGTCCGTATTTTCCAGTAAAGCGGATGAATGGCATGCCATCAGGCCTGGCGGCGACTTGCCGGTACTGATGGCAATGTGCCACGTCATGATTAAAGAAAACCTGTATGACGCGCAGTTTGTGGAGCGTTATACCACGGGGTTTGCACAGCTGGCAGAGGCCGTACAAGAGACAACGCCTGAATGGGCGCAAAAGCTGGCTGATGTTCCTGCTGAAGTTATTACCCGCGTAACCCGGGAAATGGCGGCCAGCGCGCCTCGTGCCATCGTCAGCCCAGGCCACCGCGCGACGTTTTCTCAGGAAGAGATCGACATGCGGCGGATGATCTTCACCCTCAACGTGCTGCTGGGCAATATCGAACGTGAAGGCGGCATGTGCCAGAAAAAGGCGGCGGCAACCTACAACAAGCTGGCTGGCGAAAAGGTCGCACCGGTGCTGGCAAAACCGGATGTGAAATTACCGAAGCCAACCGCGCAGCGCATTGATCTGGTGGCACCGCAGTTTAAATACATCGCCGCGGGTGGCGGGGTCGTGCAAAGCATTATTGATGCCGTGTTAAAGCAGACTCCTTACCCGGTGAAGGGATGGATCATGTCCCGACATAATCCTTTCCAGACCGTGACCTGCCGGCCCGATCTGGTCAAAACCGTGGAACAACTGGATCTGGTGGTCAGCTGCGATGTCTATTTAAGTGAAAGCGCGGCCTATGCTGACTATCTGTTACCGGAATGCACCTACCTTGAGCGTGATGAAGAAGTCTCTGATATGTCAGGGCTGAATCCAGCTTATGCATTGCGCCAACAGGTGGTTGAACCGATTGGTGAGGCTCGTCCGAGCTGGCAAATCTGGAAAGAGCTGGGTGAACAGTTGGGCCTCGGGCAATTTTACCCGTGGCAGGATATGCAGACGCGCCAGCTGTACCAGCTCAATGGCGATCACGCCTTATCCGCAGAACTGCGTCAGAAGGGATATCGGGAGTGGGGCGTACCGCTGTTATTTCGTGAACCTGAGGCCGTGCGCCAGTTTATCGAGCGCTATCCTGGCGCAGTGCCCACGGACAGCGACGGTACTTACGGGGAGCAACTGCGATTCAAATCCCCGTCAGGCAAAATCGAGCTTTATTCCGCAGAGCTGGAATCGTTACTTCCCGGCTACGGTATTCCACGCGCCCGCAATTTTGCCCTGAAGGGTGAGAATGAACTCTATTTCATCCAGGGCAAGGTGGCGGTTCACACCAACGGAGCGACGCAATATGTGCCTTTACTCAGTGAACTGATGTGGGACAACGCGGTGTGGATCCACCCGACGACCGCGCGTGAAAAAGGGATTAAAAGCGGTGACGACATCTGGCTGGAAAACGCCACCGGCAAAGAAAAAGGTAAGGCGCTGGTCACGGCCGGTATTCGACCCGATACGCTGTTTGTTTATATGGGGTTTGGCGCCAAGGCCGGGGCTAAAACGGCGGCAACAACGCACGGTATTCATTGCGGTAATTTACTTCCGCACGTGACCAGTCCGGTTTCCGGAACGGTGGTGCACACCGCTGGCGTGACGCTGCGTCGGGCATGAACAAGGAGAACATCATGAATCAATCCACAAACCCCTATGTCATGCTGCATGACGAAAAACGCTGCATTGGCTGCCAGGCGTGTACGGTTGCCTGCAAGGTTTTGAACGATGTGCCGGAGGGGTACAGCCGCCTGCAGGTGCAGATCCGCACCCCGGAAAAAGAGTCAGACGTCCTGTCTCATTTTCAGTTTGTGCGGGTTTCTTGCCAGCACTGTGAAGATGCGCCCTGCGTGAGCGTTTGCCCGACCGGTGCTTCATTTCGTGACGAAAACGGTATTGTGCAGGTGGACAAGTCGCGCTGTATTGGCTGCGATTATTGTGTTGCGGCCTGTCCGTTCCATGTGCGTTATCTGAATCCGCAAACGAGTATCGCTGACAAATGCAATTTTTGTGCAGATACCCGCCTCGATGCCGGGCAGGCGCCGGCCTGTGTTTCTGTTTGTCCAACCGATGCGCTGAAGTTTGGCCGCCGCGACGACCCGGAGATCCAGCACTGGATAAGTCAAAAAGAGGTATATCGCCAGCAGGATACGCGCAGTGGTGAGGTGAGTCTTTATCGGCGTAAAGAGTATCATCAGGAGGGGAAAGTATGAATGCTATCTGGGGAGCAGAGCTTAATTATGCGCCGGACTACTGGCCGCTGTGGCTCATTTACGCAGGTGTGGTCATCCTGCTGATGATTGTGGGGCTGGTGGCGCACGCGCTGCTGCGTCGGATGCTGGCATCTAAAACAGCAACCGGTGAAGAACATCGCGACTACCTTTACTCGTTAGCGGTCCGCCGCTGGCACTGGGGAAATGCGCTGTTGTTCGTTCTGCTGCTGGTAAGCGGGTTGTTTGGTCACTTTTCGATCGGACCGGTGGCGCTCATGGTGCAGGTACACACCTGGTGTGGCTTTGCATTACTGGCCTTCTGGGTGGGCTTTGTACTGATAAATGCCACCACCGGCAACGGCTGCCACTATCGGGTGAAATATCGCGGACTGATTTCGCGCTGCCTGCAGCAGACGCGCTTTTACCTGTATGGAATTATGAAAGGTGAAGCGCATCCGTTTGCCGCGACGTCAGAGAGTAAATTTAATCCTCTGCAGCAGTTAGCCTATCTGGCCATCATGTATGCGCTGGTACCGTTGTTAATCATCACCGGTTTGTTGTGCCTTTACCCGCAGTTCATCGGCGCAGGTCCTGTGATGTTAGTGTTACATATGGCGTTGGCGATTATTGGCATTCTGTTTATTTGTGCCCATATCTACCTGTGCACGCTGGGCGACACGCCGGGGCAAATCTTTCGCAGCATGATAGACGGTTATCACCGGCATCGCAGCCATCACGCAGATGTAACACCGCGTAAAGGGTAATTGATTACCTGAAATCTTCGTTTTACGGCAAGAAAATGTGCCTTAAGTCACATTTTCTTGCAATTTATCTCTGTTTGTTCGTCAGAATTTCCGTAAAAAGAACGGCTATTTTTCCTTTTTTTGAGGACATGCTGTTGAAACGCCGTTTGTTTATTGCCGCTTCTCTTTTCGCGATGAGTTTTTCCTCCGCCTTTGCGGCGGATGTCACCCGTTTTGCTCCCCAACCCCCGGCTATCAATGCGGGCGCGTGGGTGCTGATGGATTACACCACAGGCCAAATTCTTACCGCAGGTAATGAGCACCAGCAGCGTAATCCCGCCAGTCTGACCAAGCTGATGACCGGCTATGTTGTGGATCGCGCCATTGACAGTCAGCGTATTAGCCCGTCAGACATTGTCACCGTTGGACGCGACGCGTGGGCAAAAGACAATCCGGTATTTGTCGGTTCATCGTTAATGTTCTTAAAACAAGGCGATCGCGTTTCAGTGCGTGATTTAAGTCGCGGCTTAATTGTCGATTCTGGCAACGATGCCTGCGTTGCGCTGGCGGATTATATCGCCGGTGGGCAACCACAGTTTGTCGCAATGATGAACAGTTATGTGCAAAAGCTGAAGTTGCAGGACACCCATTTTGAAACGGTGCATGGACTGGATGCTCCAGGTCAGCACAGCTCGGCTTACGATCTGGCGGTGTTATCGAGGGCTATTATTCACGGCGAGCCTGATTTCTATCATATGTACAGCGAGAAAAGCCTCACCTGGAACGGCATCACCCAGCAGAACCGTAACGGTTTATTGTGGGATAAAACCCTGAACGTGGATGGGCTAAAGACGGGGCACACCTCTGGTGCCGGGTTTAACCTGATTGCATCTGCGGTAGACGGACAGCGTCGATTAATCGCCGTTGTAATGGGGGCCGAGAGTGCGAAGGGGCGTGAAGATCAGGCGCGTAAGCTGCTGCAATGGGGACAGCAAAACTTTGACACAGTGCAGGTTCTGCGAAGTGGTAAGCAGGTCGGCGTTGAGCGGATCTGGTATGGCGATAAAGAAAAAATCAGTCTCGGTACTGAGCAAGATTTTTGGATGGCGCTGCCTAAAGCTGAAGTGGCGAATATTAAAGCAAAGTATGTGCTTGATAAAAAAGAGCTGGTGGCGCCCATTGCCGCACATCAGCGCGTGGGCGAAATTGAACTCTACGACCGGGATCAACTGGTGGCGCATTGGCCGCTGATGACGCTGGAGTCTGTCGGTGAGGGGGGCGTGTTTTCGCGCCTGAGCGATTATTTTCACCATAAGGTGTAGATTTCTGTTTGTGCGCGAGACTGGCAAGACTGCGAATCTGCTCACATAATAATCACTGTTTGCTTGTGGCCGTAATACGCAGAAATTATACTGTGTTTTTATACAGTAACATGCGGGAGGTTATATGGCGTATGAGATAAAGCAGGTAGAAAGACGCAGGATTGCCGGGTTTCACATGGTTGGACCGTGGGAACACACGGTAAAGCAGGGGTTTGAACAGCTGGTTATGTGGGTCGACGGTAACCAGATTGTGCCGCTGGAATGGATAGCCGTCTATTACGACAACCCAGACGTGGTTCCGGCAGATAAACTGCGCTGCGATACCGTAGTTTCAGTGCCTGAAGGTTTTGAGATCCCCGAAAACAGCGAAGGGGTGATTCTGACTGAACTGGCGGGCGGCGACTATGCCGTGGCCGTTGCCCGTGTTGAAAACCATGACTTTGCCACACCCTGGTATCAGTTTTTTGACCGTCTGTTGCAGGATTCGTCCTGGCAGTTATCGGCCAAACCATGTTTTGAAATTTACCGAAACAATGGCATGGAGGACGGATACTGGGATATTGAAATGTACGTGCCGGTGCAGGCGAAGTAACGGTTTTGGGTGTGAATCAGGATAAAAGGCCTGTTGATAACGGTAATGTTTTCACTGAAAAAACAGGTACAATTCTGTTCTTTGCTATTCCCTGACGGAGTGCATGAGTGCGTGCAGATAAGTCACTGAGTCCTTTTGAAATTCGCTTGTATCGTCATTATCGTGTGGTGCATGGTATTCGCATCTCGCTGGCGTTTCTTCTCACTTTTCTGCTGGTTCGCCTGCTGGACATCCCTGAAGGTACCTGGCCTCTGATCACGCTGGTGGTGATCATGGGGCCGATTTCCTTTTGGGGCAATGTCGTCCCCCGAGCTTTTGAACGTATTGGTGGCACGATTCTGGGTTCGGTTCTTGGGCTGGTGGCGCTCCGGCTGGAGCTCATTTCATTGCCGCTGATGCTGATATGGTGTGCGGTGGCGATGTTCCTGTGCGGCTGGCTGGCATTGGGTAAAAAACCGTATCAGGCGCTGCTGATCGGCATCACGCTGGCCGTCGTGGTTGGCGCCCCCGCGGGCGATATGAACACGGCACTCTGGCGCGGGGGGGATGTGATTCTCGGCTCTCTACTGGCAATGCTGTTTACCTGGATCTGGCCGCAACGCGCATTTATACACTGGCGCATTCAGCTGGCGCACTGCATTACCGGCTATAACCGGGTATATCAGGCAGCGCTATCACCCAACCTACTCGAACAACCCCGGCTGGATAAGCACTTACAGCAGTTGCTGAGTGACGTCGTTAAAATGCGTGGCTTAATCATTCCGGCCAGCAAAGAAACCCGCATTCAAAAATCAGTTTTTGAGGCCATTCAAACGATTAACCGAAATCTGGTGTGCATGCTTGAACTGCAAATCAACGCGCTGTGGGCAACGCGGTCCAGTCATTTTGTGATGTTGAATGCGCACACGCTGCGTGAATCTCAACTCAGGATGCAACAAGCCTTATTGACGATTAGTCACGCGCTGTATGAAGGCAACCCACAGCCGGTCCTTGCGAATACCGAAAAACTCAACGATACGGTAACCGAGTTACGTCAGCTTATTGAGGAGCACCAGGGCGACAACGTCGCAGAAACGCCCATTCATGGCTTTGTCTGGCTGAATATGGAGATGGCGCGACAGTTGGAACTGCTCTCGCATTTAATCTGCCGCGCTTTGCGCAAATAAAGCGCAGCTGAGGGGTTTGACATTACTGCTGCTTCGATTCAGCAACAATTAAGGGTATGATACTGAAAAAGGCTAAAACCATTGGTAACTGCAATGGCTTTACCCTCGATAACTCAGGTTTCAACCGTGCATTGTCGATGCAGATGCAACTTGAAGTATGGCGGGCATGAAAGTAATGTTGACCCACTTTAGCCGTTGTTTAAACGAATCCGAATCTCACATTATCAGGGGTGTAAAAATGGAAACTACCAAGCCTTCTTTCCAGGACGTGCTGGAATTTGTTCGTCTGTTCCGTCGTAAGAACAAACTGCAACGTGAAATCCAGGACGTTGAGAAAAAGATCCGTGACAACCAGAAACGTGTTCTGCTGCTGGACAACCTGAGCGACTATATCAAGCCAGGCATGAGCGTTGAAGCGATCCAGGGCATTATTGCCAGCATGAAAAGCGACTATGAAGATCGTGTGGATGATTACATCATCAAAAATGCTGAGATCTCTAAAGAGCGTCGCGACATTTCTAAAAAGCTCAAAGCCATGGGTGAAGTGAAAAACGGCGAAGCGAAAGCAGAGTAATGTTGCAAACGATAGGGGGGCGTAATGCGGCCCCTATCGTCTCTACTGTAATTCAACCCCGCCCGTTACCATCCGCAGCAAATGCTGCTCCGGCCAGTGTGTAGTCAGTTTTTTCTGCACCAGCATCCATTTGATATAATCCACGTCGTGACGCGTTCTGTCCAGCATCAGGCCAACCACGCTGCCGCTATGTGCCACGTTCACACCGTATAAATCACATTCTTCAACCAGCGATAATAACGAATCGAAATCCGGTTTTGGCAACAACATCTGGCTGGCAATGGCGCTTAGCGTGGCCGCTTCGCCCATCCGGTACGGGTTTTGACTTGAGCAAGCTTCCTGCACTTTTTCCCAAGCTCGTTTGAGGGCGGGTGCGCCTGCCTGTAACCCCGCCTGGCGCGGGATCCGGTGATAGTCTGCCGTGCGTAACGTTTCCGGGCTTTCGAGAACCAGCAGGTCGAGGTGGGGCTGCGCTTCACAGGCGATCTGAGTGGAAGCATTGTTATGATCAAAAAGTGTTAACTGGCGAAAAACGGTGCTGTCGGTAGGTTCGAGCGAAACGCAAAGCTGCGCTAACGTGGCTTCATCTAACTGATGGCCCAGATGGTGGGCGGTAGCGATGGCGGTGGCGGCAATATCTGCCGTACTGCTGGCCATCCCTTTGGCGATGGGGATCGTGGAGTGGATATCAATACGAATATCCTGACTGACATGTGCCGGATATTGCCAGTGCTGCAACAAGCGGTCAACCATCGACCGTGAAAGAGGCCGCTCATCGGCAAGCGGCGATCCGGAGCTGACTTCAACGGTGCTGTACCATTCAACCGGGCAGGAGACCAATTTCTCGCTGCCCAGAATCCAGCCCTGGATAAGTTCTCCGCATGATGCGGGGCATTGCGCAACAGCCACGTCTTTTCACCTTTGTGATTAGCAATCTTCGGCGCATAGTGTCATGGCGATCGCGCTATTACCATGATGTGCCGCAATCTGCGGCGCAGCAGTGTTAAGCGGGAATGCTCAGCGTCACAGTTTCTGCAATCGCTATACGCATGACGTCTTGCGCGATCATCAGCTCTTCGTTGGTATTGATGACGGCCACTTTGACCATCGCGTTTTCTGTCTGAATGAAGGTCGCATTACGTTGGTTTTTGTCCTCATCTACCGCCAGCCCTAAGAAATTGAGGTTGTGGCAAATGGCTGCCCGGGCACGAGCAGAGTTTTCGCCAATACCACCAGTAAACACCAGCGCATCCAGACCGCCCATTTGCATAATGTAGCTGCCAATGGTGGCTCGAATTCTTTCGGCAAACAGCGTCAGCGCCAGCGCTGCCTGACGGTTTCCGCTATCAGCCGCCTGTTCCACGTCACGGTAGTCAGGTGAGATGCCGGAAACGCCAAGCAGCCCCGACTCATTATTGAGTAACTGATTTAGCTGCTGTGGTGTTTTGCCTTCACGTTGGGCAATCCACGGCAAAATGGACGGATCGATGTCGCCGCTACGGGTGCCCATCATCACGCCAGACTGTGGGGTAAAGCCCATTGAAGTATTAACGGATTGTCCGCCCTTGATGGCGCAGATGCTGCTGCCGTTGCCCAGATGGCAACACACCACCCGCAGAGCGCTGAGCGGCACGCCCAGTTTTTCAGCCAGCGTATGGCTGACGTATTTGTGGCTGGTACCATGGAAGCCGTAGCGACGAATACCCAGCTCCGAATAATAACGCCAGGGCAGGGGATAGATAAACGAAGGTTCGTCCAGCGTCTGATGAAAGGCCGTATCAAAAACCGCCACGGCAGGTGTGGCCGGTAACAGCTGGCGAAAAACAGCAATGCCTAGCGCATTCACCGGGTTATGCAGTGGCGCCAGTTCTGCCAGACGTTCTATTTCCGCCAGTGATTCATCAGTGACCAGGGCTGAATCTTTAAAGATTTCGCCGCCGTGTGCCACACGGTGACCAACGCCGTCAATATCCTGCAGGCTATTGATGATGTTATGGTTGAGCAGTTTTTCCAGTAACAACGTTACCGCTTCACGGTGATCGGCAATCGGCAATGTTTCCTGCCATTTTTGCACCGGGGTTTTTATCGTGACCTTTGCATCAGGCATCCCGATGCGCTCGAGCAGCCCCTGACAGAGCATCTCGCCCTGCGGCATCGCCAGTAACTGAAACTTCAGAGAAGAGCTGCCTGCGTTAATGGCCATTATTTTGTGAGACATGACGATTCCTTTGCGTGCAGAAAATTGAACATCTCATCAACGCCGGTATTGTTCACCGCGCTGGTAATAAAAACGTTTTGCGCCCCGGCCTGCCTCAACCAACCCTCGACGAGGGCAATCTGCTGCGGGTTAGCTAAATCGGCTTTGGTCACCAGACCGATAACGGGCCGGTTCATGGGGCCGGTAAATCCAGGTGAAAAAGGTGACCAGGGCGCGTCAGCGTTGAGCACCAGCGCGATAACGTCGGCTTCACAGGCGCTGACCAGCAGCGCACTATACAGGCAGCGGTTCTCCAGATATTCCCCAGGTGTGTCTATCGCCGTGGGAGACCAGACGATAGCCTGGGTTTTCTGATAATTAAGCGCTTCGCCACGCATACACTGGGTGAGCGATGTTTTCCCACTTTGGCTGGGTCCAATGAACATGATGCGTTTCATCACGTCATGTCCGCGTAATCGGGCAGGCGGTAAAACGCATCATTTCGCCCAGCGTGCGGGTCACCTGCTTCAGCGCGTACTCAACGGCCGAAACATCACCGGTTAATACGACTGCGCCGGTAAAGCGGTCCAGAAAACCGATCTCCACCGCACCTGATTTAGTCGCGATATCACAGGCGATAATGGAGGCTTCGCTGGGCGTAATGGTTAAAATGCCAATCGCCGAGACTGAATCCTGCAAGCCAAGTTTCTTGAACAAATCTTTACCAGGATTAGCAATAAGATGCGCCAGTGTGACCTGTTTTCCGGGCACATATTCCTGAATCATACGATCCGTTGTCGACTGTATTTCCATCACCCCTCCACCATTTGGCGCCACATGCTTTCATGCGGACGTGGGATCACCGAGCGATAGACCAGAAGACCTTTTTCACCCGCACTTTCACTGGCGACCGTCACGGCGTTATTCACATCGGAAACATCGCCCGCGACAACCATGTAGCACTTACCGCCAATACCAAACGCCATATGCACTCTTACCAGCGTGACATTGGAGGCTTTTACCGCGCGGTCGGCGGCACAAATACAGGCCGCAACGCTCCAGGTTTCAACAATCCCTACCGCCTGGCGTTTATCTACACTATTGAGTCCGCTGATCGCCGGCAGAACGCTGGCATGAATGTTAGGCAGGACCAGACTGTCGACGAGCATATCTCCAGCAAGTGAGGTTCCTGTGGCAATGGCCTGCTGTATTGCGCCAACATCACCACCCAGCATCAGCAAAAATTTTCCCGGGCAGATGGTTTTACTGACCAGCAAATTCACATTAGCGCTTTTCAGCATCGCATCGCCGGCTTCCATTCCTTTGGCAATGCTGGTGAGTTCTAAAATCCCTATAGCCTGAGACATGGTTAACCTCTTATTACCGTGATGGACTGATCTGTGATTTCGCTGACAATACCGTCAATACTGGCGTGAACCGGCGCACCTAATGCGCCCTCGGGTATCTCTGCAACACATTGGCCGCGCACAACGCGCTCCCCTTTTTGCACACAAGGAATGGCACTGGCACCAATATGCTGGCGTAACAACAACGTTGTTTTTTCAGTGGGATGATCTGTCTGGTCTAATGGTGCATCGTGATACCAGTCACTGAGACCCAGTTTGGTAATAAGCCGTTTCACCGGAATCAGACGGTACTTCGCCATTTCATCTTCAGGGTTTAACGGGCCTTCATAACGATGATTGAGCGCACGTAGCTCGCGTTTGAGCATGCGGTTAATGCGCATCGGAGAAATCCCCACCGGACAGGCCACGCTTTCACAGACGTTGCATTCTGAGCAGGTCAGGGCGGTGAGCAGCAATTGCGGTGTGGCGGCCTGCTGATAGTTGACTGCACGCACCAGCAAATGTGGGGAGAGCTCATGGCCAATCAAGTGTCGTGGACACAGGTCTGTGCACAACCGGCACTGCTCGCAGACGGTTTTGGCAACCGAAAGCACGGTGCGTTCATCCTGTATTCGTCGCTGGATCAGCGCATGGGATTTCGGTAGCACCAGCAGGCCACCGGTCGTTTTACTGACTGGCGTATCCAGAGAAGTAATCAGACCGCCCATCATCGGACCGCCGTTAATAAATCCGGGGTCATCGACGGTAGCGCCGCCAGCCAGTGCCAGTACTTCGCGCAGCGACATACCGACAGGTACGGTCAGGGTAACCGGCCGGGCAACTGCGCCATTGACGGTTAATGTACGACGCGTAACGGGGAACTGCTGTTCAACGGCTCGTGCGATGTTAAGTACGGTCTGGACGTTATTGACCACCACGCCCACACTAACCGGGAGAGCAGCAGGAGGCACCCGCCGTCCGGTTGCCATCCAGATTGTCAGCACTTCATCGCCAGCCGGGTAGACATCAGGCAAAATGTGTAACCTGATATCGGCGGGCAGGAGAGGTGTTAACGCACTGATGGCTTTCTGATATTTTTCTTTAAGGGCGATAATGCCGGCGCTGGCGCCAGTGGTCTTCATGGCATACTGCACGCCGCGTATCAGTCGGGCCGCCTGCACGGCCATTAATTGCTGATCAACCTTCAGCATCGGCTCGCATTCTGCCGCATTGACCAAAAACGTATCGACCTGCGCCTGCAGTTTGACGTGTGCAGGAAAGCCAGCGCCACCGGCTCCCACCACACCCGCAGCGCGCACGCGATCGCGTATTGTCTGAGCATCATAACAAATGGGTTCAGCCGTCATGGCTGTATTCATAGTAATTCCTCAAGCAGTTCCTGAACGGCAGCAGCATCAGCAACGCGTGGATTCGTTTGCAGCGTGGCATCCGCCAGAGCTGCCTGAACCATCGAGGGGATACGCTGTGACCAGGTTTGCTTTCCGTCTTTGAGCGCGTCAGTAAAAGAGGGTAATGCGCACTGTTTTTTGAGTTGCTCAATATGATGAATTAGCGCATTGAGTGCCGCCGTATCGTTTGCAGTATCAGGGCATAAATGGCAGGCCTTCGCGAAGCGGGCATAGCGTTTCGCAGCCCTGGGCTCGCGGGCATTAAAGTGAATCACAGCGTTCAGGAGTAGTGCGTTGGCCAGACCGTGCGGCAGATGAAACTGACCGCCAAGCTGATGCGCTATGGCATGGTTAATCCCAAGACCGGCCTGGCTAAACGCCATCCCCGCGAGGGTCGAGGCGTTGTGCATTTTCCCCCGAGTTGCCAGACAATCGCCTTTGCTGACGGCGACGGGCAGATACTGGAAGACAATTTGCGCTGCTTTTTCAGCCAGGGCGTCAGTGAAGTCGCTGGCCTTGGTGGAGACGTACGCTTCAAGCGCATGCGTCAGCACGTCCATTCCGGTATTGGCGGTGATGGCAGGCGGTACGCTGACCACCAGCATTGGGTCAAGGATTGCCATATCCGGGTAGAGGGCATTATTAAATAACGGATATTTAATGCCTTTCTCCGGATCGCCGATCACGCAGGCGCTGGTCACTTCAGAGCCTGTGCCGCTGGTGGTCGGGATGGCTACACAGGTTTCGATTTCGATGCCAAACTGACGGCTGAACCAGACAATCGCTTTCGCTGCATCAAGCGCCGACCCTCCACCAAAGCCAATCACCACATCCGGTCGCAGGGACTGCATTTGTGCAATCCCTTGTACTACCGTATTGATGGTGGGATCGGGTGTGATATCACTGAACACGCTAATGCGATTATCCGCAGGCAGCGCATCGCGCAGCGTTGCAATCAGCGGCGAACGCGCAAGAAAACCATCGCAAATAATCCAGATATGCTTATTCGTGAAGCGTTTGAGCACACTCAAACTGCCCTGGCCGCTGTACAATCGAGTTTGCAGTGAAAAGCTATTCATTACGGCCTCATTAGCGGATAGAAAAACCGTTGGTCAGCACGCAACGACGAGAACGTGCAAACGTCCGCGCAGACGTTGTTCCTTCACCGGTTGGGGTGGCGATGGTAAAGGTGGTAAAACCTTCGCCGCCGACGCCAATACCGGCGTAAGAGGGGCCATTTTTCACAAAAATAGACGTTTGCAACGTGCGAGCAGCAAGATTTAAACGTGACACATTTTGCGAGTGCATAATGGCGGTGTGGTGCAGTCCCTCTTCAACCTTCAGCGCCAACGTTAGCGCACTGTCAAAATCGTTGACCGTCACGACAGGAAGCATGGGCATCAACTGTTCGCTGGTAACCCACGCATCGTCAGCTTTGACGATGCCCATCAACAGACGAGGCGCTTTTGTCGGAACGGGTATACCCGCCGCTTCCAGTAACGTTGCCGGACTTTTTCCGACAAGCTTCTTATTCGCCATTCCCTCTGGCAGACAGGCGGCGCGTAGTTTGTCCACTTCTTCGCTGTTTAGCAGCAATGCCCCAAAAGACTGCATTTGTTGAATCAGTCGTTCGGCAACCGCTTCAACAACAATCAGGCTTTTCTCGGCAATACAGGGCAGGTTGTAATCAAACGAGGCACCGTTGATGATGTCTTCCGCTGCCTTCACCAGATCGGCGGTTTCATCAACGATGCAGGGGGGATTCCCGGCGCCTGCGCCAATGACTTTTTTCCCGCTTTTCATGCCCATAGCCACAATTCCCGGGCCACCGGTAATCGCCAGAACTGCGATTTTAGGGTGCGCCATCATCTGCTGGGTAGCTTCAAAAGTGGGTTCTGTGACTGTGACGACAAGATTTCGGATCCCGCAGCAGCGAAAAGCAATATCTTCAATCATGGCAATCAGCTTGAGTGAAACCGCTTTAGCCCCCGGGTGAGGACTGAAGTAAACGCTATTCCCCGCAGCCAACATACTGATGCTGTTATTAATAATGGTTTCCGTTGGGTTGGTGCTAGGGGCGACAGAGCCAATTACGCCAAAGGGGGAGTATTCAAATAACACCATGCCACCATCGCCGGTGAGGGCGGTTGTGGTCAGGTCTTCTATACCGGGGGTGTTATCCAGGGCGGCTTTATTTTTGAGGAACTTATCCTCTTTGTTGCCCATTCCTGTTTCGTCCGCGCTTTCTGCCGCCAACGAGGCAATATGAGGCGTTAGTTCGTCCCGCAGAGCACTAATAATGGCGCTGCGGGTTTTCAGTGGGCATTGCTGATAACGTAAAAAGGCCTGATGCGCGGCATCGATTGCTTCACCGACGGAGGGAAAAATACCGCCACCTTTTACCTCGGTTTTTGCCGGTACGAGCTGTTCTGTCAAAATGGTGCGGATAAGGGTTTCAAGTTCTGATGTATTCATTGATGTGTTCTCACGTTAATCGCCGCAATGGCGGTTTCTGCAATATCCATATCCTGCTCAACGCTTCCTCCGCTGATGCCAAGACCCCCAAGAAGTAAACCCTCGCGCCATAGTGCATACCCGCCACCAAACGTGACGACTTTTCCTTGCATATGGCTTTCCAGCCCGTAAAGGGCTGCGCCCGGTTGCACCGCTGAGCTAAGTTCATGCGTGGCGGTTTTCATCGCCACGGCGGTCCACGCTTTTTTCGGCGCAAGCTCACTACTGACGAGCAGTGCATCGGGCATGCGCCAGGTCACCGTTTGTGTACCGTTAGCATCCACAATGCTGATGACGACAGGGACTTGCAGCGCTTGTGCCCGCGCTACTGCAGAACAAGTTAGTTGATGGAGTTCCTGAAAAGACAATGACATAGCAGACTCCTTAATTGCCGGTGTCTGGATCGCTGCCACGTAACGCTCAGCCACCTTCTGAATAATAGTGCTTTGGTGCGCGTCATAATCTTCAGCCCTGGCGAGCGCATATAAACAATCGGACAGACGGTTGATATAGCGCATAAGTACCTGTCGGATAGAGGCATCTGTGGAGAGTTCGACAAGCCGTCTTTCAGCGCGACGGGCAAGCGTGCGGGCGAAGTGCAGACGGCTGGCGGCTTCACAGCGTCCGGGTAAAATAAAACTGTGCAGGGGAGGCACTCGTGCCATCGCGGTATCGATGGCGGCCTCGAGGGCTGCAATGTCTTCCGAGCTGATATAACGCTGGGTGGGCGTGGGCTGCTCGCTTTCACTGGCCAGTTCGGCACTGAACCAAAACAGCTGTAACTGAATTTCTTCAAGTAACGCACGGTGTTGCGGGCTTTGTGCCGCGCAGACGCAAAGACTCAGCGCCGCGTTGAGTTCATCCAGCGTACCGTAAGCTTCAACGCGCGGGTGTGTTTTACTGACGCGCTGTCCGGTAAAGAGCGCTGTCGTACCGGCATCGCCCGTTCGGGTATAAATCGCCATTGTTCCTCCTAGCGAGAAAGCGTGTCGACAATGCCAACGATGGCCAGATCGATAGCCTCATTGGGGCCGGTAAAAACGTGCCTGGCGCTGGAGCCGCTGCTGAGTAAAACCAGCTCACCGGTACCGGCACCCACGGAGTCAACTGCGACCTCGTCACCCGCTGTTGGCGATTGCGGTAGTTCGCCGTCGGCCGTTACCCGACGTACCAGTAACAGTTTTTTTCCAACCAGTGACGGTGATTTTTGCGTGGATACCACGACGCCTGTAACGCGTGCCAGATGCATGGTTCACTCCTGCTTAATTAATTGGATATTGCGCATACTGACGGTTTCTTTTGCCAGTGCGGTCACAACACATCGACGGCGTAGCACCAGAAACCCACCTTGTAATCGGGCTACATCGGCATAACTTAAAAGCGTATTGGGATGCAGAATGATGGTTTGCCCGCGTTCATCACTGAACTCCAGCGGCAGTCGCGCGAGTTTTCGTACGGGGATCGCCGGTAGCAATTGATGCTGCAGCGATATCTTCACGCGAACGCCACAGGCCAGGGCTTCGTGGAGAGTGATCGCTGACACATCGGATGAATCGTGTTGCGCAATATGCGCCAGCAGCGGTAAATCAGCGTGCTCGATAATCAGAGCGGAGTACTGACAAACCAGCGCCCGGGGATCGGCTTCCCGTAACTGCGCGACGCTCAGAGAGAGCGAACTGTCCGCGCGTTTTTGTAATCGGGAGACGACCTCCCCGATGATGCGTTGCAGCAGTTCATTGTTCATCGTGAGCTCACCAGCGTGGCGAATGCCTGTGGGCTATCCGCCCCTGCAGCATTGGCTTCGTCAGTGTCGATATGCATTTCAAGACGCATATCCGGCGATACGCGAACGGCAACGTTATCGAAGATCAGTCTGCGTTCATCTCCATTGATGGCGACGGAGACTTTATCGCCATGTGACACGCGTAGGATCAGCGCATCAAGCGGTGACATATGAATGTGCCGCTGGGCGACAATCACTCCGCATGAGATATCCAGTTCAGCAAAAGGACTCACCAGGCGAATGCCCGGCGTTCCCTGAATATTGCCGGACATACGCAACGGCGCAGCGATACCCAGCGTGCGGGCGTCGGTGCGGGAGATTTCTACCTGGCTGGTGCTACGCAGCGGTCCCAGCAAACGCACATTTTTTAGCTGGCCTTTTGGACCCACCAGCGTAACGGTCTGATCTGCGGCATATTGTCCAGGCTGCAGCAGACCTTTTTTCTCGCTGATGGGCTGATTGGGAAACAAACGAGCGTAATCTTCAGCACAAAGATGGATATGACGATTAGAGATCCCCAGTGGAATAGGGCGCTCGCGCATTTCATCCAGTACTTTACTGACCGTAGTCTCCAGTTGCTGTTTATCCATTACGCTTCACCTCGTTTACCAGAATGCAGGCAGAGTGAGCGAGGCTCTCCCTTCTGGCGCGGACAGGCAGGGTCGAGACACAGATTGCAGCTAATCAGGTCTGTATCTTGTGGTGCTTCGGGTAATTCACTTTCCACAACCACCTGTACTTCCACCTCGACAGGTGTGGGTTCAGGGATGGGCTCAGGTGTCGAAACGACGCTGTGCGAAAGGATGCCTTCCCCGGGTCTGGAAATGACTTTGTGCGCAACCAGACCTTCCCGCTGGTCTGCAAAGCTGGCACCGGTGGAAATGGCCGCCTGCACGGAGGCCACATCACCGATGATTTTGATCACCGTCCAGCCTGAACCGTTGGTTTTTTCGAGGCCCACCAGCGTGATGGAGGCGGCTTTCGCCATGACATCCGCGCAACTGATGGCTAATGCCAGACCACTAACTTCAAGTAATCCCAGTGATTGCTTCACGCTGTGCTCCTTGTTGCAACGGTTTAAGCGGATTTAGGTAAAATGGCTTCGACGTCGCTGTGTGGACGCGGGATGACGTGGCAGGATTTCACCTCGCCAACGGCGCTGGCGGCAGCGCTGCCAGCGTCTACAGCAGCTTTAACCGCGCCGACATCCCCACGAACCATGACGGTGATAAGGCCCGAGCCAATTTTTTCGTAACCAACCAACTGCACGTTAGCGGATTTCACCATGGCATCAGCGGCTTCAATAGCGCCGACAAGCCCTTTTGTTTCAACCAGTCCCAGTGCGTTATTCATACTGCTTTTCTCCTGTGGATTATGAGTGGCATTCCCGGAAGGGAATGCCTTTAACCAGCCGCGCAGCGTTATTGCCGATGCGCCGACGAGCGTGGCTATCTTGTTGATACGTCAGCGTAAAAAGTGGCGCTGAGGTCGGTAAATTTTTGTAGTGCACAACCAGTTGTTCCCGGTTACATCCAATGCCGACGAGCAGCGGTGACTGACATGCCGCCAGCCATGCGCTGTGGATGATGTCGGCGGAATGGCTCTCCTGAACCACAAAGGGGATCCCTTCTTCTTCAATACCCAGCAGGACGTCATTCCAGAGTGACATGTCCTCTCCCAGGGTGAAGATCACGATAGCCGGTGCGCTGAGGTTACTTTCCATGAGCGAATGCCTTGTACCAGGAGAGGATAAGCCCAGTTGCGACAGCATTTCGTGGGCCTTCGGTACCGCGAATATTGCCGCGACCCGCAACCAGTCGGTAGTGCGCCAGCGCATCCGTTACCAGTTGTGGAACTTCGAAGTCCAGTGACGAGCCACCAACCAGAACCACAAACGGGATGTCGCGAATATTACCTGTGGGGCTAACCTGACGAAGTGCTCTCAGCGCATTGGTAACAAAAACGCGCTCCTTGGCGCTGCGACGAATGACGCGAACTTTCTCCAGCGCCAGGTCCCCGGGTAATGGCACCAGTTCATCGGGTTTCACCACGCAGACCCGGGCGAATACCGTTGGCGGCAGGGGAGAAGGAAAGAACTGAACGCTGCCATCTTCGTGGCGAAGGTGGAACAGGCTTTCTACTTTTGCCAGCGGATATTTTTTTATCTCCTCGGCGAGGTAGCGGTCTTCCAGCCCCAGTTCGCGGGCAATGATCATCGTGACCATATCGCCCGCGCCTGCCAGGTGTGTGGCAATAATTTCGCCTTTTGGATTAATGATGGAGGCATCAGTGGAACCTGCGCCGAGATCCAGAATGGCCAGCGGACGCGTCGTGCCCGGCGTGGTGAGGGCGCCCAGGATGGCCGCTTCGGCTTCAGCGCCGCCTACCTGCACGTCGATGTTGAGCTTTTGCGTGATCTCCTGGGCTATCATTGCCATTTGCAGGCGATCTGATTTCACCATTGAGGCAATACCCACCGCCTGTTCCAGCGAGAACTCTCCGGCGAGTCCCCCCGTCACGCTGACGGGAACGGAGGTATCAACGGCCAATAAATCCTGAATGAAGATTTCATGGCTGGGTTTGTTGGTTAACTCCGCCATCGTCTGGCGAACATGCTCCAGCATGCCGCCAATATTGGTTCCCGCTTCGCCAGTCACGTTATCAAGCCGTGGGCATTCGCCTACCGCTTTCATAATGGCATCCGCACCCGCGGCAACGTCGACGCGAACAGTACGTCCTTGCGACTGGAGTTCGAGGTTTCCGGCAGGAATAGCTCGCGCTTTTACATCACCTGACGGTGTTTTCACGACGACCGCTGAGCGGTTGCCGATCAGCGCGCGTGCCATGGGGACAATATTTTTGGTCTCGTCCGCATTCAGGTTAAAAACAGTCGCAATCCCGTAAGGGTTCGAGAGCGTTTCAATCACCTTTCCGGGTATAGCGACCTCAATAGCCGCCAGCATTCCTAACGGGATCCGGTCGATATAGAGTACTTCGTCGACGATAGGCAGCGGCGTAGTGAGACGGTTGCTGACCAGCACGCCATCGTCCTGTTGCAAAATAACGCCGGCTAGCTGATATCCGGCGCGAACGGAGGCATTAATCATGGTAGCAACATCGGCAAAATCGAATGCCGATGACACCACCAGGATATAAGGCATATCCGCCGGACGGGTTAACAACTCTTCCGGCGTAATTGTGACGCCAACACCTAACCCGACCCCACCAGGCGTTTTAGGGTTGTGACCGATCATGGTCGACTCGGTGATGATAGTTTCGGTGATCGTCTCCATCGCCACATCACCAATGACCGGCGTGGCTTCGTTAATACGGATGAGCGAAATATCGCTGACATTGATGCCTGCATTTTTTGCTGCAAGCGTAAGCGCCTCCTGAATACCAAACACATTACGCAACGTGCCCTTAATTCCAGTCGTTTCAGCCAGTGCGCTGGTTGTAATGCTCAGCGTGCCAGCATCATCCAGCGTCGCGAGAGCGACTTCTGTTGATGAGTTGCCTATGTCAATGCCAGCTATATATCGCATCATTTTTCCCTAAAATTAATCGTCACCTTTGAGTTTCTTACGCTCGACGTACAGCACTGCCGCTTCACGCACGAAGGCTGCGCAAATCTTTGCCTGATAACGATTTTCGAGATCGTCGGCGATGGCCATCAGCTCGTCTTTGGTTGAGCGGTATGGGCGCAGGGCGTTGTAGATCTCAAGGATGCGATCGTCAGGCACCGCGGTCAGTTCTGCGGCACGTTCAAAGTTCATCGCCAGCCTGTCACGTCCGGCATCTTTGGCGATATCCGCCTGAATGCGCAACGTTTCTGGTGTGATACGCATATCCTGTGCGGTGACCTTATTGCTCAGCACATTTTCGAGAGTGAAGTCATCCAACGTTTTATTGGTGGCGGTTTTTACCCACTCAGGGTGTTTATTGGCGAGCGGGTAATCCGTCACTTTCGCGGTATGCGCTGATGAACCAGTCGCGGCTGGAGTGACGGTCTCTCCCTGCAGGCTGTTCATTCGGCTCAACACATCCCGAACCATCGATTCAATTGCGTCGGTATTCATGGAGTTATCCTTTATCAAAGCGCCACGCGCAGTTCCTGCGGGTTTTTGCCCGTCACGACGTATTTGGTCTCTTTAATGTGCAGAATGGCTGATTTCGCCTGGTACTTCGGACGCGCCATCTGATCATTCAACGTCGGGACCGGTTGTGGAGATTCACGCTTGGCGTAACGCGCGGCGTTCTTACCAATCTGACGGTAGGTTTCCAGCGTCAGGAGTGGGGCCTGAGGGAACAGCTCCAGGTTAGAAAGCGGCGGTAACCCCTGCTGGTGGATAACCGTGGTGCCTTTGGACTGGATGCCGATTGAAATACCGGAACCACTCAGACGGTTACCTTCCACGGCGACAAACGCCACATCGGAGGATTTAAAGCAGCGGATGACGCGTGCTTTAATGCCTTCTTCTTCAATACCCGCGATCACTTCGCGCAAAATATTCTTGTGCGGAATACCGACGATATTGACGGTCTGCGAGAGCCCAAACGCCGGACCAACGGCAATAATCACTTCATCCTGCTGCTGGCCCTGTTTGGCTTCGCCAATTTCGGTCAGAAAACTGTCACCTGGCGCGGTTGCCATCTGCGGTGCGGTTGCCGCGGCAGACGAGCGGAAAGAAACAGGCTTATCGCTGGTCTGCATTTCAGACAGCACATCTTCAATTATCTGGCGCAGCAGCTTTTCATTGATTTCCATAGTTCACCCCTTAGCCAAGCTCGTTGGGATCAAGTGCGCCGGGGATGTTTTTAATTTCTTCCCAGCGTTCGCCTTGCAGGCGATAACCTGTTGCCGGACCGGCATAATCGTTGACGTCATTCACCGCGGAAAGCACCTGTCCGTCGCCGACGATAATGGCGGAGGTATGCAGATAGTCTCCGGTTAACTTGGCTTTCTGGATGTTGAGCATATCCTGAGCAACATCGGTAAATCCGCCCTGGGCCAGGGCTTTCACCACTTCCAGTCCGTTGCGGTTTTTGCTGATGATCTCTTGCGCAAACTTAATGTCTTCAACGATGTTACGTTCTGGCATATCTTTCGAGCCGTGGGCGTAAGTCGCGGCTTCAACTTCTTCATCGGTGATGGGTGGCAATCCCATTCCAGCAAACACTGCCTGCAGTGCGCGGGCCGCTTTGTTACGAATGGCGATGACGTCTTCTTCACGCACCGGACGCAAACCCCCGTCGACTTTCAGGTCACGCTGGAGAACGTTGTAGTCGTCAAAGTCTTCGGCATCTTCGTTAGAGCCTGCAAACATGTTGTCGTAGTTCGGCACGGCGGAATAGCCGGAAGAGATGAAGTCAGTTCCTGGCAGGAATTGCATCAGCAAACGCGCGGTACGGCGCATATCCGAGTGGGTAAAGGTTTGGTCGTTACTGGAGGCGCATTCGAGATCCAGTGACGAGCAGATCAGGTTTTCTGCCAGCACTGCGCGGATACCTGACGGTACGGCGGAAGGGACGCCGATGCAGCTAACGGACCCGTTCTGTAAACCCTGCACGCCAGCGGCTTTGGTGATGTAAATGCAGCGGGCTTCCAGATACAGCATGGATTTACCTTCTGCATAACCCATCTGCACTTCTGAGCCAGAGCCTGAGGTAAAGCGCATTTTCAGACCGCGTGAGGCATAAGAAGAGGCCAGGAAGCCTTTTGACCATGGGGTATCGTCACCATCGGTAAAGACCGGTTCAGTACCGTACACGGAAATCGTTTCTGCATAGCAGGTATGGCCTAACATGCCGAGTTTGAGCTCGGTGGCTTCTTCCAGTGAGCACTGGGTTAATACGCCGGGACGCCCAACCTGTGAACCGACCAGCAGAGCAATAGCGTTAAACGGTGCATAGCGTGCCACGGCAACGGTTGTTTCCTGCTCGTCAAATCCACGCCATGCGCCTTCTGCTGCATCGGCCGCAATCTGCACCGGGTTGTCTTTAACGTTAGTGACGTGCGCTTGTTGAGAAGGGGTACGGCGAGCACGCATTTTCTGCATCGACATCATCATTTCGACGACGTTCATATGCGAAACCACTTCGACAATTTTTGCTGGCGTCATCGCGGTGGTCAGCGGAACGATGTCTTTGCGTTTCACATTAGGATCGCAGAGCATATTGGCGAGTTTGACCGAGTCCATCGCCATCACTTCTTCAGCGCGCGCCAGATTAATACCGTAGCGGGCAATGAAATGGTCTATCAAATCAAATTCACTGGCGGCTTTACCATCCAGTTCGGTGACCATACCGTTAACGATTTTTATGGACGGTTTTGGGTCGTTCGGGCTTTCCATCGCAATGAAGCCTTCTTCGATCCACTCCTTAACGAAGCCGTCCTGATTCACAGGGCGTTTCGCCAGTGCTTCAAATCTTTTCGATCTCATGAATCAGCCTCACGGGTATCAGATGTAGGACGGACGATCGTTTTTCGGTTCTGAGCCGAGGGTCGCGAGCACGGTTTTACCGATTTCGCGGGCAGAGATAACGGCCTGACGAACGGCGCCGGAATCACCGGAAATGACCAGGATGGCTTCGTTACTGAAGCTGGTGCCATGGGCAGGGGAGCTGTAGGCAACGACTTCTACGTTGGCGGATTTCAGCGCGGTATCAGCCATCAGTACACCAACCGATGCCGGTGCGCCGACGATCACACCACAGGCACGACCAATGGGTGCGCCGAAGGCTTTTTCCAGCGCATAGCTGGCACGTGCGGTGTATTGCATTTCGATATGACCGGCTTCATTGGCGTAGACATCACCAAATGTGCGATCCAGTTCTTTCAGCGCGACTTCAATTCCGCGTTTTACGTCGGAAACATCATTGCCGCCGAGGATAATCAGTGAACCGTGGCCTGCTCCGCCTTTGGTATCTCGCGGAAGCTCAATGCTCACCACTTCAGTATTGGTGGCTTTTACCGCTTCATCAGCGGCCATGATATGTGGGCCTGCGCCGGTACGGGCGCCCAGAATGCCAATGGAGCGATAGCGTTTTTCAAGCTTCATCGCGTCCAGTAAGGCGCTGTCGACGTTGGCGATCACCAGACCGACGGTGTCGCCAATCGCGGTGCCGACAAATTCCGTTAAACTGCAGCTTTTCTCTGCCATAGCCGTCTCTCGTGTTGGATGATTATTTTCAGGGATAGCCTTGTGTTCCGGCGTTGCCACTCGAGCAATCACCTGCGCCATGATCTGTTCAACCAGTTCATTGCTGCTCATCAGCTAATTCCCTTCGGTAAGATTTTTTCGACATCGGTATGAGGACGTGGGATCACGTGTACGGCTTTCACTTCACCCACATTACGAGCGGCAGCGGCACCTGCATCTGTTGCCGCTTTTACCGCGCCAACATCACCGCGAACAATCACGGTGACCAGCCCTGAACCAATTTTTTCGTAGCCGACCAGCATCACATTGGCTGACTTCACCATTGCATCTGCGGCCTCTATGGCTGCAGTTAAGCCTTTGGTTTCTACCATTCCTAACGCTTCTTGTTGCATAAAGACCTCGTCTGGGTTGTTCCGATTTTCATGACTATAAAAAGAAGCGAGGAAAAAGAATGGCTGACTTGAAACGGAGAGTGAAAAAATAGTAAGCGATCGGTGATATAAAATTGCTTTATTTTCTTTTATATTATTGTTTTTAAATGTTTTTTGTTATTTTGTGAATATGAAAATTTGGTTATGTCAATACCAGATTTACATTTTTTCTAGTGACACGATAAATATCATTTGCTATGCGGTGGAAATGAAATTGTGATGTTTGTTTGAAAACAGAAATCTGCTGTTGGCAATATTTTATTATTTTTATAATGCGTTTTTAATAGGGCTAATGCCCGTTTTTGTTAGCTGTTTTAATAATGCTGACAGCAAGAATTTGTTATCACTACACGATTTTAAAAAGGTGGAAGTGCTCAGATTGCCAACAATTTGCCGACGGCACTTTTTATAGTAAGCCTTGAAGTACTCTACTGCCAGCAGGGAGTCCGCTGGTACAGACACGAACTCTGCTTAGAAGGTGTCACAATGAACGATTCACTAAAAGCGCAATGCATTGCCGAGTTTTTAGGTACCGGGCTGTTCCTGTTTTTTGGCATTGGATGCCTGAGTGCCCTTAAGGTGGCCGGTGCGAGTTTAGGGTTATGGGAAATATGCATCATTTGGGGTCTTGGGATTTCGCTGGCGGTCTACTTGACTGCCGGAATATCCGGGGCACACCTCAACCCTGCGATTACCATCGCTCTGTGGCTGTTTGCCTGTTTCCCTGGGCGTAAAGTTTTACCCTATACGGTCGCGCAAGTCGCGGGTGCCTTTGGCGGCGCGTTGCTGGCCTATTTGCTGTACGGCAGTTTATTCATTGAATATGAGACTGCGCACCATATGGTTCGTGGCAGTCTTGAAAGCCTGCAACTGGCCAGTATTTTTAGTACTTATCCAGCCTCTGCGCTTAGCGTATGGCAAGCGGCGCTGGTGGAAGTGGTCATCACGTCCATTCTGATGGGCATGATTATGGCGCTGACGGACGATGGCAATGGGGTGCCTAAAGGTCCTCTCGCGCCATTGCTGATTGGTATTCTGGTTGCCGTCATCGGTGCATCAACAGGTCCGCTCACAGGATTTGCCATGAATCCGGCGCGTGATTTTGGTCCTAAGTTGTTTGCCTGGTTTGCCGGATGGGGAGATGTTGCGATGACGGGGGGACGCGATATCCCATACTTTATCGTCCCGATTGTGGCACCGATCATCGGTGCGTGCGCCGGGGCAGCAATTTATCGTTACTTTATTGGCAAAAATTTACCGTGTAATACTTGTAAGCTGGAGGAAAATGAGAGCTAGCTTCATGGAAATTGTTTATTTCTGAAATGCAAAAACTGATTTCGTGATCCGGTTTCCTGAACAGCTTAAAAAGTCTCCCCACAATGGGAGACTTTTGTTATGGTCCATTAACACCTTTTATCATTGCGTCTAATAGCGAGATGAAAAGTGAATGTGAATAATGTGTTTTTATTTATAACAATAAATTAACTGAGAGGTTTTATCATGATTTCTGCGAGCGCCCTGAACTCAGAACTCATTAATAAAATCGCACAGGATTTTGCACAGGCCACCAGTCTGGCCGTTGTGGTTGTCAATATTCACGGTGATGAAATTTCTGAACTCTTTAATTTTACCCCTTTCTGCCAGTTGATGCGCCAGCACCCGCAGCACAGCACGCGATGCCGTATGAGCGATCGTTGTGGCGGTCTGGAGGCATCAAAATCAGACCAGCCGTGTATTTATCGCTGTCATGCCGGCCTTACCGATTTTTCAATCCCTTTAGTCATTGCCGGCCACCTGGTTGGTTTTGTTTTATGCGGTCAGGTGCGCTTAAGCAATGACGTAGGTCTGGTTGATATTTTGAATGTTGACGACCGCTGGCAGGCCGATCCCGAACTGCTCAGTGAATTCAGTAATGTGCCTGAAATGGACTATTCTCGGGTCATCGCCTCAGCCGATTTGTTGAAGCTGATTGTGGAAAATTGCCTTAAAAAACAATTGAATTTTGTTGTTATTAAAGACAGTCCACCACAGTCAGAGTCGGTGCGTCCAACCCGTAGCCCGACTCCGCATGACAGTAAAATGAAAAAAGCGTTGCGCTATATCGACGCACATTTGTCGGATGAGCTTCGCCTCGAGGAGGTGGCTTCTCATGTTTATCTCAGCCCGTACTATTTCAGCAAGCTGTTCAAAAAATATCAGGGAATTGGTTTTAATGCCTGGGTAAATCAACAGCGAATGGCAAGTGCTAAAGAGTTGCTTTGCCATAGTGACTGGAGTATTGCCAGCATTGCGCGAAATTTAGGCTTTTCACAAACCAGTTATTTTTGCAAAGTTTTCCGCCAGACGTACCAGGTGACGCCACAGGCTTTTCGCCAACAAATTAGCGTTGTTTCGTCTGATGAATCAGCATAAATAGCAATAATTTGCTATTGCCGATTTTTGATATCGTATTGTATGTCTGTCATTATAAAATGAAAAATAAGGATAGAAGGCAATAAATTGTCATAGCGCAACAAAGTAATAGCGTCTGAAGGATAAACTGCACCAGTTTTTATTTTTGTGATGAGATACAGTGTCTGTGTGAATGACTTTCTTTATTATTGTTTGGAGATTTCATTCGTAACGCAAATTTAAGAATGAACTGGATGATGCCATATCATTGGCTAAATGAGCGTAAAAGATATTTAAATGAATTTTTGTCATGAGGTGTGTTAATTCATCTCATGCCTGGAGCTTAATAGAATTGGCTCCTGAGCTGACAGGTTTACCACGTATGTGGTAGGGAAGGGGGTGAGAATCCCCCGCAGCCCCCGCTGCTGTGATGCTGACGACCCCGTATAGACCACTGATCGCGAGATTGGGAAGGACGGGTGAGAATGACGCTAAGCCAGAAGACCTGCCTGTCAGTGACTACCAACAACTTCGGTGGGAAGTGGGTTGCTCAGATGTATACAGTCGAAAGACTGGGTATCTCTACACCCCTACCACCCTGAACAGGATCAGGGTATGGCGGCTAATTTTCGCGCGTTTGTTCTTGCAGGTACCGGAAGCGGCTGTGGTAAAACCACAGTGACGCTGGGCTTGTTGAGTCTGCTGAAAAAACGCGGTTTGCGCGTCCAGCCTTGCAAGGTCGGTCCTGATTATCTGGATACCGGCTGGCATACCGCCGTATCTGGCACAGCCTCCCGCAATCTTGATAGCTTCATGCTCCCCACTTCCACGCTGAACGCCTTATTTTGCGAACATATGCAGCACGCGGATATCGCCGTCATCGAAGGCGTTATGGGGCTGTATGACGGTTATGGTACGGACCCCAATTACTGCAGTTCCGCCGCGATGGCGAAGCAACTGGGCTGTCCGGTCATTTTGCTGGTGGACGGTAAAGCCGTCTCAACGTCAATTGCCGCCACGGTGATGGGATTCCAGCATTTTGATCCAACGCTGAACATTGCTGGCGTGATTGTTAACCGGGTAAACAGCGAAACGCATTACCAGCTACTTAAAGTCGCCATCGAACGCTACTGTTCGATACCGGTATTGGGCTATGTACCCCGCGTGGATGGCGTGGCGCTTCCGGAACGTCATCTGGGACTGGTGACCGCACGTGAATCAATCGTCAACCAGTTGCCGTGGCAGGAATTTGCTACAACGCTCGAGCAAACGTTAGATATCGACGCGCTGCTGGCCTTAAGCCAGTTAGGCACCCCACCGGTGGGCGAATGGCCCGCGCTTCCTGCCGCCGATGCCGGAACTGGACTGACGCTTGCCATTGCTGATGACGAAGCATTCAACTTCTACTATCCGGATAACATTACGCTACTGGCGCGCACGGGCCTCAATATTGTCCGTTTCAGCCCGCTACACGACAGCCGTCTCCCTGACTGTCAGATGATCTGGCTAGGGGGCGGATACCCTGAACTGCACGCTGCCGGGCTTGCCCGAAATTCCACCATGCTGGCGCAACTGCGTGCAGCTCATCAGCGCGGTGTGGCGATTTACGCGGAGTGCGGTGGTCTGATGTACCTGGGGAGTTCGCTGGAAGACAGCAACGGCGATATCTGGCCGATGGCGGATATTATTCCCGGTCACAGCAAAATGGGCAAACGTCTGACCCGATTTGGCTATTGTGAAGCGCAGGCCGAACAACAAACCTTACTCGCTGCGCCCGGTGACGTGCTGCGCGGACATGAATTTCACTATTCCGATTTTACCCCTCAAACCCAGGCCGTGATGAGCTGTCGCAAAGTTCGCGATGGCGAAACGTTACAGGCGTGGTCTGGCGGTTGGCAGGTTGGCAATGCGTTTGCCAGCTACCTGCACGTTCATTTTGCTCAGCGTCCGGAGATGCTTAATCACTGGCTGGACGCCGCGAGGAGCGTGAAATGACACTGCTCGCGTGGTGTGTCGCCTGGCTGCTTGATTTTATCATTGGCGATCCGCAGAGCTGGCCGCATCCGGTACGTTGGATTGGCAATCTCATTACCGCTGTGCAGCGCCTGGTGCGCCGCTACTGCCATAGCGATGGCATGCTGCGTATCGGTGGCGCAGTGCTGTGGGTGGTGGTGGTCGGCGTGACCTGGGGCGTTTCATGGAGCGTACTGGCGCTGGCACAATCGCTTCATCCGTGGCTGGGTTGGGGCGTCGAGGTGTGGATGATCTTTACCGTACTGGCGGGCCGCTGTCTGGCTAATGCTGCCCGGGATGTCGAACGTCCACTGCGTGCCAATAATCTCGCGGAAAGCCGGGAAAAACTCTCCTGGATTGTCGGACGTGACACCTCACAATTGCAGCCGAAACAGATCAATCGCGCAGTGGTGGAAACCGTCGCTGAAAACACCGTTGACGGCATCATTGCGCCGCTGTTCTTCCTGTTTCTCGGCGGCGCGCCGCTGGCGATGGCCTACAAAGCGGTGAACACCCTGGACTCCATGGTTGGCTATAAAAATGAAAAGTACCGCGCTATCGGTATGGTCAGCGCGCGACTGGATGATGTTGCGAACTTTATTCCTGCCCGGCTGAGCTGGCTGTTGCTGAGCGTGGCTGCATTTTTGTGCCGCCAAGACGGATCGCGTGCTTTACAGATTGGCTGGCGCGATCGCTGCAACCACAGCAGCCCAAACTGTGCATGGTCGGAGGCATCCGTTGCCGGGGCATTAGGCATTCGGCTGGGTGGTCCTAACGACTACTTTGGCGAACGCGTTGAGAAACCGTGGATCGGTGATGCACAACGAGACATTTCAGTAGACGACATTTCCCAAACGATACGATTGATGTGGGTAGCATCGACCCTGGCCCTGGCGCTGTTTATCGCGCTGCGGTGTCTGTTGGTCGGTGTGGCCTGAGGACAAAAAGATGCAATACATTCAGCAACCCCTGGCGATTGAAGCCAAAAGTTTCGACATCATTGGCGACATTATTCGTGAAACCCGCCCGGACTATCAGTTTGCCAGCCCGTTGCATGAGGCCATCATCAAGCGAGTGATCCACACCACCGCTGACTTCGACTGGCTGGACATTTTGTGGTTTTCCGATGACGTACTGGCGCAGTTTTGCGCTGCGTTAGGCCGCTCAAGCGTGATTTATACCGATACCACGATGGCCCTTTCCGGGATCAACAAAACGTTGCTGGCAAAATTCGGTGGTGAATGCCGCTGCTACATCAGCGACCCGCGCGTGGTGCGTGCAGCAAAAGAACAGGGGATCACTCGTTCGATGGCGGCCGTCGACATTGCGGTGCAGGAAGAGGGGGAAAAGCTGTTTGTCTTTGGCAATGCGCCGACGGCGCTGTTCCGCCTGATGGAACACGATGTTGCCGTGAGCGGCGTGGTCGGTGTGCCGGTAGGATTTGTCGGCGCGGAGGAGTCGAAAGATGCGCTGACGAAAAGTCATCTGCCTGCCATAGCAGCCCTGGGCCGCAAAGGCGGAAGCAACGTCGCAGCCGCTATCGTCAACGCGATGCTCTACCACATGCAGGGGGCGCGATGAGCGACCAACCCTTTGACGCACCGGTATGGCACAACGGTAAAGCGCTGCGCAAAGGGTACACCACCGGATCGTGTGCGACGGCAGCAGCCAAAGTCGCTGCGTTGATGGTATTGCGTCAGCATTTGATCCATCAAGTATCCATAGTCACCCCGTCCGGGGTCACGCTATGCCTGAACGTTGAGTCGCCGCACATTGAAGGGCAGCAGGCGATTGCCGCTATTCGTAAAGACGGCGGCGATGATGTAGACGCCACCCACGGGATGCTGATTTTTGCTCGCGTGACGTTAGACGACAGCGGCGAAATAGCGCTGCAGGGCGGCGAAGGAGTCGGCACGGTCACCCGCAAAGGAATAGGCTTACCGGTAGGCAGTTCGGCGATCAATCGCACGCCGCGTCAGACCATCGAGTCAGCGGTTCGCGAGGCGATCGGCCCAAATCGTGGGGCACAGATTGAAATTTTTGCCCCGGAAGGTGAAGAGCGGGCGCAGAAAACCTACAACTCGCGTCTGGGTATTCTGGGCGGCATTTCCATTATCGGCACCACCGGCATTGTTACGCCGATGTCGGAAGAGAGCTGGAAGCGCTCACTATCGCTGGAGCTGGAAATTAAACGTGCGGCGGGACTGGAGCGCGTGGTGCTGGTGCCGGGTAACCACGGTGAACGTTTCGTCCGCGAACAGATGGGGATTGACACGCAGGTGGTGGTCACCATGAGCAACTTTGTCGGCTACATGATTGAAGAGGCCGTCCGCCTTGGATTCAAGCAAATCGTCCTCGTCGGGCATCCGGGTAAGCTCATCAAAATTGCAGCGGGTATTTTCCATACCCACAGCCATATTGCTGACGCGCGTATGGAAACCCTGGTCGCCCATTTGGCGCTGCTCGGCGCGCCGCTGGAATTACTGACGCTGGTCAGCGACTGCGATACCACCGAAGCGGCGATGGAACACATCGACGCCTACGGTTTTCAGCATATTTATAACCATCTGGCTAAACGTATCTGCATGCGTGTCCTGCAGACCTTGCGTTTTACCAAAAACCCGCCGACCTGCGACGCCATCATGTTCTCTTTTGATAACCAGATCCTCGGCAGCAACCGCCCGGTCGCAGAGATTGCGCAGGAGATGACATGCTTACCGTTGTAGGGATGGGACCTGCGGGGTTGCATTTGATGACGCCCGCAGCACGCGAGTCTGTCGCTACGGCGGATGTGCTGGTCGGTGGTAAACGGCATTTGCAGCAGTTCCCGGATTTTACCGGCGAGCGGTTTGCCCTTGGCGCCAATATCCCGGAGTTATTAACCTGGATTGGCGAGCATCAGGGGAAGCATGTAGTGGTACTGGCCTCTGGCGATCCGTTGTTCTACGGCATTGGCACCCGGATGGTGGCGCATTTTGGCATTGAACATGTGCGCATTATTCCTGGCATCAGTGCGGTGCAATATCTGTGCGCGCAGTCCGGTATTGATATGAACGACATGTGGCTGACCAGTAGCCACGGCCGTAGCGTCTGTTTCGATGAACTGGCACGACATAACAAGGTGGCGATGGTCACGGATGCCCTGTGCGGTCCACGCGAAATTGCACATCAGCTTATTGCCCGTGGTAAGGGGCATCGCTGGATGGTGATTGGCGAAAACCTGGCAATGGAAAATGAACGCATCCACTGCCTGCCGCTCAGTGAAATTAATGCCGACTATGACATGAATGCAGTGGTGATCCTCGATGAAAGATGAGCTTTTTCTGCGTGGAGAGAAGGTGCCGATGACCAAAGAAGCGGTCCGTGCACTTGCCCTCTCAAAACTTGAATTACACCGCGCCACGCACCTGATTGATATTGGCGCAGGAACCGGCAGCGTGTCGATAGAAGCGGCGTTGCAATATCCATCGCTACGCGTGACGGCGATTGAACGTAACCCGGCGGCACTCAGGCTGCTGGACGAGAATCGCCAGCACTTTGCCTGTGCCAACGTCGATATTTATCCCGGTATCGCGCCGATGACCATCGCGGAAAAAGCGGATGCCATCTTTATGGGCGGCAGCGGCGGTCACCTGACCGACCTGATCGACTGGTCGATGCGCCAACTGCATCCCGCCGGACGGCTGGTAATGACCTTCATTCTTCAGGAAAACCTGAATACCGCGCTGGCGCATCTGGAGCACCTTGGCGTGCAGGGTGTGGACTGCCTGCAAATGCAGGTGTCATCACTGACCACGCTTGGCAGTGGCCACTATTTCAAACCGAATAATCCCGTTTTTGTTATCGCCTGTCAGAAGGAAGGAAACCATGTCTGAGATATTTGATCCCCGTAGTGTGTGGTTTGTTGGCGCTGGTCCTGGCGATCGCGAGCTGATTACCCTCAAAGGTTACCGGTTGCTGCAGCAGGCGCAGGTAGTTATCTATGCCGGATCGCTGATTAACACCGAACTGCTGGAATATTGCCCACCTGGCGCTGAGTGTCACGACAGCGCCGAACTGCATCTGGAACAGATCCTCGACCTGATGGAAGCCGGTGTAAAAGCGGGTAAAACGGTTGTGCGTCTGCAAACCGGCGACGTCTCGCTGTACGGCTCGGTCCGCGAGCAGGGTGAAGAGCTGACCAAACGCGGGATTGAATGGCAGGTGGTGCCAGGCGTGAGCGCGTTCCTCGGGGCAGCGGCAGAACTCGGCGTCGAGTATACGGTACCTGAAGTGTCGCAGAGTCTGATCATTACCCGTCTTGAAGGTCGTACGCCGGTACCGGAGCGCGAACAACTGGAGGCGTTTGCCAGTCACCAGACGTCAATGGCGATTTATCTTTCCGTCCAGCGTATCCATCGGGTGGCTGAGCGTCTGATTGAAGGCGGTTATCCGGCGACCACGCCAGTGGCGGTCATCTATAAAGCCACCTGGCCTGAAAGCCAGACCGTACGTGGCACCCTTGAGGATATTGGCGACAAAGTGCGCGATGCGGGGATCCGCAAAACGGCGCTTATTCTGGTCGGCAACTTCCTGGGCTCGGAGTATCACTACTCCAAACTCTATGCGGCGGACTTTAGCCATGAATACCGTAAAGCCTGAGTCTATCGCGTTGTTCTGCCTGACGCCCGGCGGTGTTTTGCTGGCGAAGCGTCTGGCGGCAATGCTACCGGTGACCTGTTTCACCAGTGAAAAATTGCTGGAGGAGGGATTTCTTCCCTTCGAAAACGGGTTTGCCAATGCGGCCCGCGATGCGTTTGCGAACTATTCGGCGCTGATTTTTATCGGCGCGACCGGTATTGCGGTACGCGTGCTGGCCCCGCTGGTTAACGACAAGTTTTGTGACCCGGCGGTGGTCGTGATCGATGAGCGTGCGCAGCATGTCATCAGCCTGCTGTCGGGCCATGCGGGGGGCGCTAATACACTGGCGCGTTACCTGGCGGGCATGCTGGGTGCGGATCCGGTGATCACCACGGCGACGGATGTGAATGACATGGCGGCGCTCGATACGCTGGCGTTTCAGCTGAATGCGCGCATGACCGACTTCCGTTCAGTGGTAAAAATCGTCAATCAGATGCTGGTCAGCAACAAACGGGTTGGCCTGTGGTGGGACGACGAACTGGCGCAGGACGTCAGTCATTGCGATCGTCGTGGTTTCATCACGGTGACTGACCTGAACCAACTCCCTGAGCTGGATGCGCTGATTTGCATCACCTTGCGGACCGATCTCCCCGAGTTGCCCCTTCCGCACTGGAAGCTGGTGCCACAGCGGGTTGTCGCCGGGATTGGCTGTCGTCGCGATACGCCGTTCCCGCTGTTAGCTGAACTGCTTTCCCGCCAACTTGAAGCCCAACGGCTCGATCCGTTGGCACTAAAAGCCATCGGCAGCATCACGCTGAAAAAAAATGAACAGGGGCTTATCCAACTGGCTTCCTGCTGTCGCGTACCTTTCGAAACCTTTACTGCTGACGCGCTGCGTGAGCATGAACACCGTTTTCCTGCCTCATCGTTTGTGCGTAAAACGGTCGGGACGGGGAGCGTCTCCGGTCCTGCAGCCTGGCTGCTGAGCCATGGACAACTGTTAGGCGAGACCCTGCGTGAACAGGGCGTCACTATTACTTTGGGAGTTTCACACTGATGTTAACCGTAATTGGAATTGGTCCTGGCTCGCAGGCAATGATGACCATGGAAGCCGTTGAAGCACTGAAAGCGGCAGAAATTATCGTGGGTTACAAAACCTACACCCACCTGGTAAAAGCCTTCACCGGCGATAAGCAGGTGATCAAAACCGGGATGTGCAAAGAGATAGAACGCTGCCAGGCGGCGATTGAGCTGGCGCAGGCCGGTCATAACGTGGCGCTAATCAGCAGCGGCGATGCCGGAATTTACGGCATGGCCGGGCTGGTGCTTGAGCTGGTCAGCAAGCAGAAGCTGGATGTTGAGGTCAAGCTGATCCCGGGGATGACTGCCAGCATTGCCGCCGCCTCTTTGCTCGGTGCTCCGCTGATGCACGACTTCTGCCATATCAGTTTAAGCGACCTGTTAACACCGTGGCCGGTGATTGAAAAACGCATTGTGGCCGCGGGCGAAGCTGACTTCGTGATTTGTTTCTATAACCCGCGCAGCCGTGGTCGCGAAGGGCATCTGGCGCGGGCTTTTGAGCTGCTTTCTGCCAGCAAAAACGCACAAACACCGGTGGGTATCGTGAAGTCAGCGGGACGTAAAAAACAGGAAAAATGGCTGACCACGCTCGGCGAAATGGACTTTGAACCGGTAGATATGACCAGCCTGGTGATCGTCGGCAACAAAACAACCTACGTGCAGGATGGCCTGATGATCACGCCACGCGGTTACGTACTGTGAATTACGGTGATGTGCTGGTCATGGGGGGTACCAGCGATGCGCGCATGCTGTGCCAGCAACTGGATGCGGCGAACGTGGCTTATACCCTGTCAGTGGCCACCCCAACGGGGAAACAGCTGGCGGGCGATATTAAAGGTCAGGTGCGCTGCGGACGTCTGGAGCGGGAGCACATGATTGCCTGGTTGCAGGAAAACCGTACGCGCTGGGTGATTGATGCCTCACATCCGTATGCCGAAGTGGTGAGCCGTAACATCATGAGCGCCTGTGAAGCGGCGGGCGTGCTGCTGAGCCGTTATCAGCGCCCTGAGCAGCTGAGTGGCTTAACGCACCCGCATCTGCACACCGTTCAAAGTATTCAACAAGCCTGCGACGTAGCGCGTCGCTTTGGCGAGCGTGTGCTGCTGACCACCGGCAGCAAAGATCTGGCTATCTGGCGCGCGGGGCTGCCGGAAAAAACGCTGCTGGCCCGCGTACTGCCGGTGCCTGACGTTATCCAGCAATGCGCCGATCTCGGATTTGGTGTGGGTGAAATCTTCGCCCTGTGCGGGCCGTTTAGCGCTGAGTTCAACGCCGCCTTTTACCGTCAGTGTCAGGCTGATGTGGTCATCACCAAAGCATCGGGCGCAGAAGGTGGTTATCAGGAAAAAGTACAACCCTGTCTGGATGCCGGGATCCCCTGCATCGTGATTACACGTCCGGCACCGTTGGTGACGGGAGAAGAATTACTGGAAAGTCAGGCCGCATTTGCGGCGCGTTTAACGCGCTGGCTGGCCACGGTTTAAGGAGTTAGAGATGAAAAAGGCGCTTCTGGTGGTTAGCTTTGGTACCAGCTATCACGACACCTGCGAGAAAAATATTGTGGCCTGCGAACGCGATCTTGCGGCCAGTTGCCCAGATCGTGACCTGTTCCGGGCATTTACCTCCGGGATGATCATTCGCAAGCTTAAACAGCGTGACGGCATCGACATCGACACGCCGTTGCAGGCCCTGCAAAAGCTGGCGGAGCAGGGGTATCAGGATGTGGCAATTCAGTCGCTGCACATCATTAACGGTGATGAGTACGAAAAAATAGTCCGTGAAGTACAAAGCATGCGCCCGTTGTTTGCCCGCCTGACGCTGGGAGTTCCCCTGCTGAGCAGTCATGATGATTACGCACAACTGATGCTGGCGCTGCAGCAGCAGATGCCGTCGCTTGGTGAGCGCGAAAAAGTGGTGTTTATGGGGCACGGGGCCAGCCACCACGCTTTTGCCGCTTATGCCTGCCTCGATCACATGATGACCGCACAGGGGTTCCCGGCACGGGTGGGGGCGGTAGAGAGCTACCCGGAGGTGGATATTCTTATCGACAGCTTAGGTCGCGAAGGGATAACGGCGGTGCATCTGATGCCATTAATGCTGGTTGCCGGCGACCACGCTATCAACGATATGGCCTCCGACGAAGACGATTCGTGGAAAACATTATTTAATGCCGCAGGCATTCCGGCCACGCCGTGGCTGAGTGGTCTGGGTGAGAACCCGGCGGTACGCGCCATGTTCGTGGCACATTTACAGCAGGCGCTGAGCGTGGCGCTGGAGGAAGCAGCATGAGCGGTAAACTGTACGCATTGAGCACCGGGCCAGGTGCCTCCGATCTGATAACCGTGCGCGCGGCGCGCACGCTCGGCTCGCTGGATATTCTTTATGCGCCCGCCGGGCGTAAAGGTGGCGACAGCCTGGCGCTGTCTATCGTTCGGGAATATGTCGGTGAGCAGACTGAAATTCGCTGCTGCCATTTCCCGATGAGCGCCGACAGTGCCGAAAAAGAAGCCGTCTGGGATGAGGTCGCCGCTGCACTGGTTGCGGAAGTGGAGGCCGGCAAGCAGGTCGGTTTCATCACCCTCGGTGATGCCATGCTGTTCAGTACCTGGGTCTTTTTACTCCAGCGAATTGGTAATCCTGACTGGTTAGAAATTGTCCCCGGTGTGACCTCATTTGCCGCCATTGCCGCGCGTTCAAAAACGCCGCTCGCCATGGAGCAGCAGTCGCTGGCGGTGGTTTCGTGTACCGCGCCGGAAGCGGAAATCCGACAGGCGTTAAAGCAGCATGACAGCCTGGTGCTGATGAAGGTCTACGGTCGGTTTGCACGCATCAAGGCGTTGCTGCAAGAAGAAGGCATTCTGGACTGCGCGTTAATGATGTCCGAAGCCACGCTACCGGGTGAGCAGTGCTGGCGCCAACTCAGTGAAGTGAGTGACGATCAGCCGCTGCCGTATTTCTCGACCATTCTGGTCAATAAACAGTGGGAGTATGAAAGATGAAGCTAGAACACCAGCTAAAACAGCTGTCTTTCAGCGGGTTGGCTGCGGCGCTATTGCTGATGATTGTGCCTGAGCAGGCGTTTGCTATGCACATTATGGAAGGCTTTTTACCGCCGATGTGGGCGCTGGCCTGGTGGCTGCTGTTTTTACCCTGCCTGTGGTATGGGCTGGTGCGCCTGCGCCAAATTGTGCAGGAAGATAACCACCAGAAAGTGTTACTGGCCCTGTGTGGCGCGTTTATTTTCGTGCTGTCAGCGCTGAAAATTCCATCTGTTACCGGGAGTTGTTCGCATCCGACCGGGGTCGGTCTGGCGGTGATTCTGTTCGGGCCAGGCGTGGTGGCCATTCTCGGGGCCATCGTTTTGTTATTCCAGGCATTATTGCTGGCACATGGCGGTTTGACCACGCTGGGCGCTAACGGTATGTCGATGGCGGTTATTGGTCCGGTCGTCGGCTATATGGTGTGGAAGATGGCTTGCCGTGCGGGGTTCCGTCGTGATGTCTGCGTCTTCCTCTGCGCCATGCTGGCCGATCTGGTGACCTATTTTGTGACGTCGGTGCAACTGGGTGTTGCTTTCCCTGACCCGTCCGTAGGTGCTACGGGCTCCATCATCAAGTTCATGGGGATTTTCTGCCTGACGCAGATCCCAATCGCTATCGCAGAAGGCTTGCTCACGGTGATGATTTATGACCAGCTCACCAAACGGCAGCTCATCACCGCACAAGGACATTAACCATGAAAAAGACGCTGATTCTGTTAGCAATGGTGATTGGGCTGGTTGTCCTGCCATTTTTCATCAACCACGGTGGAGAATACGGAGGATCAGATGGCGAAGCGGAAAGCCAGATTCAGGCCATCGCTCCGCATTATGAGCCGTGGTTCCAGCCGCTGTATGAGCCAGCCAGCGGTGAAATTGAAAGTCTGCTGTTTACGCTTCAGGGATCGCTCGGTGCAGCGGTAATTTTCTACATTCTGGGTTACACCAAGGGCAGACAACGCCGTGATGACCGGTCTTGACAGGCTGAGCTACCAGAGCCGCTGGTTTCATGTCATACCGCAGCGCAAATTTCTGCTGTGGTTAGTGATGATGATTCTGGCGTTTACCCTGCCTCCGTTGGGGCAGGGTATCGAGCTGTTACTCATTGCCGCACTGAGCTGCTGGCTGCTGCGCATCTCTTTCTGGCGTTGGTGTCGCTGGATGGCATTGCCGTTTGGTTTTTTGCTGGTCGGGGTAGTGACGATCCTATTCAGTGTGAGTCGCGATCCGCATAGCTTACTGGTTAGTCTGCCGGTGGGTAGCTACTGGTTAGGCGTCACCGAAGCGGGTGTACTCACTGCCAATGCAACATTCTGGCGAAGCCTGGCGGCGCTGGCATCCACCTTTTGGTTGGTACTTAATCTGCCGTTCCCGCAATTAATTCTTTTACTGAAATGGGCGCGCGTTCCGCGCCTGCTGACTGAGCAGATCCTGCTGACCTGGCGATTTATTTTTATTCTTTTAGACGAAGCGCTCGCTATTCACCGCGCGCAAACGCTGCGTTTTGGTTATCGTAGCGTGCCGCTGAGCTATCGCTCGTTGGCAATGCTGGTGGGGCTGTTGTTTACGCGTGTGTTAATCCGCTATCAGCAAATGACCACCACACTGGATATCAAACTGTATCAGGGTGATTTTCACCTGTAAGGAAAAGTATGCTTGCCACCTCAGCGCTTTGGTTTCGCTATCAGGATGACCCGGTCCTCAAAGGGCTCACGCTGGATTTTTCCGCGCAGGCCGTCACTGGACTGGTGGGGGCCAATGGGTGCGGAAAATCCACGCTGTTTATGAACCTGAGTGGCTTGTTGCGTCCACAGCAGGGGGCGGTGATGTGGCAAGGAAAACCGCTGGATTACAGCAAGCGAGGCCTGCTGGCACTGCGTCAGCAGGTGGCAACCGTATTTCAGGACCCCGATCAGCAAATCTTTTATACCGATATCGACAGCGACATCGCCTTTAGCCTGCGCAATATTGGCGTGGCTGAAACAGAAATTGCCCGCCGGGTGGAAGATGCCCTGACGCTGGTGGATGCACAACATTTTCGTCATCAGCCCATTCAATGCTTAAGCCATGGACAAAAAAAACGCGTGGCGATCGCCGGCGCGTTGGTGCTGCAGGCGCAGTATCTGCTGCTCGATGAACCGACTGCGGGCCTTGACCCCTCGGGGCGTACGCAGATGATTGAGATTATTAAACGGATCGTGGCGCAGGGAAATCATGTGGTCATTTCCAGCCATGATATCGATCTTATCTATGAAGTGAGCGATGCGGTTTACGTTTTGCGCCGGGGAGAAGTGCTGACGCACGGCACACCCGGTGAGGTATTCGCGCGCACGGACCTGATTGAACAAGCAGGATTAACTCAGCCCTGGCTGGTGAAGTTGCACACAGAGCTAGGCTTCCCATTGTGTAAAACAGAGGCTGAATTTTATCGTTGTATGCGAGAGAACGCACTGAAGGAGGCGTCATGACGCAGGCAATAATGTTGCAGGGAACGGCATCTGATGTAGGCAAAAGCGTATTAGTCGCCGGGCTGTGTCGTATTTTTTATCAGGATGGACGACGTACTGCGCCGTTCAAATCGCAGAACATGGCGCTGAACTCGGGTATTACCCCTGAGGGGAAAGAGATGGGGCGCGCGCAAATTTTTCAGGCCGAAGCGGCAGGGATCACCCCGGATGTGCGTATGAATCCGGTGCTATTGAAACCGACCAGCGACCGCAAAGCGCAGGTGGTATTGATGGGCAAAGTGGCGACCGATATGGATGCGGTAAGCTACCACGAATACAAGCCGCGACTGCGCGAGCAGATCATTTCAGTTTATAACAGCCTGGCGCAGGAATTTGACGTCATAGTGCTGGAAGGGGCGGGAAGCCCGGCTGAAATTAACCTGCGCGATCGCGATATCGTCAACATGGGCATGGCGGAGATGGCGCAGTGCCCGGTTGTGCTGGTGGCGGATATCGATCGCGGCGGCGTGTTTGCCTCAATTTATGGCACGCTGGCACTACTGCACGATCATGAACGAGCGCGTGTAAAAGGCGTGATCATCAATAAGTTTCGCGGTGATGTAGCGCTACTGTACTCCGGTATTGAGCAGATTGAAGCGCTGACCGGCGTTCCCGTACTCGGCGTGATGCCGTGGCTGGAGGTTGATCTCGAAGATGAAGACGGCGTCGCGTTGCAAAAAGGCAAGTATTTACGCACCGACAAACGTGATATCGACATTGCCGTGGTGCAATTGCCGCATATTTCCAACTTTACGGATTTCAATGCGCTGGCCGCCCAGCCGGACGTTCGGGTGCGCTATGTTCGCCAGCCTGAAGAACTGGCGGGGGCCGATCTGGTGATTCTGCCAGGCAGCAAAAATACGCTCGGCGATTTAGTCTGGCTTCGCGAAAGTGGCCTTGCGCACAGCGTGTTGCAGCTACACCGTCAGAATGTGCCGGTGGTGGGGATTTGCGGTGGCTATCAAATGCTCGGCGAGACCATTATCGATGACGTGGAGTCGGGGCTGGGAACGCTGCCGGGCCTTGGCCTGCTCGATACCGTGACCCATTTTGCGCAGCACAAAACCACGACCCTGGTTGAAGGGCAAATGTCGGCCACGTTGCCGGACTGGCTGGCAGACGCCGCAGAGTTATCCGTTCGCGGCTATGAAATTCATATGGGTGAAACGACGTTATCCGGGGAATGTCGGTCGGTGATGACACTGCAAAAAGACGGCAGTAACGTCGCAGACGGCGCGGTCAGTCACGACGGTCTGGCGTTCGGCACCTATCTCCACGGTCTGTTTGACAGCGATGATTTCACCCGTGCGCTGGTTAATGGCCTGCGGGTACGCAAAGGGTTAGCGCCACTGGATTCAACCTTCCATTACGCGCAATATAAATCCCAGCAGTTTGATCTGCTGGCGGATGCGATGCGGCAACACATCGATATTGAGAAAATTTATACCATCATGCAGCAACACCGGGAGCCGGTATGATGATTCTGGTTACCGGCGGCGCCCGTAGCGGCAAGAGCCGTCATGCAGAGGCGCTGATCGCGGACTCCCCGAACGTGCTGTACATCGCGACGTCGCAGATTTTCGACGAGGAGATGGCGGCGCGAATTCAGCATCATCGCGATGGACGCCCCGCGCACTGGCGGACAGCCGAGCGCTGGCAACATCTTGATACGCTGATTACCGCCGGGAACGATCCGCACGAGGCGATTTTACTGGAATGCATTACCACGATGGTGACCAACCAGCTGTTTGCGTTAGGCGGTGACAGCTCACCAGATGGCTGGGACTACGCCGCGATGGAACGGTCCATTGAGGATGAGATCCGTGTGCTGATTGACGCCTGTCAGCGTTGTCCGGCAAAAGTCGTGCTGGTGACTAATGAAGTAGGGATGGGGATTGTTCCGGAAAATCGTCTGGCGCGGCATTTTCGCGATATTGCCGGGCGGGTAAACCAGCGTCTGGCGGCTGCGGCAGATGAGGTCTGGCTGGTGGTATCTGGAATTGGAGTCAAAATTAAATGAGTAAGTTGTTTTGGGCAATGCTCTCTTTTATCAGTCGCTTGCCCGTTCCTGCGCGCTGGTCGCAAGGACTGGAGTTCGAACAGTACTCGCGCGGCATCGTCATGTTCCCGCTGATTGGCGTGGTGCTGGGAGGGTTGACGGGACTGGTCTTCATGGCGCTGCAGCCGTGGTGTGGTATTCCGCTGGCAGCCTTGTTTGCAGTATTGACGCTGGCGTTGCTGACCGGTGGTTTTCATCTTGATGGTCTCGCGGATACTTGTGACGGCGTGTTTTCTGCTCGTCGGCGTGAGCGAATGCTGGAAATAATGCGCGACAGCCGGCTGGGGACCCACGGCGGCCTGGCGCTGATCTTTGTTCTGCTGGCGAAAGTGCTGGTGGTGAGCGAACTGGCTCTACGCGGAACGCCAATGCTGGCTGCACTGGCAGCAGCCTGCGTGGCAGGGCGTGGAACCGCCGTTTTGCTGATGTACCGGCATCGTTATGCCCGCGAAGAAGGGCTGGGAAATGTCTTTATAGGCAAAGTAACCGGACGACAAACCTGCGTTACGTTGGGGCTTGCGGCGATCCTTGCTGCTGTACTGCTTCCCGGCATGCGTGGAGTGGCGGCTCTGGTCGTCACGATGGTGGCAATTTTCATTCTTGGGCAATTATTAAAACGCACGTTAGGTGGGCAGACCGGCGATACGCTTGGCGCGGCTATCGAACTTGGCGAGTTGATCTTCTTACTGGCTCTGCTTTAGGCCAGTCAACACATTGAGAACCCTTATGCAGACTTTATCCGCTTTACTCCACGCGATCCCTACACCCGATAGTGCTGCAATGCTGCGTGCACAGCAGCATATTGATGGCCTACTTAAACCACCGGGCAGCCTGGGGCGTCTTGAGTCCCTGGCCGTGCAACTCGCCGGTATGCCCGGTCTGAAGGGTGTGCCGCGCGTGGGGGGGAAAGCGATGCTGGTGATGTGCGCCGATCACGGCGTCTGGGATGAAGGTGTGGCCGTTTCGCCGAAAGTGGTTACGGCGATTCAGGCCGCAAATATGACGCGTGGCACGACCGGCGTTTGCGTACTGGCGACCCAGGTTGGCGCAAAGGTTCATGTGATTGATGTGGGGATTGACGCTGACCCTATTCCTGGCGTGGTGAATATGCGCGTGGCGCGCGGCTGCGGCAATATTGCTGAAGGCCCGGCAATGCGCCGTTCTCAGGCTGAGGAACTGTTGCTGGAAGTGATGCGCTATACCCGTGAACTGGCAAAAGAGGGCGTGACCCTGTTTGGCGTCGGCGAATTGGGCATGGCCAATACCACGCCTGCGGCGGCGATTGTTAGCGTACTGACCGGCAGTGATGCCGCTGAGGTGGTGGGGATTGGCGCTAACCTGCCGCTCTCGCGGGTGGGCAATAAGGTGGATGTGGTGCGCCGGGCGATCGCCATTAATCAGCCCGATCCCACCGATGGTATTGATGTGCTGGCCAAAGTCGGTGGCTTTGATCTTGTAGGGATGACGGGTGTGATGCTGGGGGCTGCCTCCTGCGGTCTGCCGGTGTTGCTTGACGGGTTCCTTTCTTATTCTGCTGCGCTGGCTGCCTGTCAGATTGCGCCTGAGATTAAGCCGTACCTGATCCCATCACATTTTTCCGCCGAGAAAGGTGCCCGTACCGCCCTGGCGCATCTGGAACTGGATCCGTATCTCAACATGGGCATGCGTTTAGGTGAAGGCAGCGGTGCCGCGCTGGCGATGCCGATTGTCGAGGCCGCCTGCGCTATGTACAGCAACATGGGGCATTTAGCCGCCAGCAATATTGTGCTTCCGGACGGAAAAGAAGCCTAGTCAGCCGCACCCCGCTTCATGGCGGGGTTCTTATTGAGCGTGTTCGCCGTAACCCCGTTAACCCGATAAAAAAGCTATAATTAACGGATATCTGCTGCGGCGAAGGAAAGGACGAAGATGCGTCGTGTAAAACTGTTGTGTTCACTTATCATGCTACTTGCCAGTCAGGGAGCGCAGGCGGTGAGTTATCCGCTACCACCAGAGGGCAGCCGTCTGGTCGGCAGTCCGCTGACCATTACGGTGCCGTCAGCCAATACGCAACCGCTGGAAGCATTTGCTGCGCAGTACGGGCAGGGGCTGAGCAATATGCTCGAAGCCAATCCGGGGGTGGATGTCTATTTGCCAAAGTCTGGCTCTACGCTGGTGGTGCCACAGCAGGTTATTTTGCCGGATACCGTGCGTGAGGGCATCGTTATTAACGTCGCAGAAATGCGTCTTTACTATTACCCCAAAGACAGCAATACGGTTGAAATCTTACCTATCGGTATCGGTCAGGCAGGGAGAGAAACGCCACGTAATTGGGTGACGACGGTACAGCGCAAGCAGGAGGCACCGAGCTGGACGCCAACAGCAAATACCCGCCGGGAATATGCTGCTCGTGGGGAAAGCTTGCCGGCGTTTGTTCCGGCCGGGCCGGAAAATCCGATGGGGTTGTACGCCATTTATATTGGCAAGCTGTACGCTATTCACGGCACCAATGCTAATTTCGGAATTGGGCTGCGAGTCAGCCAGGGCTGTATTCGCCTGCGCAATGACGATATTAAATACCTGTTTGATACCGTGCCGGTGGGAACGCGGGTTCAACTTATCGACCGGCCTGTTAAATACAGCACTGAGCCAGACGGTAGCCGCTGGGTTGAAGTTCATGAACCGTTGTCACGCAATCGCAGCGAATACGAGTCAGATAAAAAGATCCCACTGCCGGTGACTCCGGCATTACGCAGTTTTGTGAGCGGAGAGGGAGTGGACGTCAGTCGTGCTAATGCAACGCTGGAACGCCGCTCCGGGATGCCAGTGAATATCAGCCAGGTGCAGAGATTCTAATCACTACCCCGCGCGGCCTGTATGTTACTGTCAGGCCGCGTGCTTCGTTTGAAACTGACCCATTTTCACAAAACCAATATGGTCCGCCATCAGCTGCGCTTCATGCTCACTGTGGGTGACCAGCAGCGCCGTTTGTCCGGCGGCGCGCAAAATATCCCGTACCTCGCCACCCAGACGCTCGCGGGTGCTTTTATCCAGACTGGAAAACGGTTCATCCAGCAGCAGAATATCCGGATGTGGCGCCAGGGCGCGGGCCAGGGCGATACGCTGCTGCTGCCCTCCAGAAAGCTCATGAGGGTAATGGCTGGCGTGGCTGTGTAGTTCAACCATTTTTAACAGCTCGGTGACTCTGGCCTGTTGCGCTTCTCGTGGCAGGCGGCGCAAACCAAAGGCCACGTTTTGTTGGGCTGTCAGATGTGGGAATAACGCGTATTCCTGAAACACCATGCCAACATGCCGTTTTTCCGGCGGCAGATGCACGCCGGGGCCAGCAACACGCCGCTGTGAAACATAAATCTCTCCGCGTTGCAGGCGTTCAAATCCGGCGACCGCGCGCAAAACCGTGGTTTTCCCACAGCCTGACGCACCCAGCAGGCAGGCGATTTCGCCTTTGCGCACCGACATTGAAAAGCCGGTCAGCACCGATTGCTGGCTGTTGCCGTAGGCCACGTGTACATCCTGGAGTCGTAACGCGATTTCTGACATTGTTGCTCTCTCAACCACGGCGCGTCATCTGATGACGAACCAGCAAAATAACAGGCAGTGTGCCGGCTAACACAATCATTAGCGCAGCAATTGCCCCTTCTTCATAGGTACCTCGCGCCGCTTCTGCATACAGCAGCGTGGCCAGCGTTTCGAAGTTTACCGGGCGTAGTAGCAGGGTAGTGGGCAACTCTTTCATTGCATCGGCAAACACCAGCAATGCACTGCTCACTAAAGCCGGGCGCAACAGCGGGAAATGCACGCGGGCAAATGTTCCGGCACCATTTTCGCCCAACAAACGTGAGGCTTGCTCAAGGGAAGGAGGAATACGGCCCAGCCCGGAATCCAGCGCGCCAATGGCAATGGCCTGAAAACGCATGGCACAACAAATGATCAGCAAGATACCGGCAGACATCAGCGGTAAACCGCGTATGTCGAGCAGATCGGCCAGCCAGCGGTCAACCGCCATCGCCGGAGGCAGAAAACCAATCGCCAGAATCGTACCAGGCACGGCGTAACCTAACGAGGCCAGACGCATCACACCGCGACGAAAGCCGGGCATGGCGTTGTCTGCGGCACTGTGACGGGCGCTCCACGCCACCAGCATACTGACGCAAATCACCACCAGCGTGGTGCCAGCCGCCAGCGATAGCGTGTTTTGTAATGCAGCAAGTAACGACGCGGACAGCGGATTCTCACCACCTAACCGTTTGGCGCTCTCCCACATCAAAAACAATACCGGGGCCAGGAAGCCCAGTACCACCGGGAGCGAAATCACGGCGCCGAGCAGCCAACCGCGCCAGCCGTGCACGCGTGTGGGTTGAATTTCGCGCAGGCTGCGGCTGCTGAACCCTTGCTTTCTGCGACCGTAAAACTCCAGCGTCAGAATAAAGAAGATAAACATCAGCATCATGCAGGCGATTTGCGCCGCAGCGGATAAATCAGAGCGCGAGATCCACGTGGTGTACACGGTGACGGTTAAGGTTTGTACCCCAAGGAATTCCGACGCGCCGATGTCGTTGAGTGTTTCCAGTAGCGCCAGGCTGATCCCGACCGCCAGCGCCGGACGGGCCATAGGCAGGGCGACGCGAAAGAAGGTTCCGCTGGCGCTGCAACCCAGCGTACGTGCGGCTTCGAGCAAATGCGCTGGTTGGCTGATAAACGTGGCGCGGGTGGTTAAATAAACATACGGGTACAGCACTAAACCGAGCAGCAGAATCGCCCCGGAAAGGGAACGTAAATCAGGCAAACGGAACTGTCGTGGGCTGTCGAAACCGAGTAAAAAGCGGATAAAGGTTTGCAGTGGGCCGATGGGATGCAGTAAATCGAGCCAGGCAAAGGCCACGATATAGGTCGGCATTGCCAGCGGCAACAGCAGCGCCCAGCTCAGGATCTTACGCCCGGGAAAGTCCCATGCCGTAACCGCCCACGCGCTGCCAACGCCAATTACGCCGACCATTACCGCGACGCCCGCCAGCAGCAGCGCAGTGTTTTTTAACGCGGAGGGCAACACCCAGGTGATGAGATTATCCCAGTGGGACAAATCAGCCTGGGTGGCCTGCCAGATGAGCGCCACAATCGGGGTCAGGACGCCAAGCGCAACGCACAGCGCGCCAAGATGTAACGGCGTTAATAATGACTGCGGCCCGGAAACCAGGCCGCGTAACGTCGGTAGCAATAGTGGTTTATTGATCGAATCCAACTTTATCTACCAGCAGACTAGCTTGTTTACGGTACTTCACGATTTCGGTTAACGGGATCTTGTCGACGTCGATTTCACCGATAGTGGCGCTGATAACCGGGTCGAGCGTGACGCCTTTGAGTACCGGGTATTCAAAGTTCGCTTTCGCGTACTGCTGCTGGGCAGGTGCAGAAACCAGATATTCCATCAGCTTAACGGCGTCGGCTTTGTTTGGTGCGTAACGGGCTACAGCGGCACCGCTGATATTGACGTGAGTGCCGCCTTTCTCAAATGTCGGTTTAACCACTTTAATGGCATCGCCCCACTGGCGTGCATCGCTGCCTTCTTTGGCATTTTTCATATGGCCGACGTAATAGGAGTTGGCGAGGCCAATATCACAAATTCCACCGAGGATATCGCGGGCAACGTCACGATCGCCGCCGGTCGCTTTACGTGCCAGGTTCGCTTTCACGCCGAGCAACCACTCTTCCGTTTTGGCCTCACCGTGGTGGGCAATCATGGCGGCAATCAATGCGGTGTTATACGGATGTTGCCCGGAACGGATACACACTTTGCCTTTGTACTCAGGGCTTGCGAGCTGCTCATAATGCCAGTTATCGATAGGCATCGATTTCTCAGCGTAGAGCACGCGTGCGCGCATGGAAAGCGCAAACCACTGGTTATCTGCATCGCGCAGGTTAGCCGGAATGGCGGTTTTCAGCGCATCGGACTCGACCGGTTGCGTTACGCCCGCTTCGACTAAATCGATGAGGTTACCGGCATCAACGGTCATTAACAGGTCGGCAGGGGAGTTCTTCCCTTCCGCTTTAACACGTTCAAGCATCCCATCCTTGATGTACACCGTGCTCACTTTTATACCGCTGGTTTTTGTCCAGCTATCGAGCAGGGGTTGGATCAGGCCTGGTTCACGGGTGGTATAAAGCGTTAACGTATCCTGTGCGAAAGCCGGCAGGCTGACGGAGAGGACCAGGGCAGATGCAAGCGTGATACGGCGCAGTCCGGTGCGAGGCAGAGCATTCATCGTTTATATCCCAGAGTAATTGGAACGTACAGTGACCCGAGCAGGCGCTCGTTCTTTTGGCCCGCGTACAATAAATGATAATCACTAGCACTTACAATAATGGCAAAGTTTAAACGATTTACATTTACATAACTTTAAACAACGGTGTGATGTGGTGTTTACTCGGCGAAAAGTGGTGGGTAGAGAGAGGGTGAGACTCCCTGCCTCTAGTTCATGGATAACTACCGTTTTACGCGCGCTTTTTGTGACAGGGTTTCATCCATAATGGCGCTAACTTGTTTCATCACCGTGCCTGCGTTTTTGACGCCTTTCGCTTCCTGCTCGTGGACCCACTTGGTTTGCGCAGCCCGATAATGGGTGGCGGTGTTCCACTGCGCGACCTCCTGCGATTGCAGAACGCGTACCGAGGCCCCAGCCTGGCGTAAATCGTCTATCTGGGTGTTAAAACACCGGTCCATGACTGAACCCAGAGATTGATACGCCGTTTCAGCCGCACGCTGAATGGCGGCCCGATCGACAGGAGAAAGCGCGTTCCAGGTATCTTTGTTCATCGCCAGAATGTAGAGATGGCCCAGCCACAGATCTTTGGCGAGAAGCACATTGGGTGCGAACTGATACGCTTTAAGATCGTAACCGCTGTCCACGTTCAGCATCATGCCATCGATTGCCCCCGTTTTTAGCGCGTTATAGGTCGCTTCACCCCAGGGCATGGTCACCGGCTTAGCCCCAGCGTTTTGCAGAAAATCACGGTGCCAGAAGCTGGCAGAGCGCCATGTGCCGCCTTTGATATCGCTCAGCGTCGCTATGGGCTTAGCGCTGAAAAAGGCCAGTGGATAGCCAGTGGCAAGGAAAATACTCACCACATTATTTTTCTCAAGCTCAGCCGGGAATGCCGGAATGTCAGCGTAGACGTGGCGGAAGAAGGTCACCTGTTGTTCACTGGCAGGGCCGACGGGAAAGCTTTTAAATATCTGATTCAGGGGCAGCGCGTCGGCGGTGTATTCAGGCACGACAATCGCCATATCCACTTTCCGTTCGTTGCCGACGTTGCGTAACGCATCGTAGCTACTACTGAGCTCTCCGCCCCAGTGCGCCTCTATTTTCAGGCGCCCGTTTGACTCTTTCTCAATGGCAGGGAAGAGCACGTCGTTGAGAAAGCGAGTACGCATCCCAGCCAGCGGTTCATGATCGCTGTAGGTCAGGGTTTGTGTAGCCGAAACCGTGGTCGGTAGCAGCAGGGCGGCGAACAGCATGGCCAGATATTTTCCAGGTGTCTTGTTAGGGCGCATACATTTCCTTTGCGTTGCTGAGATGAAAAAGGGCCAACGGCGGACGAAATTGTCAGGCTGGTTGCCCGGCTAACCAGCGTGCACCGCTCGCTTTCATGTGTTGTTCCAGAATGCTACCACGGGTGGCAAAGACGCGCTGGACCGGAAAACCGCTTTTTTCCAGCAGGTAAGCCAGCGCGGCGTACTCGCGTGGATATTTTCCTACCATACTTTGGTCAATGGCGACCATACCGAGCGGAAAGGTAAAACTGGCCATATCGTAAATACTCTGGCGATGGAACAGCTTCCAGACGCCATCGCGTTTTTCCGCCATATCATAGAAACGGTTATGACCAATGCAGCCCAGATTCAGCTTAACGTGTTCAGCGATAATCATGGCGTTGGTTTCAACAATAGCCCTTGTCGCATTGGCATTGAAGGTCACCACCGGCGTGCCAATCAGATGCTTGGTGCGCACATCTGACTCTCCCATTCGCATTGAGCCATCAACGAAATCGCTGGCGAGGCCTTCAAACCAGGTGATCTCGATGGTGCCGTCCGGGTGAAAAAGGTTGCGCAACTGCTCCCATTGTCCCAGATCCCGGTGCATCCAGCCCGTGAGAAGGTCGGTGATTTGTAGGCGGTCGTCCAAATAATTTTGCATAACATGTACTCCGGTACGGGATTGGATTTCAGTTTCGTCCGCAATAGAGATAAACTCAAATAGATAGATATGAATGATCAATCATTTTATTTGATGACGGAGTAACGATATGGATCTGCGCCACCTGCGCTATTTTCTGGCCGTTGCCGAAGAAGGGCATTTTGGTCGCGCAGCTCAACGCCTGAATATCGTCCAACCTGCGCTGAGTATGCAAATCAAGGCGCTGGAAGAGGAACTTGGTGGTCCGCTGTTTGTGCGTACCAGCCGTAAAGTGGAATTAACCGAAGCCGGGCGGCTATTACAGACCGAGGCGCAGCGCACGCTGGAGCAGGCGGATCACGCCCGACTGACCGTACAGCGCTCACTACGCGGTGAAACGGGTCATGTTCGCGTGGGTTTTGCCGGTAACGCCGTCTTTAGCGGCAAGCTCACCAACGATCTACGTGCTTTTCGCCGAACCTACCCCGATGCTGAGCTGGTGGTAAATGAAGTTGCCCCGTTGCAGCAAGTCGATGCTATCCTGACGGGACACCTCGACGTGGGTTATACCCCCGATCACCACAAAATCCATGACGCCGCGCTAATGGCTGAACAGATCGGTGTCTGGCACCGACAGGTGGCGATGGCTGACGACCATCCGTTAGCCGCTCAGGCGTCGCTGACAATCGATATGCTCGCCGGGCAGCCACTCATTTTTTATGACGCGCATGGGGCTGATGAGTCGCTTTACACCGCGCTCACCACAATTATGGGTCATGCTCCGCGTATCGCCCAGTGCACCGCTAGCACCCTAAGCGTGCTTGCGCTCGCTGCCGCCGGGCAGGGGCTGGCGCTGGTGCCCGATCCTCTGCAGCATGTGAATATTCCTGGATTGGTATACCGCCCACTGGATGCGCCGGAACTGTCGGCGAATCTGATGCTCATCAGCAGGCAACAAGAGAATAAGGGGGCCGTACAGGCTTTTCTGCATATAGCGCGTGAAAATGCGGGAGTATAAAAGCAAGAAGCCTGCTTAGTTTCCTAAGCAGGCTTCTTAAATATGGCTCCTCTGACTGGGATCGCCTTTGCCAGTAACTGGCTAATATGTAAGCTAAACCTGAATCCGCTGCTTGTCAAGACCACCAGAGTGACCACCAATAGATGCGGGTTACATCAATCTGGTATTAGCGTTCGCGGCACACCACACACAGCGGCCAATAAATTTCTGCCTACTAAAAATAGGCCTAACGTTGAATATTTACCGTTTTCCACCCCTCCCCCCTTTAAATACAATGATTTTGCGGTGTTCAAACGACTTTTTACGCTGTGAAATGCTGGCAGTGCATAACCATTATGGTCAGGTATGTTGCCAGTATTTAATAATATGACGGAGGTAGATATGTATGAAGATGTGAGTTGCTTCTTTGTAATTAATATCACTACTTGCTATGGTGGCTTCTACAATTAATGTTATTTTACGTGAATAGTTTGTTATTAATGAAATGAAATCCAAATCCAGGGTCAGTGAATTTTAGGTCAAATCTTCCTTTATTATACTCATTGGCTAACTCATTCTCATATAATTCTGATATTCGCCCCCAGCATTTAAATTCTATAATTTCAGCATCTTCAAGCATAAATTCACGCAATGTTATCCAGTTTGATGGTGCTTCAGGCCAAGTTGAGCTGATTTCACGCAAATAGAAGTCCGCGTCATTTATGATTTCCCATAATGAATAGGTATTACCTGTGGATTCGTACTTCCATATTATATGCTGTAGTTCTGCTGCTATGCCTTTTTCATTACATGTAAAATACAAGTTATTTTTGAACGGGTTAATATCTACAATTGTAATGCTATATGCTGCAAGACTGTACTTTCTGAAATCTCTCCATAAAAATGCGAAACCATGTGAGTGGAGTCGTGATGCTTTATTGACCATTCTTTGAAATGATGACTTAATTTGTTCGATGTTTTTTTCAATGTCATTTACCTCGCCTCCAGAATAGATGTTCTTTCCATAAATACAAAATTGATAGCCACTAAAATCTTTTGGCCTAAGTTTTTTAGCGCTATAAGATTTCGTTAAAATCGCAGGTCTTATACACTCAAGTTTAATTCCAGACTCATGTTTTACTGGTCGTAAGCAAAGAATACTCCTATTTAACCAAAAAATCTCATTGAATATATAATTTTTGATTAGGGTTGGCCAGTCATTAGATATGACTATATTTATCACATCCCCATCGGACATATTTGGAAAGTAAGTTTTCAAGGCATTGGTATATGCTCCCAGTTCGGTGCCGGCTTGTCTGGTTGGATTTGGTATATTCTTAATTTCAATAATTACCCATGCTTCGTAGTCAACTGCATATAAAAGAAAGTCCGGGCGTAAAATCTCATCGGAGAATTGTGATATATCTTGATCTTCGCAAACTACTTTAGTATTTGATAATGTTTTCAAACAATAATTATAGCTGTCTGAAATTTTTTTATCGACATAAGAGTACTCCTCGTCTGAAAGTGGAATTATTAAGCTAGCTAATCCGTCCACTTTACTTAGCTCTGAGCTCAACCACATTTGCATTTCTTTTTCAGATTTGAACAAATCATCCTCACTTATTATATATAACGCTTGACTGCTTGTGCTAAAAAAGTGTCCGAAATGATTAGACTATTACAGTTTTAGAGTCTGGCTCATTTCGCTGCATTACGCTTTGATCTACGTTAATTGACTTGTCCAGTCGAGACCAAATTAGCAGCAACGAGTGCTAGCGCCCGGCTCGCAGATCGAGTCGGTCAAGTTCTTCAAGAGTTTGGACAACGGACTCCACAAGTTCCCCATCAAAGTCATCGCGCTCGGCCTCCTCATGAGTGCCTTTGTTGAGATAGGTCCAGACAAGATTGTTAACGGGAATCCCCAAAATACGTCCATAAGCTGTAAGAAGCGGCTCTTTGTTCGCGTGATTAAAGGTTGGAGAATCTCGCAATTTCTTGACCAATGCTTCGCATAAGTTTCTCAATCCGGGCTCAGCACCGACGCCAGCGAGCATGAGGTTTAGCACACCAAGATCATGACTTCCAAGCCAGCGCCAAGTTTTCTCGCTCAGCATCTCCAAAGCTTGGCGTGACGCAGCCAACGCATCTCTGTCGTTCAGCGTTTCTCTTGCTGCTCTGGCCTTGGCGATGTAGTTCGCGCTAGATATGTTGCCAGTTACTCTCGGTTGATAGTTACCATCGTGATGTCTTAGTAGATAAACCTGGCATCCATTCCTACGCTGAGTAGGCAGGTGTTGCTGGATATCTTTTATAAACTCATTGCTATGGCAGGTGACGATCAATTGGGTGTTTATGAAGTGGTCACTTTCAAAAATAGCCTCTCGGATTCCACCTCTATGGTCATGGTCGATCGCATTGATGGCATCATCGAAGACGATAACTGGACAGCCGATGCTCTTCGCTTTGGTCATCAGGATTGCCAGTCCGAGACAGCGAATATGCCCCTCACTAAGAACATGGAGCGCATCGACGCGAACATCAGGATTGCCCTGAAAACTGATTTCGATCTTGCCATCATCGGTTAAAGGCAGATACAGCGCTGATAGCTTGTCTTCTTCGCGATCATTACGATTGAAAGCATTATAGAGATCTTTAGCTGCTTCGTTTAGGCCAGCCATTAACTGACCGGGAAGTTGATCTCTATAAGACCTCAATGTTTCAAGAAATCTGTCATAGGCAGCCTTGTATGGTGTATCGCGGACGATATCTAGTGCTTCCTGATCCGCTTGCGCGATCAACCCAGCATTTGTTTCATCGAAGGCTTTGATTCGGTTACGCGCAGCTTCAATATCCGCTTGCAGTTGTTGCCGTTTGAGGTCTTGCGCTTGGACCTTTAGTTGAAACTCATTGAGTCGCCGACGTTCGTCGATGTGCGGTTGTCGCTCTCTCTGAGCCTTCCGTGACGCATCGTCTTGAGCTACCATGCGATCTACAAAAGAGAGAATATCTTCAAGTGACGGCAATCCGTGCGAACTTGCGGGCAACTGGGGGTAGATATTTGTCCACCATCGTCCGACAGGCTCAGCAGGAAGTTGCAAAACCCAACGACCGATTGCTGTTTCCTCTTCTTGATGAGCAGTTACAAATGCGCAGAAGGAAGTTAGCATCTGCCGCAACGCGCGAGATGCCTGACCCAGTTTTACCTCAATAGTTTGCTGTTTGTCTTGAAGGGCACCCAGTTCTCCAAGCTGCACCAAGCCATCTGTTGCTTTCCTAAACGGATCTACGGCAACACGAGCATCACCTGTCAGTGGCGTATCGCAGGCGGGGCAACGATCTCCAATAGCCTTCTGCAGGGCGAGAACTGAGTTGTAAAGATTCTTGAAGGAAACCAGATCGCTTTTGGCACGAAGATCATTGATTACTGCATCAAGTTCTTCGGAGCATTGATGTGCCTCAGCAAAAGCGTCTTGTAGACCTTGACGTGTGATGCCAAGAATATTCGGTGGAATCGCCCCCAAAATGTCTTCAAGCTCTTGAAGACGACCTGGAGCTTCAGTAGTACCAATCAAGCCCTTGAGGGCTTGATATGTGAGTTCAACTGAGTACTCCTTTGCCAGATAAGACTCCTCTTCATCTAATATTTGCAGGGAGGCCGCGGCACCCTCAACGGCCAATCGATCTGCCGCCAACGCGTTACGGCGCAGTGACAAAGCATTTTGTTGTTCACTGATTAGAACAAGTTGTCCATCGATGCTTTCGTTGAAGTTTCTTACGAACTCATTGAACTGGTCCATACCAAATAGCGTAGCAATCAGTTCAGCGCGTTGGGCATTGGGTCGGGCAGCGATTCTTGAGAATGCATCAATTCGGTTTTTTTCAATAAAGCAGAAGCGATAGGTGTCGAGGTTGGCAACAACGTCAACCTCACGTCCTTGTTGATCTGTTGCCTTCAATACTGGGGGGGCGAATCTTTTATCGTGTATATTCGATAGGTACGTTCTCGCCGCAATGCGTTTGCTTCCGGCCTCTTCGACATCTCCAAGAAGGGCATATTCTAATCCTTCGCAAAGGCTGGTTTTCCCGCTACCATTTGGACCGTAGAATAGGATGATCTGCTTTGTTAGATCGAAAGGTTCAGGTGCACGGAATCCCCTAAATGGGCCGAGTGTCAGATGACGCAACCTGTTCCAAGACCAAACACCGGCGTTTGCTTCAGCTATGTCGGGTGGAGGCACCTCAGCTATGCTGCCAAGCTCACGCCGCATTAGACTGACGAGAAATGTGGAGCGCTGACTTCGCTGTCGTGAGGTTCCCGCCAATTCGTCAAAGTTAGCAAGGGCCAAAGTAGCCAAGCGGCGAACGTCACCCTGAACTTGCCTCTCAGGGTGGTATAGCCATCGAACAAAGCTTTCAAAATCCTGTCTCGCAGATGCCATGCCCATCTCCCTTTGAGTGACGCTATCTTTGATTAACTTATCGCAACGGACGTTCGTAGCTCAATATAAAATTCTATCAATCACTTAGATATTTATAATTATTTGACACAGTCTGGCACTTTATGCCTGTACTGAACAAAGGGAAGAGATCAATGCGGCACACATCAAACTACAGTCATCAAGCTATGATAAGCGCTGTGAAACACAGGCTACTACGTGAGATGAAGGCGTGTTGGACTATCGAGATAATCACAATTCTCGAAATTATCGGCAAAAGACCTACCGAACACTGGTTACGTCAACTATTAAACCTATTACTTAGACATTACGTCAGAAATGACAATTTTCATTGGCTACCACTAACAGCAGTTCTTGTTTGAGTAAACACTTATCTCACTCGCTTCTTGTAATCAATCCCTAGACATCCCCAACATGCACTTTAAAATAAGTATCTATTAAATCCGAAATTCTAAAAAACAATGCAATCAATCCAGTTCGACCTCCACAAACTTGGATGGAAAGCTTTCGAGGATCTCGTATCATGTATCTTGAAAGAGACCTTTGGGCAGACATTTCAAGTGTTCTCTGACGGCGTTGATGGCGGCCGCGATGGGGCTTTCTATGGCACCTGGTCTGGAACTGGTTTCGGCGATGACGTCAGCAGTAGTTTTACTACTCAATGTAAGCATTCCAGCAAACAAGATATGAAGCTTTCAAAGGGAGTTGTTAGTGATGAGCTTCCTAAGATTGCGCGGCTTGTGAGTAAAGGGCTGGCCGATGTATACCTTCTATTCACTAATTGTTCAGTTTCCGCAGAGACAGCCGCCTTGATGGAAGAGGACATACGGAAAGCTGGTGCAAAGTTCGCAAGGATTTACGGGGCCGAATGGATAAACCACAGCATATCCTCACACCCAAGTCTTAGGCGTATGGTACCCCGAATATATGGTCTTGGTGATCTTTCCCAGATAATTACAAATCAGGCATTCCGGCAAGCAAAAAGTGTTCTCGATTCGATTGCTCCAGATCTTGCATGCTTCGTCCCTACAGAGGCATACCGACGTTGTGCACATGCTCTCAGGGATCACGGATTCGTGATGCTTATAGGTGAGCCTGCAAGTGGTAAGACTATGATAGCTAATTTGTTAGCGCTTTCAGCGGCTGATGAGTGGGGGTTGCAAACGCTGATTTTAAGTTCGCCGGAAGATTTGGATAGGCAATGGAACCCAGACGATCCAGGACAATTTTTTTGGGTTGACGATGCATTTGGATCTAATCATTGCGACTTTAACCGAGTCCAGGAGTGGAATCAAAGGCTTCCTAAGTTGAAAGCTGCTATACATAAGGGAGCGCGAGTGGTTTTCACTTCGCGCAGCTATATCTTCCGTGCAGCCCAGAATCGCTTAAATACAAATAAATTCGAGTTATTCAAAGATAGCCGAGTCACAATTGAAGTTGAGAAACTCTCCGATCCTGAAAAAGCCATGATCCTGTACAATCACCTGAAGCTTGGTAAACAGACTAAAGCATTTCGAAGGGCAATGAAGAGTTTTCTACCGTCAGCAGTAACAGTGCCCAAATTTCTTCCGGAAATTGCCCGGAGGTTCGCCAATCCCCAGTTCACGAATAAGCTTGTGCCTAACGAAGTTGGGGTCGTTGATTTTTTCTCAAATCCCACGGGGATCATGGCAGACATTATTGGTGGGCTTGCACCCGCTGAAAGAGCGGCCTTAGCCCTCGTATTTGCTAATGGAGGGGAACTACCAATCCCACTGCGGTTAGAAAACCCTCAGACAACCAATATCATCACGTCCATGCAATCAAATCTTGGCGACGTAAAAGCTGCATTGTCAGCATTAGATGATTCACTCATCAGAATTAGCAAAACACAAGACGAGCACTACTGGAAATTCCGCCATCCAACCATTCGCGATGCTTTTGCAACTGATGTTTCGGATAATCCAGAACTCATCGATATATACCTTTCCGGAGTCACAAAGGAAAGATTAATCGAGGAAATCAGTTGTGGGGATATGGGGATTGAGGGGATAAAACTGGTTGTGCCACATAGTATGTTCAACAGCGTTCTGGACATCATCGATCCTAGTGGCAACAGAGCCTCTATCAGTAAGCCAATACTCTCATTTTTGGCAAGCAGGTGTTCACCTGAATTCTTGGGTCTTTATTTTTATAACAACAAAACAAAGGCTAATTTGCTTGATTTAATCAACTCTGCGAGAAGATACGATAATAGCCTCACAATATTGGGTAGGCTGAATGAAAATGGTCTACTCGGTGATGAGCTCAGAATAAAAGTACTCGACCGGCTGAGCGTTCTTGCCGCAATAAACTATTCAGATTGTTTCATCGATGCTGACTTTGTCGGAGTTTTACTCTCGCAAGAAGAGAATGCAGTCAGGCTTTCAGTCCAAAAAGTCGGGTTTTACTCTAACATGAATGAAATAATCCAAGATATAGAGGATTCTTGGGGTACAGATGATGATGTAGACGAAGCATTCTACGATGTCACACGCCTTTTGGAGCGATTTCGTGACGAGAACAATGAACTTTACTGTGCGGAATTTTATGATGAAGATGAATGGCAAAAATCTGAACAATTCATCCGTGAAATTGAAGCTAAGAAAGATAGGTTGAAGCAGAAGCAATCCGAGGCAGTGGATTACGAAGAATTAGAAACAGAAGAAGCCCAGAGTACAAATTTTTCTTCAGGGCGGAGTATTTTCGATGATGTTGATGAGTAAAATCTTAGCAGTATTGTTATTAATGATTGAGGCCTAAAATGGATTGGGAAATATTCAAACTCTCTCTTGCGCAGCGAGACCTTTCGGGGCTTGATTCAGAATTCACATTATCAACAAAGCGTTTAGTTTCACTTTTTAAAGCAGATGGGGCACATCTTAATAAATGGTGGGTTATGACCCCGGTAGAGTGGATTTGCCCCTGCTGCAGAAGGAGAAAAGCAGAAATAGTGAGGCTGAATAAAAATAATTTTTTAAGCTGTCAACTACATGAACATCATGACCATATGAAAGAGGTCGTAAAGTCCCTCTTTGAGGAATTCTCAACAAAGAAAAAAAACATTGTTGCGGATGCTCTCTCTGAACGATTTGCCATAAAGACAGCATTTTCTTTATCAGCCTATGACAATACGGTAATATGTTCTGACTGTAATAAAGCCGATGCTGATGCTAAGCGCTTAGTTAAATGCCATCGTTTTTTTTCATTTTCACCAACGGAGATATCGGAATTTATTCATGTTGCCAGTAATCGCGAACATAAAATAAATTTTGAGGCTGCCAAAAAAGTGTGGGAGAGGGTAGAGCCTGTATTTAATATTCGCATGGATATGGCTAGAAAATTTGCAACTATAGCTGCCGAAAAACAAGACTGGTACCAGCCATCAGAAAAAACTGCTAAACAGACAGAAACTTTAGCCAGGCATTTTTTTAGGGTTAATGGATTGTTAGAATTTGATCAGTATTGGCCTGAAAGTTTACTGTATAACACTGAGGTTTTTAAAGGAAAAACCAACTCTTGGAGGATGAAAAAAAGGTCTGTCGCTAAACGTGAGCCAACATTAAATGAGATTTCTCACCTTTCCTCTACTAGGGGGAAATATTGGAATAGATATGATGAGCGATGGGTGTGTCCTTGTTGTGAACGAGTTAAAATTGAGTGTGTCAGAGCTTCGAAGAAAAACCCTTGGGTACTTGAAATAAAGAAGGTTCCTCTATTCAACTCTGAGAAAAAAGCAGTGGATTATGAGAGCTCGCCAATGTGTGCAGATTGTATCGACTCAGTAATACACTTAGGTCGTGAGGCTTTAATCTTAGCTGGTTCAGATGCAGTTTTTCCAAGCTCGGTTATCACATTACAGGAGTTGTCTTCTATAATATTACCTCGGCCATACTCCAGACATGCTTTAAGGAATGATTTAATAGATAATATGTTGCCATCGATTATTGAGAGATGCTCTATGTTTTTTGGATATCCAAAAAACAGTTGAAATTAAACTGACGATTCTATTTCGATAATGGCTGGGAATGGATGGTTTTTATAAAAAACATCATTACATCTTAAAAAGTAAAATAGAAGCTGGAATTGTAAAGGAATTCTCTCCTTGCTCAGGGTTGAAATAAATTACATGTTTTTCATTTGTTTTCATTCATATTCAATAAGGAGCTGAAACTTCAGGTAATTACTTCTCGATGAAACTAAGGATTTTAAAATCGGCCCAGAGCTTATTGATTATTAAATTATAGGGTTAGTTTTTTTTAAAAATACTATTCATACATTTGCTATAGCTGCTACATGTAGCAGACCCTGTAAGAGTTAACACCCCTGCTTTTTATTTTCCTTTTAGACCTTATCCTCAAGTCAATCAAGCCACTACAAATCTCTAGCCTTAACCTCTTTCACCACTGCAAACCAAGGGGCGCTACGCCCGCCTATGCAGGGGCAGTTTTTTCTCCCCAGTGATTTCCGTTCCCGTATCAGCTTCCGGCTAATCGTTTCCCAACACAACCCGTCCCGCAAGGGTAAATGGCACGCATGCTGCGCCCTTGCGTGCCGGAGCGATGCCGGGAAAGCGAACCGTCAGGCGATACGAAGACGAAAATCACACCACTGACGGAGAAAAAACCATGACGATTTCCCTGCATATCCAGACTAGCGCCCCTAACACCGCAGCGGCGACCAGCGTATCCCCGCTGGAGCAGTCAGGCTCCTCAAAAACGAAATTTTCTCAAACCAGAACAGATATTTATCAGACCGTCACCGACAACATCATTGCAGCACTTGAAGCCGGTGTAAAACCCTGGTCCTGCCCATGGCAACGAGTACCGGGCATGTCTGGGTTGCCTTCCAACTTCGCAACCGGTATCTCGTATAGCGGAATGAATATCATGTTGTTGTGGTGCAGTGCGTCAGAACAGGGCTTCGGTGATTCACGTTGGATGACCTACAAACAGGCGCAGGCAGTTGGTGGGCAGGTTCGCAAAGGCGAGCACGGCACGACAGCCATTTTCTATACAACCTTAGAGAAGGAAAACGAAGACGGCGAAATCGACCAGATCCCTATGCTGAAAACCTTCAATGTGTTCAATCTTGAACAAATTGATGGCTTTCCGCTGACAACTAAAACAGTCAGCCCAGAAGCAACCTTTGACCCATTGCCGGAGGCTGAAAATCTGTTCCGGAAGAGTAGCGCGGACATCATCGAAAAAGGACAAAATGCCTTTTTCAGACCGTCTACCGATGAAGTCTGGTTGCCGGAGCGTAGTCTTTTCGCTGATGCCGCCAATTTCTACGCTACTGGCCTGCATGAGCTGGTACACTGGAGCGGCGCAAAAAGCCGTCTGAACCGTGAAATGAAAGGGAAGTTTGGCAGTGAAGGTTATGCGTTTGAAGAATTGATCGCCGAGCTGGGAAGTGCGTTCCTGATGGCGGATCTGGGGATTGTCGGAGAGGTTCAGCATGAAAGCTATATCGCTTCCTGGCTGAAAGCACTGAAGAACGATAAACGCTATATCTTCAAAGCCGCCAGCGCAGCATCGAAAGCGCATCGTTATCTGATGGATAAACTCTGAGGCCAGAGCTGGATAACCGCAAGGGAATGCGGTTATAAGGTTTTAACGGCAGCGTTGCGAGGCACAGATTGAGGCTGGACGCAGCATAGCGAGTATTGAACAGTACGCCCCGCGCATTGGAAAACAATGTGGAAAACAATATTGTCAATGCTAATCATACTATACTGACATGTGTTAAATCGGGTGCACTTACTTCATTGGGTCAAATCAACTTTGATGTCGGGCAATGGCAGTCGCAGCTGATACTAATTTTAAAGCATGTTAACCCGCCGGGAGTATGTCATTTTGGATAAGGCTTGAAATATAAGCCATTACGTATTAATTGAGGTAGCATGTAACAGATTCTAAGCAAAGTTGAATCTGCGATCGTTGGAAATCATTAAATTACCTGACGAGGATATTTTGTTGATTAAGATATTCACAGGACCACAGTTTGCAAATACCTTCTGCTTGAGGCCTGAACAATTTACCTGGTTTCTCGGTGCTGGGGCTTCGGCGTCAGCAGGTATTCCAACCGGTTACTCGATGATTTTAGACTTCAAAAAACGTTTGTTCTGTCAGTTGACCAAAATCAGCTTACGTGAAGTAGATTCCAATGATCCGTTGTGGCAACAGAGAATTGATATGTTCTTCAGTAAGCGTTCGGAATTACCTGCGCCAAACGATCCCACTGAATATGCAAAAGCCTTCGAGGCTGTGTACCCGACAGCAGAAGGTCGACGTATCTATATAGAAAAGGCGGTCACGATGGGTACACCATCGTATGCTCACCGAGCGCTCGCCTCGCTACTGACTACTCGTCGTATTCCATGTGTCTTTACAACCAATTTTGACCAATTGGTCGAAATTGCAACCACATTGACTGATCAGTTAGTTCCAACTACTGAGCGTGCGAACCTAACAACTGCTGCAATTGATAATGCAGAACGTGCAGAACGTTGTTTACGCGAATCAAACTGGCCATTTCTGGCTAAACTGCATGGTGATTTCCAGTCGGTTGAGTTGAAGAATACAACAGGTGAGCTTAGAGAGCAGGATGTTCGAATGCGTCGTGTTTTTGGCACTGTCTGCGCTCGTTTTGGATTAGTGATTGTGGGCTATAGTGGCCGAGACGAATCGATTATGGCAGTGCTAAATGAGGTATTAGAACAACCAAATGCCTTTCCTGGAGGTATCTACTGGGTTACCCCTTCTACCCATTCCGTTCTACCTGCTGTTAGCGAATTACTTGATAAAGCTATTCAGAAAGGAGTAACGGCAGCGATTGTCGAATCTCCTACGTTCGATGAGTTAGCCGGATATATCATCGATGAAATAAGTTTGCCGCCATCTTTATTTCAGCATGTTCAGATGGTTCGTGCGGCTCAGGTTTTAGCAGAGATACCACTTCCTGTACAGGAACAACGCAACTTCCCTGTGTTGCAATGCTCTGCACTACCAATCCTCTCTATGCCGCAGCAAGCCCGTCGTATTGAAATCAATACTGCTATAACGACGGTTCGTGCTCGAGAACTGATTCGCGACGCGAAAATAAAGGCTATTGTAGCTAGTATTGGTAGCGAAATTGTCGCCTTTGGTCACGATGCAGAACTACTTAGCGCATTCTCATCAGTTGGAGGACGGCTTGCAGGCACCGTCGATCTTCAACCCGAAAATGACAGTTGGGCTTTGGGCCTGCTGTACGATGCTTTGGTTTGGGCTATTTGCAGAGGTAGGCCGTTGTTACCACGTTTGCGGCGTAGAGGTCATGCAATTATAGTGGCAAATGGCTCTTCCAGAGACAAACCAGAACATGTTACATCGCGTAAAAAGAAGTTATCTTCTCTTCGACAAGCATATTTAGCACCATTGACAGGGAAAGTGGATGGGTACGGCTATCCGTTCAACGAAGGAGTGCAGATTCGATTGGATTATATGGCAGAGCGTTGGTGGTGTGTATTCGAACCTTTTACTTGCGTTGAATTACCTCGCCTAGAGCGTGGTGGAGAATCTAGCCCTGGTGACAACGTTTCATCATTTGTCCATGGGGCAAATCCCTCAATCGATTGGCAAAGGGAACGGTGGGCTGGTCGACGAAATAAGGAATGGTCACGCATTATTGCTGGATGGGCACAATTTTTGCCTGGAAGTAACGGTGGCCTCATTAAAGCTATCGGTTTTAAAGATGATTCTGGATCAAGTTTGGACGCAGAATTTCAGCTGTCTTCCATTACAGCATGGGGGCGGCCAAGCCATGAGCATGATTATTTCCAACGGAGCGGGCGATGAATATTCGGTATGATACGTCGAAACTTCCACCTTTTTCTTTATTAGAAGAACCTCTCCTTACTTTTAATCCAGAAGATACGTTACTAGACGTGAACCCCTTGCGGGGGATTGTTCAAAACGGTGCTTACAGCAGTTCAATTTTTCCAACCTACACTCCAGAACTTAGGATAGCGACGATAGGGCCTGTTAGTAGATGGAAAAACCTGCGTAATTTGGTCGATACGTTGCGATCAAACCACGCTCCAACTGATCGAAAGCAGTATGTGCCAGGATTTCGTGGCTTTGAAAACACATTTAATATTCCGCTGGTCGCAGCTAAAATTAGTGAAGTACACATCAAATTACCGGATGACCTTGGATCTTTAGGGGCGGAAGGTCCACCACATATCCGTCTATTAAATGCGTTGCGGACAGGAATACAATGCCTAGCATTAGCACGCGATCACTTTGATGTGGTATTAGTGCATCTTCCAGATGATTGGCAGAGCGCATTTCGTGCTCCCGGTTTTGATGTACACGATACACTTAAGGCAATTGGTGCGGGCTATAGTATTCCGACTCAGGTTATCAATGACCGAGTATTTTCGTTTGGGTATAAAGCATCGCTAGCGTGGCGTTTGTCAATTGCACTTTATGTAAAGGCTGGAGGAATACCCTGGAAGTTAGCGCCATTAGAAGGCGTGCCAGAAAACACTGCGTATATCGGATTAGCCTATGCACTGAGGGGTAACCCAAAAGATGCTCGTTATGTGACTTGTTGCTCGCAGGTTTTTGATGCCGATGGGGGCGGTATGCAGTTTGTTGCTTTCGAAGCTCGGGATCCTGTCAGGGACATTGAAGATGCGCGTCGAAACCCCTTCCTTAGCCGAAATGACATGAGGGCTGTGCTAGCTCGGAGCTTGGCGCTCTATCAAAGCCGTAATGGTGGTTTGCTTCCCCGTCGTTTGGTCATTCATAAAACAACATCATTTAAATCAGAAGAATTGGACGGAGCCTTGGACGCGCTTTCCGCTATTCGTGAAGTTGAGTGTGTGGAAGTATCTAGTAATTCTGGATGGCGTGGTGTGTGGTTACAAGAAAACCTGAATCCAGCATCTCAAAAGAGAAGTGAGCCTGATGGTTATCCTGTACCAAGAGGCACTATCCTACAGCGTTCGGGAAATGCGGCTTTAGTTTGGGTTGCAGGAAATGCTCCTCGTGCCGCATCTCGTGGAGACTATTACCAGGGGGGTAAAAGTATTCCGCGTCCACTCAATATTGTAAGGTATGCTGGTTTGGGTCCAATGGAATTAACTGCATTTGAAGCTCTTGCTTTGACAAAAATGGACTGGAATAACGATGCCTTGTATGACCCCGTTCCTGTTACTATTCGGTATTCCCAACGTTTGGCAAAAACCATCGCTAACGTCCCTACGTTACCAGGAAATGCATATGCTTATCGATTGTTTATGTAGATTAATGGCTGCCTAGGATGACTAAATCAAGACCTGCATATAGGTCTGAGGATGCTAATTGTGTACCCACGCGACTTAGTTCTTCGTTGAAGATTGAAGAGTTTTTTGAGTTGGCTAGCTGGAACGAACAAGGTTTAACTTGGCCCTGCGGTTCAATTCGAGTCGAGGCTTGAGCTTGATATACTGATGCTACTAAGCAGAGCGCCAGTATGTTTTTGTTTTTAAATACATAAAATCCATAGTGGCTTCTTATTAGTTTCTGTATTCGTTCAGTATTTTGTCCAGGTCTGATATGATTAAATTATATTTAATTATGGATTTTTCATCTAGAACATTATGTTCGGAATCAAATTTTAAAATAGAGATAAAATAAGCCCTATAGCCTGATAATTTGTTCAAAACGATATTTTTACAATATATCTCGAAGTACTTGCCGGTATTAGCATTGTGATAACGGAGGTTCTTAATATTTAGCCCGTAATATTTGCACGCTATAGCCGAAAATCTTTCTTTTTTTAAGATAATCAAACGAATTGTTTTTTTTAACTTCATCGTTTTTTCATTTGAAACTCGAAGAGTATTTGTTGTTCCATCAATAACATAGCCATTTAACGATATATGCCCAGATGTTATAACTGTTTTTGATTCATTCAAAGTCAATCCTATATGGGAAATAATTCTATTAACGGAGTTTTTTATTTCCCCATTGAAAAGTGATAGCATATACTTTGAAGAAAAAAGCATATCATCGGCATATCTTGTATAGATAACATTATGCTCTTTGCAGATTTTCTCGATTTGTATATCTATAGGCCTTAAAACTAGATTCGAAATAATCGGTGAGCAGGGGAATCCAATTGGGAGGATTTTTTTACCTATGAAATATTGGTTTTTTGAATTGGCTGGCACTTCATAAGTTAATTTTTTTAAAATTAAATCTATTAATCTAACATTGGAGTCTTTATCTAACTTATCAACAAAGTACGGCTTTAGTTTCTTTGAAATATCATCAGCAGAGATTGAGTGAAAGAATTTTTTTATATCTAATCGAGAGAAGTATTTTGAATCCAGATGAGGAGAAAGAAAATCAAAATATGATTTTCCTTTTACAAAGCCGTATGAAGAACGGCTTACAGGGATATATTTAGATATCAGGATCTCAATTTTTTTGTGATATCTGGCTGTTTCTTCTGATTCTAGATGATAAAAAAAATCTTTTTTAATCTTCATCTCTCTCACTAACTGAACGTCATCGTTAGTAAGAAAGGCTCTCAGATCATCTGAGAGCGCTATCTTAGTTATTTTCATGTTTAATCCGATACAAAAACAAACATTCACGTGTGACACATAATGCGCGAATATCAAAGTAATCACACTGGTATGTGGAGACTGTTCTAACCAAGCTTAAGCATAAAATTTTACTAATGATATAAAATCTACACTGTCGCAAAGATAGATGGTAGGTTCCCCTACATTGCACAAGGCAATCTCTATTACTACCGAATGTAAACATTTCTGATGATACCATCGATTTCTGGGAAATGTCTAGTGAATTCATGCAAAACCTCTGAGTCGGAAGCACATCTCCTTCTTAGTGTTTCAATAGCAAATGTTAAAAAAGAAGTGACCCAACCGCTCGTCTTCTTTCTGGAGCTGAGTTGCAAGTTATTTACAATGAAATCTTTAATTCTCTTTGCTCTTTGATACTTATTTATATTTATCTGTGTATCAGGCTTGCCGTTCATTATCACTCTTAAATAATGAATTAACATATCTTCATTAATAATATTCCTTCCTTTTATCTTGTTCAAAAGAGTATAAATATCACACCCTTCTATTTCGAATAACCATCTATAAAATAATTCCTTGGATTCAATATTAATCAAAGCGCCTTCTGTTGTATTAAATAGAACATTGACATTTCTGCCTTTGACGTATTGACGAATTAAACTTTGTAATGTCTGAAATGATGATCTTTCTTTAAAATCGACAAGGTTACTTCGTATACGAAAAAATCGTTCATGATAGTTGTTTATTTTATCAATTAGCTCAACCATTTTTTTGTGTTCGAGACTATATCCTTTTTTATAGTACAGTCTATCTGTTGAAAGAGCCTGTTGACTGAAATTCATGATGCTACTGGTATTCTTCAAGTCGATCTGTAATTGATTAAATTTGTTTGTTTTTTTAAATGAAAATGCTTTGTCAATATCATATACAAACAGATACGGAATTGACGCATTCGTGCATGACGGGTTAATGGTTTCGGATATTACATTATCAGCGCATTGGTAAACATCTATATATTGCAGTACAGGATATAACTTTTGAAGAGCTTCATTGGCAAAAAGTTCTTCTTCAGTTGCACCTTCTACGAATAAAATAAAATTGCTAAAAAAAAGGCGTGCTTCATTATCACTAAATTTGGTTAGGAACTGATTGTTTTCGTATGTCGATTTTAATTTGAAAACTTTGGATGAGCCATCAAAGTTGTTCATGTTATAAATGGATTGTTTATCTTTAAATTTTCTAATTGTTTCTTTTACTATGTTAGGAGAGTGAGTGGATAAAATTATTTTGGGCAAGGGAGTGTTTACAGGTCGATTATTAGTATTTTTTTTTGATTTTTGAACCGTTGCATGAAGATTATTTATTAGCTGCTCGCTTTTTTTAGGGTGTAAACCAACCTCTGGTTCATCAATGAATATTATTGGTGAAATATATTCTCTTCTTGTAAGAGTTATTAATAATTTTAAAGCAGTATCGATGTAATTGAATGAATTAGTGCCATCAGATTGTTTGATAGTAAGCGAGCCTGAACTATAAAAGGTATCTCCTGGAAGACTTGCTTTTATTAAACTCAGAAGTTTTTCTTTATGTGTGTATTTTTTAATGTTTATGGAATTTTCAATCAGCGCTATAAACTGACTAAATTCATCACTTCCTTGGGTTATTTGTTCATCGTAAAAATCTCTTATCGTATTGTGGCTAATTCCAGATAGCTTAAAGGATTTTATTTTTATGATTAACTCCCAGAGTTTATCCCAGTCATGAAGATTTAAGTGCCTTGCATCAACCTCAAAAAAAGGGAATAAATAGTTAATTATGCTTCTGCGTTCACTTTCTTTTTCTGACCATTCTATCGAGCCGTTTTTATTGACAATCAATTGTAACTTATACTCCTCACCTACATCATAGGTTTTGCTTGAATTGTCATCATTAAGTAATTCTCTAAAGATATCGAAAAAAGAATTGTAGATATGGTTGAAAAACTTATTTTTCTTTCCTGTTGAAGACAATACTATTCTTCTTATTCTGCTCAAATCGTAAGTAATCTCGATTTCCCCTTGCATACCATAATTAGAAAAAAGTTCAGGTGGTAACTCTCTCTTGTTTTCTAGTTGGCTATAAAAAAAACTAATGACCTTTAATAGATTAGACTTCCCTACATTATTACGCCCGATTATACAAGTTAAATCCTTTATGTCTTTAATCTCAATAATATCGAATGATAAAATATTTTTAATGGAAATTGATTTGATAGACATGATGTTATCCATGTGAAATAAACTAATATACATCATTCTTTAACGTATTTAAATGTTTTTTTATTTGAAGTTTGATTATGTCTCAATAATTCTAGGTTATCTATTTGTTTCTATTATTACTAATAAATTTCTCTTTAATATGGCTCTGATAAATATGTTATAAAAACGTCAGTACGTAATGCATGGATTTTTCTATCATACTTACTGGCTATTAGTATTGTTGAGATTTAAATATCTATTTTAGATGAAAGAACTGATGTTCACGGTACCGCATTATTATAAATATTTACACAGAGCAAGCAGCAAAATTAATAAATTGAAAACGATGGTCTGTTAGGGGGGGCGTTTCCTGAGAAACATTTATCAAAGCGAAACCCCAACTGAGAAAGTCTGGATCCCGGAGCGTTACATTTTCTGATGCGGCCAATTTCTACGCCACCAGACTGCATGAACTAGAGCACTGGAGTGGTGGTAAAACCGTCTTAATCGGGGGATGAAAGGAATATTTGGTAGAGAAAATTATGCTTTTCAGGAGTTGATCGCCGAGATTTAAAGCGCATTCATGATGGAGGATCTGGGAATTGTCGGAGAGGTCCAGCACGAAAGCCATATTACTTACTAGCTGACAACACTGAAAACGACAAATACTATATTTTCAAAGCTGCCAATGCTGCATTAAAAGCGTATATGTACTTGATGGAAGGAGCTTAAGGGCAGGGGGAAGAAGCCATAATGGAATGTGGTTTTAACTTTATAGAACAGCGGGGAGAGTAACGGTGGCTTCAGGGATGTATAATTCCCCTGCGAATTTTCGTGGCATTGAGTGTCATGAAAAATCGCAGGTTGCAGGGCGGGCGGAAAAGAGCCCGCTGATCCTTTGAGATGTATTGACTCAAACCTGATCTAGTTGTGTTCTGTTTTAGAACTCAATTAAACCTGATAGCCAGTTAGGAGCTAGAAACGGATCTATCGAGGATCAAGGTGAGGCACCACATCATTTTGACTCTGGACCAGTTACTGGGGAATGCTCCTTCATTCCCAGCAGTAAGACCATGTTGGGTAGCTCAATTACTTTAATAATCTATAGCGCTACGAAAAGCAGCATCATTATATATGAGAGCGATGCCCCTTTTTTTTAGAAAGTATGATTATTTATAAGATCACAAACAACTAAGAACAACAAGTCAGATGAGAATTTTAAGGTTGTTGATTCCTTATTAAATGGAATGAATCTAAATGAATGATCCGCTTGCTCACCATGTAATATTTTGTTCCTTAAGTAATACATATAACAGTTACATAGTACATCAACTAATTCAATGTTGTTTTTAGTTGCGTTACCTAGTCTTGAAGCTATTACTGCTGATGAATGTGTTCGTAATGCTTGTGCTGTCCAGAAATTTCTTTTGAAATCAATTGTCTCACTTGCTATTTCAATCAATCGTAAATCATGATATTTTGTGAGGAAGTCAGAGAATTCTTGCTCTCTTCTACTTATCTTCATCCTTGTTATGAATTTGTTTTCTAGCATGGCATGCCATCGAGTAGCATCTATTATATCTGTTTTGGTTAAACTACTGACATGTGTTGTGGAAAGCGGGTAATCCGTAGGAGTGTTTATCATTAAACTCCCCATTTCTTCAAGGCATTCCCATTCCTGACTTTTAGCGCTTCGCACTCTATAAATTGAATTGTATGATTTCCAAAGCTTCTCGAATATATCGTTCTCATCATCGCTACAGAGTGAGCGAATCAAAGTGGTTGTAGCGTATAAGTGTTTAATGCCTTCATTTGTGGATTTGAATATAATTTGCAATTGTGTTTTATCAATCTTCTGAAAAACTGCCGCACTCCTTTTTGGCTGCAAGTTTCTTAATTCACTTTGAGTATAATTTTTTACAGGAGTGTTTTTTTTATCGTAGCAAACTATTGATTGTATTTCAGGGATGACTCCATTTGTTATTGAATAATATACATATGACTTAATAAATTGAAAATAAATCTCACTCTTGTTGTTTTTAAACACATCATCAAAGTTTGGGTTTTGAGAACGGGTTCCTGATATTGTTATTTTGTTTGATGAGATTGTCAGTTCATCGGTGTGGCTTCTAGAGAATTTATATTGAAGAGTGTGATGCTCATCTTGTATGTTCAGAGCGCCACTAAGTGTTGCAATTATTTTAAATGCATTTCGTGTTGCGTTACCCATTTTATCTTGTCTCCTTATTTAAGTCACTTGTAGTCCTAACCAATCAGAATTTTTATACATCCCCTTGATATAGCATATACTAGCAAAGTAAAGATTCTGTGTTATATAAGCACATTAGTAAATATTGATAAACTTGTCCACGCAATCTGCAATATGGTCCGTAACTGACCAGTTGTTGAGTCCGAACTTGCTGATAAATGTAATTGCGTGCAATTGGCCAATCTGCCTTATAACTAATGCACAACCTTATCGATAAGGTCCAATTATGGCAGCAAAGCTGCCTGTCAGATTAGGTTATGGCCCTGAGCCATAAAAATGTTAGCTCAAATCTGAGCTACACAATCTTAGATGCATTTTACCCGGCTTCAAGTATCAATGTGTTTTCCTGCACCGCCCGAACGAACTGTGGTGCTCCGTGCTGCCGCAATACGCCTGCGAGCAATTTTCACATAATCCTCTTCTCGGTCAATACCGATGAAACAGAAACCTTCCATCGCCGCAGCTTTGCCGGTACTTCCACTTCCCATAAAGGGATCAAGTACAGTGCCGCCAGTGGGAGTAATCAGGCGGCAAAGGTAACGCATCAGCTCGGTGGGCTTTACACATGGATGATTGTTACCCTCACCACGGTCCTTTCTGCTGGCTTTCGCACAATAGAAGAATCGACTGGCGCTGCTAATTTCTACCTGCTGAGGGCTATCCCGGAACCAGGCAAGCACTGCGTCACTGCCATCATGGATAAGATTGGCGGGCCAGCGACCATCGGGGTTTCCTTGTTTGGGGGAATCACCATCACCTTTATTTCTGCCTCGCCACATATGGTTAGGATCGGAACCTCCCGGTCCATTTGGATAATCATAGGGTGGTTCTCCTTCTGCCAGAGGGATCCTGCATTCGCTGATGTTCAGCGCGCCGGTACCATATACGCCTACATTGGATGCTAAGGACCCCTTGCATGGCTTACGGGCAAGGGTAATCGTTTCCAGTGCCGGTTTTAACGCGTGGTGAGATTTAGGAAACCCTGATCCGTATACCCAGCTCAGCATTCCTTCACGTCCAAATGCTGCGTCCAGCAATTTGAGCTGGTCCGGAGACAAACTTTCAATGAGGGCCTGAGCAGCATTGCTGGTCTCGTAGAGAAATACAATCATGTCACGTATTTCAAAGCCCGCATCCTCTATACGCGCTGCCATTCGGTGTTGAGTGCGAGAGCCCGCGAACGACAGCAGATGGCCACCGGGTTTGAGTACGCGCAGACATTCTTTCCAGATGGCCGGTGAAGGGACATCGTAGTCCCATGTCTTCCCCATGAATTTAATTCCATAGGGCGGGTCGGTCACGATGCTGTCCACCGAGTTGCCTGGAATATTGCGCAGTACGTCAAGGCAGTCGCCATGAGTCAAAACGTCATACATGGGGTTCCCTCCCGACATCGTCACCAACTGATGAAGAAGGGGCCCCTTGTTTATCACTGACACTATTTTCCAGTTCATCAAGGGTGCGGAAGAGAAACATTTCCCGGTTATTTGCATCAAACGGAACGGGAACACTGTTTCTTATCACCGTTCTGATGCTGCCAAACAGCCTGATCAGCGATTCTTTAGTTTTATCACCCGGCATAACATACATCGCATAGTGCCAGCGTCCAGAGTCGCTGGCGGCCAGATGACTGTTAATTATGCTGATGTAACGGGCACGGGTTTTCATTGTTCGCTCAGTTTCCACCGCAACGATGGCACCGCTGCTTAAGGTAATAATGCCGTCCGGTCGGTGTCGGACTCCCCTATACCGTGCTGTAAACTCTCCCCGATCGCCGTTAAGCCAGCCCGTACCGCCTTTTTCCTCAAGGGCGATCCTGACCCGCTGGTTTAACAGGCGATGCTCTAGTGTCCAATGTCTGAGTTTTCCCGGCTCAAAATAGGCGGGGAAAACCCTGTCATTAGCGCTAACCACCATTGCCAGTCCCTGCATGGTGATCCCCCACAATGATTTTTTCCCGGTCAATACTGGATACTCATGTTTATTCAGGAAACCCATTGCAACCGCTTTATTCAGCAGGTTATACATCGCATGGTTATGTTTACCTTTATAACCGACAACTCTTTTTAAGGTCCGGAAATCAGAGAACGTTTCTTCCTTGAGGAAATACAGCAATGCCCGCATTCTCCGTTTTGCGGCTTCATTTCTTTCAGCAACGTTATGAATAAGCATTGATAGCCTCACAGGTTAATGGAAGGTTTGTGAATCTGATTTTCTTTTTCGGAGTGCGGAGGGTTTTTATGCTCAAAAGAAAGCAGGTCAATATATTGCTTCTTCGCCGGTATGTGGAATAGTTTGGTTGCCTTCGCCAGATCGTTCTGGGTAAAAACAAAACCAACAAATTTGGGGAGGTTAAGCAACATGTTGCTGTCTATATAATATCGCTCAGCCTGGCGGATCATCCTGTCTGTTTCCATTTTCTCCGTCAGGGAAATATCCGTTTTAACTTTCCTCATTTCATCGTCAACCAGTATAGAGCCTGTCATTCTGGCGACCCAGTCGGCAGTATCCGGATCGCGAAGGCGATAAACCAGCATAAACTTGCAATTCTCAATCACCGAACCGGCAACGGCATCACCCTCCAGATCTGCCGGACAGTCATATAAATCTTTTACCGACTGGTGAGCCATGATGATATGCACACCTTTATCCCTTGCTGCGCCAAGTCCTTCAAGCGCAGGGCGGGACAGGTGATACTTGAGTTCATCAAGGAAAATAGCGACAGGACGAGGTTTGCCTTTTATCCGATCACGCGTTTCGGCTATCTGAATCAGGCGAGTTAAAATCATTCGCTGAGCCGATATGATTTTCTGGTTACGCATCGAGCCGATGATGTAGCAGCATCCGCCTTCATCAAAAATGGTCTTTAAGGAAAATCCGTTACGGGCATTAATGGAATTCACTAAAGCGATTTCCTCAAGCTCGCCATAAAAAGCAGGTACATCTTCACTGAGGGATTTCACAAAGTCAGTGTTGAAAAAATCACGTAATGTCATGCCCTTTTCATAAATAGCTGCCGTATTTCTGGCTGCGCGGCGATCGGCGATACGGTAAAAGTCAGCGCCTTCGCCTTTTTTACCCAGGCTGAAACCGGCATTAAACAACTCCTCCAGTTGTTCATGAGAAATATCAGCCAGTAAATCAAGCTGGAAATTAAGATCATTCAGGTTAATGAGGACAAATTGTTTTCCCGTTTTCAGGCAGGCTTCCCGCAGTACATGTGGTGCCCACTCATCATTTTTAGGATCTTCGACAAATACGCCTTCACCTGAAAGTATTGCCTGATAAAGCAGTACACAGGCGCTCACCCCTTTACCAGAGCCTGTGGTGCCGATAAGGTCAGCGTGTTGAGTTTGAAATTCTTCGGGGGTGATATATTGCGGATGGTCGTCTTTATCCAGTCCGATAAAAATACCTTTATTCAGGTCAATATAATCCAGCGGATTATACGCAATGCTGTCAGGTAACATGTCTCTGACTTCACGAACATCCGTTCTGACATTTCTTTCCAGTTTACTTTTTTTAATCATCCTGTGTTTTAGGCTGTCGATTTCTCCGGCCAGCACCCTTCGGGCAGCAATATGAAAAGCCAAACCGGCAAGCGTAAATCCGACAGTCAGCACCCAGAGTGACAATCTGAGCAGAATGTTATTGTCGAGTACGTTAAAGAAAAAACTCAGCCCCTGAATGGTCAGCGGTGACAGGGTGCCAAATATGAGAAAGAAGGTGGATGCTCCCGCTACCGATTTTAACCAGAAGGGGGCATTTTTTCTTTCTTCACGTGGCAGATGAAAGATGAATGGCAGCGTCAGTCCGGCAAATATGGACAGTATTACCGGGTTGTGTTGCAGCCACAGCAGAAAAACAGAAAAGGCATCCGAAAAGGCATTCAGCCTTTGCATCAGATGAGTTCCCATTGCAGTGATCTCCGGTCTGATTTCGGTGTGAAGGGCGCATCACATGGGCGTCTCCGATGGACGTTAAACCCCACGCCCACACGCGACGCCTATTGAGGACGCCCATAAAAGGATGAACAGTACTGAATGTCTCCGATGCTCATGCCCGTTATCCGCGCTTTCAGAAAACAGCCGACCAGTGGTCGTCAGTCTCCTGAAACGCCCGAATGACGGGCAACGGCGTGTGGCATTACGCTCGGGCTGGACGCTCTCCCTGCATGTCACATGGGGGTAATGTCGTGGCTGGACGCCGCGCCAAAACCCCCAACGTCAACGGCGGCACACCGTCGCACGCTACGCGCGACCAACCCCTTTAAGACGCGCGTTTCGCCTGTTTTTTCTCGCAAGCTCCAAAAAACGGGAACGCTGCTTTAAAGGGGTTGGTCGCGCCTGATCGGTAATATTCCCCGCTGGGGCGGGAAATATTACCTGGCTTGACGGTGTGCGGGGCAAGCCCCCCAAATAAACCGCTGTCGTGGGCGACAGCTTTTCGCTCGCTGGGGCGGCGAAATTTATTCGGCTCCCCCGGCCTGCTCAATTCGCTTTGGGCGAATGTTCGCAGGTGGGCGCGGTGCCTGAAAATTAACAATTTCTGCGAAATTGAATTTTCTGTCCGCGCTCCACGTGTTTATTTTACGGCTTAACAATTTCTCCGAAATTGAAGCCAAAAATAAGCAAGCCTGAAACCCGTCGTCTGTCAGTCTGTGGCGTCGTTCGATACAGTATCAGTGTCTGTGATTCACATCTGGTCGCGGGCTATTTCAGCCCGGCATTCCCGTTCGGCGTTTAATGCCGCATGGTACGTTTCGTCATCGGTCTTCGTTCCCTGACTTTCGGCATACCGCCGGAGCTTTTCTGCGTCCGATTCATTAAGCTGTGACAGATGATGTCGTAATAAACAGATAAATCGGCTCTCATATATCTCGTAATAAACCCCGCATCCCTGATGTGCTTTTTTTGACAGAGAATCATAGATACATGTGACAGATATTCTGTCGTGATGTGTTGAGTGAATGTTGGAAATAAACAGATCTTCTTTATCCACTTTTGTGTCTCCATGCAGGGAAATATATTAAGATAACGGCAGTATTGTATTAGCCTCTGACCCTGCCAAACCTGGACAGGATTTTATTCACCGCCTCCGGGTCAGCACTGGCACATTCTCCTAAGAAAGCTTTTCTGGCATTGAGCGTGTGATTGGGTAAAAAACCGTGTTTATTCTTTTTGACGATATTAAAGAAAGCACGCTCCGCAGAACGACATTCACTTCCTCCATTGTTTCCGGTTGCTTTACCGTACATACAAAGTACAACTTCGCACGGGTCGGCAGAGAAAGAATAAACAGGCGTCCCGGCAGTAATGCACAGCACTGCCGCCGCAATAATGGAATATTTCATGATGGATACCTTACCCTAAGATTAATTTCAGGATGTGAGGGGAGGATTTAATGTGAAAAATAAATGCGAGTGTCGCTGCATGTCAGGCATCCAGAGACAGGTTGATATTCAATAACGCCTTTAGCACCATATCGCCGTAGCCAGTTTTTTGCAGTAAAGAAATCTGCGCCTGATGGTGCAGCAACAACTATACGCGCAGAGTGGGTGACCGCGTAAAATACGGCTGGCGTCCAGCTAGTCTCATTAAAATTCCGTGCTTGAATGGATAATAACCATTTATCGTTAACCACCGGGGAAAGAATAATAACCGGGTTGTCCCGCCATTGCGGTAAACCGGTATTGACTGACAGGCCCTGTTTATCCCATTCAACAGGAACCGGTGGCGGGGGTGAAGCACAGCCGGAAAGTACCAGTGAAAATAGCAGCATAGTGATAACCTTCATCATGCTTTCATCTCCTCAAAAAAGGCGCTGCGGTGCAGTGGCCGGAAATAAATATCATTCATCCGGCGCACATTACCGTCCAGGTCGATACTAACGATAACGTCCAGACTGTCCAGTACCTTGCGTAACATAAAGGTGTAAGGGAGTTGGGCGCATTGCGGGTTTTCATAACAGCGGGTAATAAACCCGTCCACCGCTTCCATTGCTGAACCGGCATGGATAGAGGTCATGCTGCCTTCATGGCCGGAGCCGGTTATCTTGAGAAAATCCCAGGCCTCACCGCCACGCACTTCGGTTAATAGTATGCGGTCGGGATTCATGCGGTAATTCCAGCGCAGCAGGTTGGCGGGCGTCACAATTGACCCTTTTTCATCTGCCGATTCCGACGGATAAAAAAGGTGGACGTAGTTTTTATGCATAAATAAGGTGATTTCCGGGTTATCTTCAATGGTCGTAATACGCAGATGAAGGGGGATATAACCAATCAGCATCTTCATATAGGTGGTTTTACCGGTACTGGTTTCCCCGGCCACCGCAATGGTTTTACCGTATTCCACACATTTCTCCATAAAGCGCGGAATGTCTTTCGCGTTATATAAGGCCAGTAATTCTTGATCGTGCGTCTGCGTTTTTTCCGTGCCCGTCACCCGGTTATAAAACCCGGCGGCGATATAGTCCTGATGCGGGATTTGCACCTGTGAGGGTTTACGCAGGGTGATGGACACCGTGTTACGCTCGCAGGCCGGGGGTACAATAACCTGACAACGTTCGCCGGATTCCAGCGTGGCTGACAGCCCCGGCTTGATATCTTCGATATTGTCGCCATGATGCTTCGCCAGGCATCTGGCAAAGTTGTAGCAGCCCTCATAATCCAGCGGGACAGTATGCTGTTCCCAGATGCCATCAATTTTGGTGAATAGCTCACCCGGGCGGTTGACGGCGATCTCTGTCAGTCCTCGGCGATCCAGAAAATCGCCAAAAAATCGCTGCTTATAGCGGTCGAGAGAGAGGTTTTTCATGTGATATCCTTGGATCGGATAAATGTGTGGAGGGAGCATGTCGAAGACGAAGGTACTGTTCGCTTATTGCCATGAACTGGGGCGCTGCTTGTCCATTGATGAAGCGCGAACGGAATTTTTCTCCAGAAAGCCGGAAGAAAGAAAGCGGTTCACTTTTTCCTGTAGCGATCGCAACTGTAATGTCACCATCAGTGGCGTTAACTATCACGTCAAAGCTGAAGATGGTGAAAAATTCAAGGCTGCACACTTCCGTTCACCCCATCCTCACAAGTTCGGATGTGAATGGGTCGAGTTCACCGAAGATGCCGATCAGGACAGACGTCCGGACGAATCAGAAGCTGATTTCACGGAAAGAAAAGCCAAGCAAAAGCTGACGGACTATATCAACTGCTTTGATCCTTCAATTGATGATCCTGATGGCGAGCCAGCCGCTCCCGTTAAGCTTGCTACTCCTGCACATGTAAAAAAAACTGACGGGGGTGATGATAAGCCGGGTACAGGTGAAGAGCCCCGCTGGAGTCGCTATACGCGAACTAACCAGCTTCAGCGACTTATCGACACATGGCAGGAAGCGAAAGAAACGCTGCCTCAGGATGAGTTCAGGGCGTTGAGACTCAGGATCATGCACCACAGTCAGGTCTATCTTCATGAATATATAACGCATATTCAGCGAGGATTGACTAACCCGTACGCGGGCGTCATCTATGGCGGTGGGACCCTGATGCATCGGTATGGGCGGGGTTTTCTTATTAATTTCTTTGATAAACATGAGGGTAAACCTGTTCGCCTGTACGTCAGTAAAGATCTGATGGCGAAAGGCCGGTTTGGTCATTATATCGATGAAATTCTGGACACAGAAAACGTCAGATATTTCCGTGTGTTTCTGCTCAACCCGGTTGTTTCTGAACGGGAAAATAGCGCAGGAAAAAGCGTTATCAACCTAGAAATATCAAAGCTGCGTCAACTGGCGATTTATTACGAGCTGAACTCCAGCAAGGAAGATGATTCTCCATCAACGGAGCAGGAGGGGGATAGTCCGGCATAGCGGGCTAATGTCGTCACAAGAATGATAATATCGGTGACATCAGGCAGCGATATCTGCTTATGTGCCAGCCGGATATCGTCTGAGGAAACAGGTGGTGCATCCAGAGGACCTTCACAGATGGTGAGGCAGAAAGTTTGTCCTTCTCCTGAGTCAATCATGAGCTCTGTCAATGCGCCCCCGGCACGATAACATGTCATGACTATTCTCCTGATCCCGCTAAGGTGTGACATTACGTCGTTGACTACGGCATTGTTGTAATCGTCCCTTACGATGACGTCTGTCGCGGTGACGCCAAACAGAAATTTTCGATTATTCACTCTTCATCCTCAGTGCATAGATGCCGGAAAAATCAATATCCTGTCCGGTGATCAAATTGATGATCTCACCCTGATTTTTGTAGAGGGTCGGTGGGATATTGATGCTGTTTTCCAGCGTGGTTCGCGCCATATCCGCCATGGCCTGACGGCTGTTTTCGGTATAGTCCGTATTACGATCTTTCTGACCGGCGCTGTTGGATGCCCACGCCCCAATATCCGGGATCATACCAACCAGTAATGCGCCGCCGAACCGCTCTCGGAAATGCGTGTCGATCCAGCCGTCAACGCCAGCCTCGCCGAGCTCTCCGGCAGCGCGGGTATCGACCAGCGGAATATCAAGATAAGGGGGCTGGCGGGTACGCAGCTTTGTGATAATGAGAAAGGCGCGCCCCTGTCCGTGCGTCATCCCGGTTTCTGCGCCAGTCTGGTAAATGCCCGTGGCGGTGCTCCCTTTTTCAATCAGCTTCGTATTACCGCTGGCACTCCAGATATCTTTGGCGATCGTGCAGCGGATTTTCCCCGCCCGATCCGAGACAAAGCGGTAATCCAGTGAACAGGGAATAGCGGTATTTTCCGGGACGTACAGGTCCGGGTTGTAAGGAATACGCCGGACTGCCGCCGGGGAGGGGGCCGACGGTGGCGATGTGGTGTCTGGTTGCTGTCCGGCAGAGGCTGCCTGCGTCATCTCCTGCTGCCTGGTCCGGGCCGGGTTTTGAGCCGCAGCGGCTGAACCATCACGCCGAACCAAAAAATGGGCTTTATCAAGTTGAGGCGGCATCTCAGCCTCTGGGGCTGTCGTGATGCGCGGGTTGTTTTCTGCCGGTAACGATGCTTCGGCTTCGGTATCTTGGGTACCCAGATCGGTACGCTGCCGGTAATCTGTCCGGTTCGTCTGTGGCGTAGCATCCTGCCGCTTCTCTTCACCGGGTTGCCAGAGTAGATTGCGGTATACCCAGTTGCCCGCCCATGCCAGCGCAATCAGTGCAACGGCGGTGATCGCCAGAAACGCGGTGGCTTTCCCGCGCCTGCGCTTTTTCAGTTTGTTGACGGCGGGTTGTAGCGGGTCGTTCTCTTCATCGTCCTGAGCGGTGAGAAGCGTCGCTTCCCGCTTTGCACGGGCCTCGCGTTCCAGCGCGGCAATATCGTCATCCTGTTGCGAAGGAGAAGGCTCTGCGCCATCAGGCACCGGATGCGGGTGTTCATCGTTCATCTGCATGACTCCTCAGTTGTCAGTGGGTTGTGGGCATTTCCACCCGCTCAACCAGCGGGGAAACCGTGGCACCATAAGCGGCCTGGACCTTACCGAAACCACGATTTTCCAGGCCGACCACGGCGTTACCGGAACGCAGGACCAGACGGGGCGTGACCTCCTGAATGACCAATACGGTGAAGTTGCCTTTTCTGCGGATACTGCTGTTAACCACATGCTCGTGGCCGTTCAGCTCTTTTGTCACGGAGGGAATAGATTTGGCCGGGGAGAAGCCCACGAACGTAAAACGGCCATCGTCATACGCAAAATCGGGAACGATACGGGTGCTGTCGCGCCCCGGATATTTGAGGTAGTCCCAGTTGCGTGGCGTCTGCGCGGCATTCAGGGACTGCTGAATATCAGCCTGCTGCTGTTTTTGCTCCCGCTCCCGCATTCTGGCCGCTGTCTCACGACTGGCCTTTTCCTGTGCTTCACCCGGATAACGGTAACTCACCTGGAAAGCGGGCTGCTGCGGTGACTTATCATCGATGACGTTCAGCTCGACGTTGTACAGCCGACGGGTGGTGACGATCAGCAGGTTGGTATGCCAGTCCTGGCTGTTAGGGGGGATCACCACCTGCGTGGTGTTACCGTCCGCGCCGGGCGCGCCCTGAACGAGCGCCACCGGGCGGATGTTGACCCGGTTGGCGTCCGGTGTGGCTTCCCACGCCTCCTCAAAACCGGGTCTGGCGCTGATAACCGCCTCGTCGCTGTCAAAGACCAGTGTGGTCATGAAACCGGGACGGGTATTGACGACGGTAACGTTCAGCGGGTTATAGACAACCTGCTGAACGCGGGCATCATAGCGGCTGGCCTGCGGGATGGCCGCGCACCATGCCGTGCCACACATCATCAGCGCCAGCGGGATAAGAGTGATGCTTTTCATTATTCACCTCCTCGGATTTCACGGTCTGCCTGCCAACTGGTCACGATAAAACCGAACGGGTTAACCTCCCGCTCCGTATCGCTCATTTCTCTGCCGGGGTCGGAGTGAAATGTCAGGCGGGCATCCCAGTATTCGGTGCGGGTGCTGTTGTCCGCGAGGCGGCGAATGGTCTTTTTGTAACGGAGGGTGGCGACGTTATCGGGGTCAGTGCCATCAGTGATCTGGTTTGACAAAATGTCGATCCGCACGGTATGCGCCCCATTCTGGTACACCTTGTCCGGGGCGTCTTTTCCGGCATACAGCGCCAGATAGTCATCGTTGACCTGAGGACTGTTATAAACCTGTACCGTGGCGTAATCGTCCTGCAGGGAAGGGTAAACGTACTGTTCACGCAGCCTGACGTAACTGGACGTCATCGCCTTCTGATAAGCCGCCTCCGCCGTCAGACTGGTTTTCGATGCACGGGTGACGTGCTCCACTCGTCCGGTATGATTATCCACGGTGTACAGTTCAACGACCGTCTGTTTCAGGGGCAGCATCAGCACCACGGCGGTAAGCGCCAGTAGGGCGATGAGCAGGCCCGCGCCGCCCATAATAAACCCGGCTTTTGTGGCACGTTTGTCCCGCTCAATCATCTGCTGCTCAAAGGTGCGCGAATCCGCAATGAGGGTCTGTTCACTCATGACTGTTTAACTCCGCCATTATCTGAGGGGTGTTCACCGGGATGCCCTGACCACCAAAGGCCGGGGGACGGGGGGACTGCGCGCATCCGGAAAGCGCGCACAGCAAAACCAGCGCAATCAAGCGTTTCATGGGGTGTTTCCTTCGTGAGATGAAGACAGGGTTATGTTTTAGCCGGAGGGATCAACGGAGTATTTCAGCAGGGATGACAGGTTTAACGATGGAATTTCTGAACGGCCGTTTCTCTTGATTGCGCCAGTCGCCGGGCTTCGTTGCGGGCGATCATCTGTTCAATCGCATTCTTACGTGCCTGAGCTGCGCTGTATCCCGGACCGCTGCCGGGTTTACCCGCACTGGCATCTTTCCAGCCCTGGATAGTGTCCTGAAGGGTGCGGGTAGTCTGCTTACCGGCTCCTGCTGCCAGTTTCCCGGCACCAAACGCCGCCGCACCAATACCCACCGCCGCCAGCCCCTGCATGGAGACGGTTGCCCCGGCCCCGGCCAGCGCGCCAGCCAGTTTTGCGGAGAGGTAGACCAGTATTGCTGCGCAGATACCGGCCAGACAGACCTGAGCACCTAACTCCACAATGTTGGATTGTGTAGACAGTTGTGTTGCAATATCTAACCGCGAGTTTAAATAATTAACGACAATGCGTAGCGACAATGCAGAAAACAGAACCGTTAATATGGCGGCGAACACATTTTGCAGCCAGTTGTTAAACATGGGGCGTAAAAAACCATACAGCAGACAAAAGATAAATAAGGGGGCGGTAATACTCAGCAGTAAAACCATGACTTCCGCGATCATTGAAATAAAGGCGGTGATAATCATTAAAACGAATATCCCGAGCCAGACATAAAATTGAGCCGTCATACCCTCATCTTTTATGTATGTTGAGTTATCCATGTCGTGTAACGTTTTACCCAATACCTTCGCTTTACCCCATAAGCTATCCAGTAACTGCCAGATATTATCGCTGCCGGAAAATCCCTCCTTCAGGCCATTAATGGCATCAATAACCCCATCGAGATAACCGCTGACATTTGCCACAAAGGACAGGATAATTGCCATCCTCATGATGTCCCACATGACATCCTCCATTGGCGTGGACAACTTACCTGCCAGGGTCTGGTATCCACGCCACATGATATAGAGCGTGGCTGACGTTGCCGCCAGCCCCACCATCATGGAGGAGTATGACATCATCAGTCCCTTTGTGGCGTCAGTAACTCCTCCTATCAGGTGTTTTTCAACACCGATAAATACACCACCGGGCATATTAACCTCACTATGAGTTCAGGTCGGGAGTGGGAGCATTTAACTGCTGAATTTGATAATGGGCTTCATTGGCGTTTTTACAGTTATCTGAGGCATCGCCGGTTTTTTGGCATTTTTCATACACCGCTTTTAGCTCATCGGGATGATCTTTGTACCACTGAGTAGTTTTGGCTTCTTCTTTGCAGCCACTGATGATAAATAATAAAGACAGGAAAGAGAGGGTTAATAAACGCATGTGAGACTCCTTTAGCCGTTTAAATCAGGGGTTGGCGCAGTTAACTGTTGCTGATTCCACTGTTTAATACGCACATCCTCCAGTACTTTTTCGCGCTTTTCTGCTGCCTTTACGCTCATTTCCCATTGGTCAGTGAGCGTGTTCAGCATCACTGATTTTAGCTGAATACTGTTGGCAAGGTCCTGAGACTCCTTTGAGTCTTTGGATAGTGCGATACGGTTCGAGAGGCCGTTAATCTCGCCCAGTGTCTGGCTGACCTGTTCCTGGATCTCGTCAGTCTGCTCAAGCTGGATCGCCTTATTGATGACCAGCTGTTTGCAGGTATCTGCATAGCGTCCTGACTGTTCGGGATTGCAGGTATCGAAAACCCGGTACTTCGCGTACAGCGTATCGAACTGTCCTGAGGTGCCGCCGGAAAGTAGCAGATCATTGAGTGTCTGGCCTGGCTTGCGCAGTTTTTCCAGATCCGATTTCAGACTCTTCGCCTGATCCACAAAATCTGCAATATCCCGGACGCCGGTGGCCGTCGCTAACTGATTTTTATACGCCAGGATCTGGCTCTGATAATGTTGCGCGGTCTGCATCCAGCGCTGCGCTTCTTTCAGCCATTCGAGCTCACGCAGCGGGTCAGCATCAACAAGGACAGGAATACCAGCGTGCGCCAGCGGGCTGGCAATGACGCACGCGAAAATCAGGGCATGAAAACGCCTTTTCATCATGGATCTCCTTTGGATTATCAGAGTGCCTGAGCCAGGTAGGATTCCAGCCATTCATGGGGCTGCATCCCTTCGCGGTACAGGGAATCAAAGATTTCGAGGTTGTCCGCGCTGCCGCTCATCACTCGGGTGTATCTGCCGATACCGGAGAGGTCGAGCGTCACGCGGGCAGCAAAACGTTTTGTGTCGCCACGCCTGAACTGATTTTTGACGACCACATACTGGCGGGCCTGCGGATCCAGATTTTTCACCACATCGAACACTTCCGGTTCAAACTTCATCCCGTCAACATAGTGGGCCCGGTCGGCACTGGGGTTGGCTGCCAGGATCTGCGTGCCGCACTGCTCAATGATGGCGGGCGCAATCTCATCCCTGATGATCTCCGCCGGAGACTGGGTGCCCACAACCAGCATCCCGTTGAGTTTACGAATGGTTTTCAGTCGGTTATAGGCGAAATCCTTAAAGATCGGATCCCGGAGCCATTTCCAGAACTCATCCATGAAGATAACCAGTCGCCGTCCGTCGAGCAGCGTGGTGATGCGGTACAGCAGGTAAAAGGAGATCGGCGCACAGACATTGGCCTCATCCAGAAACTCTGTGCCGTCAATGCCAAAGTTATCGCAGTGGATGATATCGAAGGTATCCGATGCGTTATCAAACACCCAGCCAAACTCGCCACCCTGCGCCCACTGCGACAGGCGAATACTCAGGCCGTTCTCTTGTGCCTCCCGGGTGGCAGGCTCCGGCAAATTCTCCAGTAAACGGGTGATCCCATGGATGCGATATTGTGGTTCATTACTCATCACCGCCAGTACGGCGTCATTCAGGCGGCGTTCATCACGGGGCGTGATGGTCGCACCGTTACGTGTACACAGCAGTTTCATCAACTGACTGATGAAACTGATATTGCGTTTCGTGGGCAACAGCGAAAACGGGTTCCAACCCGTGGGGTCGCCATGCGTGATGCGATAGTAACGACCTCCCAGCGCCCGGATATTCATTTCCGCGCCCCGATCTTTGTCCAGATAAACGGTGGTCAGTCGTTTGGTTTTCGCATCCGGAGAAAAACTGTCCGGACGGCCGTATTTCTGCTGCATGTTTTCAAGGAACGTCATCAGCATGGTTTTACCCGAACCGTTGGTGCCGAGAATGCAGGTACTGGCCGGGTTCTTCTCGTTGAACTCGTCCTTGTCCGCCAGCGTGTTATGCAGGTTCAGATAGTAGCCATCCCCTGACGGGGTGCGCAGCAAGGCCATCGCATCCCCCCAGGGCGCGTTATCGCGCTTTCCGGGATAGAAATTGTGCAGTGCGGCCAGCTCAACAAAGTTCTGACTGCTCAGCTCTCCCTTACGGGGGCGCAGGTGATAATTGCCGGGCAGTTGTGCCATATACGCGGCTGAAAGAGAAAGCGCGGCGGGAACCGGTGTAATGCCGAGGTTGTTCAGGGCATTGCTGATTTCACTGGTATCAGCCACCAGACTGTCCAGCGAGCGGGAAAACACCATGATGGAGAAATGGTGTTTTCCATAGGCGATTTTCCCCGATGTCAGCAGGTCAAGCGCCACATCCAGATCCAGTCGCTGTGACACCGCATCATCATCCGAACTCATTAACAGACGTCGGGTACGTTTGATGGCCTTGCGGGCTTCTTCACGTGACATGCAGGTGTACGACTGGGTGATTATATAATCGCAGGGGGCGTACAGCAGCGAGTCCATCATCCCTGTCGCGGTCTCCTCCGGGAACTCCTTCACCTCCAGCCCCCGGAAATATTGCGTACCGCTGGCGTTGTTTATCTGCCCGGACTCGCCAGAAAAGAACAGCGCCGCCGACCCCATCATCGAATACGCCGGAGCGCGGGTGACGCGCACCCTGCGCCACTGGTGCGTCAACAGGTACTCATAAAAGGATAACTGGGAGGAGAATACTGCGTGATCTTCGGTAAACGTGCCAAGAGGACGTGCGGCGTAGCGTGACAGTGCGGTATCGAGCGAGCCTTTGATTTCCAGCATTTCCTGCAGTGCAGCGTCAAGCTCTTTCAGTTTCTTGCCGTCATTCATGCGTCTGCGCCCGGCTTTTTCTAGGCTGACAAACGGACGGTAACAGACGGTCAGGAACAGGCGGTTACGGCGAAATGGGTCCGCCGCCAGCGAGGCATAATACAGACGGCTGATTTCATCGGCGTAAGGGTTGCCGGAGGGTTTGTGCAGAGAAGCGGTAAATGGCTCCCGCACGTTATGGATATAAAAGGTGACCGGCATCCCCTCGAATGAGCGGATGAGTCCGTGCAACTGGTTGCGGTCAATACTGAGGGTTTCTTCTGATTCGCAGTCAAACGGGGTCCCCGTCAGTTCCCAGGTGCAGTAGAGGTCACTATTGGGAGAGCGGACAACATTCTGATGAATATGCGATGAATACGGAATGTACTTCCTGAGCGTGGCACATTGATTCAGTTTCATGGCGTTGAGAAACTCCGTGATATCAACAGCATCATGCTCAACGGGCATAAATACTGTTGCGCCAAACAGCCGGTTTGCTGCCGGTTTTCCTCTTGCCCTGAGCCAGACGGCAATCAGACTGAACCGCATGGGTTCATTCCGGGTGACAGACTTCATTACCAGAAATTCAACCGGGAGCAGGGCAAGGAAAGCGACGGAAGTCCAGACAGCGACGATGATGGTGATACCGGTGACACCCAGCAGGGGCACCATCGGCACCCCCCACAGCGCCGCCGGGCGTTTCATTGCTTTGAGCAGCTTTGCCATAGATGACCCCTCAGCTCATCAGCAGCGCGCCAATCTCACTGCCCCCACCAATCAGGATCCCGCCAATAATGATGTAGGCGCACTGGGACAGGCTTTCGCCTTTCCAGAGGGTCTTGTAACCCACCCAGATCACGGCCACTGTGATGGTGATGGCCGCCAGACCATGAAGACCGGTGGAGACCTTTTCCATCACGGTATTTGCGCGAGTGAAACCATCGGCAAAGGCCGGGGTTGTAGAAAAAACCATGAGCACACCTACGTAAACAGCACTGACAGCGGTCTTTAGCTTGCGAAAAAGTGTCATTATTCTTCCTCACGGGGTGACTGATTGAGGCTGCGACGTACTGACGGCGCGGAGGTCTGTGCGATGGCGATTTTCCCCCGACGGAGTTTTGCGGGGACGCCCCGGACAACGGTCCCCGGCCAGATCACACGGGGAGGGGATGGCTTATCAGCAGGAATGGCTTCGAGGGGAGTCAGCGTTGTGGATTTATCCTCGCGGGTGCCCGGTACAGCATAACGGGGAGATGCCGAAACATAACCCATCCGCTGCACATAGCTGGTCCCGGAAAAAGCCGCTTCAGGTTGTAGTCCTGTACGGAAATTGCCGGAGTAATAGCAGCTCAACGCTCTTTTCAGGGTGCCGCCACGTTGGTAGCAGTCGCTGAGAATGCGTTCAAAAACCAACAAATTGGTGCAGGGATCAAGCAGATCAGAGGCCGTCACGCCGTAATGATGGAAATTGGTGCTGGTGATTTGCATCAGTCCCACAGAGTAACGGCGTCTCTGTGCCATAAGGCGGCGAATAATATGCTCAGCTTTGTCCCGGCTGGCGGGCTGATGGGAGATAACATTGTTATCTCCGAGGGCGCGAGTGGCCTTCGGGATAATTTCGGCGATGGCATAAGGGTTAAAACCGGATTCCACCCGTGCCACGTCGAGTGCAGTGGACGGATGAATGCTGGCGGCACACTGCATGGCCGCCGCCAGAAAGGCAGTGGTGGAAAGCATGATGGCCTCGGAATTGAAGGCAACGTGCACAGTCAGTTGACCCGGCACGCTGCGGAGTAAGGAGTAATAAAGAAGGGTTAAAGCGCCGTTTAGTCGGGCTCCGCACTCTGTGGAAGATTGCTATCCTCCCGTGGCTCAAGCAGTACCAGTTTGCCGGAAACCGCAATACCGGGTGTCAGGACAATATTCAGGCCGGGCTTGCCGTTATGGGCAAATGCCACGCCAACCCTGGTCCAGTAGGTGTTTTTTTCGCCCTGCATATCAGGCGTGCCTTCCTGGGTGACAAATACGTGGTAGATGGGTTTTCTCATGAATTATCCTCTCATCAGAACTACAACGAATGAAATAAACGGGTCACATCCCGATTCTGCATTCCGGTTTTAACGGGTCAGCGAGAACATTCAGCGGCACCCTGAATTGTGGTTTTGTGACAGCCCGTTCCGTATTATTAAAGAGCAATACCCGGCCCGGACGAATTAACGTCCATCAGGGCAACCATTCTGTAATGGCGTGTTCAGCATGAGGGATCTGGATCGAGTCATGAACGATAAACTCAAAACAAAAATGAAAGAGTTAATCGGATGGATAAATAAAGAAAGGGAGGAACAGGAAAGGAAGTGGAAGTAAATTATGGGGGTTTATTTTTATTTTCTGATACAGATAAAGACGTATGAGAATTTATTACTCATACGTCTTTTGGCTCACATTTAACACCGACGGCGTTCAAGTTTATCCTGACATTCCGTACAGGTTGTTACGCCCGGTAGTGCTTGCCGTCGTTTTTCAGGAATAGGTTTACCGCATAAACGGCAGTGGAATAATGATGGTGTTGTTCCTGGTTTGAAACGGCTCTGTTCAATCATCTCTTCCAGTCGTTGTTCATTGAACTCCTGATCGCGGTCGATCTCATCCGGCATGTGATGCCCTCCTGTTGGCGGCTTCCTTTTCGCAGAGTGTGATGCGCTTCCAGACGGTGGTGAGAGACAGTCTTTGGAACCTTGGTAGCAGGACTTCAGTTATCTGCATCATGGCCATCAGCGCATCTGGCGACTCCAAGTTTTCCACCCGGCGTTGTTGCCATTGCCGCCAGATAGAAGCATCCGTCTTCTCATCCGGTTCAGGCGTCCGGCCATACGGCACGCTGACACCCAGTAACCGACGGCGAAGGCAGACGTCATTAGACGTCAGGCCAAAAAACTGGTTGAGCAATACGATAGAACCACCCAAGCGGATGGCCTTGTTAATCTGCTGATGTTGCAGGTATTCCTGGTGAGCCTGCGCCAGTAAATGATGCAAAACATCATGACGGACTGTGACCGCAATAAAAGGAGCTGCCATCCGGCTGACGGCAAAGAGTTCATCAAGTGATAGCTGACTGAGCGCATTCATTTCGTCGAAAGTAAATCCCAGTAATTCGCAGTAACGAATATTCCCTTCATGCAAAGCGCGCAAAGCATCTGTCAGAATGGTGTAATTAACTGATGGGATCATCATATTATCTCCTCACACTGTAGTTCGGGAAGAAGGTAAAACAGACAGGTGTCTTCAACTGGCTTCTCGCCCGGCTAATTTAAGGTTGATCCATTCATCAATTTCCGATTCGAGCCATGCCACACTTGCCGGTCCAATTTTTATAGACCGTGGGAATGAACCACTTTTCATATACAGGTAAATCTGGGAGCGTTTTAGGCCGGTTTTTTCTTCGACCTGTTTTAAACGTAATAACTGATGAGATGTCATCGTATTCTCCTGTTGTGGAATAACTGGTATATGTCCAGATAAAATAAAAAAACACAGCAGAAAACTTAGGGGAAGTCGAGGACCCCTTATTACGGACGGGAAGGCCCTTAGTACGGTTTTGTAGTAAAATAAATACGTCGTTAGTTGGATAAGGATGTGGTGAAGGGGGATGCTGCAGGGCAGTTTCCAGCGTGTCGCTGTTGCAACGGCATTATGGTTTAGCGTGATTATGAAGAGAATAAAAATATGCGGTTAAATACATTCATTGCGAATTTCAGTCAGGGGGGCGTTACCACTCTGGCAGCAATACTCTATGAAGCATGGTCATAGAAGTGTTCTGTGTGGTCGAAACATATATGCTCAACTACTTCCTTGACACAATGCCGAATTGATTGTGCTTCCCGATCATGTATAGACCGATCCAGCAGATATAATACTGTCCTTTGATTATTGTTATCGTTAAAGTGGCTGAGGCAATATGGTCCTGGCTGGAGGTTCCATGTGGTAACGATTCTGTGGTGCGGTACCCCGCACAGGGAGACGGATACGTCAGGATGCTGCATACGGTTCTATGACTCACCTCTGGTTTCTTGGATAACCTGATGTCGCTAAATCTCGGTTAAGTGTGCGCTTGTTTTCCGTTCGGCAAAATAGTGCGCGGGTGTACTGCCCATTGTTTTTTTGAACATGGTGATAAACGCATTAACCGATTCATACCCCAGATTAGCTGCAACATTCTGAACCGAAACGCCGCTAGCCAGTTCCCGGAGAGCAATTATCAGTTGCAGTTGCTGACGCCAGCGTCCGAACGTCAACCCGGTTTCGCGCAGCATTAAACGCGCGAGAGAACGCTCGCTAAGCGCCAGTCTTTTTGCCCATGCTTTGAATGTGCTTCGGTCATCAGGTTGACTGACCAGAGCATCGGCCATGGCGCGGATTTTAGGATGCGACGACACAGGGAGGCTCAGTTTCTGCTGAGGCATGGTGGCTAATTCATCGAGTGTTACTCTGGTCAGTCTGGCGGGATGGCTTTCCGGTGGATATTCGACGCCCTCGCGGGTTAAACGGGCAACAAGTTCTTTAATCAGACTGGAAATTGCCAGAGTACAGCATCGCTCCGGCAGCGCGACAGCTCCGGGTTCGATAAACAGATAGTTGAGATGCGCATTCCAGGTAGCTTTGGCGCTGTGCGGCACTCCCCCAGGGATCCAGACGGCACAATCAGGCGGCACGATCCAGATATCATTTTCGGCGCGACAAATGACCGCCCCATAGAGGGCAATAATTAATTGCCCTTTGCGGTGCGTATGCACAGGCACTTCGGCCGCGTAATCGACAAAATCCAAATGACGCGCGACTGCGGGGCAGGGGGTGGCATCCGGATCAAACAGCGTATTGGCGAGTGGGGGTAACATAGATTGGCAACATTTAGGTATTTTTTGACAGAATAGAGTATTTAAGTGGATATGCAAGCCGGTAATAATTTCCGGCATGAAAAAAATTAACGCGAGTTACTTTCATTTTTTACACACGATATGCCAACGTCTTCGCGGTATGGCTTCTCCTTCACTACTGAATGATGCGAACGCTCTGCTCTATTCCGCGAAGAGTTTTGCCGCAGCGATGCTCGCATACTACATTGCACTGTCAATTGGCCTGGAGCGGCCTTCTTGGGCAATTATCACCGTGTATATTGTTTCCCAAACCTCCGTCGGAGCGTCGCTGAGCAGAAGTCTGTATCGTCTGGTGGGAACGGTAGTCGGCGCGGGCATAACGGTATTAATTGTACCTGCTTTTGTGAATATGCCGTTATTTTTCAGTGTTATACTGACGGTCTGGATCACCTTCTGCCTCTATTTATCCTTGCTGGAACGCACGCCCCGCGCCTATGGTTTTGTCCTGGCTGGTTACACTGCGAGTCTGATTGGCTTCCCTGCGGTATCCGATCCTGGTGCGATTTTTAACATCGCTATTGTTCGGGTACAGGAAATCATGATCGGTATCTTCTGCGCGGCACTTATTCATCGCTATGTATTGCCCGCGCGCATAACGGGCCAGTTCAACAGTAAATTGTCGCAGACGCTGCTCTCGGCGCGACAGCGTGTCGCAGATACTTTAGCAGGCAAACCCGACGCTGTTTCCGGGCCGCTGCATATGGCACTGGCATTACAGTTCCTGCAGGGTATCAGCCATCATATCCCTTATGATTTTGCGTTCTCTGCACCGGTCCGGCAAGCGAGAAAAAGGCTTCATGATCGGCTTGCGCGATTAGTCATTGTTAACTGTGAGTTACGCGACCGTTTAGCTCTGATAGCGACGATACCTGTAGATGTGCAAATTCTGCTGGGTGATGTTGAGGTCTGGCTTGCCTGCAAAGATGAAGGAAAATTCAAAAGCGAGGGTGAAGCGCTCAAAAAAAGGAGTGAAAAATTACTACAGCGCTATTCAGTGTATGAGCTGACGTTTGAAGAAGCGCTGCGTAAAAGTTTTATGCGCTACCTGTTAGAGGCCATTGTCCTTGTGCAGCAGTGCTATCGTCTTTCGGATGCCATTCATCACGCGAAACAGACGCCTGCGCACTCGGAAAAGAATACCGTGAAAGGATATGTATTCCACCGCGATCCTCTTACTGCTGCCCGCACCGCACTGGGCGCTTTCGCCATCATTATGAGCGGCTGTCTGGTGTGGATTTTCTCGGCATGGCCTGATGGTGGTACGGCGGTTTCTATCCTTGGCGTTTGTTGCACACTGTTTGGCAGCTTCGATACGCCTGCCCCGCATATTGTTAAGTACATTATCGGCTCCTTCTGGGGCGTTGTGATAAGCCTGATCTACAGCTTCGTTCTACTACCACAAGTCAGTGATTTTATCGTGCTGGTAACGGTTTTAGCTCCGGTATATCTGCTGGCCGGATCGCTCCAGGCCAGACCGCCTACCACGTTTATGGCTATGGGGATCACACTGACGCTGCCTATTTTGTGCGAGCTGGGTGCCCACTACAGCGGGGATTTTGCCGTGGCGGTGAATACCTCTATCGCACTATTTTCTGCTACTGGTTTTGCAGTGCTCGGCATGAGCCTACTGCAAACTGTGCAGGCTGATTCGGCGATAAAACGGCTGCTTCAATTATGCCAGCGAGATATTAACCGCAGCGTGGAAGGTAAGCTGAATACAGACGAAACCCTCTGGACCAACCTTATGATCGATCGGGCAGCGTTGATACTGCCGCGATTGCAGCGCAGTGGACAGTCACCGGAACGGGCACATCATTTGTTGTACGCCCTGCGTATAGGGCTGTGTGTAATGCGATTACGCCGATGTGATGCGCATGCGAACAAAGAAATAAAAGAAGTGCTCACTCTTCTTACACACTCGACAGATATTGACACCTTACTTCAACGGATCGCCAGTCTGACTGAGCGCAGCTTGAGCGTAACAGATGAACTATCGCGGCATTATGTTGATCAACTGGTTGATCTTTACTGCGCATTAAGCGTTCAGAAAATGGAGCCTGCTAATGATCAATGATTTCAATATTGAGGGCGTTTTTGTACCCGGTCTGCTGGTAATTGCCCTCGTTGCACTGACCTGTACACTATTTCTCGTACATCTTTTCTCTTTCAGCAAGGGTTACCGCCGCTTGCCCTTTAGACCGATGATCGATTTTTCCGTCTTCATTATTACTTTTTACCTGCTGTTGCAGGGGCTGACCGAACTGGGGTTTTTTAAATGAAATCGTTACTTTCTCTACTGGGCCGCTACGTGCTGACGTTCAGCGCTGTGGCGGTGGCTACGCTTTTGGCTTTTATTCTCTGGAAACATTATGCGCAAAGCCCTTGGACCCGCGATGGTCGGGTTCGTGCGGATGTGGTACAGATTGCGCCGAATGTCTCCGGACCGTTGCTGAATGTGTCCGTCCGCGATAATCAGTGGGTTAATCGGGGTGATGTGCTCTATTCCATCGACCCGCACTGGTTGAGGTTGGCAGTGGACAGCGCACAGGCAGATGTTGAGGCGAAACGTCATGAAATGCTGATGCGCCAGGATGCGGCGAGGCGACGCTCTCAGATTAAAGGGGTGATTTCCAGCGAGGATTTACAGCAAACAGCCAGCGCAGCCAGCGTCGCTGCGGCCAATTACCACGGTGCACTGGCTGCGCTGGACCTTGCAGAGCTTAACTTATCGCATGCTATTGTTCGGTCTCCGGTTGCGGGCTATGTCACACATTTGCGGCTTCGCCCTGGCGACTATGCCACAGCGGGAGAAACTAAAGTTGCCATCATTGATGCCCATAGTTTTTGGGTGGTTGGCTATTTTGAAGAGACTAAGTTGCAACATATCCGCACGGGAAATACTGCACACATAACGCTGATGGGATTTAAGCCGGTGATCACGGGTCATGTTGAGAGTATCGGACGCGGAATAGATGATAACAATGACGAGACCGGGGGGCTTGGCCTGCCTAATGTCGAGCCAACCTTTAGCTGGGTGCGGCTCGCGCAGCGTATCCCGGTTCGGATTCATATTGACAGATTGCCGGATGGAGTTGAATTGGTGGCTGGACTGTCTGCGAGTATATCCATCACACCATAATAAAAAGTATGGTCTCTATTGAGGATTTATGCAGAACTTAGGGATTGTCAGTTCTTGATCTAAATGCCTGATGAGAATGTATTTCTGGTAGAGTAACTATGAGGTTTCGGTTATGAAAAACAGAAAAGATTTTGTAAATGACTTAATTATTTGGATAAACGATAATATCGAGATGCCACTAAAAATTGATGATGTGGCTATAAAATCCGGATATTCAAAATGGCATTTGCAGAGAGTGTTTTTATCTGAAACCGGTCAGAGTCTAGGAGGTTTCATCAGAGAGAAAAAATTATGTCTTATTTTAGATGCTATTATCACAACAAATGAACCTTTGATAAACATAGCGATGCGATTTGGCTTTGACTCTCAGCAATCATTAACTAGGGCATTTCGAAAAAGATATAATGTCCCACCACACCGGTATAGAAAAAATGCCGTCAATATTAAAAATAACTCTTCCTGGGGGTAAGGTAATTACCCATATCATAAGGATGAGTTTTTAAATCTTTAGTAAGCATCTGGATTATGGGCGGGGTTCATCTTGTAATAATGGTCTTAGTACCTCTGTTATAGATTTTTGAAGAAAATAAAAATTCTCATTTATTTCATTGTAAATGAACTTAAGGCTTCCTATGCAATATGTTTTTTTCATGCTTTTGCATGTGTAAGGTATCGGTTAGTACAGTCGAATTCATTAATTGGAATATAATTACGAACCCATGCATGTATTTAATAGTTGGATGAGCTAAGGTTAATCTATTTCGTGGGTTTTGGATTCGAGCGAACCTATGCAATTCGACTAAACCCTCCTTTAATAAGGAGTGACTTCTATGTATATGCGTGGTTGCGAGCATTTAAGTACTGTTTTTCTTTTACTTTTCTAATGCTTGATAATTGATGATATGTATTGATACCAGTAGTACAGAAATACAATGTCCCTTGAGGTGACAAGGAAAAAAGAGTCAGAAAAATTAATTATGTCCGTATTACTGATTTTAGAGTCCTTAATACGGACATTTGGGTTTAGTAAATTTCACTTGCGTCAATCCGACATTGATGTGGGGGAACCGCGTACGAGTGCAGTTTTTAACGTATCACCACTGAGCCTGTCGGTAATGCCTTCATCAGATGCCCATTGTTCGAAAATTGATAGCAGTTTGTACGGTTTATTAATTAATGGACGGATGACTTCATTGTTTTTACAGGCTAGCCAGAAAAAACGAGATAGTGGTGTTGATATTCGCGTTGAAGATGATGGGGGCACACTGTTATTGGTTGTGATGTCAATTAATTTACCAAGTTCAGCATGTCGAATAACAAACCAGGCATCCCGAGGTAAAATATGAGCCGGGAAATACTCTTTTTCCAGGTAATTATTTATCCTCTGTGAGAATATCTCTTCATGTACATCTAGTGAAATTTTTTTAGGGAGTTGCATAATTTTTTGTGTTATTCTTTCTTGCCATGTCATTCTGTCGAATAGTTGAAATACTTCTCCTTGTAAGCTAACTGTTATGCCATGATTAAAATCAATAGCTCCTGTTACAGGCAATGGTATTTTAAGAGATTGGGCAAGTAATTTTTGTACTAGAACATATTCATATCCAATCAATAGAGTGTCAATGACTCTCTCTGTGGGAATGATATATTTGCCAGTAGTGCTAATAATAAAATTATGCCCCTTAATAAAAGTTTTCTTGTCAAGAAGGCACAAACGATTTATTGATGACATCTCAGATGATCTAAGCCTTAATTTGTAGCCCGATCTTTGTACTTTACGTAATGTAATTGGCGATTGAAAGTAAATAGAGAGATGAATGCTGCCATGTAATGCATGTCTGTAAATGTCACTTTTTTTTAATTTTCAGTCCTTTTTTATTTATCACGTCGACTGCTTCACGGATAGTCAGCCAGTCAGGCGAGCTATAGTTTGTATTTGATAGGGTTTGTTTTTTTGACATAGTGGTTTCCTTCTATATCTATTGTTTTTTAAAAAATACCATGGATTTTCCAGTGAAATTAATTTCATGGCGCGGTATCTATTGCGTTATGAAGTTTGGGTTATATTGGCTCGGGGGCTTCTTAGCGTTTCAGACCCCCATGTCCGGCCTCATATTTCGCAGTGGTTGAAAAGAAGAACAAATACCAAGTTAAACTAATTCAATCCTCCAAAATTATTTGAGTTGAATGGAAGAAATTACATAAATCTGTCTGCTCCGCCTGATGCTTCGATTGTCTGTCCAGTAACAAACTGATTCCTTCCAGAAAGCAGGAACGCAGTAATCGCAGCAATATCTTCAGGAAGTCCAAAGCGGCCCACAGGCGTTTTCTCTTTACCCAGTAATGCAATTACCTCTTCGTCTGTTCTGTCATTCAGTTCAGGACGACGATTGCGGACATTCGGTAGCATATTCTGCGCCCAGTTATCCGTCGCGACAGCACCCACTCCGATCGCATTGACCAGAATGCCATCCTGAGCCACGCTAAGTGCTAAACTACGGGTCAGGTTGTTGATAGCGGCGCTCAGTGCGTGTGAGATGGTAAGTTGCGGGTTAGGATAGATACCGCCAATGGATGAGATATTAACAATACGCCCCCAGTTTCGTTTCTGCATCCCGGGGATGACGGCCTTACAAAAACGTCGCATGGCGGAGAGTTTGGTCTCAGTCATTAGCTGCCAGTCTTCTTCCGAAGTGGTTAACAGCGTTCCCGTATGTGCTCTTCCGGCATTATTTACCAGTAAATCAATACGCTGAAAAACCTTTTCCACTTGTTCAACCATCAGGGAAGGGAGTTTGGGATCAGTCACATCCCCGGCAACAGGCAGCACCGAAACACCGTATTTCTCTGATATTTTTTTCGCAGCCAGAATCAGCTCAGGTTCTCGTCTGGCCACCATGACTAAATGCACACCATTCACGGCCAGCTCTTCACAAATGCTGAAACCAATTCCGGTTCGGGCTCCGGTTACCAGAGCCACTTTTCCAGTCAGTTTTAAATCCATTTGCTGCTCCTCAAGTTAAGCACAGTTAATAACATGAGCAGTATTAGTAACAAATCTCTTTTTCAGGAGCTTGTGCATCAGAATTCAGACGTCTGAAAAAAGCGGTCAAAGAGTTGGGATTTCCGTCTGCTTATACTCCAGACGATATTGAGTTTAGAGCCAGGAGTGGTCAATGCGAACGGACAATCATGAGCTTTCTTCTGCCAGGATTCTTATGCTGGCGATTATTTGTTGTATTGTTGTAGCTAATATTTATTTTAATCAATCTGTCCTGAATTTAATTGCCGGATCCTTTCCCAATGAATGGGGGGCTGTTTCTTTGATCCCCATGGGCACCCAGTTAGGCTATGCGGTGGGCTTATTCTTTCTGATCCCACTGGGCGATTATATTGAACGTCAGCGGCTTATCCTGCGTCAAGCGCAGGTGCTTTTCCTGGCACTGATCGGCATGATGTTATCGCCAACGGCGACAGTGTTGGTGTTCTTCTCCTTCCTTACCGGGATGGCTGCAACAGTAGCCCAACAGATAGTGCCGCTTGCCGCCTCGCTCTCCAGAACTTCTGCACGAGGTAAAACCGTGGGTACGGTGATGAGCGGTGTCCTGGCAGGTATTCTTGCTGGCCGGGCTATCGGAGGCCTTATTGGTCAGTATTTCGGCTGGCGCGGTGTATTTTTGTCCGGAGCGATCATGACATTGCTGGCTATATTTTTCATCTTGCGCATTTTGCCTGCTCAGTCGTTGCCAACGCCAAAGTTTAACTATCTGGCGGTATTACGTTCATTAGGACAGCTGTGGAAAAGCGAGCCGCAGGTGCGTGGTGCAACTCTTACGCAAGCAATGCTGTTTGCCTCCTTCAGCGTGCTGTGGACCGTGCTCCCTTTCTGGTTAGCCCATCGCTACGATTACGGTGCAGGGGTAACCGGAACCCTGGCTGCTTTGGGGTTAATCGGTATTCTGTGCGCGCCTCTGGCGGGAAGTTTCAGCGATCGTCAGGGACCATTCCGAATGGTTGTTTTTGGTGTGATACTCATGCTGCTGGCTTGGGCTGTTTTTTGGAGATGGAACAGTATGGCGGGTATGGTGGTGGGCATTCTACTACTGGATGCGGGTGAACAATGTGTACTAATAGCTAATCAGCACACGATTTACTCTTTGCGTCCGGATGCCAGAAACCGCCTTAATACACTATTTATGTGCGTTATGTTTATTGGCGGAGCATGTGGCTCACTGACTGCCACCTGGATATGGGAGACAACTCATAACTGGGCGCTGATTTCTACAGCGGGGGCAGGGCTCGTGATCCTGGGGATGTTAATAACCGTGAGACGTAAATATTCAGGTCTCCATTCGGGCACATAGTGCCATAGCATTTCTTACATCCGTCGCCCTATCTGAGACATCAACATCATGCAAAGCGTCCTGTATCAATTGTTTAGCAGCCCATTTTTCCCCGGCTTCAGCCTGCAATGTCGCCAATGAATAAGCAATACGGAGGGCCCAGCCATGGGCCTGTTGCTGGTGCGCTTTGTCTAGGGCCTGCTCCAACAGCAGGCGTTGCTCCTGAGGAGGTAATTGAGTGGCAGAAAGACGCATCAGCTCAGGCGTGCACCAGTTTTCTTGATCCTGGCGGGCGGTTCTCAGCGATAACCCGGTATCAATTTCTGACAACAAGGGGGAATATTGCCAGTCTAATCCCATCGCCCGCAACGAGCTAAACAGTGTGGTCTGACTAACATCTGTATGACTGAACTGTTTGGCCCAAACAAGAAACAGCTCGCCGTATGTCTTCCAGAAATACAAATCATGCCTTTCTGCCAGATAAATAAGCCAGTTTGCGGCCCTTATAACCCAACGTGGATTACGATCCAGTGCCGCTGTCATACAAGCGCCTTCAGCCAGTGCACAGCAAAGAGAACAGACATGCTGCAAACGAGCGGCTTTTTTAACACCGCGCCATGCCATCTGTTTCGCGGCCTTATACTCACCCTGTAACCATAGTAAACGAGACAGAAAGGCCTGACCGGCGGTCTCTTGATCAAGACCAAAACGGAAAGAGTGACTTAATTCGCCATGTTCATACCAGTCAAGAGATTGCTGGAGATAATCACGCCCGACATAATGACGTCCCAAAAAATGCAGGGATACACCGAGAATACGCAGCCCGGTTGCCATCGCCTCCTCGTCACTAATGGACCGTGCTAGCTCGCACATAGATTGCGCATGCTCAAGCGCTTTATCCAGCTCGCCAGTACGGAGATAATACAACCATAATCCGTAATGAGCCTGTAAACGTATTTCTTTGTCGTCGAGCTTTTCTGCAAGTGCCAGCGCGGTTTTCCAGGCTGAATGTGTTTCAGGCGTAGGGCCTTTTGCCCAGGTTGACGCCTTACCTGCTACAGCGCTGAGATTCATTCTCTGGTGTAGCGTTAATACTACCCGAGAAGTATTTTCATAAAGCAGAGGATAGATATAGCGCTGACATTCATCGTAGAGTGAATATTCAATCCAAAAAGGGGTCATCTCTTGTAAGATCTCAAGCCCCTTAGAGGGATCTGCCCCCTCAGTCAACGTTTGCTGTAATACACTCCGCAAATCATTAAGCATATGACTATAACGTTCACGCCACTGTCCCGTTGGCAGCATAAACCAATCACCTCGGGCTTCTTCTACCAGATCTTTATAATAACCGGCAAAACGGGCCTCAAGACCGGTATATTCACCCTGTTGCCTGAGTTTATCGCATGCGAACTGGCGCATGGTTTCCAGCAGGCGGAAACGGGTCTCTGGTACCTGAGTACTGACCTGAATCAGGGATAAAGACAGCAATCTTTGCAGATCGTCAACAACCTGCCAGCGATGCTTGTCTTTAATAAGCAGAAAGTCGCTTACTGATTTCACACTGAACATATCGGTATAGATCCCCAGAGAGCAAAATAATCTTTGTTCACGTGTGTTGAGTAACTGATAAGTCCACTCCAGCGTGGTCAGTATTTTCTGATGTCTGGGCACCAGAGAGCTGTGCGTATTGCTCAATAGCTGGAAACGGTCTTCCAGTCGGCTATAGATCTCTTTGACACTCATGACTGGCAGACGGGAGGCCGCAAGTTCAATCGCCAACGGCAGACCGTCAAGATGACGGCATAACTCGCCAATCAACGACAGTTCGCTGGCTGATGGATGGAAATTATGTCGGTTGGCCTGCCCGCGTTCGATAAAGAGGCGGACACTGTCAAAAGTCAGTAACTGGTGGGTATCAGCCTCTTCGCTCTCAGGAACTTGTAATGGCGGTAGTAGATATTGTTGCTCGCCGGCAACCTGTAACGCTACCTGGCTGGTCAACAACAGTTTTATATGGGGAGCCAGGTGCAGGAGAAACGTAATAACTGGTTCCAGTTCACTAATTACATGTTCACAGTTATCAATCAGCAGTAAACATCGACGCCGTGCAAGCTGTTGCCGTAAATCGGCATCATTATGAATGGCAGCTAATGGAAGATGGAGCGCTTGTGAAATAACAGATAGCAAGCTGGATGCTTCGGTGATATGCGCCAGTTCAGCCACACATATTCCATCAGGAAAATGCGAGTGTGTAAGGCTGACGACTTCCCATGCCAAACGAGTCTTACCCACGCCCCCTGAGCCTGTAATCGTCACCAGACGGTATTGATCCAATAAGGCGCATAATTCCTGCACAGCTTTATCACGCCCCAGAATCGACGCTAGAAAAGGGGTAACAGCGGGCTCAGGTATTTCTGATTTAGAGAGCGGTTCAGTTGGCAGTTTATTGATATTAAAGCGATAACCACAACCAAATTCAGTAATCAGCAGATGGCGGTCATGACCCAGTATGCGGCGTATAGCTGAAATTTGTGCCTGAAGATTATTTTCTTCGACGATTTCATTTCCCCACACTTGAGTAAGTAAAGATTCTTTACTTACCGCTTTACCTCCAGCACTCACCAGAACAACCAGAACGTCAAAAGCTCTGGCAGAAATTCTTACTGGCTTACCCCGATGTAACAGAATCCTTAGCTGTGGCCAGATTTGCCAGTCAGCAAAGTGAATCTCATCAATTGATATCATGGTGTTGAGATCTTCTGTTTTGAGCATCACGAACTCTCGGTATGGAGTAAGCCATTTCTAACGAAAGTGGTCATCAGAATCAGGCTACATGTTGAATGTGCTGCATCGGCGTATAACTATTCAATACCACTTTTACCGTTAATGATTATAAAGCCAATAGTGCTATGTGGCATAGCTTTGCGATCAAGCTGGTTATTGCCATCAGGCCTGGCTGGAAAAGCACCTGCATGGATAATCATTCGACCAGGGATTAACCTTCCAATAGCAGCGTGTGTCCACAGAACATTTAAATAATGGTGGTACGGGATGCCAATGCCAGGACTGCTGGCCGTTTTTACAGTCTTATCTCATTGGCGCTAACAGCCACAAACAGCGGAAGCGGACTCGATACCATTACCATAATCGGGGCATATTGACGAATGATCCGTGCTGACAATGAGGCGAAGACTGGCGCATGCATCATTATTGCAAGCACTGTGGGGGATTCCGATGCCGCCATCGCGATATCTGGTTCCATATCCGTCGCTTGCAACACATCTTCCTGGCAACATTTTCGATGGCTTTGCGTGTTTCCTGCGAAGGTATATTTCCCTGCGCTGTTGCCTTTAAGGAACATAGCAACCCTGAGCCTTTGTCACTCATAGTATTGGCATCCAACGGAGCGATCAAAGGCTAATCATTGCTATGCCGGACAGCACCACTAATGCACCGGCAATCCGGCGTGCCAGATGATTTTCACGAAACAGCCAGTACGAAAGAAGAGAGCCGATAATAATGGATGTTTCCCTGAGAGGAGCGACGAGTGCCAGTGGCATGCTCTGCATGGCTGTCAGTACAAGGATGTAGGCAAGTGGAGAGCATACAGCAATGATAAGGATTGGGATGATATCCACACGTAAAGTAGTTGAAATTCGATATCGTCGTCGCATCGCCCCAGGGGTAAGAATAAGACTCTGTAGCAGGAGTGTGCTGGCGTAATAGCTCACTGGATCCAGGCGCAGAGAGATTATCGAATAACCGTCCCAGAGGGTATAGCCAGCGATGGTGGTCCCCGTTGCTGCCCCCCATAGCATTCCCTGTAGAGGTCGGCTTCCGCTCCTGAATGGATTACCAGTAACGACAAAAATACCTGCGATAATGAGAAGCGCGCCAAGTAAAGCGTTTGCTGAAAGCCGTTCACCCATGAGCTGGGTTGCAAACAGTATTGTCAGAACCGGCCCGCTCCCCCGGGCAATCGGATAAACAATACCAAGTTCGGCTCGCTCGTAGCCAGCCTGCAAGATTAGAGAATAAGCGATATGAAGTACAGACGAAATAACTGCCGCGACAGCGAGTCGCCAGTCGAACGCGTGTTGTCCATCAACTATCAGAATGAGGCTGATAGGAACCCATAGCAATGCTGAGGCACAGCTGTAGGTCCAGACGAACACAAGTGTGTCTTCCTTCTTATATTTTGAGGCTATATTCCAAACTGCATGAGCTACCGCAGCAGTAAGAATCATCGCAACCGCGCTTAACTGCATCAAGTTATATCCGGTAAATCAATGCCCGCCCGTTCAGCCCGGCGATTTTGTTCTTTATCTCGCAGAGTGAGGGCTGCGACCAGCGTATCAATAACGACGAGCTGAGCAAGCCTACTCCCCGCAGCGGCCATCTGTGCCGGTAGTGGCACTCCGCCAACAACGAGTGAAACATTGGCGAGTGTCGCCAGTGGAGTATCGTACTGGTTAGTTATTGCGATAAGCGATGCTCCAGCCGAGGATGCAGCATCAGCGACGGCGAGTGTGGATGATGTGCAACCAGTTGAACTGACGACGATGATTACGTCTCCTGGACTGAGGAGGCGGGCAGCAATCATGGCTGATAAATAATCCTGGATACTGATGGTTATCACACCCGCCGTCCGCAACCGAAAGACCGCATCAGCGGCAACCGTTGCAGAGGGGCCAGCACCAAATGCAAATACCTGGCGTGCACCCTGGATTAAATCGACCGCCTCATCAAGGGCGGAGATTTCGATAGCACCGCTGAGCGCAGTCAGCGCGTCTACACCAGCACGAATTGATGTTTCCAGCACCGATGCCAGCGTCGCATCCGCTGTGAGGACTTCAGGCGGGGCAAAGAACCGGGCAGTACCACGAGCCCGGGCAATCTCTATCTTAAGTTCAGTGAACCCGGTGAACCCGATTGCTCGTGCAGCGCGTATTACTGTCGGCGGTGATACACCAGCACGGGTGGCAACCTGTGCTGTCGTGCTGGTACCGACAAACAAAGGATCGACAAGCAGGAGATCGACAACTTTAGCCTCACTTGCAGCAAGTCCGCCGCTTCGGGCGTGAATGCTGCCAAGCCATTGCTGTAACCGCTGCTCGCCTTCTGAAATTCCATTACCAATTTCTTTATTCATGTGTAATATATTACATACCCTTTGTGAAGGGCACAACCACCACGTAAGTAGATTTTGTTGCAAGGAGTCCGCATTCATGAACGCTGAAATCAATACGATTGTCGCTGTTGTGGGTCCAGGTGCCATCGGCACCACAGTCGCGGCGGCGTTACACGAAGTCGGCCGCACACCGCTGCTGTGTGGACGTACACCCCGCGATCACCTGACCCTGCAAGACGGCGACCACTATGTCACCGTGCCCGGTCCGGTACAGACGAATCCGGCGCAAATCACTCGCACGGCTGATCTTGTCTTTCTGGCAGTCAAGTCCACACAAATCGACGCGGCATCAGAATGGCTCAAGGTGTTGACCGGCCCGGAGACGGTTGTATGCGTGCTCCAGAACGGGGTTGAACAGTTGGATAGGCTCGCGACGTACTCTCTGCCCGGACAGATCGTTCCTGCTGTCGTGTGGTTTCCCGCACAGGCGCAGTCAGATGGCTCAGTACGCTTGCGCGGCGAGGTACGCCTCAGCCTGCCAGACACGCCAGCTTCCTGCTCAGTGGCCAAAGCGCTACAAGGCACGCGGTGCTCCGTAGACCTGGCAGCGAATTTCAGCTCACTGGCCTGGCGCAAACTATTGCAGAACGCAGTGGCTGGACTCATGGCGCTCACGCACCGCCGCTCGGGCATGTTCGGGCGTGCTGATATCGCCAGGCTTACTCTGGCTTATTTACAGGAGTGCCTGTCCGTGGCACGAGCAGAAGGCGCAGAACTCGGTGACGAAGTGCCGCAGGAGATCCTCGATAAGTTCCGGGCGGCTCCCGCAGACATGAGCACTTCCATCCTCACGGATCGAGAAGCTGCCCGACCGCTCGAATGGGATATTCGCAACGGCGTAATTGCGCGTCTCGGCCAGGTTCACGGCATTCCGACGCCTGTCAGCGACATCTTGGTGCCTCTTCTTGCGGCTGCGAGCGACGGCCCCGGTTGACCCTGGAGCCGATGATCGCGCTATTACTTCTCTTCTTCCTCGCCTTCGGTGCTGGCGTGCTCAGCGGCGTTGTCGGTACTGGCTCGTCGCTAATCATGCTGCCCGTCCTCACACGTGGACTTGCCATTGGCATCGCATTGCTCGTCGGTTCGATGATTGCGAAACGTCTCGTCCAGAAACTCCAGACGCACACGTTCGGCTTCTCATTGATGCAGTTCTCGTCGCCGGGGCAGCAGGGATGATCCTCGCTCTCAAATGAAATGGCACGCTTGGACTGACGACGTAAGTGTGTTGTTATCGTGTAACAGCTTTCTACAGGCAGCGATGGGTCGAGATGAAGGGGCTAACAAGCTATTAGAAATGAATAAAGCCGTACCAGTGTATGCTGATACAGCTTTTTGTTATGGATCATGCCGCTTCGTTCTTTTTGCCCCGCCTTGTACTAAAAGGTGGTACGTATGCGAGCCGACATGTGTCCAGATAATCCGACCACCATTGCATCATCTCCTTGCGGGCTTCCAGATGCTCAGCCTTATGAATGTAGGCTGCTCGAACGCTATTACGTTCTTGATGGCTCATCTGCCGTTCAACCGCATCCTGCGCCCACAGTCCAGATTCCATCAGCGCACTACAGGCCATTGCCCGGAATCCGTGACCGCAGATTTCATCTTTTGTGTCATAACCCATCAAGCGCAGCGCTTTGTTGACCGTGTTTTCGCACATGGGTTTATACGGATTATGGTCACCGGGTAATATCATCTCCTGATGCCCGGATATTTCCCGTATCTGTTTCAGAATAGCGATGGACTGACGGGAGAGGGGAACGATATGCGGTGTGCGCATTTTGGCACCACGCCCGGAATAGCGGACACCGGGGATGGCTTCACGGGTGGCTGGAATTGTCCAGATTCTGTTCCTGAAATCGATCTCAGACCAACGGGCGAAACGCAGTTCGCTGGAACGGATGAACAGGTGCAGGGTGAGTGAGACTGCCAGGCGGGTTAATTCTCGTCCTTGCTTGTAGTCCTCAATGCGGGTTAACAGTTCTGGTAGTTTCTCCAGCGGGAGGGCAGGGTAGTGACGTTTAACGGGAGGAGCGATGATACCGTCCAGATTGGCTGCTGGATTGTGTTCTATCAACTCTTGATGCACGGCATGACGCATGATGTTGCACATATGCTGCCGGGTACGCGCCGCCACTTCCAGCAGACCTTTTTTCTCAATCCCTTTCAGCAGCGCGATGAAGTGGCGAGTTTTCAGTTCTGTGACTGTCAGGTGTCCAATGATCGGGAAGATATGGTTATTCATGCTGGCAAGCAGGCGGGCGGCATGGTTTTCTGACCATGAGCGGTTGCTTTTATGCCACTCTAGTGCCACATGCTTGAATGTTTTATCTGGTGAGGAAGTGGTTCTTTCAGCAGAGCGCTGTTGTGCGGGGTTGATATTCTGCGCCAGCAATTTACGGATACCATCACGTTGCTGACGAGCGTCGGCCAGAGATACATCAGGGTAGGCACCTAAGCCGAGGCGTGATTCTTTTCTATTGATGCGATATTTGAGATACCAGAGACGTGAACCGCCTGGATTAACTAAAAGGTACAGACCGTGAGAATCGGAAACTTTGAAGGGTTTTGCTGATGGTTTTAAGTTGCGAATTTTAGTGTCGTTAAGAGACATTTGGGGGTCACTCCGTCATCGAACCAACTTGACCCCAAATCTGACCACCAAATTCTCCCGATGCGGAGGGAAAACTAAAAATGCAACGGGAAGATATTTCACGCTAACTCATTGAATCAGAATCACATAGGGATTCGCAGAGTGGCATGAAATCAAGAATTTGGCTCCTCTGACTGGACTCGAACCAGTGACATACGGATTAACAGTCCGCCGTTCTACCGACTGAACTACAGAGGAATCGTGTGAACGGGGCGAATATTAGCGATGCCAGTCAGCGTTGTCAAAGCCTGAATGGAGAAATGCGATCGTTTGCCGAATATTTCTTCATTTCGTTGCTTATTCAGACGCAATGGGTTGTTTTATAGACTTTTCCCGTTCCGGACGTGGATACTTCCATAACCATCGCCCGGTGATCATGCGCCAGTAAAACAGCGCAGCACGCACTGCCCAGTCGAAGAACATCCCCATCCAAACCCCGACGACACCCCAATCTAAGACGATCCCGAGGGTATAACCTGCCACTACGCGACAGCCCCACATGCCCAGCATGGAAACCCACATCGCAAAACGGACATCGCGTGCCCCCTTAAACCCGGAAGGAAGAACCCATGATGCCGCCCATATCGGCATAAATGCCGCGTTGAGCCAAATCAGAACAACTATGACCTCTTTTACATCCTGATCGCGGGTATAGAACGAGGCCATTAATCCGGCAAAGGGAGCTGATAACCAGGCTATGGCGGTTAAACCTATTGTGGATAGCCAGAATACATGCCGCAACTGAATCTCAGCCTGGGCAATCTGTCCATTTCCCAGACGCCGCCCGGTAATAATGGTGGAGGCAGACCCCAGAGCATTGCCGGGCAGGTTAATCAGTGCTGCGATAGAGAAGGCGATAAAGTTACCGGCAATGACGCTGGTTCCCATCCCTGAGACAAACATTTGAGTGAGCAGTTTACCGCCGTTAAACAGTACTGATTCGATACTCGCAGGAATACCGATCCCCATCACCTCCCAGATAATGGCAAAATTCAACGGCTTAAAATAGCTCTTCAGGGGAATCCGCAGCGCTGGGTTAAAACCAATCATCAATACCCAGATAATGGCGACAGCGCCGATGTAACGAGAAATCGTCAACCCCAGCCCAGCGCCTTCAAACCCCAGCCCTGGCCAGGAAAAAATACCGTAGATCAGGATACTACTGATGATGATGTTCAGTATGTTCATACCGCCGTTAATCAGCAGCGGTATTTTGGTGTTTCCAGCACCGCGTAGCGCCCCACTGCCGATCAACGCAATGGCTGCCGCAGGATAACTGAGCACCGTCAGTTCAAGATACGTTAGCGCCAGCGCTTTAACCTCAGGTGTCGCTTCTCCGGCAACGACATTAATGATCTGTTCCCCAAAGTAATGAATGATCGCGGCCAACACGACGGCAAAAATTGTCATGATCACCAGCGACTGTCTGGCTGCTGCTCGGGCTCGACGACGATCGCGTTTTCCCAGACTAAAGGCCACGACAACCGTGGTGCCAAGATCGATGGCGGCAAAAAATGCCATGATGACCATATTGAAACTGTCGGCGAGGCCGACGCCTGCCATCGCTTCTTTGCCCAGCCAGCTTACCAGGAAGGTACTCAGTACCCCCATTAAGAGCACGCAGGTATTTTCCAGAAAAATAGGTACGGCAAGCGGGGTGATTTCGCGCCAGAATAGAACTTTATAACTCTTGCGTTTGGCGTACCAGGGCGTGCGGGAAACGACCTGGCGTAAGGCAGCGGAGACGTTCAAAGTGGACCTTAATGAAGAAAGTTGAAACCTCATTTCAAATGATGAGGGAGAATCAAAAAAGCTGCAAAGTTTTTTCCATATAAAATGTCTGTAAATGCAACAAACTGTCGAGAGAAGCACCAATTGATACGCATTGAAGGAAATGGGGTTTGACAAAAAAATTTTCGCCGCTAAGATAAGCCTCCACACCGATTCCTCTGTAGTTCAGTCGGTAGAACGGCGGACTGTTAATCCGTATGTCACTGGTTCGAGTCCAGTCAGAGGAGCCATATTTAAGAAGCCTGCTTAGGAAACTAAGCGGGCTTTTTGCTTTTAGCGCAGTACAGTCATTTTAGTCGGGATAGCAAGCCAGGCGTCGGATTCACATATCGAAAATTGTTTATCCAAAACGTTTTGCTGTGCGAAGGGTCCGATCCTTTTTGGAGAGAATACGGTCAACTAACGTCAGTTTCGTTTCCAGAGAATATTGTGATTTAGTCAAAAAAAACTGCACCTTATTCAGTTAGATAACCAATCTTGGGGTGCAGTCCACTACGCTTTTCGGTCCGACGGAATACCTTAAAACGGGCCAGAAGGCCCGATATTTTATCCTGCGACGTTCACCTGTGCGGCAGCATTCTTCGCCCGTTCAACCGCCTCGCCAACGCTTTCAGCTGTTGCCAGCACAACGCCTAAGCGACGTGAGCCATCAATTTCCGGCTTACCGAACAGACGAAGCTGCAAACCTGCGCCAACGGCACTTTCTACGTGATTAAACGTCACATTCCGACTGGTGAGTTGTGGCAGGATAACGGCTGATGCGGACGGACCATATTGGCGGATTGCGCCGATGGGTAATCCGAGGAACGCGCGGACGTGCAGCGCAAACTCGGACAGATCCTGCGAAATTAACGTCACCATGCCGGTGTCGTGTGGGCGAGGGGAGACTTCGCTGAAAATTACCTCATCACCGCAAACAAATAGCTCTACGCCAAACAATCCGTGACCGCCCAACGCCAGCACGACCTTGCGGGCAATTTCCTGTGCGCGTTTCAGCGCCAGTTCACTCATCTGCTGCGGCTGCCAGGATTCGCGGTAATCGCCATCTTCCTGGCGATGGCCTACCGGCGCGCAGAAGTGCACACCGTCAACGGCGCTGACGGTGAGTAGGGTGATTTCAAAATCAAAATTCACTACCCCTTCCACGATTACACGTCCCGCACCAGCTCGGCCGCCCTGCTGGGCATATTCCCAGGCTTCGGTAAGCTGCTCAGCGGAGCGAATAAAGCTCTGACCTTTGCCGGAAGAACTCATTACCGGTTTCACGATACATGGAAAGCCGATTTGAGCCACCGCATCTCGAAAGCGGGCTTCGCTATCGGCGAAGCGGAAAGAGGATGTGGGTAATAACAGCTCTTCAGCAGCCAGACGACGAATGCCTTCACGGTTCATGGTCAACTGTGTGGCGCGCGCGCAAGGCACGACGTTCAGACCTTCCTGTTCCAGTTTTACCAGCATATCCGTCGCAATAGCTTCAATTTCTGGCACGATATAATGGGGTTTTTCGCGCTCAACAACCTCGCGCAATGCCTCGCCATCCAGCATATTAATCACGTACGCGCGGTGGGCTACGTGCATCGCTGGCGCGTCGGGGTAACGATCCACGGCGATGACTTCTACACCCAGGCGTTGGCATTCAATCGCCACTTCTTTACCCAGTTCCCCTGAACCTAATAACATCACTCGCGTTGCTGCCGGACGCAGCGCTGTGCCTAATAACGTCATAAATTAATCCCCTGTTTTATCTGGGCGCAGTATATACGAAAACGTTTGCGTCTGTCTTTATTACCAGGTTGATTTTACGGCTGAAAAAGAATATACTGTACATAATTACAGGTAATTTGAGAGGCTGCACAATGGCGGTTGAAGTTAAATACGTAGTCATTCGGGAAGGTGAGGAAAAAATGTCGTTTACCAGCAAAAAGGAAGCCGATGCGTATGACAAAATGCTGGATACAGCAGACCTGCTAGACACCTGGCTGGAGCAGTCGCCGGTCGCGCTGGAAGATGAACAGCGTGAAGCGCTTTCTCTGTGGCTGGCCGAGCAAAAAGACGTGCTAAGTGCGATCCTGAAAAACGGCAAACTGCCGTCGCCTCAGGCAGTAGAAAACACGGCGTCCGACGGAGATGACACACAAGCAGCCTGATCCGACTTGCGCTCCCGGCGTTTTGTACCATGCTTTTCCCTGAATCATTGTGCTGTACCCAACTGATTTCGCGTTGCATTTCTGCGGCCTGAAGGACGAAGGGGATAAAGGAGAAAAGAATGAATAAAAGAAAAACGCTGTTAAGCCTGCTGCTGTTATCCGCCAGCGTATCGGCCTTTGCTGCAAATACGGAAAGTAAGACCGTTCAGTTCCCCAAGTGTGAGGGACTGAACGCCGACGGTATTGCGGCGAGCGTGAAACGTGATTATCAGCAAAATCGCATCGTGCGCTGGGCTGACGATCAGAAAAAACTGGGACAACTCGATCCCGTTGCCTGGGTTAATCCGCAGGACATTGTCGGCAAAGACGGGCAGTGGACGGTACCGCTTACCGTGCGCGGCAAGAGTGCGGATATTCGCTATCAGGTGAAGGTTGATTGCAAAACGGGCAGCGCAGAGTATCTGGCGCAGTAACCTGGTATTTGCGCATCTTTTGCTACAATAGACACTTCCTGACATCCCCTCGGGTACGCTGTGATAATTAATCGTCAGTACTTGAGGGGCAAAATGGCTAACTGGCTGAATCAACTGCAATCTCTTCTTGGGCAAAAAGGATCTTCCACGTCTTCTTCGGGCGATCAGGGACTGAGCAAATTGCTGGTTCCCGGCGCATTAGGCGGACTGGCGGGATTACTGGTAGCCAATAAATCCTCGCGCAAATTGTTGACCAAATACGGCACCAGTGCGCTGCTCGTTGGTGGCGGCGCGGTGGCTGGCAGCGTGCTATGGAACAAATACAAAGATAAAGTCCGCACAGCGCATCAGGATGAGCCGCAGTTTGGCGTGCAAAGTACGCCGGTGGATGAGCGGACTGAACGCCTGATCCTCGCGCTGGTCTTTGCGGCAAAAAGCGATGGTCATATCGATGCAAAAGAGCGTGCGGCCATCGATCAGCAGCTGCGTGAAGCGGGAGTAGAAGACCAGGGGCGTATCCTGATTGAACGCGCCATTGAGCAACCGCTGGATCCTCAGCGTCTGGCACAGGGGATCCGCAACGAAGAAGAGGCGCTGGAAATCTACTTCCTCAGCTGTGCGGCGATTGATATCGACCACTTTATGGAGCGCAGCTATCTGAACGCGCTGGGCGATGCGTTAAAGATCCCGCAGGATGTTCGGGAAGGTATTGAGCAAGATCTTAAGCAACAAAAACAGGCATTGCCGGGCTAAATAGTTACGGCGCAGGAGCATATTTCGCTTGCATCATTGCTGACTTTTGCCACCCTTATAGGATGATTAAGCAAAAGAACAATGACATGCTACCCAAAGCTCCTCGTATTCCACACGCCATGACGCAACATGGCGACACCCGCGTCGATAATTATTACTGGTTGCGAGATGACACCCGCTCGCAGCCAGAGGTCCTCGATTACCTGCAGCAAGAAAATGCTTATGGTCGCCAGGTTATGGCCTCGCAGCAGGCGTTACAGGATCGCGTGTTGAAAGAGATTATTGACCGTATCCCCCCACAGGATGTTTCCGCGCCGTATGTGAAAAACGGTTATCGTTACCGGCACATCTATGAGCCGGGTTGTGAGTACGCCATTTACCAGCGCCAGTCTGCGCTCAGAGAAGAGTGGGACGCATGGGACACGTTGCTGGATGGAAACCAGCGCGCAGCTCACAGCGAGTTTTATACACTGGGCGGTCTGGCAATCTCCCCGGACAACACCATCATGGCGCTGGCTGAGGATTATCTCTCGCGTCGGCAATATGGTGTGCGTTTTCGCAATCTGCAAAGCGGTAACTGGTATCCGGAAGTCCTCGACAACGTCGAGCCTGAACTCGTCTGGGCCAACGACTCGCAAACTTTCTACTACGTGCGTAAGCATGAAACAACGTTACTGCCGTATCAGGTCTGGCGACACACCGTCGGTTCGCCGTCATCCGAAGACAGGCTGGTATATGAAGAGGCAGACGATATGTTTTATGTCAGTCTGCACAAAACGACTTCGCAGCATTATGTCGTTATTCATATTGCCAGTGCGACCACCAGTGAGGTTCTGCTGCTTGACGCGGAGCTGGCCGACGCTGAACCGTTGATTTTTTTACCTCGGCGTAAAGACCATGAGTACAGCCTCGATCACTATCAGCATGCGTTTTATCTGCGATCTAACCGACAGGGTAAAAACTTTGGTCTGTACCGTACCCGTGTGCGTGATGAACAGACCTGGGAAGCGTTAATTCCGCCGCGTGAAAACGTTATGCTGGAAGGGTTTACGCTGTTTACCGATTGGCTGGTGGTGGAAGAACGTCAGCAGGGCTTAACCAGCCTGCGGCAGATCAACCGTAAGACGCGTGAAGTGGTTGGGATTGCCTTTGACGACCCGGCTTATGTCACCTGGCTTGCTTATAATCCCGAACCGGAGACGTCGCGGCTGCGCTATGGTTATTCATCCATGACGACACCGGACACGCTATTTGAACTGGATATGGACACCGGAGAGCGACGGGTGCTCAAACAGACGGATGTCCCCGGTTTTGATGCGACAAACTACCGCAGCGAGCATGTGTGGGTAACCGCCCGTGATGGCGTAGAGGTGCCGGTTTCACTGGTTTATCATCAGCGACATTTCCAAAAAGGGAAAAATCCACTGCTGGTTTATGGTTATGGTTCGTATGGCGCCAGTATGGATGCTGATTTCAGCAGCAGCCGTTTGAGCCTGCTGGATCGCGGCTTTGTGTATGCGATTGCCCACGTCCGTGGTGGGGGGGAGTTGGGACAGCAGTGGTACGAAGACGGTAAATTCTTGCAGAAGAAAAATACCTTCAACGATTATATCGACGTTTGCGACGCGCTGCTCAAGCTGGGCTACGGCTCACCTTCACTCTGCTACGGTATGGGAGGAAGTGCGGGTGGAATGCTAATGGGCGTTGCCATTAACGAACGTCCGGATCTGTTTCACGGCGTGGTTGCCCAGGTACCGTTTGTTGACGTAGTGACCACTATGCTGGACGAGTCAATCCCGCTCACCACCGGGGAATTTGAAGAGTGGGGCAACCCGCAGGATGTGGAATATTACACCTACATGAAAAGTTACAGCCCGTACGATAATGTCACCACACAGGCTTATCCGCATCTGTTGGTCACCACCGGGCTTCACGACTCCCAGGTGCAATACTGGGAACCGGCAAAATGGGTGGCGAAACTGCGCGAACTGAAAACAGACAACAATCTGCTGTTGCTGTGTACGGATATGGACTCCGGTCACGGCGGCAAGTCCGGACGTTTTAAATCTTATGAAGGTGTGGCCCTTGAGTTCGCCTTTTTGATTGGCCTGGCGCAGGGGACGTTGCCCGGCAACGCGGCCGTCTAGGCGTTATCCAGATAGTGCTTCAATGTTAACCGCAGTTCCGGGCTCATACTGTCAAGGTTATTAAACAGCCAGCGCAGATAGCCCGGATCGCGTTCTGCCACCTCGGAAACGGGTTTACCGCGGTATTTACCAAAGGTAAATGTGGTTAACAGCGCAGGGCGACCGGTGATCTCGACCATTTGCTCTGCCGACCAGCCTGAGGTGTTCATGATGTCGATCAGCAGTGCCGCGGTAATGTAGCAATCGTATAGCGCGCGGTGCTGATGCAAACCAACGGGCGTCTGTACGCTCAGCTTGCGGGAATTATACAGCGCCATGTTGCTGTATTTTATCCCCGGCCACAGGCGGCGGGACAGCTTCATCGTGCAAATCCATTCCCCAGGCATGTCAGGCAATACGCGACGGTCGAAACTGGCGTTGTGCGCGACGTACCACTCGCTACCGTAATAATGATGGATGACGTCTTCAATCCACGGTTTATCCGCCACCATGGCTTCCGTAATCCGATGTATCGCCATTGCCTGCGGGCTGATGGGGCGGTCGGGTCGCACCAGGTGGCTCATCGGATTCACAATTTTGCCATCAACCACATCGACAGATGCGATCTCAACAATGCCTCCCTGCAGACCGCAGGTTTCTGTATCTATTATGCGCAGCATGCCATGCTCCTGGCCGAAAACGCCTAGCGTAATGGAATGATATCTCCTTGCCAACCCTGAGAGGTGCGCTTGCCGGTTAAGAGCAGTGAGCCGCTGTCCGCGCGAACAATTAAACGGCCCCGTTCATCCCATAATGCGCTGCTTCCGCGCGCATTGGCCATCAGTACCGCAATGGCGAACTGATGCGAGAAACGTTGCAGGCGAGAGGTTGATGAGAGAAGTTCAGGTTCACTGACGCACTGGCAGGTAGTAAACAGTGAAAACGCAGGATCAATATCAATACCTTCTGGCTGACTGTCGACAACGCTGATGGTATTTCGCTGTCTGGCAATACAAGCGCCATGGCTCTGGTGGAACATTAAGGGGGAGGTCATCCACGGCGAAAAAAGCGCCATACCTTTTACAAAACGTTCGTTATGTTCAACCGGCAACCCCACAATAATGGTCATGCGATACGTCGCCGCGGCGTGGGCGAGGGGCTGCAACAGAGATTCATCGGGTGGGGCGGGCAGCTCATCGCTTTCACCCATACAACCTAATAGAGAAAGGGAGGGGAAAACCAGCAATTCACATTGGCATTTGGCCGCCGCCCTGATGAATTGCAGGTGATGGGCGACGTGTTCAGTTAGTGAGGTTTGAAGCGGTTCATACTGCGCTGCGGCAATTTTCCAGTGTGACATAATGACTTCCTTTTCATAGTGTCTACAATCATCTTCAAAGTATAGATTAAGAATATACTTATACTGTAGCAGCCAACATGTAAGGAATCGTAACGTATTATAAGGTTTATTTAACTTTAGGCTCGTAAGGTAAACGTGAAAGGGAAACGGACGCTAAACGATGCGCAATTAACCGTTCACGAAACCAGTCTCGCAGGTGTGCGGGTTGCTCACGCTCGACGACTTCGGCAACAACAGGCATGTTATAGCGCTCTTTAAAGGCGACGCCAGCGGCGGCCAGGTCAACATTGATCTTATCCATTTCAGATTGTTCGAGTTTGGCCAGATTCATGCGTTTCTCCTTATAGGTATCCCGTAGCGCGCAAAAGTTACTAAGAGTGTGCGCTAATGGCAAGCCTGAATTGATGATTCTCGACTCGTTCATTGTAGAAGGTTATTCTCTATAGATTAGACATAACAAAAAGGAATAGTTGATATGGCTTCACCTGCATCTTCACTTCGCTATGTACTGATTGCTCTCGTCTCCACGTTGATTTCTCCTGCCGCCCTGGCACATGCGCACCTGACGCAGCAAACTCCGGCGGCGAATGCGCAGGTTACGGCGACTCCTGAGGCGCTGACCCTGAATTTTTCTGAAGGGCTGGAGCCTGCATTCAGCGGTGCAACGCTGACAGGCCCACAGCAGCAGCTGATTAAAACGGGTAAGGCGACGCGTAATGAGCAGGATAAGACGCAACTGATCGTTCCGGTGGAACAATCGCTGGACGCCGGAAAATATACGGTTGACTGGCACGTTGTGTCGGTGGACGGTCACAAAACCAAAGGACACTATACCTTTAGCGTGAAATAAAACGATGCTGGCATTCACTTGGGTTGCGCTGCGGTTTATCCATTTCACCTCTTTAATGCTGGTATTTGGCTGTGCGCTGTACGGCGCCTGGTTGGCACCCGTTTCACTGCGACGTTTAATGATGCGCCGTTTTATGCGCCTGCAGCGCCATGCAGCGACGTGGAGCTTTATCGGCGCGACGCTGATGCTGGCTGTCCAGGGGGGATTAATGGGGGCCGGCTGGCAGGACGTTTTCTCCGTTGATATATGGGGAGCGGTTCTGCAAACGCAGTTTGGCGGCGTATGGCTGTGGCAAATTATCCTCGCTCTGGTTACGCTGGTGGTGACCCTCATTGTGCCGCGCAGTATGTCACGACTGCTGCTGATGCTGACGATTGCGCAGTGTATTTTATTAGCCGGTGTCGGACATGCGACGCTGCATGACGGCGCAACGCGGGCGGTGCAGCAGCTTAATCACGCTCTGCATCTGGTCTGCGCCGCTGCCTGGTTTGGCGGCTTGCTGCCCGTTCTTTACTGTATGAGAATGGCGCAAGGCCGCTGGCAACAACAGGCGATCGCCACCATGATGCGTTTTTCCCGCTTTGGGCATCTTTTCGTTATTGGCGTCCTGCTGACGGGCATCACCAACGGCCTGTTTATTGTCGGATTATCCTTTCCCTGGCATGCAGCCTATGGGCAACTTCTGTTGTTAAAATGTGTGCTGGTTGCGCTAATGGTGGCGATTGCGCTGGCGAACCGGTATGTTCTCGTACCACGTATGCAGCAGGATAATCGCTGCATGACTCTCTATTTTATTTGGATGACTAAGATTGAATGGGGAATAGGGGCCGTCGTGCTGGCAATCGTCAGCTTGTTTGCAACCCTGGAACCGTTCTGATGGACTGGCAAAACGTATGAAAAAATTGATTATCTCTGTGTTACTGCTGGCAAGTTCAGGCGCTGCATTGGCCGCGCCGCAGGTTATTACCGTCAGTCGCTTTGAGGTTGGCAAAGACAAGTGGGCGTTTAATCGCGAAGAAGTGATGCTGACGTGCCGACCGGGTAATGCGCTGTATGTCATCAACCCCAGCACGCTGGTGCAATACCCGCTGAACGATATTGCCAGACAGCAGGTAGCAAGCGGTAAAACGACCGCCAAACCGATCGACATTATCCAGATTGACGATCCGACAAAACCTGGCGAAAAAATGAGCCTGGCCCCGTTTATTGAGCGTGCAGAAAAGCTCTGTTAATTGTCAGATGTAGCTTTCTGATTTCCAATAAAAAACCGCAACGTTCTGGCTGCAGAACTTGCGGTTTTTGCATTCTAGCGGGTGACAATCGTCCTTTTTTTCAGGCCACTTTGGTCGCGGACTGGAAAACCTGGCGCTGTCATCTATTCTTAAATGGCAGGGTAACTTAGCCTGCATTAATGCCAACTTTTAGCGCACGGCTCTCTCCCAAGAGCCATTTCCCTGGACCGAATACAGGAATCGTATTCGGTCTCTTTTTATGTCTTTGTTTTTCATGGTGTTTTTCGGTGTTATCACGAAATCCCACGAAAATTACTCGAAATTTCCATATCCTGTCTAAACCATAACATATTCTGCACCGCGTGCGTCCAGGTATTTTTTGGTCATTGTTAAATTTTTATGCCCCAGCAGTCTCTGTGCGAAATCCTCTCCGCGCTCCCTTTCATACAGTCTGCTCGCCAAGCTCCTGATCTCATGGAAAGGAGGAGGGTTGGGACCAAACTTTAACTCTGTAGAATCCCTGATATCAGAAAATGCTTGGGTAATTCCGTCCGGAGTTAATGGCCCTGGCTTCCTGCCTCCACGTCTCACCGCTGAATACAGCATGAAGTCTGACGGGTTGTTTTTTCGGCAGCGATCGATAACATCCTGCAGCACCAAATCAGCAGAGTCCAGTCGCAAATCAAGCGGCAACGCTAATTTGTGACCTGTCTTTTCCTGCGTGACAAACAATCTTCCATCCCTGATATCGCTGAATCTGAACAACGATACGTCCTCTCTTCTTTGCCCGGTGACAAGTGCCAGTTCGCATGCGTTTGCAGCCCATTCGGAATGGGCGGTTGCGGCATCCCTTATTATCTCGAACTGTTCAAGTAGAAGGCGCTCGCGCTTCACTTTGGCCGTCGGTGTTCTTGTCGGCTCAGCCGGATTCCTTTCAATATGTCCCTCGACAATTGCTTCCCTGAAAATATCCAACAACACTGAACGTAGTCCGGAAGCCATGCTCTTCTTGTCACAGAGTATGTAACTCTCAAGAAAAGTAGATACATCCTTAGTGCTGACCGCCGATAGCGGCATACGTCCGAATTCATCACTGATAGTGGCAATCTGGTTGCGCCTGACCTTCATCGTGTTGGGCTTCAATTCTCTTCGCTCAAGAATTACTTCGTAGCGCTCAAGCCACGCTTTCACCGTAAATGTTGGTGTTTCCTTTATACGGTCCAGCAGCGCTGACGGAAGGTAATTTTGTTCGATGTAGTTATTGGCTTCGATGGCCTGAGAAATGGCGTCCTTTCTGTCGATCCGGCCAAGAGATAGTTCTTGACCGGTAATCGGGTTTCTCCAGCTATAAAGCCTGTCTCTTTTACGATAGGTCAGGTTACGGGGCAGGTTAGCGTCGTAACGTACTGGCCTTTTCGCCATGAGTCAGTCTCTCCAGTAGAGTGCCACCAGTTGGCAGTGGTATGCGTTTTGCTTTGGGACGAAGATTCTTTTTGCTCGGATCCACATAGATGGCGTCAGGCTGAACCTTATATTCTTTGCCATGAAGTTCCGGAGCAGGGTAAATACGCCCCTCCCGCGCCCAGCGGCGAAGTGTTGAAAGAGACGGTGGGGTTGAATAAGTTGAATTCGCCCATTCCAGCAGATTAAGAAGCTTGGCCATACTACCTCCGGCTTCCGGCAACTTATTATAGAGCCGCCGGAAAACTGTTAATGAAATATCGTTATCAACTCACCTGGCCAGGTAGCGCGCGCAACCTGCGCATACCTGTCATCGCAGTGGCCACATAGCTAGCCTTGCGGTTCACTACCTCCACCCAGACCTTCACACCTTCAACTCTCACCGTGTACGTCTCCTTCATCTTGCTGCGCCCGTAGTCGCCGTAGCGTTCGTGATGAGTGGCCAGTGCGATGTCGCATGCCTGACGCGCTAACGGGGATTGCTGATTGCCTCGGTTAATCAGTCGCATTACATCTCCTCAATGGGAGGGCGAACCCTCCCAAATCTGTTAGCCCACGTATTCCGGTTTCATATCTGCCAGGGTAATGCTGAACTGATCGTGCAGCTCGTCGCCCATGTGACGCTTATTGGTTGCCAGCACTCGCTCAACTTCGGAGAATCGCTCTGCTGCGCCCGGTTCATCCGGAGACGGCAGGGAGTTGATCGCGGCCTCTACCTTGTTACGTGAATCAACCAGGTAATAGCGCTTCACCGCTTTGTTCTTCAGCTCAGTGAACAGGGCAGAACCGAGCGTGACCTTCGCGCTTTCGATGTCAGCGCGCAGTGCTTTGGCGCTATCAACATCCTGCGCTGCATCGATGCGTTCGCGGAAATCATCGGCCAGTGAGCCGATATTTACCGATGATTCCTGTGGGCTCTGCGTGGTGGTGACGGTGTCACCTGAGATATCCGCGAGGCTAACGCGTTGCGGCGCCGGGTTAATCTCCTTCTCTGTGCGCTGCTCGACTTCATCCGGGGTATACACACCGAGAACGACCGCAGGGCAGTACAGTCGCGCCCAGTATTTAAGGGCCAGATAAGCGATCTGCTGTTTCGGGTTCGAAATCCACAGTGGAGAGTTACGTGTAATCACGCTGGAGAGGAATACCGGTTCGCCCCAGGTAATCTCACTTTCGCCGCGAATGACGGCACCCACACGAACCGACAGGCCTTGCTCGTCGGCGCTGTTCCAGCCCCGTACCATTTCTTTCTTGTCGTAAGTCCCACCGCCTTTTGCAGGCTTCTTCACGATCTCTTCGCGGCTGCTGGCGCATTTCGACCAGTCGCCTTCGTACTCATAGTGAAAGCGGCCAACGATGGCGTTAGAGCTGGAGATCACCGCGTTTACCAACTGAGCTTCATAGCCCAGCACACCGTTCACCAAGTGTGTTTTCTGCGCCACTGCGTAAGGGTTCATGCCCCATTGCATGGCCTGCATGATGATTGCCATGCAGTCGGCAGGATTCCCGCGAAGATGCTCGGGAACCGTGACGGCAGCCTGTGCCATCAGTCCCGCCACAGACTGAAGCTGCGTTAATGCCTGAACGTTGAAAATGGCGTTGCTGGCGGAAATAGTGTTCGGAGCCTGCTGTTCTGCAGTTACGATATTCATGTTTTCCATCGTTTTTCCCCTTATGCCTGAGTACGCAGCGCTTCAAGGCGGCGCAGGTCGAAGTCGTTCAGTTCGTCGGTGTAATCAGCGGTGATCGGCGCTGGCCATTCGCCAGTGTCAAAGCCGGTAGCGATAGCGCGCATTGATTTGCGGTACTCAAGCATGCCCAGTTCCAGCAGTTCGGCGGACGCCTCGATGATGGCAATCCAGTGGTAGTTCTCGTCTTTGTTGACAAAAATCCAGAAGAACTGGTCCAGTGCTGCGGTCTCGCAATACATGGCGGCACTCAGGTGGTAGTCACGGTCGATGATTTCCCGGTGCAGTTTGGCGCGAAGGCCTTCCTGCTTAACGTTCCACATGCTGATGGTTTTCAGGTCGGCACCAATGCGCACGCCGTCCAGGTCGATCTCAAGGTCAGGACGCACGCGGACTTCCAGACCGGTTTCATCGTCAAAGCCAAAATAGCTGACCTCAACGGCGCGACTCGGGTGCTGAAGCAGCATCCCGGCGGTTGGGTGCTGTAGCAGGGCTTTCTGAATGGCCAGTGCGGTGCTCAGTTGCTGGCGGGTGACCAGTACTTTCCCTTGCGGATTCTCGCGCCACGCATCCAGCAGTTCGTCGGCAAAGACGGCGTCTGGATTAACAGACTTAACGACCTGAATCAGATCAGCTTTAGTACCGGACACTTTCAGCGGCGCGGGTTTCTGCGCTTCCTGCGCCACCAGGTCGGGATTGATGATTGCCAGCTGCTCGAGTAACGAATCACGGCTGCCGCTGGTTTTCACCTGAGCAGGCAGAGTGGCGTTGTATTCCTTGATACAGGCTTTCATCGCCGCTGCGGTCTGCTTCTGGTCCGCTTCGATACGCTGGTACTCTTCTGGCAGCGACATGTAGCTCTGGCCAGTTTCCTCGAAGGACCCACCCAGTGGCACCTGAGCAGGCAGAGTGGCGTTGTATTCTTCCAGCAACGCTTTGATGTCGTCGGCGCTCAGCTGCGCCGGCAGGCTGGCGTTGTACTCATCGATAAACGCGCGGATTGTTGCCGTCGTGGTGAACGCGCCTTCCGGGATCGCCGGTTCAACGCTGAACTCTTCATCGAGCTGCTCTGGCTGCAGCGCAAGGCCGTGCACCAGGTTACCCATGTCCAGTACCGGAGAGCGCTCTTTCGTGATCGTTTTGGCGACGTGGCGTGCGTTGAAGTACATCAGGCTGACGCGGGCATCTTTTACCTGCGTGCTGCTGATCCCATTCGCTGCGTGATAAACCTCGTTCGGCAGACCTTCATAACGGCCTGGCTCGAAGTAGGCTGGATACACAACAGCCGGTTCTTCAGATTGCGCTTCTGGCTCGGTTTGCGCAGCAACTGGTTCGGTTTGGTTTACAGAATCGCTATTTTGGACGACAGAGTCCGCATTCTGGTTTACATCGGCTTGCTGGCCGGTATGTGACTCTTCACCAGTTTCCAGACTGCTTTCGCCTGACTGCACTTCATTACCAGCCTGTTCTTCATCACTGAAAGTTTCTTCCATCTGCACATTGCTGGTGGTTTCCTCTTTAACTGGTGAACGGTCATCTTTTTGTTGGTCGTTTGATGCGAGGTCTTCTGTGATCCATTTCGGGTCTGTAGGGTCACTAATCCCCTCAACATATTCGCCGCGGGAAGCTGCAAGAATTTTGTTTACCTCTTCAGCCGTTACTTTTTCCTGTTTCATAGGTACAGGCATAGACGAACGACCGCAGGCTATATCAACGAGCAACGGATCTGGGTTTGTGTGGTCGGTTTCCGTCAGTACTCTATTCAAATATTCTTGGTGTTTTACAGGATCAGCATAAAGCCCCTCTGGTGTGGTTTTTACTGTTGCGATGATGCAGGCACGTGAGTAGTCCAGGCCACCAGGAATTGAAACGAACCTCTCTCGAGTCGCCAGCCATTCGGGATCTTCCATCTTATTCATGATGGAGTTTGCCTGCAGTTCTATATCCAGAGGGACGTTGTAAATATCAAATTCGCGGTCACGGGCACGTAACGCCAGAGCAATCTCATGCTCCAGACCGAGAATGGTTTGCGGGTATTTACGGTCAGAGACAATGCCGCCGCCGGCGTTCGCACCTGAAGGTGTGCGATTAATGGTTGTTACACGGTTGCCTTTCTGCCATTCCTTGACCAGCAGGCCGCGATCGATGTATTCAGTTTTGAACCACACCGCCAGGAACTGGATAACTGTTGCCAGCTCCGGTTTTTTACCGTCGACAGGGAAGACTTTCTTAACGGCATTCACGACTTTATGAATATCGTGCTCAATGGCTTTTTTGAATGCTTCCACATTCTCAGCAGCCAGCAGTAGGTTCTGGATGTACGTGTCATCAGTGTCCATCTCAAGGCGGACAATCTCGTTTTTCTGCCCAGCGTCGATGTGATAGAGATATTCACCATCACCAATGAACTGAGCCAGTACGCGCTGGCGGAATGGCAGGGTGGCAACGACGATCAGGTTCGGCTGCTCTGACTGCTGAGATTGCTCTTCGGTACCGACTTCACCACCAACGACGCCATCTTCGGCCTGGCTGTTCTCGTCAAACTGGGTACCGTCAATAACGGTGAGATCTTGACCCGTTGTAACGTCAGCACCGCTGGTGGTTTCAGTTTTGAGTAGAGGAAACTTGCCACTGCACCAGTTTTCTACCAACTGATTGCGGTCAGCAGCTTCTGCGGTCACCCAGTCAGACATGAAAGCAGCGATCACTTCAGGTTCGTGTTCTTCACCCTGTTCGAAGATGTCTTTAATCGCCTGAATCAGTTTCCATTCAGCGTTAAGACTGAGTTCGCCAACTTCAGGGGTGTCGTTTTTGGCTTGCAGCAGGTTAGCAGAACTGGAGGCGAAGTTAGCTAACCCCGTTTTGTTGCCAAAAACAAACGGCTACTGGAATGAGCAAGAAAAAGCGTATGAAGAAGCCATTACGCTCGCCAAGCGGCAGATTAGCCTGGCGGGATTCAGTGTGGAGGATATGTGATGGGAAAGCGAGACTTTAAGCCAGAAGGCGCAACCTGTTGGCAAGGTGGTAGTTGCACCCATCGCGGAGTGACTCGACGTAATCGTTATGTCACTGGTGGAGATGGTCGGAAATTTGAATCTTGTCCGTATTCTGACGACTGGTATGCGCTGGGTGACACTCTGGATTCAGTCGGGCAACCATACAGATATCGAGTCACTGGTGATAAAGCCACAGAAATTACTCAGTTCTTCGACGAAGCAATCCGCGCCGCTGGCATTGGCGTGAAGGGGGAGTGAGATGTCAGACGTAACCAAAATGGAGTGCGTTCATTCCACTAATCCTGAGTGGTTTTCACCAGGTGATATTTATGATTCCGAGAAGCGCGGACCAGATATTTGTATTTGTGGTGACAACCTCGTGTCCGACCTTAACCCGGAAGACTGGTACGAAATGAGCCAGCGAGTCGATGGGCTATGGTTTATTACCGGCTTTCAGCAATCAGTATTGTTTAGAACCGTGAGGACTAACCCATGACAACTAACAAACTAACAGATGAGCGGCTGTCAAAAATTCTCTCTGAAACCCAAGAGACAATAAACGACCACAATCGTCGTTGTGTTCGTGGTTCAGTAGAAGTTGATGCGCGGTTGTTTGAAGTGATGCTGTTAGAGTTGCAGCTTCGCCGAGCTGTTACCGTGAAGCTGCCGGCAGGGTACAAAGTCCGACCTGGGCATCCAATTAACGAAGCAGAGCGCGGCGTAATGATCCCCAAAGATAACGGCCAATGGCTTTCGCGTTTCGACGTTGAGCATGCCCTGCGAGTGGCGGGCGTCAGATTTAAGGAGGACTGATGGAACCTCAACTGGAATACGCCACGAAACGTATCGTCGAACTGGAAAACCTGCTGCTGGTGGATGTGACCGAAACCGTCTGGCCTGCTGAGGTGGGAATGGTCTACAGCCAGGTTGAAATAGCCGGTTATCTCCCGGCGCATCACCAGCGCCGCCTGAAGCATCACATCAACCGTATGTGGCTGGAGAAAATGCCGGTACCAGCCATCATAAACGCCGCGCAATCACTGGCCACCGCTATGGAGAAATACGCGTGAGAGAAATCATCGTTGATAACTTTGCCGGCGGCGGCGGGGCGAGCACGGGCATTGAGCTGGCGATCGGCCGTAGTGTGGATATTGCGATTAACCACGACCCGAACGCTGTTGCGATGCACACTACGAACCACCCGGATACACTGCACTACTGCGAATCGGTGTTTGATGTCGATCCCATCGTAGCGACCGCTGGCCGCCCGGTGGGGCTGGCATGGTTTTCCCCTGATTGCCGTCACTTCTCAAAGGCTAAAGGTTCGAAACCGGTGGAGAAAGAGATCCGCGGGTTGGCGTGGATTGTCATTCGCTGGGCGCTGGCGGTACGTCCCCGCGTGATGATGCTGGAGAACGTTGAAGAGTTCCGCACCTGGGGGCCGCTTATCGAATCTGCTGATGGTGGGTTACGTCCAGATCCCCTGCGTACTGGTGAGACCTTCGAGGCTTTCTGCGGCATGCTGTCCGGTGGTATTCCTGCCGGTCATCCGGCGCTGGCGGAGTGCTGCGAGTTCCTGGGTATTACTGCCGACGGCGAACTGGCGCAGCAACTGGTGGCCGGGCTCGGTTACGCCGTTGATCATCGTGAGCTGCGCGCCTGCGACTTTGGCGCACCGACCATCAGGAAGCGTTTCTTCATGGTGATGCGCTGCGATGGTATGCCGGTGACCTGGCCGGAGCCGACTCACGGCGATCCGAAATCTCCAGCGGTGCGGAGTGGAAAGTTGGCGCCATGGCGAACAGCGGCAGAGTGTATCGACTGGACCATTCCGGCACCGTCGATATTCGACCGCAAAAAGCCACTGGCTGAAAATACGCTCAAACGCATCGCTCGTGGCATCCAGCGGTTTGTGATCGAGAGCGCGTCGCCGTTCATCGTTAAGTGCAACCACACGACGACCAAAGGGAAATACGACTGTTTCCGTGGTCAGGCGCTGGGAGACCCTTTGCAGACCATTACGAAAACCCATGGTTACGCGATTGCCGTCCCACACCTGACAAAGTTCCGTACTGGCGCAACCGGACAGCCCGTTACCGAACCTGTCCCGACGGTAACTGCTGGCACATCAAAACGCCCGGGCGGGAATGGGCATGCACTCGGGATTGTTGAGGCTGCACTGACACCATTCCTGGCGGGTAATGGTGGTAGTGAATACCAGGCTAAACCGCGCCCGCTGGAAAAACCTGCTCATACCATTCTGAAGCAATCCCGCGCCTGTCTTGTTGCGCCAGTGATAGCCCGCCAGTTTGGGGCTAGTGTCGGCCACCGGGCAGACGAACCGAGCGCAACCATCACCGCTGGTGGTGGCGGCAAATCTCAACTGGTAACACCCACGTTGATCCAGATGGGTTATGGCGAGCGTCCCGGACAAGAACCGCGTGTGCTTCGACTGGATAACCCGCTGGGGACCGTTACAGCTGGTGGGAATAAATTCGCGACGGTGAGTGCGTTCCTGGCGAAACACTATGGCGGGAATTACCAGGGCGCTGGTGTTGGCATGGATGAGCCTATGCACTCGGTTACGACAGTCGATCACCATGCCGCAGTTACGTCGCATCTGGTTAAACTGCGTGGTACCTGCCGGGACGGGCAGCCGACCAGCGAGCCAATGCCAACGGTGACGGCGGGCGGTCTGCACGTAGGGGAGGTGAAAACCACTCTTGCGGTCGATGAATACGACAAATTTCGCGCGCAGCAGACGCTTGAGTTTCTGCGTGAATACTGTGGTGAGGATTGTGATGGGCTGGTGACCGTTGACGGCATAACTTACCGCATCGTTGATATTGGCATGCGCATGCTGCAACCGCACGAGCTATACCGCGCTCAGGGCTTCCCTGAGTGGTACATCATCGATCAGGACTATCGGGGGCAGAAATACGCGAAGGATAAGCAGGTTGCCCGCTGCGGTAACGCCGTACCACCGCCGTTCGCTGAGGCGCTGGTGAGGGCTAATCTGCCGGAGCTATGCCAGTCGAAACAAATTGCAGCCTAACGTATAATCCCATCCATAACTCGAGGAATTTTTTTATGTCACACGAAGAAATGACTCCTGCCGAGAAATACAAAGCGGCGAGGAAGCGATATAAAAAACACAGGCTTCAATCCGATATAGCAAACGCTAAGCGATTTGAGGCTGATGATGTGGCCCCTGTAGATGGTTACAGATCTCCTTACGAAACGAGGAAAAAAAGAGGGAGAACTGCTGACTAATGTCTGACTGGAATATCGCAGCAAAATCCAAAGAAGAGCAGGACAAGGTTAACGTCGATCTGAGTGCGTCAGACGTCACTTTCAAAGAGTGTCGGAACTCTTGTGCGATTAGATTCTTTAATCTGGCGATGGACGTGCAACCTCAACATATCAATGATTCGCTATATAAATAGATTATAAATCTTAATGCTCATGATGGGGGATTTTAGCTTGGGTAATTTTCTGAGTTTTGTGGGTGTTCTGGTTTCTATAGCAAGTTGCTACTACGCCTATAAAGCTTTTACATCATCAAAGGAAATTTCATTTCCTGATAAAAAGCCAAGAGAAAACATTTGCACTTTAAAGCATTATTCAAGAGAAGCGAAAGCATTAGAGCGTTTTTTGAGCGAAAATACACATAGAAAGATCTATCTGAATATTGAACTGGATGGTGATGACTTTGAGTTGGGAGAGTCGGACGATTCCAAGTGGTTGGTGATTTGGACTGATAAATTCGAAGATGTACAACCTGAGGAAAAACCCAGCACAAGTAACTCTTCAGGTTATCAACTGACGATCACACCACATGAAGATGGATTTGGTCAGATTTACTGGTTTAGGGGAGCCTATAGGTTATCTGGTCATTTCTATATTGATGGATATCTTGGCCCATATCAAGGCCTGATGAGCGCGGTCATTTCCGCAGCAAAAACAGTTTGATTTTACATGAGTTTTTCATGCGCGGATTACTGTAATCATGTCTGTCAGCAGAAACAAATAGCGGCGTAATAAAACATTGCTAATTCAACCCGCTACGGCGGTTTTTTTCTTGCATTGATTTTCCATTATCAACTGTACATAATGTCAGTGTCAGCCTGAACAACTGACAACTTGATGCGCCACGGAGAGAAACCATGGCGCAGCTACAACTAATCAAGCAGTCTTCAGGTATCCTGATCCCGGCAACGCCCGAGACCAGTGATTTACTGCAATCAAAAATCAAACTCGGCGCCGTACTGGTAGCCGAATTTCGTCAGGTGAGGAATCCCGCATTCCATCGCCGTTTCTTTGCGCTACTGAATCTCGGGTTTGAATACTGGGAACCCACAGGCGGGGCGATCTCTTCCAACGAACGAAAATTGGTGACCGGGTACGCTAAATTCCTCGCGGCATTTGGTGGAAACGAAGGCGCTCTTTTGGATGCTGCCGAACAGTATCTGGACCGCATCGCTGATAAGCGCGCCGGTAGTATCAGCATCTGCAAATCCTATGATGCATACCGTTCATGGGTAATTGTCGAATCCGGCCACTACGACGCTATCCAGCTTCCCGACGGTACCCTTCGCAAACACCCTCGCAGCATAGCCTTCGCCAACATGGACGAAACCGAGTTCCAGCAGCTGTACAAATCTGCGTTCGATGTTCTGTGGCGTTGGGTATTGTCCCGGACATTCAAGGACCAACATGAAGCGGAAAACGCCGCATCTCAGCTCATGAGCTTTGCGGGGTGATGACCATGAAATATTCCTGGTTCCACCATCACGAATGCACAACCGAGCAGGCCGACGAGCTGGTGGCCACTTACCGCCTTCGTGGCGCCACGGTAGAACGCAGTCTTAATCGTGACAACATCACCTGGACTGTCAGTGTGCAGTTACCGGAAACCGAGAAAGCCCCGCGCCCAAGCCGTGCCTGGCAAAACAAGGCGTGGGGGTGAGCATGGCTAAGCTACCGCGCCGTAAGTGCGCTAACAAAGAATGCCGCCAGTGGTTCCACCCGGTGCGAGGCACGCAGACCGTATGTGGTTACGAGTGCGCCAGCGCCGTCGGGAAAGAGCAGACCAGAAAAGTCCGGGAGGATGCACGGCGCAAGGAGTCCGCCAAACAGCGCGCCACTGAGAAGAAAGAGCGAGCCGCCTGGCGCCAGCGCAAAGCTGCTGTGAAACCTTTGAAACACTGGGAAGATTTAACGCAGCGTGTCGTCAACGACTACATCCGCGAGCGTGACCATGTCCTTCCGTGTATTAGCTGCGGGACGTTCGAAACCGTCCAGTGGGAAGCAGGTCACTACCGATCACGCGGTAAGGCATCACATCTCCGCTATCACGAAGACAATATCAGTAAACAGTGTCACCACTGCAACGTGCAGCTGTCGGGTAATCAGCAGCAGTACCGCCTTGGTCTTATCGAGAAAATCGGGCCTGAGTGCGTCGAGGCACTCGAAAACAATAACGTCCCACACCGATACACCATCGAAGAACTCGAAATCATTAGGAAGCACTACAGCGCGCTTCGCCGTGGGTTAATTAAGAGCAGGGAGGCCGCATGACATTTGAATCCTATTTTGCCGATCACCTCCGCGTTCGTTGGCAACGATTGCGCTTATACCACTTTCCCGGCTCTGTGCTGACGGACTACCGAATATTGAAGAATTACATCAAAACCATAGGCGGTGCTGTATGAACACTCAATTTCTCGAATACGTGCGCCAGCAGCTGATAGTGGCCACCGCCGATCTGAGTGGTGCGACGAAAGGGCAGTTAATGGCCTGGCTTGAGAACGCGCAGTTCGATACCGGTACCTTTAAGCGGAAGAAGATGAAGGTGAAGGATGAGGTTACTGGCGAGATGATAACTCTGGATAACCCGCCAATCCCAGGTAAACAGTCGCATGCCAAGGGATCGCATATTCCGCTGGTGCAGCCAGTTGAATACTCCACCGCATCGTGGCGCCGCGCACTGATGACGCTCGAAGAGCACCAGAAGGCCTGGCTGCTATGGAACTACAGCGAGAATGTGCGCTGGGATAATCAGGTGCTGATTACTCAGTGGGCATGGTCGAAATTCTGCGAGCATCTGGCCGGAAAAAAGGTGGCGAAGAAGACCATTGATCGTTTACGGCAGTTGATATGGTTGGCGGCGCAGGATGTGAAAGCGGAACTGGCCGGGCGCGATGCCTATCAGTATGGTGATCTCGCTGCGCTGGTGGGCGTTAACAAAACAAACTGGTCTCAGAATTACGTGGAACATTACGATGCAATGGTCAGTCTGTATAAGGGGCTGGACTCACAGTCGCTACATCATGTTTCGCGATCACGTTCACAACAAAAGGCAGCAAATTATCAGCAAGGTATTGCAGAAATGAACTAATTAGCATATATTTCGTGTGAATCTGATATTGTGCCATTGTTGTATGCACTGGCAGTGTCACGCTAACCCGCCTTGTGCGGGTTTTTTGTTGTTTAAATATTGTGATGTAGTTCATATTTAAGGGCCTCCCGGCCGGGTTATGACCATTTCCGAACTGGTAAAATAGACAAACACAACAAGGGAGGTAGATATGAACTTAACACCGCTTCAAATCGATATTCTCAAGCTTCTTGCGATGCAGGGCAGAAATGCTAATGCCATACAGAGAACCTCCTTCCCAGGTGTTCTGGGAGATAATGTTAATGATGCGATTTATTCCCTACGCCAGCAAAATTTTATCACTGCAGTACAAAGCAAAGCTAATGACGATTGGCTGGCCTTGAAAATTACGCCAGACGGGAAAAGCTTAATAAATCAGATGGGGTGGTTAGTGAATTAATTTATACCCATCATAGTATCGAACCAATGATTTTGAGCCCTGGCACCCGCTGGGGCTCTTCTATTTCAGGCTCACGGGAATCATCCGCTACGTGCTTTGTTGATAAATTCAGCCCGTGAAGCCTGACCCTCATTTAAAACACACAGCACCCGCAAACAGCGAGGTGAGAGATATGCATCGCATGGAAAAATTCACTAATGGTGCCGCAGTTGGCGCGGGAACCACGACGACCCTATTTGGTGCCCTCTCACTGAACGACTGGGCGCTGGTCGTAGGTATCGCCTGCACAATTGGAACGTTCGTCATCAACTGGTACTACCGGGACAGGGAGTACAGAAGAAAAGCAGGAGGCGACGATGTCCCCAGCACTGAGAAGTAAACTTATTGCGGCAATGGGCGGCGGTGCTATCGCTATTGCCACCGTCATGCTGTCCGGTAAGGATGGACTGGAGGGGCGCGAATACGTTGCTTATCGCGATGTGGTCGACGTTCTCACGGTCTGCGATGGTCACACTGGTTCCGATATCACCCGCAACAAGCGCTACACCGATAAAGAGTGTGATGCGCTGACCCGGGCAGACCTGAAGAGGATTGCCCGACAGGTCGATCCGCATATCAGGGTGCCGGTTAGCGAAACGCAGCGAGCTGCAATCTACTCCTTCGCCTACACCCGCGTCGGGTTTAACGCTAACCAGTTCGTCCTGATGAGTGGCAGCGGTGATACGCAATATTCTCCATTCGCGGTGGTCAATGGCCAGGTGTTTATCAGTGATGCATTTATTCAGTATGGGCATATAACGCTGGCAAAAATTGGTGAGCTGCGGTCCGCTAATTATGTAACGGGAAAAACAGGGACCATTATGAAATCAGACGGAACGTTTGAGGTTAACGGGGCTGTGGCAGGTGAGGGGGCGTCGAGAATGAGTAATCTCAACTATAGCGTCAAGGACGGGAATGGGGTGCTTCGTGTTCAGATCGGGAAAATAACAGGGGTGTTCTGATGGCATGGGGTATTCAGACGTGGGATGCAAACGGTGTCAAAAATAACTACGGGGTCAAGCCAACAATGGTCCTGGGTAGAGCGACCGTCACAAGTTTTTCTCAGTCAGGCACCTGGTCTTTCGCCATCAGAAGCGGGTATGTTCTTAAATACGTTCAGGCCCCGCTTGAAAACGTTAATACAGGGCTAAGAAGGATATTCACTGTAAGCGGAGGAACAATTACGTGCTCCCCGGCGGGTACCGGGCAATATGAGATTAATACGGAGCCAGCCATTGCGGCAGTCCTCGTGTTCTATCAGGAGAAAGCATAATGGCTTATGGGGCATATCTTTCCACTGATGATGGTGTTGAGTTTTTTACGACTGAGACAACATCGATTGCTTTAGACCAGAAACTGACTGCCAGTGGCTCTGGTCAGTTTATAACGGTTAATGCGACAGTAAAGACTGAAGACATTATCCTTCCCTTTTGTGTCACAACGGGCGGCCCGGCATTCTTTGAATATTCCATTACCGGGAATAATGTAACCATATCAGCAAGGCAGACGGTTGGTCTGTATAATAACATTGACCTCGAAGTCTATCTGTTTACCACTAAGGCTCAGATACCGCCATCGTGGGGTATGGCTATTTGGGACACTAATGGCAAATGCGTTCTCACAAATGAAACGAAGATATTAACCGATATAAGACAGATAGGCGTACCGGGGGGAAGTGCTAATAACGGCGCTAATATCAATTATACGCTACCCGGTAAATATGCAATCGTGCCTCAGGCAGCAGGGTATCGGGTTGCGGTCTCATCGTCAGGGACATTACAAACGCCTATAGGCATGTGCTGTTATTTTGACGGGGTTAATTCAATTATTAGCGCCAGGTTTGGTGAGATCCCCCCCGGCTCCTGGACGCCGAGCGGAGTCGATTTCCACACAACAACGACCGCAATTAAAACGGCCAGTTACGATTAAATCAAACCCCAGGAAAAACCCTGCTCCGGCAGGGTTTTTTATTATCTGAATTCAGGAGAAATCAATGTCAGCAGGAACATTAACCCTGACGAATAACTCTGCTGCGGTCGCTGGCAGCGGAACCGCATTTACCACAGAACTGGCGGCCGGTGATTTTATTGTCGTTACGGTCGGTGGCGTTCCGTACACCCTCCCGGTTAAGACCGTCAACAGCAACACATCTGCGACACTGGTGAGTAATTTCACCGGACCAACGCAATCAGGTTCGGCCTGGTATGCAGTTCCTCGTATTGCGATGAACCTGGTCACCGCTGCTGCAGTAACACAAGCTGCAGAAGCCCTGCGCGGACTGAACTATGACAAACAGAACTGGCAGCAGGTATTCAGCGGCACCGGAACCATCACTGTCAGGCTGCCTGATGGAACAACATTCATCGGCCCTGCGTGGAACGGTATTGTTCAGACACTTGATGGCAAGGCAGACCTGGTAAGCGGCGTGGTGCCAAAAGCACAGGGCGGGACGGGGTTATCAAGTCCCTTTGGCGCCGGGGCAGGTTCTTTCTGTGAGGGGAATGATGTCCGCCTTAACACCATCGGCGGCAAATCCGGAGGCCAGATAACCAGCCCTTTTGGCAAGGTCAACGCATCGCCGGGGAGCTTTGACTCCCTCTATGCCGGAAACCGCAACTACGGTCTCTACCATGAACAGATGAATGTACAAGGTAAAGGCTATCTGTATCCGCACATGAGTTTCAAGATGTACTGGCCGGGTAACTACGGTGGGGCATTTACGTGGTCAGCATGGTCAAACGAAATGAACCCCGAGTATGTCCTCTCCTGGACTTATGAATCGGGAACCACACCGCACATGTGGCGGTTTAATGGCAATAATGGTAACGCCACCGCCACCGGGAACTGGGTTAACGGCGGTTCGACCGTCAAAATTAAAGAGAAAGTCGAAGACATCCAGAATCCGCGCGAAACGATGCGGATAATCCGTGCATGTACCTGGCGACTGAAAACAAAAAATGCTGACGGACGTTTCGGCATCGGTGTTCTTGCTGAAGGACTGTATGAGGCATACCCGGAGGCGAAAGTCACTGCCGGCGATATTGAACTCAGGGACGGTACTGTAGTTAAAGATGCCTTATCTGTGCAGGCTGGCGATTCCGGCGTACTGGCCGCTGTTCACCACGCAGCCATTATTTCCCTGATGGATGAAAACGAAGCGCAGGAAGACGAAATTAATCAACTGAAAGCAGGCATGGAAGCGCTGAAGATAATTGTTGAACAGCTCACCGCCAGATAATTCAGTTCTGGACGCTCAGCAGGCAATATCATAAAGCGAAATAACAATGGGGAGCTGCCGCAACCACACCGTATGCAGGAGCATGGCTGCGGCCGCCTGGCGAACGCTCGATAGTGCGAGTATTGAATGATTGCCAGTCACGGCGGATTGTACTTAAGCAATATGACGGTTCAAGGCGTTTAATCTGAAACCAGCCACATATCAGCCTCTTCAAACATTTCCTGCACAGTACGGCTTATCTGTTCCTTCTCGTGCTTGCTGGCGTCAGTGTTGATTGCCGGAAGTGTCATCATCGGTTTTACCCGGACATCAGCATCGGGGGAAGAACGCTCCCTCATCATACTCAGCCCCCTTGAATGCTATCATGTTCACGATGTTTGTACATGTAGGGAGACATGTACTTGATTGAAATGGAGACATAAATCTCACTTATATAGTTTTGTACTATAGTATGATGTCCATTTCTAATGGAAAGTATAAAGAAACAACTATTGTTGCCGATAATCTATTTTAATTGTATGTTCAACATTGTAAATTGATAGTGGAATGTATGTTGTCACAAAGGGTTAAGATATATTAAGAGGTTTGTGTGATAAAGAACTACAAATTGACTAAACTTAAGCCCTATGTGATATCAATCACATTTTCATTTTTGCTGTTTTTGTCGTTAACTGAGATTTCTACTTATTATATATATAAGGAGCGTATCGGTTCATATACAGAACGAGTATTGAATAGAAGTGTTAGTCTCATTCAACAAATTGATGAAATAAATGATGGTTATGAGGTGTTTGATGCTTATAGTCCCTGTAGTGAACTACAGCTTCATGCTGTAAGAATCGCTCTATGGCCTTATGCACTTATAAAGGATATATCATTTATTTCTAATGGGGCAATTACTTGTACTGCGTTGTGGGGCAAGTTGCCAGCACCATTATTACTCAACATATACGATAGAAAAGTTGAAAAGGATAACTTGACGTGGTTTTTTGGCGTGTTGTTGGAAAATAATGTTAAAGCTGATTTACTAAGCAACCAAAAATTAGCTATAACGATTTCACCATTTGCTTTTAACAGATTTGCTACAGACCATGAAGAGAAAGGATTTTCAGCAATTGTCGGCAATAGAGATCATTCTCTTCATTTGTTTAGGTTTGGTGATCTGGTCGATCTGCTTGAGGAGGCTAAACATGATAAATCCTATCAGTTAGGACTTATTACTACGCAAAGTTGTAATGGAAAATATGACATCTGTGTCATGGGAGGAGTTAAATTCACGTGGGTGAGTTTCGATAATTGGTTAATGATTTTGTTGATTGCATTTACATCTATTGTAACAGGTGTTCTTTTAGGCGTTGTTTATAATCAAAAGGTTGCACGCAAACAATCATTAGTATCAAGATTAAAAAATGCCATAAGAAATGAATCATTATATCTTGTATATCAACCTATTTATAAAATAAAAACCGGTAAGGTTATTGGTGTAGAGGCACTAATTAGATGGGATGACCATGATATTGGTAGCATTCCTCCTGATATTTTTATCCCTATTGCAGAGAGACATAATTTAATTCAAGATGTAAGTAATCTTGTATTTCGAATGGTAGTAAAAGAAGCTAGGTCTCTTTCTGAAAAATTTAATGTCTTTATAAGCATTAATGTTAGTTCTCAAGACCTTTTGTCTGAATCTTTTCAAAGAAAAGTGTTTCAGATGATCGATGAATTAAATATAAAGCCCGGAATGATAATGATGGAATTAACAGAAAGACAGAGTGCGGATCTAAATTCACTCCAAAAGGTAATTTCTTTATTTAATGATAAAGGTATTTCAATAGCCATTGATGATTTCGGGACGGGCTATTCAAATTTAAACTGGCTGTCAAGTTTACAAATAGATGAAATTAAAATTGATAAATCAATTACAGACTCTATCGATGAATACTCTATAAGTAATAATTTATTATCAGGATTGGTAGAGATTTTTAAAGATATAACTCATAAGGTCGTATTCGAAGGTGTGGAAACATCAACTCAGGTTAATTATTTAACTGAAATGTTCCCTGAGTGCGGTGTACAGGGATGGTATTACTCAAAGCCGTTATCTATAGATAAATTGACAAAATTAGTCGAGGATGCCAATTTGCCTTAATATTTATTACTTTATTTTCATTGTTTTCACATTCTATATAACACGCGTAACCGCGAGCTATATAAATTTAACTGCAGAAGGATTTTGATATCTTGCCGCATTCAATCAGCTAGTTGGTTCAAAATTGTATGGAATGTCGCGTTCACCTTCTTCAGCGAGCAGGGCAAGATAGTCCTCTCGTGTCATTGACTGTGAAAAACGTCCACACATAGAAACCTCCAGCCATATGTCAGACTGAAAGTATAGGGCAGGAAGAAAAAGTGGTGCGCACCGGTAATGATTTAAAAGGAATTTGTAAGGTAAATCGGAATGATGGTTTTGTGAATTGATGAATTCTTAAAAATGGATGGGCGCTCGTTGAAAGCGATCCCGAATTTTTCCCGACGACGCCACGAAACCAATAGCAACTGATTGATCTTGAACGGGTGCAATAGTAAGTATCAGGAGGTGTTTTTTAGTGGGTTTTTGATGTTAACTTATTGAATTTTATAGGTTGTTGCGTTTTGAGTTGTAAACAGGAATCGTATTCGGTCTCTTTTTATCTGTCGAATACGATGCCGTCCAAGGCAAAACACTGCGTGTCGCATGCTGTATTCTTGCCAAACCATACCATACTCCGCCCCTCAATCGTCCAGGCTTTTTTGCTGCTATTGTTAAATTATTATCAGAGCGATCGCTGCATCCGTGAGGTCAAATGGAACACCATGGCCCTGTCTACCAGAAAATAGAAGGTACGCGCTGGCGCCACGTCTGGGTGGTGGGGGATCTCCACGGCTGTTTTTCCATGTTGATGGTTAAATTACGTCATTACCGGTTTGATCCGTGGCAGGATCTGCTGGTTTCTGTCGGTGATGTGATTGACCGTGGGCCAGACAGTTTGCGCTGTCTGCTGTTACTGCGCAAAAACTGGATGGTAGCGGTCAGGGGGAATCATGAGCAGATGGCGCTGGATGCGCTGACAACGGGAGAACAGTTGCTGTGGCAAATGAACGGGGGAGAGTGGTTTACCCATTCCGCACAACCGGCGGCGAGGCATGCGCTTGAGGCGTGTCAGCAATTACCCTGGATTGTGGAACTGCGCTGTCAGAATGGTGTGCACGTTATTGCCCATGCCGATTACCCGGATGATGAATATCAATGGCAAAAGCATGTCGATTTACAGCGGGTATTGTGGGATCGCTCGCGGTTGATGAACAGAAGTGGCGGAGTTGGTGGTGCGGACCATTTCTGGTTTGGTCATACGCCGCTGCGCCATCGGCTGGACGTTGATAACCTGCACTATATCGATACCGGCGCAGTATTCGGCGGCGAGCTTACGCTGGTGCAATTACAATAATCAAAAATCGCTATATTCCTGCGCAGGTCGCCAGAAACTGTCGATATAGCCATCTGCCGGCAGGCATCCACCATTGCGAATCCGCTGATCGTCCATCGAAATAAGGCACTGCTGCTCCGTATTGTAGACATCGACCACGATATCTTCACAACCGCCATCCAGATAGCAAACAAAAAGAACCAGCGTGAACATTCCATCCTCAAATTGTACTGCCGTACACATAGTGTAGAAGAGGTTGCTGCGAGGGGGAAAGGAATAGATAAATAACCCGTCTGGCGACGGGTTCTTTTTGAATCAGGCAAAACGCATGATCCAGGCATCTGACTTACGATCGTAGTGCTCACGGAATAGAACAGAATGTTCGCCATTAAGGAGGGCCGGGACGCTGGTATCGGCATCCCAGGCGTCCAGTTGCATACATAAATCCGGATCGGATTTACACGGAATGGTTAACGTTCGATCTCCCGGCGATTCGCCATGTAACTCGGCGTCGTCGATTTCAAAAGCGCCAATGCGCACACTGGTTTTCATCATCGTGCTCTCCGTCAATTTGCTGGTTGTGGTACGACCAGTTAGGCCGTCCATTTTTCAGCGTAGTCAACGTGAGCAAAAGCGCCAGTAAAAAGGTGCGTTATCCTGTAAAGAGTTTGCCATCCCGGACAAGATCGCGTGGATAGCTGTTCTTCAACCGTGAACCGATCCGTTTTGCCAGCCCAACCGGCTGGTGCTGGAAAGTGACCAGCACATCGTCGGTGGCAGGCGCGGTCTGCGGGTAAACATCTCTGCCGCGATACCACTCTTCTGCTTCTTCAAGGTTCAGTTCGAACGCGTTGCGATGATGCGGGTTGGCGAGAGCGATGACGGCCTCATGTTGCCAGCGATACCCTTTATTGTGGGTTTCCGCCAGCTTAATCCCGAGGCGGGAAAACCGCACTTTACCAATCAATGATTCAATCTCTACAGGGAACAACCAGACTTCTTTATCACGCTGCCAGAGGCGCAGATTTTCTTCCCATTGTAATCCGCTGGCGTTAGCCGCTGCGGTGATTTGCGCGGTTTCACGACCTTTCAATGGGCTGAACGGGAAATTGCCGACCTTATATTTAGGGGTAGGCAGAGGAGGGATAGCGGCTGTTTTTCGCAAACGGGCAACAAAGAATCCTTCGCAGTCGTAAATTTGCGGGAAGACATGCAGAAAACCTTCTGGCGTCAGCGCGCGTTCGGCTTCCGGGAACAAATCACCCAATGGGAGAAACTCTACGGCGTCCGGATAGGACTCCTGCAGCCACTGCATGACGAGTTCATTTTCATCACGGTTCAACGTGCAGGTGGAATACACTAGCGTGCCGCCGGGGCGTAAGGCATGAAACGCGCTGTCGAGCAGTTCGCGCTGGGTGGCGGCAATTTCAAGATTACTGTCGATGGACCAGTTTTTCAGCGCATCGGGATCTTTACGCACTACGCCTTCACCGGAGCACGGTGCGTCCAGCAGAATGGCATCGAAGGATTCTGGCAACGCTGCGCCAAATACGCGTCCGTCAAAGTGGGTGAGGGCAACGTTGGCTATCCCGCAGCGGCTGATATTGGCATGCAGCACTTTAACGCGACTGGCGGAAAACTCATTGGCCAGGATCGCGCCCTTATTCTTCATTTTTGCGGCGATTTGCGTGGTTTTTGAACCCGGCGCGGCGGCTACGTCCATCACCCGATCCGGAGTGTTCCCCTCGGCAAACAGCGCGGCAACCGGCAGCATTGAACTGGCTTCCTGAATATAAAACAGCCCACTTAAATGCTCGGCGGTGCTGCCCAGTGGGACTGACTGCTCTTCGTCACGCTCGATCCAGAACCCTTCTTCACACCAAGGGATCGGCGTGAGCGACCAGCCGTAAGGTGCCGTTAAGGCGAGGAAATCGGCAACGGAGATTTTCAGCGTATTGACACGAATGCTGCGTCGTAACGGACGCTGGCAGGCGGCGAGAAAATCATCGAAAGAGAGCGTGGAAGGCATTGCTTCCCGCATTTGAGTCAGAAAGGCGTCAGGAAAATAAGCCACTTGTTACCACCGGAAAAAAAACAGGCGCGAAGTGTAGCATATTTGCTCCGACGCGAGTACGCCGGAGCAGGAAGGATATTAACGCGGCAGGGCGGTTCCCCATTCACGCCACTCTTTGGGTTCGCTTTCCAGCAACAGGAAGTGTTTTCCTGCCTGTGCTTTCGGCGCCAGTGGCGTACCCGGTGGAGTGGCGAAGGCAATACCACCGCGAATGAACTGATTAAAGGTCCCGGTTTTCACCACGCCGCCGGTCAGGCCGAAGTCGAGGTTGTAGCCGGACGCCAGCCAGAACACGGAGTTATTACGCACCAGATGCTGATAGCGCTGGCTGATGCGCATGGCAATCATCACGCGGTCAGAAAGCGAACCCAGCGTCAGCCCGGTGACGGTACCCACCTCGATACCTCTGAACAGAACCGGAGTGCCGATATTCAGCGACCCGGCTTCCGGCGCCTCGACCACGATGCTCAGGCCATCAAGATAACGCGAGTCGGTAATAGTGGCTTCCTGAAGCTCAAAATCACGGCGTGGATTCCCGCGACCCGGCTCCACGTTAATATAAGGCTGCAAGATGGTATCGAGGTGCTCCACGCCTGCCGCTGAGATTTGCGGGGTAATCACCGAGAAGCGAGTTCCGCTGCGCGCAAAGGTCTGGACATATTCCGGGTACAGTACCGCTTTTGCCTGCACTTCATTGCGTGCGGTGATGAGTTCCAGGGTTTGGATTTGACCGATATCGATGCCCAGATAGCGAATGGGCATGCCCGCGGCGAGTTTCCCGGCGTCAAAGGCGTGCAGGGTAATCTGGCCGCCCACGGCACGTGCGGCGGTTTCTGAGGCGTACAGGATCCGCTTGTCCCCTTTGCGCTGGCTGGCGCTGGCACCGCTCAGATTGTCGAAGCTAATTGCCCCTTTGAGTGCGCGTGATAGCGGAGAAGCCTGCACGGTCAGACCGCTACCGTTAAGTTGAACTTTTGCGCCGCCTTCTGCCCAGAACACGCTGTTGTTGGTCAACAGGTTGCGGTATTCCGGTTTGATGTGTAAATCGATATCAAACGCATCGGCGCGGGGGCGAACGTTAATCACTTCCCCCACTTCGAATTTACGGTACAGCACCACCGAACCGGCCTGCACATCGGGCAGCGTTTCTGCGCGCAGACTGAGCGTGGTGGTAGGCAGATCGCTCAGGCTGTTTTCAATCGCCTTCTCCAGGTTGGCATACAGCGGATAGCTGGTTTTCATTTCACCTTTGGTGCCGGGTAAAATACGAATACCGCCGCTAATCCATTCGCTGGCGCTGGCTCCTAAGAACTCCACGCCGTCAATGCCTACTTTGACGTCAACCCGACTGTTAACGACAAATTTGCTGTCACCCTGTACCAGATCGCGATGCTGGGGTTCGATGGCAACGGTAAATGAGACGCCTTTGCTGGACAGCGTACGTTCAATCACTTGTCCAACCTGGACGCCATGCAGGATCAGCGGTTGACCCGCCTCGATGCCGTAGCTTTCCGGTGCGGTCAGGGTGAGGGTCATCACGCCGGGATCGTGGAGTAAGGATTTTTCACCGGGAACCACCACAAACTGACTGCGGGGTTCGCCTTCGCCAGGGACCAGTTCGAAGGTTTTACCGGTTAACAGCGAACTGAGGTTCGCATCACTCAACGACAATTTGGGGCTGTGTAGTTCAATGCGCGTATTGTCCCGCAGCAACGAGACAACGCTCGGATCTACGGTCATTTCGCCGGTGACTTTGCCTCCTGGGATTAGTTCCAGTTTTGTCAGCTCGCCGACCTCCAGGCCCTGGTACATCAGGGATGTCGATCCCGCTTTTAGCCCATCTCCACTGGGAAGTTCCAGCTTCACGATCACACCGCGCTGGCTGTGGGCAAGGTCTTGATACAGACCAAATGTGTCATCAGCGGCAGCCGGCTGTGAATCTTCCGGTGAGTCAAAGGCGATGGCACCATTGACCAGTGCGGCCAGACTTTCCAGCTTAACCTTCGCTCCACTGAGGCTGATATCCGCATTGACCCCAGACACGTTCCAGAAACGGCTGCCTTTTTTGACCAGATTAGTAAATCGGCGCTCAATTAGCACATCGATGGTTACGCCCTGATTATTGGGGTTAATGGTGTAGTCATATACCCTGCCTACCGGTATTTTGCGGAAATATACCAGCGAGCCGCTGTTGAGGGAGCCGAGGTCAGGTGCATGCAGATGCAACATTAAATCGCCGTTATTCAGGCGATACTTGGGCTGCGTATCCAGGGCGACGAAATGATCTCTCGGCTCACCGGTTCCGGGCATCATGCCAATATAGTTCCCGCCGACCAGCGCATCGAGTCCGGAGACCCCCGCCAGCGACGCTTTCGGTGTAACCAGCCAGAACTGGGTATCTTTACGCAGAGCATCTTTCATGCTGGCTTTGATGCTGACGCGAACTTCAATCTTGCGCAGATTTTTGCTGAGACTGATATCCTGCACCGTGCCAACTTCGACACCCTGATAGCGAACGGGAGTCCGGCCTGGCACAATGCCATCCGCAGACATAAAGTCGATAGTTACAGTGCTGCCACGATCTTCATAGCTTCCCCAGATCAACCACCCGGCGATCATTAGGGCGATGAACGGCAGCAGCCAGAATGGAGAAATGCGGCGTTTTGTTTTAATCTGCGCTTCAGTCTGCGAAGCGGGCGTTTCCTGACTCATGTGCATCCCAAAGTAAGCGGCTGTCCAGCCATTCCACAGCAAGAATAGTCAAAATTACCGCTGCGCCGAAATAAAACGCAGCTGGTCCCATAGTAAAAGCCAGTATCTGGTCGCGATTAATCAGCGACATGGTTAAGGCAATAACAAACAGATCCAACATCGACCAGCGGCCAATCCAGGTCACAATGCGCAGCAGCAGAATGCGCGTGCGTAAGCCCTGTTCACATTTAAAATGGATGCTAATCAATAGAGTAAGCATCACGATCACTTTGGTGAAAGGCACCAGAATACTGGCGATAAAGACGATTGCTGCGACGCCAACATTGCTGTTTGCCAGCGACATAATACCAGACAGGATAGTGTCTTCCTGCCGGGAGCCGTTAACGTAAATAACCGAGATGGGCAGCAGATTAGCAGGCAGCAGTAGGACAATCGAGGCCAGCAGCGCGGCCCAGCACTTTTGTACGCTTTGATTCCTGCGCCAACGCAACGGAATATGACAACGCGGGCAGCGCCCCCGGGCATCCGGATAGCCTGTAAAGTGACAGCCAAGGCACACACGAAGCTGCTCATCGGGGCGCCGGGCGGGCCTTTGCGGATAAAAACGCTCCCACAATTGTTCCACATTGAGATGCGACAGCGTCAGAATGCTGAGGATCACCAACGCAATAAATGCATACAGCCCCACGCCCGGCAGCAAAAAAGCATAGTCCTGTACTTTGATCGAGGCGACGCCGATACCGACCAGGTAAATATCCAGCATGACCCATTCTTTGAGCCTTTCCAGCATCAGCAAAACCGGGCGCAGATTCATACCCAGTATGTTGCCCAGCCACAGGTAGGCGATTGAGGTAACCAGTATTATCGGCGCGCCCATGACGCAAAATAGCACGAAGGATGCGGTCAGCGGATCGCCCTGACGGGTCATCTGCCAGATGCCCTGAACCACATTGGCGTCAATGCGAATGCCGAGTAAAAAGATATGTAACAGCGGCTCTCCCCAGGCAAAAGGCATCAGCAGCAGCATGGTGAAGGCCATTGCCGCCAGTCGCGTCAACGACCAATCGCGTCCGTCACGGATTTTTGCCTGGCAGCGGGGACAGTATGCACTTTGGTGCGAACGCATTTTTGGCAAGCTAAATAGCATGTCGCATTCGGGGCAACGCTGGTAGTGCGCACGGGGTAGCGCCTCACCGACGGACCTGATCGCTATTTTTTTGGATGGCTTGATGCGTGGAGTATTTAGGGCCATGTATCGCGGATCAAAGTGTTAGAGTAATGTTATCTTAACCCATGACGGGAATGATCTTGAGCATTAACGCATTTAATGTTTATTTTAGTAGGCTGCAGTTTTAAGTAAGACAACTAAGTGATTACATAATGAACAAAATAGAGCTATACACGGATCTGAACCGTGATTTTCACGCATTAATGGCAGGTGAAACCAGTTTTCTGGCAACGTTGGCAAATACCAGCGCCTTGCTGTACGAACGTCTTTCAGAAGTGAACTGGGCGGGGTTTTATCTGCTCGAAAACGACACGCTGGTGCTCGGTCCCTTCCAGGGAAAGATTGCCTGCGTGCGCATCCCTGTTGGGCGGGGCGTATGTGGTACCGCGGTGGCAAAGAATCAGGTTCAGCGTATTGAAGACGTGCATGCCTTTGACGGACATATCGCTTGTGATGCCGCCAGCAATGCGGAAATCGTTCTGCCGATCACGGTCGAAAATCAGATAATCGGCGTGCTGGATATTGATAGCACCGCATTTGGCCGGTTTACTGAAGAGGATGAACAGGGGCTGCGTACGCTGGTGGCGCAGCTTGAAACCGTGCTTGCAATGACGGATTACAAAAAATTCTTTGCGACCGTCGCAGGATAATCAACGGATAACGTAGCAATTACTGATGGCGTCATTATAATGACGCCTGTTCATGCCTGCGCTTGTTGGCTACGTCCGTTGTAATCAGGAAATTTCATGGAAAATCAACCTAAGTTGAATAGCAGTAAAGAAGTTATCGCGTTTCTGGCCGAACGCTTCCCGCAGTGTTTTAGTGCGGAAGGCGAAGCGCGCCCGCTGAAAATTGGCATTTTTCAGGATCTGGTAGAGCGTGTTGAGGGGGAAATGAACCTCAGCAAGACACAGCTTCGTTCTGCCTTACGTCTCTATACTTCAAGCTGGCGCTATCTGTATGGCGTTAAGCTGGGCGCAACGCGTGTTGATCTCGACGGCAACCCATGCGGTGAGCTGGATGAGCAGCACGTCGAACATGCGCGCAAACAGCTTGAAGAAGCAAAAGCTCGCGTTCAGGCGCAACGTGCCGAGCAACAGGCGAAAAAACGTGAAGCGGCTGCTGCTGCTGGTGAAAAAGACGGCGCACCGCGTCGCGAGCGTAAGCCGCGTCCTGCTCCACGTCGTAAAGAAGGTGTTGAGCGTAAACCTCGCGCTGAAAAACCGGCCGCTCAAGCACCGCGAGCACCTCGCGAAGAACAGCATACTCCAGTGTCTGATATTTCAGTGCTGAAAGTAGGGCAGTCCTTAAAGGTGAAAGCAGGTAATAATGCGATGGATGCCACCGTATTAGAAATCACCAAAGATGGCGTCCGTGTACAGCTGAATTCGGGTATGTCTTTGATTGTACGCGCAGAACACTTGGTGTTCTGAAACGGAGGCCTGGCCTGGCATGAACACTTTTTTTAGGCTTACTGCGTTAGCTGGTCTGCTTGCATTAGCAGGCCAGGCACTCGCTGTGGAAGACATCACGCGTGCCGATCAACTCCCTATACTAAAGGAAGAAACGCAGCACGCGACGGTGAGCGAACGTGTTACCTCACGCTTTACGCGCTCTCATTATCGCCAGTTCGATCTGGATCAGGCGTTTTCGGCTAAAATTTTTGACCGCTATCTGAATCTGCTCGACTACAGCCATAACGTGCTGTTAGCGAGCGATATAGAGCAGTTTGCTAAAAAGAAAACCGTTATCGGTGATGAACTGCGCACGGGCAAGCTGGATGTCTTTTACGATCTCTACAATCTGGCGCAAAAGCGCCGGTTTGAACGTTACCAGTACGCGTTAAGCGTGCTGGCGCGTCCAATGGATTTCACCGGTAACGACACGTTTAACCTCGATCGCAGCAAGGCCCCATGGCCAAAAAGCGAAGCCGAGCTAAACGCATTGTGGGACGGCAAGGTTAAATTTGACGAACTGAGCCTGAAACTGACCGGTAAAAGCGATGCTGAAATTCGTGAAACGCTGACCCGTCGTTACAAATTTGCTATTCGTCGTCTGGCGCAAACTAACAGTGAAGATGTGTTCTCACTGGCGATGACGGCGTTTGCGCGCGAAATCGATCCGCATACCAACTACCTGTCTCCGCGGAATACCGAACAGTTCAATACAGAAATGAGCCTGTCTCTGGAAGGTATTGGCGCGGTTCTGCAAATGGATGATGACTATACCGTTATTAATTCAATGGTAGCAGGTGGTCCGGCAGCCAAAAGCAAGGCGATAAGCGTTGGCGATCGTATTGTTGGTGTCGGCCAGGCCGGTAAAGGCGTCGTTGATGTCATTGGCTGGCGTCTCGATGACGTCGTTGCGCTGATCAAAGGGCCAAAGGGTAGCAAGGTTCGCCTTGAAATCCTGCCTGCAGGTAAAGGCACCAAGACACGTACCGTTACGCTAACGCGTGAACGTATTCGTCTGGAAGACCGCGCCGTTAAAATGTCGGTCAAAACCGTTGGCAAAGAAAAAGTCGGCGTACTGGATATCCCTGGTTTCTATGTTGGTTTGACGGATGACGTTAAAGTTCAGCTGCAGAAGCTGGAAAAACAGAATGTCAGCAGCGTAATCATCGATCTGCGCACCAATGGTGGTGGCGCACTGACTGAGGCCGTCTCGCTTTCTGGTTTGTTTATTCCTTCTGGTCCGGTTGTTCAGGTTCGTGATAACAACGGCAAAGTGCGGGAAGACAGCGATACCGATGGCGTTGTTTATTATAAAGGCCCGTTGGTGGTGCTGGTTGACCGTTTCAGTGCCTCGGCGTCTGAGATTTTTGCCGCGGCAATGCAGGATTACGGCCGTGCGTTAATCGTCGGGGAACCGACCTTTGGTAAAGGCACCGTGCAGCAGTACCGTTCTCTGAACCGTATCTACGATCAGATGCTGCGTCCGGAATGGCCAGCGCTGGGTTCCGTTCAGTACACTATCCAGAAATTCTACCGTGTTAACGGTGGCAGCACGCAACGTAAGGGCGTGACGCCGGATATCATCATGCCGACAGGCAATGAAGAAACTGAAACCGGTGAGAAGTTCGAAGATAACGCCTTACCGTGGGATAGCGTTGATGCAGCAACCTATGCGAAGTCAGATAATTTAACGCCGTTTGGCCCTGAATTACTGAAAGAACATAATGCGCGTATCGTTAAAGATCCTGAATTCCAGTACATCATGAAGGATATTGCCCGTTTCAATGCCCTGAAAGATAAACGCAACATCGCGTCTCTGAATTACGCTCAGCGTGAGAAAGAGAATAACGAAGATGATGCCCTGCGTCTGGCGCGTATCAACGATCGCTTGAAGCGTGAAGGCAAACCGCCGCTGAAGAAACTGGACGATCTGCCGAAGGATTACCAGGAGCCGGATCCGTATCTCGATGAGACGGTGAAAATCGCGCTCGACCTGGCGCGTCTTGAAAAAGACAAGCCAGCGGAACAGTCAGCGACTAAACAGTAATATCCAACAGGCACAAGAAATTGTGCCTGTTTTTTTAACAAGCGCATGAAGACGTCAGTCTGATACGATAAAATGTAAAGTTGTGTCTTTCTGGTGACTTAGCACCTATGGATGCTTGAAAATAGCCATAAGACCCATACGATATGGGTAATCGCATAGTGCGTTTTGTTAAATTGAGGTTAAAAGAAAATTATGATGCGAATCGCGCTCTTCCTGCTGACGAACCTGGCTGTGATGGTCGTTTTCGGGCTGGTATTGAGCCTGACAGGGATCCAGTCAAGCAGCGTTCAAGGCTTGTTGATTATGGCACTGCTGTTTGGTTTTGGTGGTTCCTTCATTTCGCTGCTGATGTCTAAATGGATGGCGTTAAAGTCCGTTGGCGGGGAAGTGATTGAACAGCCGCGTAATGAAAGAGAACGCTGGTTGATGAATACGGTGGCGAATCAGGCCCGTCAGGCTGGGATCGCTATGCCGCAGGTGGCTATTTACCATGCGCCAGATATTAACGCATTTGCTACCGGTGCGCGCCGGGATGCGTCGCTGGTGGCTGTTAGTACTGGCTTGTTGCAAAACATGAGCCCGGATGAAGCCGAAGCCGTTATTGCGCATGAAATCAGCCACATTGCCAATGGCGATATGGTCACCATGACGCTAATCCAGGGCGTGGTGAACACCTTTGTTATCTTTATCTCGCGTATTCTGGCGCAACTCGCCGCTGGCTTTATGGGCGGAAACCGTGAAGAAGGCGAGGGTAGTAACGGCAACCCGTTAATCTACTTCGCTGTAGCGACGGTACTGGAGCTGGTGTTTGGTATTCTGGCGAGCATCATTACCATGTGGTTCTCACGTCATCGTGAATTCCATGCGGATGCGGGCTCTGCCAAGCTGGTCGGTCGTGAGAAAATGATTGCTGCGCTGCAGCGTCTGAAAACCAGCTATGAGCCTCAGGAAGCAACCAGCATGATGGCCTTCTGTATCAACGGTAAATCTAAATCGTTGAGTGAGCTGTTTATGACTCACCCACCGCTGGATAAGCGTATTGAAGCGCTGCGCAGTGGGGAATACCTGAAATAACCCGCAGCAGGTTAAATAATGAAGAAGCGCGTCGTTAGACGCGCTTTTTTTACGCCTGAATCCGAGGTTGGGTGATCCGCAGTCCGCTGACAATAGCGGCAAGCGTCGCCAGAATGCCAGCCGCCAGCAGTGACAGGTGGGTACCGCTGTCGCCAAACTGATTCAACATCAACGCCACTAACGCGGCACCGGTGCTTTGGCCCAGTAAACGCGCAGTTCCCAGCATCCCGCTTGCGCCACCGCTGCGTTCACGCGGCGCGGAAGTGATGATGGTATGGTTGTTTGGTGACTGGAACAGACCAAAGCCCGCACCGCACAGAATCATCGGCCAGATAATATTGAAGTCCGACGGGGCGGAGGGCAGCAACACCAGAGAAAATAACCCGCACGCCATCACCAGCATACCTAATGCCCCTAACAGCCCGGCGTGGACGCGCTCAATCAGGTAACCCGCCAGCGGTGCCATAACCATGGTGGCCAGCGGCCATGGGGTCAACAACAGACCAGTTTCAACTTCACTACGACCCAACATGGTTTGTAAAAAGAAGGGGAGAGAGACCATGGCCAACATTTGCGCGCAGAATGAACAGATCGAGGTGCCGATGGAGAGCGAAAAAAGCGGTATGCGTAGCAGATCAACCGGTAACAGCGGTACAGGTAGTGACAGCTGTCGACGGACAAAGAAATATCCCACCACGAGAAGTCCCGCCAGTTCAGCCCCGATTAGCGTGAGTGACTGTCCCTGGGCAAACCCACTGAGTGCAGTTATCAGCAAACCGAACGTTAACGCATTCATCACCGCGCTGGGTAAATCAAAACGAGGTTTATTGCTGCGCGCAGCGTTTGCGGGCAAAAAGCGCATAGCCAGCAGTAGAGCAATAATTCCAAGCGGTACGTTAATCAAAAACAACCATTTCCATGAGGCAATGGAGAGGATCGCCGCGGCAATAGTCGGACCCGCGGCAGACGAGACCGCCACGATGAACGAATTAATACCCATTCCGCGCCCCAGTTGGCGTTGAGGGTAAATAAGCCGGATCAGCGCCGTATTCACGCTCATTAATGCGGCTCCGCCAAACCCTTGTGCCACGCGCGCCAGCGTGAGCATCTGCAGGGAATCTGATAATGCGCAGAAGAGAGACGCGAGCAGAAAAACGACAAGTCCGCATTTATAAATACGTCGGTATCCAAACATGTCGCCCAAAAAAGAAAATGAGAGTAGTGAAACCACTATCGCAATTTGATAGGCATTAACGACCCAGATTGAACTGGCCGCGGAGGCCTGAAGATCGGTGGCAATCGTCGGCAGGGCAACATTGGCAATTGCACCATCCAGTACGGCCATCGAAATACCCATAATAATGGTTAATATTGCGCCATATCGTTGGGGCAGCGGCAGGCCATCGGCCTGAAATTTATCCATAGGAAGTCAATATTGTCGGAAATTATGATGAGAATAATAATTTTAGCATTGATATTTAGGTGTTATGTCGCAGATTTGTAACTAAGTGGGCAAAGATGGATTGCGAGCATCGGTACGTGAAATTATAATAAAAACCGGTTCTGATTTTTATAAAACACTCGTAATGAGGTGATAAATGGCTATCGCAGATCTGGATAAACAACCCGATTCTGTTTCTTCCGTGCTGAAAGTTTTTGGCATTCTGCAGGCGCTGGGTGAAGAGCGCGAAATTGGTATAACCGAATTGTCGCAACGCGTCATGATGTCAAAAAGCACCGTTTATCGCTTTTTACAAACCATGAAAACGTTGGGTTATGTGGCCCAGGAAGGTGAGTCTGAGAAATACTCTCTGACTCTGAAACTGTTTGAGCTGGGCGCACGCGCGTTGCAAAACGTCGATCTGATCCGTAGCGCTGATATTCAGATGCGTGAACTGTCGCGTTTAACTAAAGAGACGGTACACCTCGGTGCACTGGACGAAGACAGCATTGTCTACATCCATAAAATCGACTCAATGTACAATTTACGCATGTATTCTCGCGTAGGTCGTCGTAACCCGTTATACAGCACGGCGATCGGTAAAGTGCTACTAGCATGGCGTGATCGCGACGAAGTAAAACAGATCCTTGAAGGCGTGGAATACAAGCGCAGCACCGATCGTACAATCACCAGCACTGATGAGCTGCTGCAGCTGCTGGATAAAGTGCGTGAGCAAGGCTACGGTGAAGACAACGAAGAGCAGGAAGAAGGGCTGCGCTGTATCGGCGTTCCGGTCTTTGATCGTTTCGGCGTCGTCATTGCAGGTTTGAGTATTTCATTCCCAACTCTGCGTTTTTCTGAAGAACGCTTGCACGAATATGTCGAAATGCTGCACACGGCTGCGCGTAAAATTTCAGAACAAATGGGTTATAACGATTACCCATTCTGATTTGATTAATACGCAGTAGCTCAAAAAGCCCCAGGTGTTGGTACCGGGGCTTTTAAAATGCACAAAATTACCGCAATCTGGCACAATAATAGCCAATTCTCTTGCTGCAATATTAGCCGTTATCGATAATAACGGTGCTTTTCCTTAACAGAGGACAGTCCGACAGGCCGATAATACCGCTGTTGGTATGCACGTACTGTGCTGTACTGGTGCCTCGTGCCGTCAGATACTGACATTGCAGACCCAGCCCTGCTGCGTTCTCTTTGCTTCCTATCAGTACGCCGTAGCCACTGAGCAATAAACCAATCCAAACCAAAGCCAACAACACAATTGCGCGAATAATCAGACGCATTACAACCTCTTATCTTTTCTCGTTATTATAAGATTAGCCCGTACACTGAATGAAACAAGTGAATCATTCCTAAAAATAATTATGCTGCTAAGGTTAACGTTGGGTTTAGGTACCGCATGATAATTTAGTCGCATAGGATGTGGATTCAGAGAGTGGAGTTGGAGTGAAAAAAATTCGGTGGGTGGTCCTGATCGTTGTCGTACTGGTATGCATGCTGATGTGGGCGCAGGTGTTCAACATCATGTGCGATCAGGACGTACAATTTTTCAACGGAATTTGTGCCATCAATAAATTTATTCCCTGGTAAGCGCATTTTAGCAACAGTTGATTACCTTCTTGTGCGGCAGTGGTAAACTACGCTGTCTACATTGAGGTGGTAAAATGAACGAAGTTTTGAACTCTGGCGCGCTAAGTTTTGCGTCTTTAGTGGTATCGGTGGTGGTTCTGGTTATCGGGCTTGTGCTGTGGTTCTTCATCAATCGGGCAAGCTCACGAACTAATGAGCAGATCGAGTTACTTGAAGCGTTGTTAGATCAACAAAAACGACAGAACGCATTGCTTCGTCGTCTTTGTGAAGCTAACGAACCTGAAAAAGCCGCAGAACCTGCAGTGAAAAACCAGGATGAAGATGAAGGTATCATTCGCCTGGTAGCAGAACGCTAGTAGCCGGAAAGACAGGATGAGCAGCTGACGATACTGTTCGCTGATACTTCATCCTGTCACAACCCCTGTCAGATCATTTTCTTCTTTAACTTCTGTGCAGTTCACGTGGTGCTCTGTCGATATCGCGCTTCCATCCATTCACACTGACCGATTAATTCCTTTTCTTTGCCCAGCGTTAAATATAATTACCCATACGTTAATAATATGATTATGTCATTTTTGTGATAGCGATCGTTTTTATTATCAGCGAAACGTTTCTCTTACTTTTTTTGTGCTCTGTCATCATTCTTTCATTATTTTCCTGCAAAACCAGAAGACGGATCTCATTTTTACCGTTGTGACAAATTATGCATTACTAAGCATAAAAAATGATATTCAGCACACGGTGCATCAGTGAGTCTGGAACAACCTCACAAGGTGAGCTATGGTAGACATGTCGCGGCTGCTGCGTATGCCAGCCGGGGCAGGGCGGGAGCGGTGAGAATATATCCAGACTCGGTCTGGCGCATAACTGTGCAGTTGTCGTGAGATGAACTTCGGGATTTGTGCGACCGATCGAGACACGTTTAAAAATGGCTTGCCATTATTATCGTTGTATGTGATAACACGTTTTGGGTTAAACGAGGTACAGTTCTGTTTATGTGTGGCATTTTCAGTAAAGAAGTCCTGAGTAAACACGTTGACGTTGAATACCGCTTCTCTGCCGAACCTTATATTAGTGCCTCAAGCAGTAATGTCTCAGTTTTATCTATGTTATGCCTGCGGGCGAAGAAAATACTCTAAGGAATTTTGCAAATGGCAAAGATTAAAGGTCAAGTTAAGTGGTTCAACGAGTCTAAAGGTTTTGGTTTCATTACTCCTGCTGATGGCAGCAAAGATGTGTTCGTACACTTCTCTGCAATCCAGGGTAACGGCTTCAAAACTCTGGCTGAAGGCCAGAACGTTGAGTTCGAAATTCAGGACGGCCAGAAAGGTCCGGCTGCTGTTAACGTAACAGCTATCTGATCGAAACCACTGATTTGAAGCGCTCAGGCGCAGCAATTTCAGATATAAAGCCTCGCATTTGCGGGGCTTTTTAATTCAGATTACGTCAAAGTATTTCAAAATGCCGTCCCATTAGCGCTTTGTTGCAAAGGCGTGATATTCGTAGCATTCTTTTCCCCGCTTTCTGTCGCTAATTCTCGTTAAATCAGTCACCTGAAAAACTATCTTGCTGGAGAACAGGTGAAAAAGAAAAACGACGGCGATGCACGCAATTTTACGCCCGTACGTTTTGCCCTGCTTTGCGCGGCAATTTTATTGAGTCTGGGGCTGCTCCTTGGCAGGGTTGCGTGGTTGCAAATCGTCACGCCGACCAGTCTGGTGAAGCAGGAGGACATGCGCTCGTTACGTGAAGTAACGACGGCATCACCGCGTGGAATGATTACCGACAGAGAAGGGCGACCGTTGGCGGTGAGCGTACCGGTTAATGCTGTCTGGGCCGATCCAAAAACGATTATTAGCAAAGGTGGTGTCGGGTATAACGAGCGCTGGCAAGCGCTGGCAAAAACGTTGAATTTGTCGCTTAGCGCACTGGCGGAACGCGTTAATAGTAACCCCGCCGGACGGTTTATCTACCTGGCGCGCCAGATTTCACCCCAACAGGCGCAGTGGGTTGATAACCTGAATCTTCCGGGGATTAATCTTCGCGAAGAGTCCCGTCGTTTCTATCCCGCTGGCCACGTTGCCGCGAATTTGATTGGCTTCACCAATATTGATGGCCAGGGTATTGAAGGGGTAGAGAAAAGCTTTAATAGCCAGTTGATGGGCAAACCCGGCTCGCGGTTGGTGCGTAAAGACAAATTTGGTCATGTGATTGAGAACATCACGGAAGTGATGCCGGTACCCGCGCATGAGTTACAGCTCAGCATCGATGAACGCTTGCAGACGGTCACCGAGGATGCGCTGGACAATGCCGTGACGTGGAATAAAGCCGAGTCGGGGGCGGCGGTACTGATCAACATCGCCACTGGGGAAATATTGTCGATGGCGAGTTTCCCGGATTTCAACCCCAATAACCGCGACGGTGCGGTGCTGGACGATTTTCGTAACCGCGCGATCAGCGATACCTTTGAGCCAGGATCTACCGTTAAGCCGTTGGTGCTTATGACTGCCCTGCAACAGGGAATTGTACAGCCCGACAGCGTGATTGATACCCACCCCTTTAATCTTGACGGGCACCGTATTCGCGATGTTGGCTATTATCCTGAGTTGTCGCTGACGGGTATTTTGCAAAAATCGAGCGATACCGGCGTGTCACATTTATCATTAGCTATGCCCATTCAGCGATTGTTGGACACCTACAAGAGCTTTGGTTTTGGCGAACCGACAGGTCTAGGGTTGACTGGCGAAAGCAGCGGCTTAATGCCTCAGAGACGTTACTGGAGCAGTTTGGATCGCGCAACCTTTGCTTTCGGCTACGGATTAATGGTCACGCCGCTACAGTTGGCGCACGTTTACGCCACCATTGGCAGTTTTGGCATCTATCGACCGCTGTCCATCACCCGTATCGATCCGCCGGTAATAGGCCGACGCGTCATGTCTGAGGCGTTAGTTCATCAGGTTGAGCATATGATGGAAAGCGTTGCGCTGCCCGGCGGCGGGGGAACAAAGGCTGCGGTACGAGATTATCGGGTGGCGGTAAAAACCGGGACGGCAAAGAAAATTGGCGATGACGGCAAATATGTCGATAAATACGTGGCATACACGGCGGGCGTGGCTCCGGCAAGCGATCCGAAGTTTGCGCTGGTGGTGGTTATCAACAACCCGCAAAATGGGGCGTATTACGGTGGTGCCGTATCGGCCCCCGTCTTTAGTCAGATAATGGGGGATGTGCTGCGTCTGGAAAACGTTAAACCGGATGGCATGCCCGCTGACTCGGAACACTTGCTGGTAATGCACGGTAATAACGACGTCTCTCCGGCGCTGTAAGTTATTTTCCCAGGGCGCAATTCGCGTTACACTTGCGCCCTGAAGCCATCTGCCGGAGTTGTCATGTTGTTTTCCTGTCCCCTTTGCCATCAGCCTCTTACTCAAGATGACAACAGTTTTGCCTGCCCTGGGCGGCATCAGTTTGATGTGGCGAAAGAAGGGTATGTCAACTTACTGCCTGTTCAACACAAACGCTCGCGCGATCCAGGTGACAGTGCGGAAATGATGCAGGCACGTCGGGCATTTCTCGATGCTGGCCACTATCAGCCGCTGCGTGAGGCGATTGTCAATGTTCTCCAGGAAACGTTAACGCCAGGTGACGCGGCGATTCTCGACATCGGCTGTGGGGAAGGGTATTACACGCACGCGTTTGCCGATGCGCTGGCAGGAAGTGTGACCTTTGGTCTGGATGTCTCGAAGGTGGCGATCAAGGCCGCAGCAAGGCGTTATCCGCAGGTGACATTTTGTGTTGCGTCAAGTCATCGGCTGCCTTTTGCCGATGCTTCAATGGATGCCATTGTCAGGATCTACGCCCCCTGTAAAGCTCTGGAGCTGGCGCGCGTGGTGAAGCCGGGTGGGTGGGTGATAACGGCCACGCCGGGTCCGCGCCATTTAATGGAGCTGAAAGGGCTGATTTACGATGAAGTACGTCTGCATGCGCCGCACACGGAACAGCTGGAAGGCTTTGCCCTGCAGCAGAGTATCGCGTTGGGCTATCAGATGCAGCTCAGCGGCAGCGAGGCTGTGGCATTACTGCAAATGACGCCTTTCGCCTGGCGGGCTAAGCCGGAAGTCTGGGAAACGCTGGCGGGGAAGACGACATTTGACTGCCAGACAGACTTTAGTATTCATCTCTGGCAGCGCGTGAATTAACCGTGGAAATGTGCCCAGAGGATCTGGGCACCGATACCAATCAGTACCACTCCGCCGAGAATTTCAGCGCGTTTACCCAGCATGGGGCCAATAAAACGGCCAATCATCATCCCCAGCGTGGACATGATCAGCGTGGCGCAGCCGATAGCCAGCGCGGTGGCAATAATGTTCACTTGCAGGAAAGCCAGGCCGACGCCGACGGCCATCGCATCCAGGCTGGTGGCAATGGCGGTGGTCACCAGCAGCCAGAAACCGTGGCGACGCTGCGGCTCTTCAACGTCATCACCGTTATCGCGAAAGCCCTCGATTATCATTCGTCCACCAAGGAAAATCAGCAGGATGAAGGCAATCCAGTGGTTCCACTCGAGTACGAATTTACTTGCCAGCATGCCCATACCCCAACCAATCAGCGGGGTCAGCGTTTCGACAGCTCCGAAAATTAAGCCAGTGCGCAGAGCTTCAGAGAATTTAGGTTTGTGTAGCGTAGCACCTTTACCAATTGATGCGGCGAATGCATCCATCGACATGCCGAAAGCGAGAAGAACAGTAGCGGTGAGATTCATAACAGCGTCCTGACCGGGGTATCCATTAAACACATCACTGCCCCCAGTAACCATGCACGCCCAAACACGCAGTTCAGGAGACATGCATTGCAGTTGATGTGTCTATGGTCTCGCCTGACTGTATGTTTACAGTCCGTACGCGCCACGCCTTGCGACGAGTATGTTGACACGTACATTTCCGGAGTCTGGAAATCGGCTACTCCCCAATGACGGGCGCAACCTTAACATATTTTGAGAATATAAAACAAGAAACGGGGGGATATTATTTGACTTCTAATTGAAAACGATTTTCATTTAGATTTAATTGTCGGTAATGCGTTAAATTAAATAACAAAAAGAGAACGTGAATATAGCCTGTGCTATGTTTGTTTTACGTCAATATACAAATAACATAGTACAGGCTATGTTTCTATATCATTGATTTGATATGAGAAGTTTATATATTCTCTCGAGGTCGTCTATATTTCGTACGCGGATCAGCAATCGCCGATGTTCTAATTGCATCACCAGTACGCCATCTTCCGACAAATTCATCTCTTTAATTCGGCTATATTCCACCCAAACATTGGCGAAGAAAAAACCTTTCTGTTTAAAGATGATTTTTGGCGTGCGGATCCAGAACAAATATATTCCCATCAATACCAGCGCACACAATAACCAGGTAGTGAATTGCGCCCCATGGCTGGTGACGTTGTTGTAGATGAGAATCGCGATCAATCCAATGAAGATAACGCTATCGACACGACTACGGGGTAGCAGGGGAACAGCAAGCAGAGTAGGGCCATTACGGCGGGGCATGATGAACTGATCGTAGATGGCAAACGCCAGCAGCGACAGGATAAAAAGAACCAGCACCAGGTCCGTGATAGTCATGAATCCTTAACCCTCTAAATAGAAAAACCGGGAGCAGAGCCCCCGGTATGGTATAGCAGTCTTACAGGCCGAGCAGGCCGACAGCGTAACCCGCGATACCGATGACGAAGAAGCCAACGATAATCCACAGGGCGTTCACTTTCTTACGCAGCAGCCACATACAGGCGAAGGTCAGCAGCAGCGGTACCAGGCCCGGCATCAACTGGTCAAGGATGGTCTGCACGGTGGTTACACGAGTCTGACCATCCTGACCGGTGATGGTGGAAACCACTAGCGGGATGTTCACGTGCGTCCACTTATTCACCAGGGCCCCCATGACAAACAGGCCGAGGATTGACGCCCCCTCAGTCAGTTTCTGTAGGAAGCCGCCGCCCATATCTTTAACGATATCGACACCTTTACGATAACCGTAGGCCACACCGTAGTAGCGTGTTGCCAGACGTACCGCGTTGAACAAGATGAAGAACAACAGTGGGCCTAGCAGGCTGCCACTCATCGCGATACCCGCACCGAGGGCGGCAAATACCGGACGCACGGTACCCCAGAAGATCGGGTCACCTACGCCTGCCAGCGGACCCATCAGACCGACTTTGATACCGTTGATGGCACCATCGTCAATCTCTGCACCGTTAGCACGCTGTTCTTCCATCGCCAGCGTTACGCCAAGAACCGGTGCCGCAACATAAGGATGGGTGTTAAAGAATTCCAGGTGACGCTTAATAGCCTGCTTACGCGCGTCGTTGTTCTCCGGGTACAAACGGCGAATTGCCGGTATCATGGAGAAGCAAAAACCCAGCGCCTGCATACGTTCGAAGTTCCATGAACCCTGGAACAGGTTAGAACGAAGGAACACGCCACGAATGTCACTCGGAGTGAGTTTTTTCTCGGTGGTAGTTTTAGTCATATCAACCATTTCGCTCACCTGCTAGTCCAGTTCGTTATCAAGGTCATTGTTGCCAGCAGCTTGCGCTGGCGCACCCGCTACGCGGTTATATTTCGGGCTCAACTGAATGTAGAGGATGGCCATAACTGCGCCAATCACACCCAGTGCAACCAGGTTAAAGTTGGTAAATGCCGCGGTGACGAAACCGAGGTAGAAGAACGGCATCAGGTAGCCTGCACGCATCATGTTGATGACCATCGCATAACCGACGACGACGATCATACCGCCCGCGATGTTCAGGCCGCCGGTGACCACTTCAGGGATGGCGTTGAGCAGGCCCTGGACTTCACTGGTGCCGACAGAAATCGCCACGATAACCGCAGGGATCGCGATACGCATTGCCTGCAGGAACAGCGAGGACACATGCAGCCAGGAGAGCGCCGTCAAGTTGCCGCTCTCAGCCGCCTTATCCGCAGCGTGCTGGAAGGCGACGGTGATGGTACGAACGATGATAGTCAGAACCTGGCCAGCTGCTGCCAGCGGGATAGCCAGCGCGATACCGGCACCGATGCTTTGGTGACCTGCGATAACCAGAACGGTAGAAATAATTGAGGCCAGTGCGGCATCTGGTGCAACGGCGGCACCGATGTTCATCCAACCCAGCGCGATCATTTCCAGGGTACCACCGATGATAATACCGGTTTTCATGTCCCCGAGAACGGCACCAATCAGCGTACAGGCCACCAACGGACGGTGGAACTGAAATTCATCGAGTACCGACTCCATACCCGCGATACATGCGACGATGAACACCAGCACAATCTGAAGAGTGGTAATCTCCATTGTACTTCTCCTATTGCTATACAGACTTAAGTGTGAAAACTAAGTAAATGCCAGCGGGTTATTTCGCTTTGGCAATCAAATCCATCATTTTCAGTTTCTGATCGGTAGAAACCTTACGGGCTTCGAGTTCAATGCCGCGTGCGTTGAGTTTCTTGAAGGCTTCGATGTCTTTTTCATCAACGGAAATCGCGTTGTTAACCTGCGTTTTACCTTGACGGAAAGCCATGCCACCAATGTTTACCGAGGTGATTTTTACGCCACCTTCCACGACACGTTCAACATCGGTCGGGTTGGTGAACAGCAGCATCACACGATCGCCTGCATATTTCGGGTTGTTGTAGACGCGGATCATTTTCGCGACATCCACCACGTGCGCCGTTACGCCTGGAGGCGCAACCTGCGTCAACAGCGTTTTACGCACCGTATCTGCGGCAACTTCATCGCTGACGACGATAATGCGAGTGACGTTGGTTTCTTTGGTCCAGCGGGTGGCTACCTGACCATGGATTAGGCGGTCATCGATGCGCGCGAGGCCGATTTGCATATAATCGTTCGGCCCCATCGGTTTTGCCGGTGCCGCTGCTTTTGCTGCAGCAACCGGGGCCGGAGCGGCTTTTTCTACCGGTTTTGCTTTCAGCGCTTTCACGCCTTCGCTACCGGTTTCTACTGCCAGTGCGACTAATTCATCAAAGCTTGGGTTGTCATCACGCGCCATAAAGGTTTCGACCAGCATGGGAATGTTCACGCCAGCGATCACTTCGTAATGCTCTTTGTCGACGACAATGCGGCTCGCAGCGTTGAACGGGCTGCCTCCCCATGTATCAACGAGAAATAGCACGCCTTTACTGGTATCGAGTTTTGCCAACTGAGCGTTGTACTTTTCGATCAGCGTTTCAGCATTTTCGCCTGGAACGAAATCGATCCAGCCGACGTTTTCCTGCTCGCCTAACAGCATTTCTGCTGTTTTAAGTAACTGCTCTGCAGCCCAACCATGTGTGCCTATTACAATAGCAATGGTCACTTGCTACCTCCTTTATTATCGTTAACACATCGACAACGAGATGTATTTTGAATCGTCGTCCGCAAGCGAATCGATTCAGATAAGGGTTACAATGAAAAACCTATGATTTTCGTGAATTATTTTAGATATCGAAAAAAATAATTTATGTGATGAAGATCCGTAATTTAACTAACGATTAAAAGAAATTTCGAAGAGTAAAATATCTCCGACACAACTTATTGCAAAGGAAGGTAAATCTTTGCTAAAAACCGGTTGTGTCTGTTATGTTTAGCATACATTTAATTAATCAGGAGTATAGGGCAGTAGCCCACCGTATGGATCGTCACCGACGTCATTTCACCTCGAGGCCGCTTAGCGCCTCTCAGTTTGGCACTTTTTGCCACACACTTTATCTGCATATTGCTTCAACGCCTGAGATGTCCAGGGCGCAGTTTAGCCATTCTTTGAGCCGGAGCTTGTCATGGAATTCTTAATGGACCCGCAGATTTGGGTGGGTTTGCTCACGCTTGTTGTTCTCGAAATTGTTCTGGGTATTGATAACCTGGTCTTTATTGCGATTCTGGCCGATAAGCTGCCGCCTAAACAGCGGGATAAAGCGCGTCTGATCGGGTTGTCGCTGGCGCTGATTATGCGTCTGGCACTGCTGTCCGTGATCTCGTGGATGGTGACGCTGACGAAACCGCTGTTCACGGTGATGGACTATTCGTTCTCGGGGCGTGACCTGATTATGCTGCTGGGAGGTATCTTCCTGTTGTTCAAGGCTACCACCGAACTGCATGAGCGGCTGGAAAACCGTGAGCATGATACCGGCCAGTCAAAAGGCTATGCGAGTTTTTGGGTTGTCGTGACGCAGATTGTGATCCTCGATGCGGTCTTCTCCCTGGATGCGGTGATTACAGCCGTCGGTATGGTGAACCACCTGCCGGTAATGATGGCGGCGGTGGTGATTGCGATGGCGGTAATGTTGCTGGCGTCCAAGCCACTGACGCGATTCGTGAACCAACATCCGACGGTCGTGGTGCTGTGTCTGAGCTTCTTGTTGATGATCGGCTTGAGCCTGGTGGCCGAAGGGTTTGGCTTCCACATTCCGAAAGGTTATCTGTACGCTGCGATCGGCTTCTCGATTATTATCGAACTGTTTAACCAGATTGCTCGTCGCAACTTTATTCGCCACCAGTCGACGCTGCCGCTGCGTGCACGTACTGCCGAGGCCATTGTGCGCCTGATGGGCGGTAAACGTCAGGCCGGTGTGCAGATGGAGTCTGACAACCCGGTGCCGGTACCCGTTCCGGAAGGGGCATTTGTTGAAGAAGAACGCTATATGATCAACGGCGTGCTGTCGCTGGCCTCACGTTCTTTGCGCGGCATTATGACACCGCGTGGCGAAATCAGCTGGGTGGATGCAGATCTGAGCGTGGCAGAAATTCGTGAACAGCTGCTCTCTTCCCCACACAGCCTGTTCCCGGTGTGTCGTGGTGAACTGGACGAAATTATCGGTATCGTGCGGGCGAAAGAACTGTTAGTGGCCCTCGAAGACGGCGTAGATGTGGCAGCAATTGCCTCAGCGTCACCAGCCATCGTGGTCCCAGAAACGCTGGATCCGATTAATCTGTTGGGCGTGTTGCGTCGTGCCCGTGGCAGCTTCGTTATCGTTACCAACGAATTTGGCGTTGTTCAGGGTCTGGTGACCCCTCTGGATGTTCTGGAAGCCATTGCCGGTGAGTTCCCGGATGCTGATGAAACACCGGAAATCATCGCCGATGCGGGTGGCTGGCTGGTTAAAGGCGGCACCGATCTGCACGCCCTGCAGCAGGCGCTTGACGTTGATACGCTGGTGGATGAAGACGAAGACATTGCGACGGTGGCGGGGCTGGTTATCGCGGCTAACGGTCACATTCCGCGTGTTGGCGATGTGATTGAGGTTGCACCGCTAAGCATCACCATTGTCGAAGCGAACGACTATCGTGTGGATCTCGTTCGTATTGTTAAAGAGCAACCCGCTCACCACGAAGACGAATAATTTGACCTACCGAAACGGCATAGCAGGCATGATATGCCCGTTATGCCGGGCGGGTGGTGGTGTACTACTGCCCGCCAGCCATTGAGGAAAATCGCGCAGCGGCATCGGCTTGGCATACAGAAATCCCTGCAATACATTCACGCCATGTCGCCGTAAATGCTGGGCCTGCGCCTGCGTTTCAACCCCTTCAGCTACCAGTTCAATATTCAGTTTTTTCCCCAGTGCGATGATGATGTCAGTAACGGTCGAATTGACGGCATCAGTCCCGATCGCAGAGGTAAAGGATTTATCAATCTTCAGTACATCCGGGCGCAACTTTTCCAGCCACGAGAGCGAGCTGTTGCCGGTACCGAAATCGTCAATGGCCAGTTTTACTCCCAGCCGGTGAAGTTCATGCACCAGTCGATAATCGACATCCAGCAGCGCGTCGCGCTCGGTCAGTTCAATCACCAGTTGCTGGATGGGATGCTGACTGAACCAGTACTGATTAAGGTCTTTTAACAACATACCGTCACGAAAATGGCTGGCGGCGACGTTGATACCAATATGAAACTGGCTGCTCATTGGGAAAACGTGCCGTTGCTGAATGGTTTCTGCGATGACGTGACGAGTCAGGGGGACAATCAGGTTGTGCTCTTCCGCGATAGGGATGAATACTTCAGGTGAAATCCAGCCCTGGCGCGGGTTATTCCAGCGTAAGAGAATTTCAACGCCCGTACACTGCTGGGTGCTGGCGTTCAGTAGTGGCTGGCAAAATAGCTCAAACTCCCGCTCGGCGAGGGCCAGATTAATCTCCCAGGAAAAACTCATTCTGTTAGCGGTCGCCAGCCAGGCCAGATACCCGACTAATAAGCTGAGCATGAGCGCTAACGGTAACTGGGTGGGCAGGTGTTTTAACGCCAGTTCGCTGGCTCCTGGTCCGCTGACGCTGATGGCAAAGGGGAAATGTTGTGATGAAAGTTGGTAGCGTTGTTCGCCGTCACTCTCTGGTAGCTTGTCGACGACGCCTTGTCCGTACAGCAGATGCCGCTTACCGATGGTTAAACTGGCATGTGTAATTTGCGGAGGCTGTGGTTCAAGCAGCATGCCCGACAATAATTCAATATTGACGATCTCCAGCACCCCATCTTCGCCATTGGCAGACGACGGATACCACTGCGTCAGAATAGGGCTGCCTTTAATCAGCGAATGATCGGTGGATAACAGTAGCTGCGGTTCGCGGCTGGGCAATTCAGGTTGCAGCTGCTTGATGGGCACATTGCGATAGCCAAAAATACTCGAACAATAGAGGATGCCACCCTGAACCAGGTTAATAGAGCGCACAGTTTGCAGTCTGGCGGCGTGCTTGCTCAGGGCTAAGCGCGCCACCGAGCAGGGCAGGCCAATTAACGGCAGCAGCACATCACGTCCGGTCCGCAACGGCAGCAGGATATCATCCAGCTCTTCTACAGCATGGTTAGCGAACGTGACGGTGGAGTGATGATTTAAATTACGCTCCGAAATAAATCGGACAGATAATGTAAGAATGAGCGTCAGTAGTGCACAAACTGTGCAGACGATTAAGCGATTACGGCGATAATTTTTGATGATCCGTTGTGCTGTTTGCATGCGGGCCGCCCGATAAGCCGTTGGTCACAGAAGCCAACAGCAACAGAGCAAGTGTAGTGGGGAAAATTATCGTAGACGAGGGAGTGGAAGCAAATTCGCCCATCCGTCGCAGATGGGCGAAAATTAAGTATTAGTCACACTGAACTTTGATCGCCAGGCCACCGCGGGAGGTTTCGCGGTATTTGGCGTTCATGTCCTTGCCGGTTTCGTACATGGTCTCGATGACTTTATCCAGCGAGACGCGCGGAGCGCTGGTACGACGCATTGCCATACGCGCCGCGTTGATCGCCTTCACGGAAGCAATGGCGTTACGCTCAATGCACGGCACCTGGACCTGTCCGGCAACCGGATCGCAGGTTAAGCCGAGGTTGTGTTCCATACCGATTTCGGCAGCCACACATACCTGCTCCGGGCTCGCACCCAGTAACTCTGCCAGACCTGCTGCGGCCATAGAACATGCCACACCGACTTCGCCCTGGCAGCCCACTTCTGCGCCAGAGATAGAGGCATTCATTTTGTACAGCGCGCCAATTGCACCGGCCGCCAGGAAATAGCGGGTATAGATATCCGGGCTGACGGGCTCAATGAAGTGATCGTAATAAGCCAGAACCGCAGGCACGATGCCGCAAGCACCGTTGGTCGGCGCTGTGACAACGCGACCACCCGCGGCGTTCTCTTCGTTTACGGCCAGCGCAAACATGTTCACCCAGTCGATCACGTTCATCGGATCGTTGGAGAGTTTGTCGCTGGAGACCAGCATACGACGCAGGGCAGAGGCACGACGAGGCACGCGCAGCGGCCCCGGCAGAATGCCTTCGGTGTTCATCCCACGATCGATACAGGCCTGCATGGTTTGCCAGACGTTACCAAAATACTCTTCAATTTCTTTTTTGCTGTGCAGCGCAAGTTCGTTCTGCATCACCATGCCAGAGAGCGACAGACCGGTGCTGTTGCAGTACTCCAGCATTTCAGCGGCAGATTTGAACGGATAAGGTACGCTGACCTCATTCGCCGCATCCTGACCAAAGTGTTCTTCATCAACGATGAAACCACCGCCAATAGAATAATAGGTTTTGCTGTAAACAACGGTGTCACCGTTGTACGCGTGAATTTGCATACCGTTTTCATGCAACGACAGGTTGCCGTCGCGAAAACGCATGCCGTCATTCTGCGGGAAATCAACTTCGTGCCGACCCTGCGCTAGCAGCAGGCGTCCACGCGCTTCGACATCGCGGATAAATCCGGGAATGCTGTCGATGTCCACGGTCGCAGGCTCATTACCTGCCAGACCCATAATAATGGCGATATCGGTGTGGTGACCTTTACCCGTGAGCGACAGTGAACCATACACGTCGACGGCGACACGAGTAACGCTGTCCAGTAATCCTTTTTCGACCAGGTCATCGACGAACTGTTTACCCGCCTTCATAGGTCCTACGGTATGGGAAGATGAGGGACCGATCCCCACCTTAAACATGTCGAATAGACTAATCACGATAATACTCCTACAGGGCGACTGGGCTTGCCAGTAACGATGTTATAACTGCGCATAGTGTAAGAGGGAACGCGGCGATCGGCTTAACTATTCACATGAATTAAACTAATAGATAACCGCGGTTTTACTAATGTTGTGACCGGCGTTTCAGGTTGTGTCTGCGGTGCGTAAAGATAAGTATAGTCAGGGCTTCACGCCAATTTGCAGCGCCAGCTCACGAATTATCCCGGCGGTCATTCCCCAGACGAAATAATGCTCATACCAGGAAAGCCAGACGCGATGCGAGTCACCCCGGCGGTAGATATCTAAGGGGTGATAACGACCCAGATGCAACGCTTGCGCCAGCGGCATTTCGAATACTGCAGAGACTTCATCTTCGCTTGCACGATAGGGTAGATTAGGCGGGATAATACCCACCACCGGGGTGACCTGAAACCCGGTGACGCTATCCACCGGCGGCAGGACGCCAATCACCTCAACGCACGAAGGAGGAATAGCGACTTCTTCCTCGGCTTCTCGCAGTGCTGCAGCAATCAGCGACGCGTCGCTGCTGTCTACGGCTCCGCCCGGGAAGGCAACCTGTCCGGCGTGTTTACGCAAATGCACCGAGCGTTGGGTTAACAGCAATCCTGGTTGTGGGCGGCGAACGACCGGGATCAGCACGGCGGCCTGGCGTTGGTTTAACGCTTCATGATTGACCTGCGGGCGCAGGAGAAGGAAGCGCGATAAAAAATCATCAAGCGTCAGGCTGCTGTTTTCCACGGTTCAGTTCTCCAGTTGGTGCAAAATACGGTTCACTTTATCAAACGTTTCCTGATATTCCGCGTCTTCCTGACTGTCCGCAACAACCCCACCGCCAGCCGAACAGTAAAGCTGTCCGTCGGTGGCCGTCAGGGTGCGGATGGTAATACTGGTATCCATATTGCCGCAAAAGCTCAGATAGCCGACGCTGCCGCACCAGGCGTTACGTCTGTGCGGTTCCAGTTCGTCAATAATTTCCATCGCCCGCACCTTTGGCGCGCCGGTAATGGAACCACCAGGGAAGGCGGCGCGCAGCAGATCCGTGGCGTGCAGCGATTCCGGCAAACGCGCGGTAATGGTGCTGACCAGATGGTGCACGGCAGGGAAGGGTTCGACGACAAACAGTTCGGGAACCTTGACCGAACCCGGCACGGCAACGCGACCAATGTCGTTACGCATCAGATCCACGATCATCAGGTTTTCAGCGCGATCTTTAGGTGAGTTTGCCAGTCTTTGTGCCTGCTGACGATCGGCATCTGGCGAGTCCAGTCGCGGCAGGGTACCCTTGATGGGGCGCGTCTGGATCTGCCGATTTTCCAACTGAATAAACCGCTCTGGCGACAGGCTGAGGATTGCGCCTTCCTCAAGGCGGATAAATGCACTGAACGGGGCGCGGTTGGCCTGGTTGAGTCGATCAAAGGCGAGCCACTCATCCCCCTGATACTGCGCCTGAAAACGTTGGGCAAGGTTAACCTGATAGCAGTCGCCGCTGTGCAGATAGCGCTGCACCTGGCGAAACTTTTCGCCGTACTGCGCGCGGCTCATATTGGATTGCCACGCTGACGTTAACATAAAAGGCTCACGTGTTGGCGCGCGCTGGCTTTCCAGCCAGTGGCGGCGGGCCTGCAGATCACCGTGGCTGAGCAGCGACACGGTTTGCCGCTGGTGGTCGACAATCAGTGCCCAATCGTAAATGCCAACCGCCATATCCGGCAGGGTGATATCACGTTCAGCGACATTTGGCAGCGCTTCGAAGCGTCGGCCCAAATCGTAGCCAAACAGGCCCAGCGCCCCTCCCTGGAAGGGAAGAACGGGATTATAATCGGGCCGTATTGCCAGTGAAGTTAGCGCCGAGCGTAACACCGTCATCGGGTCATCAGGCGTGTGCGTGATTCCGTCTTTGTCATGCACTGCGGTGTCTGCATCTCGCGTGACCAGCGTCATCACAGGATCGGCGACCAGAATGTCAAAGCGATTATGCGGGTGGTCGGCGTGCCCCGAATGTAGCAGCATCGCCCACGGCAGATGGCTTAAGGTCGAGAAATAGCGTTCAGCGGCGTCCTGACGCCAGGGTAATGTAATTACTGCGGGAGATAACGTTTTCATCAGTCCTGACTCGTTACTACTTTACTGGCTTACTGCCCGGTAGCATGGGATAATTAGCGCAGACAATTTAGCAGGAGTTAACAATGTTTGCAGGTTTACCTTCACTCAGTCATGAACAGCAGCAAAAAGCGGTTGAGCGTATTCAGGAACTGATGTCACAGGGGATGAGCAGCGGAGAAGCGATCACTCAGGTCGCGGCTGAAATTCGCGCCACCCATACCGGCGAACGGATCGTGGCGCGTTTTGAAGATGAGGACGAAGACGAGTAACGCCCGTTACACTGCGGCGATAATCTTAATCTCAACTTTGTATTTCGGGTTCATCAACCCGGCCTGTACGGTACAACGCACGGGCGCGTGACCGGCAACGACCCACGCGTCCCAGGCTTTGTTCATGGCGGCGAAGTCGCTTTTGTCCGTCAGGAAAATGGTCGCGTCAAGAATACGCGACTTGTTGCTACCCTGTTTTTCCAGCACCGCATCAATTTGTGCCAGCGTGTTGGCCGTTTGTTCAAACGCGTCAGCATCCAGGTTTTCCGGTACGCCGGTGTAATACAACGTGTTGTTGTGAATCACCACGTCAGACCAACGATCCTCGGCATCAATGCGCACGATAGTCATAAATTATTCCTCATTTACGTTTTTATTTAATCGGTTTCTGTGGCGACAAGACTGCCATAATGTTGTGCCCTCGTCACCTCTTCAACTGGCGAAAGACCCGCTGGCCTGACATAATCCCTGTTCAAATGAACAGGGGGTAGTGTGACGGACGATTTTGCAGCAGACGGTCAATTGGCTAAAGCGATACCGGGTTTTAAACCGCGTGAACCACAGCGACAGATGGCCGTCGCCGTCTCGCATGCCATTGAAAAATCACAGCCGCTTGTCGTCGAAGCCGGGACCGGGACCGGGAAAACTTACGCCTACCTTGCGCCTGCACTGCGCGCCGGTAAGAAAGTGATCATTTCTACCGGATCGAAAGCGCTGCAGGATCAACTCTACAGCCGCGATCTCCCTACCGTGGCAAAAGCGCTGAAATTTACCGGTAAACTGGCGTTGCTGAAAGGGCGCTCTAACTACCTGTGTCTGGAACGTCTTGAACAACAGGCGCTGGCGGGCGGTGACCTACCGGTGCAAACCTTAAGCGACGTGATCCTACTGCGCTCGTGGTCCAATCAAACCGTTGATGGCGATATCAGCACCTGCATCAGCGTGGCGGAAGACTCACACGCCTGGCCTCTGGTAACCAGTACCAACGACAACTGTCTGGGCAGCGACTGCCCTCTGTATAAAGACTGTTTCGTCGTTAAAGCGCGTAAAAAAGCGATGGATGCCGATGTGGTGGTAGTTAACCATCATCTGTTTCTCGCCGATATGGTGGTGAAAGAGAGCGGGTTCGGGGAGCTGATCCCGGAGGCAGATGTGATGATCTTCGATGAAGCCCATCAGCTACCGGATATCGCCAGCCAGTATTTTGGTCAGTCGCTTTCCAGTCGGCAACTGCTCGATCTGGCCAAAGACATTACCATTGCCTATCGCACCGAGCTAAAAGATACCCAGCAACTGCAAAAGTGCGCTGACCGTCTGGCGCAAAGCGCGCAGGATTTCCGCCTGCAACTGGGCGAGCCGGGCTATCGCGGTAACCTGCGTGAATTGCTGGCCGATCAGCGCGTCCAGCGGGCATTTTTGCTGCTCGATGACACGCTGGAACTGTGCTACGACGTGGCGAAGCTGTCGCTTGGACGTTCAGCGCTGCTGGATGCCGCATTCGAGCGCGCCACGCTGTATCGCGCCCGCTTGAAACGCCTGAAGGAGATCAACCAACCGGGATTCAGCTACTGGTATGAATGCACTTCACGGCATTTTACGCTGGCGCTGACGCCACTCACCGTGGCGGATAAATTCAAAGAGGTGATGGACCAAAAACCAGGCTGCTGGATTTTTACCTCCGCGACGCTGTCGGTCAACGACGATCTCCACCACTTTACGGCGCGACTGGGCATTGAACAGGCTGAATCAATGTTGTTGCCGAGCCCCTTTGACTACACGCGACAGGCGCTGCTGTGCGTGCCGCGCAATCTGCCGCAAACTAACCAGCCGGGGGCGGCGCGTCAGCTGGCCGCCATGCTGCGCCCCATTATTGAAGCTAACAATGGGCGCTGCTTTATGCTGTGTACCTCGCACGCGATGATGCGCGACCTGGCGGAACAGTTTCGTGCCACCATGACACTCCCGGTCCTGCTACAGGGGGAGACCAGCAAAGGGCAGTTATTGCAGCAGTTTGTCAGTGCGGGGAATGCTCTGCTGGTGGCTACCAGCAGCTTCTGGGAAGGTGTGGACGTACGAGGTGACACGCTGTCGCTGGTTATTATCGATAAGCTGCCGTTTACTTCGCCGGACGATCCGCTGTTAAAAGCGCGGATGGAAGACTGCCGGCTGCGCGGGGGCGATCCGTTTGACGAGGTCCAGCTCCCGGATGCAGTGATCACGCTTAAGCAGGGGGTGGGGCGCTTGATTCGTGACGCTGACGATCGCGGCGTCCTGGTGATTTGTGATAACCGGCTGGTCATGCGACCTTACGGAGCGACATTCCTGGCCAGCCTGCCACCGGCGCCTCGCACGCGTGACATTGCCCGCGCGGTTCGCTTTCTTGCCATACCAACGACTGAGTAATTTGTTACAGACTGTGCTAAGATACGCGCCAAATTTATTGATCTGATCATGAAGACCCATGCGAATTCTGGCTATCGATACCGCCACAGAGGCGTGCTCTGTCGCCCTGTGGAATGACGGTAATATCACATCCCATTTCGAGCTTTGTCCTCGAGAGCATACCCAACGCATCCTGCCGCTGGTTCAGGATATCCTGACTGCTGGCAATGTCGCATTAACGGACATCGACGCTCTGGCGTTTGGCCGAGGTCCCGGTAGTTTCACCGGCGTGCGTATTGGTATTGGTATTGCTCAGGGGTTGGCGTTAGGGGCGAATTTACCCATGATCGGCGTGTCCACGCTGGCAACTATGGCGCAGGGGGCCTGGCGCAAAAACGGCGCAATGCGCGTACTGGCCGCAATTGATGCGCGCATGGGTGAAGTCTACTGGGCCGAATACCAGCGTGATGAGAACGGTATCTGGCACGGCGAAGACACCGAAGCGGTATTAACCCCGGAACAGGTTCATGAACGACTGCTGCAGCTTTCCGGTGACTGGGTAACGGTCGGCACGGGTTGGCCTGCATGGCCTGAACTAGGTAAAGACAGTGGCCTGATGCTGCGCGATGGCGACGTTTTGCTTCCGGCTGCTGAGGATATGTTGCCTCTCGCCACCCAACTGTTCGCCTCTGGAAAGACGGTAGCGGTTGAACATGCTGAACCGGTTTATTTACGTAACACCGTGGCGTGGAAGAAACTTCCCGGAAAAGAATGAATCTTAGTAGTACATCCCCCGATGCTTTCAAACATGCTCAACGCGATGAATGCGCAGCAGTTTGAAACTCACCGGGGACAGGCGCTGAGATAAGGGAGTCGCAACATGGCGGTTCAAAAATGGGTATTAAAAGGCGTGTTGACGGGCGCATTGGCGTTCATGCTAAGCGGTTGCGTTACCATTCCTGATGCGATTAAAGGTTCAAGCCCAACGCCACAGCAGGATCTGGTACGGGTCATGAATGCGCCGCAACTGTACGTCGGACAGGAAGCACGCTTTGGCGGCAAAGTGGTGGACATTCAGAATCAGCAGGGGAAATCCCGACTGGAAATTGCCACCGTGCCTCTCGACAGCGGCGCGCGTCCGATTCTGGGTGAAGCCTCACGCGGGCGTATTTATGCCGATGTTAATGGCTTTCTCGATCCGGTGGATTTCCGCGGACAACTGGTCACCGTCGTAGGGCCTATTAGCGGCACGGTGGACGGTAAAATTGGCAGTACGCCGTATAAGTTCATGCTGATGCAGGTAACCGGTTATAAACGCTGGCATATTACTCAGCAAATCGTGATGCCTCCGCAGCCCATCGATCCCTGGTTCTACGGTGCGCGTGGCTGGCCATACGGCGGCTACGGCGGATGGGGATGGTACAATCCAGGTCCGGCACAGGTTCAGACGATAGTTACAGAATAATTCTTTGATTTATATGTAAAAGAAGCAGCGGCGCGTCCGCTGTTTCTGCATTTATGTGGCTATAAGAAAAATAAATAGTGACGTGCTTCGCAACCTTGTCGTTGTGTAATAAACAAACTGGTACGCTGAGTTAATATTATGTTAACAGTTTGTTTATTGTCTGGGGTTGTGATGACGACGAATACGCATTTTAGAGGTGATGTATTGAAAAAGGTTTGGCTTAACCGTTATCCCGCAGGTGTTCCCGCGGAGATCAATCCTGACCGTTATCAATCCCTGGTGGAACTGTTTGAACATTCAGTCAGGCGCTATGCCGATCAGCCCGCGTTTGTGAATATGGGGGAGGTGATGACCTTCCGCAAACTCGAAGAGCGTAGCCGCGCATTTGCGGCATATTTGCAAGAAGGGCTGGGGCTGAAAAAGGGCGATCGTGTCGCACTGATGATGCCGAACCTGCTGCAGTATCCGGTGGCACTGTTTGGTATTTTGCGAGCCGGCATGATTGTGGTAAACGTGAACCCATTGTACACACCGCGTGAACTGGAGCATCAGCTTAATGACAGCGGCGCGGCTGCGATTGTGATCGTGTCCAACTTTGCCCACACGCTGGAGAAAGTGGTCGATAAAACATCGGTTCAGCACGTGATCCTGACGCGGATGGGCGACCAGCTCTCTACCGCCAAAGGAACGCTGGTTAACTTTGTTGTGAAGTACATCAAGCGGCTGGTACCGAAGTATCACCTGCCTGATGCCATCTCGTTTCGCAGTGCGTTACAAAACGGGTATCGCATGCAGTATGTGAAGCCTGAAGTGGTCTCTGAAGATCTGGCCTTCCTGCAATACACCGGAGGTACGACCGGCGTGGCGAAAGGTGCAATGCTCACCCACCGCAACATGCTGGCGAACCTCGAGCAGGTCCATGCTACCTACGGTCCGTTGCTGCATCCGGGTAAAGAGCTGGTGATCACCGCGCTACCGCTGTATCACATTTTTGCTTTAACGATGAACTGCCTGCTGTTTATTGAGCTTGGCGGTCAAAACGTACTGATCACTAACCCACGTGATATTCCGGGCCTGGTAAAAGAGCTGGCAAAATACCCGTTTACCGCCATGACCGGCGTCAATACGCTGTTCAACGCCTTGTTGAATAACAAAGACTTCCAGCAACTGGATTTCTCGTCGCTGCATCTTTCTGCGGGGGGCGGTATGCCCGTCCAACAGGCGGTTGCAGAACGTTGGGTGAAGCTGACCGGCCAATATCTGCTGGAAGGCTATGGCCTGACCGAGTGTTCGCCGCTGGTGAGCGTCAATCCGCATGATATCGACTATCACAGTGGCAGTATTGGCCTGCCGGTTCCCTCCACTGAGGTTAAGCTGGTGGATGATGACGATAACGAAGTCCCGCCGGGCGAGCCGGGTGAACTGTGCGTGAAAGGCCCGCAGGTGATGCTGGGTTACTGGCAACGCCCGGATGCGACCGATGAAATTGTTAAAGATGGTTGGCTGCACACCGGGGATATTGCGGTGATGGACGACGAAGGTTTCCTGCGTATCGTCGATCGTAAAAAAGATATGATCCTGGTCTCCGGTTTTAACGTATATCCGAACGAAATTGAAGACGTGGTGATGCAACATCCTGGCGTTCAGGAAGTCGCTGCGGTGGGCGTGCCCTCGGGCAGCAGCGGTGAAGCGGTGAAGATTTTTGTCGTGAAGAAAGACGCGTCACTCACCGATGAAGCGCTGATTACGTTCTGCCGCCGTCAGTTGACCGGCTACAAGGTCCCGAAGCTGGTGGAATTCCGTGATGAGTTACCAAAATCTAACGTCGGCAAAATTTTGCGACGAGAATTGCGTGACGAAGCCCGTAGCAAAGTGGACAATAAAGGCTGAGCGTTAAGTCAGTCATCAGAAAGCGCCGGTTAATCCGGCGTTTTTTTTGGCGCAAACCTGAGAGAGCACGATTTGAATTACCAAATGATTACCACGGACGACGCGTTGGCCACGCTGTGCGAAGCCGTTCGTGAGTTTCCGGCGATTGCCCTGGATACTGAATTTGTTCGCACGCGTACCTATTATCCGCAGCTGGGACTCATTCAGCTGTTTGACGGCAAACACGTTGCTCTGATTGATCCGCTGGGGATCACCGACTGGTCGCCGCTGCGCGACATTTTACGCGACACCACGATAACCAAATTCCTGCACGCGGGAAGTGAAGACCTGGAAGTGTTTCTCAACACCTTTGGTGAACTTCCGCAGCCGCTGATTGATACGCAAATTCTGGCCGCGTTTTGCGGTCGCCCGCTGTCGTGGGGATTTGCCGCGATGGTGGAAGAGTTTACGGGCGTGGTGCTGGACAAAAGCGAATCCCGTACGGACTGGCTGGCCCGACCGCTGACTGAGCGTCAGTGTGAGTATGCTGCCGCGGACGTCTGGTATTTATTACCGATCACCGCAAAACTGATGGCTGAAACCGATGCCTCTGGCTGGCTACCGGCCGCGCTGGATGAGTGTCGTTTAATGCAGCAGCGTCGCCAGGAAGTACTGGCGCCTGAGGACGCGTGGCGTGACATTACCAACGCCTGGCAGCTGCGTACCCGTCAGCTTGCCTGCCTGCAACTGCTGGCTGACTGGCGACTGCGTAAAGCGCGTGAGCGCGACCTGGCGGTGAATTTCGTGGTACGCGAAGAGCACCTGTGGTCAGTGGCGCGCTATATGCCGGGCAGCCTGGGTGAGCTGGACAGCCTCGGTCTCTCCGGGAGCGAAATCCGCTTCCACGGCAAGACACTGATTTCATTGGTGGAAAAAGCGCAGGCTTTGCCGGAAGCATCGTTGCCTGAACCGCTGCAGAATCTGATGGACATGCCGGGCTACCGCAAAGCCTTCAAAGCCATTAAGGCGCTGGTGGCTGACGTGAGCACGGAACACAAGCTCAGCGTGGAGCTGCTGGCCTCCCGCCGTCAGATAAACCAGTTGCTTAACTGGCACTGGAAATTAAAGCCGAAGTCTTCCGTGCCGGAGCTTATTTCCGGCTGGCGCGGTGAGTTGATGGCCGAGCGGCTTAACGCCCTGTTGCTGGAATATCCGCAATAAGCGAGTGTCTGGTGGTTATTCTGAGACCCTGTCTACTGTTTACTCTGGAATAAGGCTATTCAGGACGGGTCACTGAAAAATAAAAAAGGCAGAATACTCTGCCTTTTTTTGATCATAACTGTTTTACCAAAGCGGTTATTTCGACTCTTCTGCTTCCGGTAATGTCACGTTAAGTTCGAGGATAGAAATATCGCCATCTTTTTGTTCAAGCTGTACGGTGACCATCTCAGGATCAATTTGTACATACTTACAGATAACGTCGAGAATATCTTTCCTCAACTGCGGTAAATAATGCGGCTCGGCGTCACTACGACGACGTTCTGCAACAATGATCTGCAGTCGCTCTTTAGCGATGTTCGCTGTGCTCTTTTTCCGCGAGAGAAAAAAATCCAGTAATGCCATAACTTATCCTCCGAACAGGCGTTTGAGGAAACCTTTCTTCTCTTCTTCAACGAAGCGGAAAGGACGTTCTTCTCCCAACAGACGGTCTACGGTATCTGCATAAGCTTTGCCAGCATCCGCATTGATGTCGAGGATCACCGGCTCACCCTGGTTAGACGCGCGCAGGACTGACTGATCTTCCGGAATCACACCAACCAGTTTGATGCGCAGAATTTCCAGTACGTCTTCCATGCTGAGCATGTCGCCTCTGTTTACGCGGCCAGGGTTGTAGCGCGTAAGCAGCAGATGCTCTTTAATCGGATCTTCACCATTTTCCGCGCGACGAGATTTCGACGCCAGAATGCCCAGAATACGGTCAGAGTCACGTACTGAAGACACTTCCGGGTTGGTGGTAATAATCGCTTCATCGGCAAAATACAGTGCCATTAGCGCACCGGTTTCAATACCGGCCGGGGAGTCGCAGACGATGAAGTCGAAGTCCATCGATTTCAGATCATCCAGAACTTTTGCGACGCCTTCACGCGTCAGCGCGTCTTTATCGCGAGTCTGTGAGGCCGGAAGAATAAAGAGATTTTCAGTACGCTTATCTTTGATTAACGCCTGATTTAACGACGCATCGCCCTGAATAACGTTGACGAAGTCGTAAACGACGCGGCGTTCGCAACCCATGATTAAATCGAGGTTACGCAGGCCGATATCAAAATCAATAACGACAGTTTTCTTTCCCTTCTGGGCCAAACCTGTAGCGATGGCCGCGCTGGAGGTGGTTTTGCCAACGCCCCCTTTACCCGAAGTAACAACAATAATGCGTGCCATAGAAATTCCTTGTTAAAAAGGGATCAATTCAACGGTTGAACTGTCAAAGCGTTCTCTGCTAATTGCAGACGCGCCGCTTTGCCATAAAATTCTGCTGGGATTTTATCACTCAGCCAATAAACACCTGCGATAGACACCAGTTCTGCCGTCAGGTGGGTACAAAAAATCTGTGCTTCTCGATCGCCGCTTGCACCCGCCAGTGCACGGCCTCTCATCATGCCATAAACGTGAATATTGCCGTCAGCGATGAGTTCTGCGCCCGCGCTGACGTGGTTTGTAACAATCAGATCACATTGTGGTGCATAAATGCGCTGACCGGAACGAACCGGGACATTTATTAATCGTGTTTTTGTGATGGGAGTAACGTTTTGTACCGGCGCGGCAGGTGCGGGTTCAGCAATGGGGGCAGGGCGCAGCGCTTTTTCTTTACCTTCAGTCAGTAAAGGCAGGCCCATTTCGTCGATCTCTGCTTTGAGTCTGGCATCTTTGCAGCCGCTAACGCCGATAATGCGCAGACCGGTAGATGCGACAACTTTCTGCAGCGTTGGCCAGTTTACCGGGCTTTCAAGGCCACTGACGTTGATCACCACGGGAGCATGTTTTAAAAAAGCAGGAGCCTGCGCGATTTTGTCTTCCAACGCCTGACGAATAACCTCGGGTTCTGACTCGTGCAAGTGAACCACAGATAAGGTGAAGCTACTGCCTTTAAGCTCGATTGGCGTGTTTGACATCCTGGCCTTACTCAATTTGCTATTTATCATCCCCAGCGCGGGGTGATATTCCGAAGACTATAAGGCATGTTATAGTCAGTATTATATTGAGGCAAGCCACCATTCCGTGAATTCAGAGTAAAAGATATGTTTTGTGTGATCTACCGAAGCAGCAAACGTGACCAGACCTATTTATATGTCGAAAAAAAAGACGATTTCTCTCGCGTTCCTGAAGAACTGATGAAAGGTTTTGGTCAGCCGAAACTGGCAATGATTTTACCACTTGATGGTCGCAAGAAACTGGTGAACGCTGACCTTGAAAAAGTAAAACAGGCGTTAACCGAGCAGGGCTATTATTTACAAATCCCGCCACCGCCAGAAGATTTACTCAAACAGCATCTGTCTGTGGCAAAACAAAATATACCAGACGCTAAAGGTTAAACTGTATCCGGCAGCCGCATGTCCCGTCGATGCAGTTCCTGAAATCGAAGACGACGTTAGGGGAAAGTCATGTATCAACATCACAACTGGCATGGTGCTCTGCTGGATTACCCAGTGAGTAAAGTGGTTTGCGTGGGCAGTAATTACGCAAAGCACATTAAGGAGATGGGCAGCGCAACGCCAGATGAACCCGTGCTTTTTATCAAACCGGAAACGGCATTGTGCGACCTGCGCCAACCGCTGGTTATCCCGGCGGATATGGGGGCGGTGCACCACGAAGTTGAGCTGGCGGTGCTGATTGGCGCGACCCTGCGCCAGGCAACGGAAGATCATGTGCGTAAAGCCATTGCCGGTTATGGCGTGGCGTTGGATCTGACCCTGCGCGATATTCAGGGCAAAATGAAGAAAGCGGGGCAGCCGTGGGAAAAAGCGAAGGGATTTGATAATTCCTGTCCGCTGTCGGGCTTTATTCCGGTGTCGGAGTTTAACGGCGATCCGCAAAATACGCCACTCAGTCTGACGGTAAACGGTGAAACACGTCAGCACGGTTCTACGGCGGACATGATCCATCACATTATTCCGTTGATTGCCTACATGAGTCGTTTCTTCACCCTCAAAGCGGGGGATGTGGTACTGACAGGAACGCCAGAAGGTGTAGGGCCGTTACACAGTGGTGATGAGCTAGCGATCGGTTTTCACGGTCAAACGCTGACGACGAGAGTACTGTAATCTCTTCTTGCCGCCTTTTCGGGCGGCAAAACTTGCATCAACGTGCCAGACTGGTTATAAGGTGCAGCTTTATTGCAATAGCGGATACCCTGATGAGCGACATACCTTTCTGGCAAAGCAAAACCCTGGATGAAATGACCGATGCCGAGTGGGAGTCATTATGCGACGGATGTGGTCAATGCTGCCTGCATAAGCTGATGGATGAAGACACCGACGAAATCTATTTTACCAACGTCGCCTGTAAGCAGCTCAATATTAAAACCTGCCAGTGCCGTAACTACGAACGTCGTTTCGAATACGAGCCTGATTGCATCAAGCTGACGCGTGACAATTTGCCAACTTTTGAATGGCTACCGATGACCTGCGCGTATCGTCTGCTTGCGGAAGGGAAAGGGCTGCCGGACTGGCACCCGCTACTGACTGGCTCGAAAGCCGCGATGCACGGTGAGCGTATTTCAGTCCGTCATATTGCGGTGAAAGAATCAGAAGTACACGACTGGCAGGATCACATTTTGAACAAACCTTCATGGGCGGACTGAGCCGCCCATCGGTTAACAGGCGCTAAAGATTAAGATTTTTTCGCCTGATACATCTCATCTGAGTGGTTGTCATCTTCAACCCAGAAATTAATGTTGAACTGCGCGTCGTCGCTTAATTCAACACGATGCCAGTACTGCGGTGGGCTGGTCGCAAACTGACCGGCATTTATCACCACTTTAACTTCAGGTTCTTTCGCTTCTTCATTCGCAAAGCCGTAATACGTTACCGTACCTTCCATCACGCAAAGCTGTCCAAAGACGCCTGCTGCGGTGTTATGGTGGGAAAGCAGTGCGGCTGGGACAGTGTCTTTTGTGAAAAAGGGAGTAGAGCGTTTAACTTTCCAGTTTGCCGGGATGCGTAAATGGGACATGGGACATCTCCTTGGTGTGGCATCTATAAGATGCATTTAATATACATCTTATAGATGCCACCAAGCAATGACATTATGGCAAAAAAAACGCTCCCGAAGGAGCGTCTCTGTTAGCGACCGAAGAGGTCGCGTTTTTTCGGTTTAAACGGTTGGGCAATGACCACCAGCACGGCGACCACCAGGTACGCAGCAAAGATCCCTAATAGCCACTGTGGCATTTCAAGGGTTAAAAAAGACCACTGACGCTCGGCGCAGTCGCCGGATGCCAGGAAAACCTGAGGCAGCCATTTGTCCAGCGGTAACCAGCTCGGAAAGCGCGCCGCAAAATCACAGGTCATGAACGGAGACGGGTGAAGCTGGATCATGGTGTGCTCATATGCTAACTGCAGACCGCGCCAGGCGCTGTAAATCCAGATAACCATCGCTACATAACGCAGCGGTGTTTTTGGCGCGATAGCACCCACCAGCCCGGCACCCATTACGCCGAATAACGCACTACGTTCGTAAATACACAACACGCAAGGTTTAAGCAGCATCACGTGCTGGAACCACAGCGCAACGAGTTCCAGCGCCAGGGCGGTTAGCGCCAACAATAACCATGCTCCGCGACCGCGGGAGCACTGGTTTAAAAATCGCAACATAATAAATTCCCTGCAACATGCGTAGAGAGCGCAGTTTAAACCAATTCAATTTATGCGCCACTAGCAGCTATTGAAATATTGTGTAATCGGATAATTATCATGCAAAAAGTCAAACCGGGCAGTGATTTGCCCGGTAAGTTGTTATGAAAGTGTAGCTAACCAGCCTATTTGCGTCATCCACTCGGTTACCGGGACGAGGGTGAATTCCACGCACAAAAGACCGACCAGCGTCAGTACGAGGGTATACGGCAGCGCCATCCATACCATGCGGCCATAGGAGAGGCGAATCAACGGTGCCAGTGCAGAAGTCAGCAGGAACAGGAATGCGGCCTGGCCATTCGGAGTTGCGACGGAAGGCAGGTTAGTCCCGGTATTAATCGCCACGGCTAACAGTTCGAACTGGTTCAGGCTGATGGTCCCGTGCTCCATCGCCGCTTTGGCTTCGTTAATGTAAATCGTACCTACAAAGACGTTATCGGAGATAGAAGAAAGCAGACCGTTAAAGAGGTAGAACAGAGTGAGCTGGGCATGCTCTGAAGCCTGTAAAACAAAATGAATAATCGGAGCGAACAATTGCTGATCGATAATTACGGCCACAATTGAGAAGAACACGGTCAGCAGCGCGGTGAACGGCAGTGACTCGGTGAACGCCTTGCCGATAGCATGTTCATCAGTGACCCCCGTTAAGGACGTCGCCAGGATGATAACCGACAGGCCTATCAGTCCAACTTCGGCCAGATGCAGGGCCAGGGCGATAACCAGCCAGACGCCGATAATCGCCTGGACAATCAGTTTGATCTTGTCCTGGCGGGTACGCTGCTGGCGGCTTTGATCGTCATATTGCTGCAGAACGTCACGTACCTTTTCAGGCAATGTTTCACCATAGCCAAACCAACGTAATTTCTCGACCAGCATGCAGGTTAGCAGTCCGCAGATCAGCACCGGGACGGTGACCGGGGACATCCGCAGGAAGAAATCCCCGAAATGCCAGCCCGCCGCTTTGGCGATAATCAGGTTTTGCGGTTCACCAACCATGGTCATCACGCCGCCTAACGCCGTGCCGACGCCGGCATGCATCATCAGGCTGCGCAGAAAACCGCGGAATTGCTCGAGCACGGCTTTATTGTGCTGATCAATATGGCTGTCATCGAGCATATTATCTTCCCCACGGGAAGAGGCGATGCGGTGGTAAATGCCATAAAAACCGACCGCCACGCTTATCACGACGGCGACCACGGTCAATGCATCGAGGAACGCGGACAGGAAGGCGGCGGCTACGCAGAAGGACAGCGACAGCAGCATTTTAGAGCGAATGCTCAGCAGCAATCGGGTAAAAATAAACAGCAGTAACTGCTTCATAAAGTAGATGCCCGCCACCATAAACATCAGCAGCAATAACACCTCAAGATTGGCGGCAATCTCTTCACGCACGTGCGTGGCGCTGGTCATGCCAATGACGACGGCTTCAATCGCCAGCAGGCCACCCGGCAGCAGCGGATAACACTTGAGCGCCATTGCCAGCGTAAAAATGAACTCAGCCACCAGCAGCCACCCGGCAACGAACGGGTTGATGAAGAAAATAATCGGGTTAACGATTAAGAAGGATAATAATGCGAGTTTGTACCAGTCCGGCGACTGGCCTAAAAAGTTGCGCCACAGCGCGCGACCCCAGGATAGCTCCATGGCAGTTTCCCTTACCTGTAAAAATGAAATCATGTTTTTATGTTTGACGGCAAAGCTTAGCGGGAGGAGGGAACGCAGGCAAGCTCTTCACGTGCTTCGTCGCGCCAATTGCGCCCCAGCGTTATCTGGAAAATGAAGCCTTGATCCACTTTTTCTTCATTGCCTCAGCTATCAGCTATCAGACCCGTCTGGTATGATGTGTGTAACTATGTTTTGCTGTGTAATGGAATTATTACTATGGTCATTAAGGCGCAAAGCCCAGCGGGGTTCGCGGAAGAGTACATCATTGAAAGTATCTGGAATAACCGCTTCCCCCCAGGCACTATTTTGCCCGCTGAACGTGAACTCTCTGAACTTATCGGAGTAACACGCACCACGCTACGCGAAGTGTTACAGCGCCTGGCGCGGGACGGCTGGTTGACCATTCAGCACGGCAAACCGACGAAAGTGAATAATTTCTGGGAAACGTCAGGACTGAATATTCTTGAAACGCTGGCGCGCCTCGATCACGAGAGCGTTCCGCAGCTCATTGATAATCTGCTGTCGGTGCGTACCAACATCTCAACAATCTTCATTCGCACCGCATTCCGCCAACATCCGGACAAAGCGCAGGAAGTGCTGGCGACGGCAAATCAGGTAGCCGACCACGCTGACGCTTTTGCTGACCTGGACTACAACATTTTCCGCGGCTTGGCATTCGCGTCCGGCAATCCGATTTACGGCCTGATCCTCAACGGCATGAAGGGATTGTATACCCGTATTGGTCGTCATTATTTCGCCAATCCGGAAGCCCGCGGTCTGGCACTGAGCTTCTACCGTAAGCTGTCATTGCTCTGCGAGCAGGGCTCCCATGACCAGGTGTATGAGACGGTGCGCAGTTACGGTCACGACAGCGGCGAGATTTGGCATCGCATGCAGAAAAACCTGCCCGGCGATTTAGCCATTCAGGGCCGTTAATCGCTCAATGCCGGATGGTGGTGTGAACACCTTATCCGGCCTACGTGGATGTCTAGTGTAGGCCGGATAAGACGCTTTCGCGTCGCCATCCGGCAATAAGATTCACAGACCGTTCATTCTCGGCGGGCAACGTTCCAGCAGTTCCACGCTGCCATCCTCATTTTGTTGCTCCAGCGTTACGTCAAAACCCCATAACCGATGGACGTGCTTCAGCACCTCTTTGCGGCCCTTATCCAGCGGGGCGCGATTATGCGGGATATAGCGCAGTGTGAGAGAACGATCGCCACGCAGATCGACATTCCATACCTGAATGTTTGGCTCCAGGTTGCTCAGGTTATACTGCGACGACAGCCGGTTACGGATTTCACGATAGCCCTCTTCGTTATGAATTGCTGAGATTTCCAGATAATTATGCCTGTCATCGTCCAGCACGGTGAACAGGCGGAAATCACGCATCACCTTCGGTGACAGGAACTGGCTGATAAAGCTCTCGTCTTTAAAATCGCGCATCGCGAAGTGCAGGGTTTCCAGCCAGTCAGAACCGGCGATATCCGGGAACCAATATTTATCTTCCTCAGTCGGGGACTGACAAATACGTTTAATGTCCTGGAACATGGCGAATCCGAGCGCATAGGGGTTTATCCCGCTATACCACGGGCTGTTGTATGGCGGCTGGAACACCACATTGGTATGGCTGTGTAGAAACTCCAGCATAAACCGCTCGGTGACTTTGCCTTCATCGTACAGGTGGTTAAGGATGGTGTAATGCCAGAACGTCGCCCAGCCTTCGTTCATCACCTGGGTCTGTTTCTGCGGGTAAAAATACTGGCTCGCCTTGCGCACGATACGCAGCACTTCACGCTGCCAGGACTCCAGCAGCGGGGCATTTTTTTCCATAAAGTACAGCAGGTTTTCCTGGGGTTCAGAAGGATAACGCCGCGCTTCAAACACGGTTTTCTCTTCCTCTTTTTTCGGCAAGGTACGCCACAGCATATTTACCTGACTTTGCAGATATTCTTCGCGGCTTTTTTGCCGCGCTTTCTCTTCCTGCAATGAAATTTTTTGCGGGCGTTTATAGCGATCGACACCGTAGTTCATCAGTGCATGGCAGGAATCGAGCAGTTTTTCGACTTCGTCGACGCCGTAGCGCTCTTCACACTGGGTAATGTAGTTTCGGGCAAAAATCAGATAATCAACAATGGAGCTGGCATCCGTCCAGCTACGGAAAAGGTAGTTGTTCTTGAAGAAGGAGTTATGCCCATAGCAGGCGTGTGCCATCACCAGCGCCTGCATGGTGATGGTGTTCTCCTCCATCAGATACGCGATACACGGGTTGGAGTTGATGACAATCTCATAGGCCAGCCCTTGCTGACCGTGCTTATACAGACGTTCGGTTTCAATAAATTTTTTACCAAACGACCAGTGGGTATAGTTAATCGGCATCCCGACGCTGGAGTAGGCGTCCATCATCTGCTCGGAGGTAATGACCTCGATTTGGTGCGGGTAGGTCTCCAGTCGGTAGAGTTTTGCCACGCGGTCTATTTCCGCCAGATAGACATCCAGCAGATCAAACGTCCAGTCGGGTCCATCGCTCAACCGTGTGGTGTCCTTGTTCATGGAATCAATCGTAGCCATTCGCGCACCCTCATTGTTGGCGGCACTCTCTGTCTGGAGTACCTCATTTCAAGCATAGAACACGGTGTTAAAAAGCGTGCTGCGGCAGAAAATTTTTCTTTGCGATTTCACGTTAATCCAACATCGAAAAACAGGATGTTCACGAAATTTTATGCTGGATAAAAATGACGCACAGCAGGAGATCCTAAAGCAGAGACCTCCCGGTCGTCAGCGCCATATGTGAGATACATCACCATAAAAAAGCCATATGTTGAATAATATTTTCAACTGAGTTATCAAGATGTAATTAGATGATTATTCTTTTACTGTTAACGGAGTGGCTATGCGAGTTGTCATACTGGGAAGTGGTGTCGTTGGCGTGACCAGCGCCTGGTATTTAAGTCAGGCTGGACACGATGTCACCGTCATTGATCGTGAGCCCGCTCCGGCACTGGAAACCAGTGCGGCGAATGCGGGGCAAATCTCTCCAGGTTATGCAGCGCCGTGGGCAGCACCCGGTGTACCGCTAAAAGCGATTAAATGGATGTTCCAACGCCATGCGCCGTTGGCCGTTCGCCTTGACGGCACGCAGTTCCAGCTAAAATGGATGTGGCAGATGCTACGCAACTGTGACACCAGCCATTACATGGAAAATAAAGGTCGCATGGTGCGTCTGGCGGAATACAGCCGTGATTGCCTGAAAGCGCTGCGAGCCACTACCGGCATTGAATATGAAGGTCGTCAGGGCGGGACGCTGCAGCTGTTCCGTACCGCGCAGCAGTATGAGAACGCCACGCGCGACATCGCCGTTCTGGAAGATGCGGGGGTGCCGTATCAACTGCTGGAAGCCCATCGCCTCGCGGAAGTGGAACCGGCGCTGGCCGAAGTGGCGCATAAGCTGACCGGCGGGCTGCGTCTACCGAATGACGAAACCGGAGACTGCCAGCTGTTTACCCAACGCCTGGCGCAAATGGCGGAGCTTGCGGGGGTTAAATTCCGCTTCAACACGCCGGTTGATAAGCTGTTGAGCGATGGTGAGCAGATTTATGGCGTGCAGTGTGGGGAGGAAATTATCAAGGCCGATGCCTATGTGATGGCGTTTGGCTCTTACTCCACGGCCATGCTGAAAGGGATGGTCGATATCCCGGTTTACCCACTCAAAGGTTATTCGCTGACCATTCCGGTCGCGCAGGACGACGGTGCGCCGGTGTCGACTATTCTTGATGAAACCTACAAAATTGCCATTACCCGTTTTGATAACCGTATCCGCGTGGGCGGCATGGCAGAGATCGTGGGCTTCAATACCGAATTATTAAAGCCGCGTCGTGAAACGCTGGAAATGGTAGTGCGCGATCTCTTCCCGCGCGGGGGGCACGTTGAGCAGGCCACCTTCTGGACCGGGCTGCGGCCGATGACGCCGGACGGCACGCCGGTAGTCGGGCGTACCCGCTTTAAGAATCTGCTGCTCAACACCGGTCACGGTACGCTGGGCTGGACCATGGCCTGCGGTTCGGGACAGCTGCTGAGCGATATCCTGTCTGGTCGCACGCCCGCCATCCCATACGATGATCTGAGCGTGGCGCGTTACAGCCCAGGATTTTCGCCGTCACGTCCACGACATTTACACGGCGCACATAGCTGAGAAGGACGCGAGATGACCCGCCCAATACTGGCCAGCATTGACCTGCAGGCGTTGAAACAAAATTTAGGCATTGCACGGCAGGCCGCGCCGGACGCCCGCGTCTGGTCGGTGGTAAAAGCCAATGCTTATGGACATGGCATTGAGCGCGTCTGGAATGCGCTGGGGACCACCGACGGTTTCGCCATGCTAAATCTGGAAGAAGCGATAACGTTGCGCGATCGCGGCTGGAAAGGCCCGATCTTAATGCTGGAAGGCTTTTTCCACGCCGACGATCTGATGGTGTATGACCAATATCGTTTAACCACCTGTGTACACAGCAACTGGCAGCTCAAAGCGTTACAAAATGCCCGACTGAACGCTCCGCTGGATGTATACCTGAAGGTGAACAGCGGCATGAACCGTCTGGGCTTTTTGCCTGAGCGAGTAGCTACCGTCTGGCAACAGCTGCGCGCGATGCCTAACGTGGGTGAAATGACGCTGATGTCGCACTTTGCCGATGCCGAACATCCGGACGGTATTCAGGACGCGATGGCGCGTATTGCACAGGCGACGGAAGGACTGGAATGCCGACGTTCGCTGTCAAACTCCGCCGCCACGCTGTGGCACCCGGAAGCGCATTTCGACTGGGTTCGTCCGGGCATTATTTTGTACGGTGCCTCTCCGTCGGGGCAATGGCGGGACATCGCCAATACCGGCCTTAAACCGGTGATGAGCCTTAACAGTGAAATCATCGGCGTACAAACGCTGAAAGCTGGCGATCGCGTCGGTTACGGTGGACGTTACACCGCACGCGGCGAACAACGTATCGGGATTGTGGCAACTGGCTATGCCGACGGTTATCCGCGTCATGCGCCAAGCGGCACACCGGTGCTGGTGGACGGCGTCCGTACCGGTACGGTCGGCACGGTGTCGATGGATATGCTGGCAGTCGATCTGACGCCATGCCCGCAGGCAGGGATTGGTACGCCGGTGGAACTGTGGGGCAAAGAGATCAAAATCGACGATGTTGCCAGTGCAGCAGGTACGGTGGGCTACGAATTGATGTGTTCTCTGGCGTTGCGCGTACCGGTTGTGACGGTGTAACTTTTGTGGCGTTGCCTGATAGCGCTGCACTTATCAGGCCGACAGAAGCAGTACATTTTTAGGCCGGGTAAGGCGCAGCCGCTACCCGGCAAAACGTCACTATTATTCATCCTCATCTTCTGCCACGCGAACGCCGACTTTCAGCACCGAATTATCTTCTTTCTCGGCCACTGTCCAGATCATGCCGGCAAATTCAACCTGGTCACCGACCACCGGCGCGGCGCCTAACAACTGCTGCACAATTTCACCCAGCGTTTGCTGCTTATCGCGATATTCAGTGCCGTCTTCCAGGCCATAAATCAGCGCCACGTCGGCGTATTTGGCGCTGGCTTCGAGAATAAAATCACCAAAGAAACGCTGGTCTAACGCGACCGGCGGTGACTGGCTGAACAACTTGCCTAACGCAGGGAGATCGCGCTCGCGACCAATCACGCACAGTACGTCGCCTTCGCGCAGGCGGGTGCTGCCCGACGGGTGATACAGCACGTTGTCGCGAAACAGCGCAGCAATTCGCGTCTCGTCTGGCATATGCAGGTCGCGCAGTGCGGCCCCCACACACCATTTATCGGCACTCAGTTGATAAACAAACTGCTCCCAGGGATTATCAGGGTGAATATCCAGACCAATACGCGAAACGGGCCAGCCGACCGGGGGAACCACCACTTTGGCTTTTTTGGCAGCCCACGAGAGCGATGTTCCCTGAAACAACAGCGAAATCAGGACGACGAAGAACGCCACGTTAAAGAACAGACGGGCATTGTCCAGCCCGGCCATCATCGGGAAGACGGCGAGGATGATCGGCACCGCACCGCGCAAGCCGACCCAGCTGATGAAAATGCGCTCACGCAGATTAAAACCCCGGAACGGCAGCAGCCCGGCGAACACCGACAGCGGGCGGGCAACGAAAATCATCCAGGCAGACAAAATCAGTGCCGGAATGGCAATGGGTAGCAGGTCGGACGGCGTCACCAGCAGACCCAGTACCAGGAACATGGCGATTTGCGCCAGCCAGGCCAGGCCGTCAAAGTTTTGTAGAATACCGAACCGGTTGCGAATGGGGCGATTACCCAACAGGAAGCCACACAGGTAGACCGCCAGGATACCGCTGCCTTCCAGCGCGGTAGTAAGGGCAAAAATCAGGATCCCGCCGCTTAACGCCAGCAGTGGATACAATCCGGCAGGCAGCGAAATCCGGTTAATCATTTGCTGGAGCAGATAACCGCCACCCAGACCCAGCGCAATACCCAGACCGAACTGTTGAATAATATGCACCGCGAACATCCAGCTTAAGCCGGTCTCGTGGTTTTGGATCATTTCAATCAGCGTGATGGTCAGAAACACCGCCATCGGGTCATTGCTGCCCGATTCTATTTCCAGCGTCGAGCCGACACGTTCGTTCAGACCCTTCCCACCGAGCAGGGAAAATACCGCCGCGGCGTCGGTGGAACCGACAATTGCGCCAATCAGCAGCCCTTCGATGAGATCCAGATGAAACAGCCACGCGGCCATCATGCCGGTTAAGCCGGAGGTAATTAGCACGCCAACGGTCGCCAGTGATAAGGCCGGACCAAGCGCTACGCGAAAGGAACTGGCCTGAGTGCGCATCCCGCCATCAAGCAGGATAACCGCCAGCGCCAGGTTACTCACCATGTAGGCGAAAGGGTAGTTATCAAAAGGAATACCGCCAATGCCATCTACGCCCGCTAACATACCGATCGCGAGAAATATCACCAGGATCGGGATACCAAGACGTGATGAGAATGAACTGAGTAAGATACTGCAGGTGACGAGAACGGAACCCAAAATAAAAAGGCTAATAATTGCTGCGGCATCCAACGTTCGGTTACTCCTGTATTACGCTGTTTCGTGTTTACAAACCCTAACATAATAGCGGCAGAAACAGCGTTTTACTTAGCCCTGTTAGCGGCTTTTTTTACGATTTCAGCACCGGATGCCCGGTTAAGGTGAGCTGGCTGCTATTTTTCACGTTTTTCAGCACCGCTTTTGCCCCGAGCGGGAGTGTGACGGTGCGTTGTTCGTGACCAAAATCGAGACCGCTAATTAACGGTACCGACAGTCTGGTGCGCAGAAATGCGCAGACTTCATCCAGATTGTATCCGGCGTCGTAATCGTTCGGTGCGCTGCCGCTAAAACTGCCGAGAATAATAGCGTTCTGACGGGCTAAAATTCCTGCGTGGTATAACTGCAACAGCATGCGTTCGACGCGGAACGGGTGCTCATTAATGTCTTCCAGCACCAGAATACCGTTATCAATGGCGGGCATATACGGGGTGCCAATTAACGAAATGAGCATCGCCAGATTACCGCCCCACAGCGTGCCTTCGGTGGCGCAGTCCGGACCATCACCTTGCCAGTCGATGGTAAATTGCGCATTGCGTAACGCCTGCCAGAAATGGTGTTCGGTAAACGCGTTCATTTCTTCGGCACCAAAATTGGCTGCTAACATCGGGCCGCTAAAGGTGATGACGTTGCCTTGTGCCAGCAGGCCGCACTGGATTGCCGTAAAGTCGCTGTGTCCGCAAATGAGCAGTGGGTCGTGTTGCTGGCGGGCGGTCAGTGCCTGCCAGTCAATAGCATCCAGTAAACGGCTGGCGCCATAGCCGCCGCGCACTGCCAGTACAATAGTATCGGGCGTTTTCAGCTCAACCAATGCATTCACATCCGCCAACCGTTCGGTTTCCGTCCCAGCAAAACGCTGGTAGCGACGTGCAATAACCGCCGAGTTTGTGACCTGATGACCGGCCTCAGTAAGGCGCGAAAGCCCGCGCAATGCCGCTTGCTGGTTGATACAGTAGCCCGAGGGGGCAATTAAGTGAAACCGGGACATGGCATTTCCTTGCTACAACTAAAACCAAATGTATATCATGCCGCGTAGGTATGTCGTTGTCACCTCAGCGACAGGTTCCGGCTATAAGGATAGATGACGTGAAATTGAGATGGTTTGCTTTTTTGGTTGTATTACTTGCGGGCTGTAGTTCAAAACAGGATTACAAAAATCCGCCATGGAATGCTGAAGTTCCGGTTAAACGCGCAATGCAATGGATGCCGATCAGTGAAAAAGCCGGCGCGGCCTGGGGGGTAAGCCCACAATTGATTACCGCCATCATCGCTATTGAATCAGGCGGAAATCCGAATGCGGTCAGTAAATCTAACGCCGTTGGGCTGATGCAGCTCAAAGCCTCTACCTCCGGACGGGATGTCTACCGCCGAATGGGCTGGAGCGGCGAGCCGTCGACCAGTGAGCTGAAAAACCCTGAACGCAACATATCCATGGGTGCCGCGTACCTGAATATTCTCGAAACCGGACCATTGGCTGGCATCGAAGACCCACAGGTGATGCAATATGCGCTGGTGGTGTCATATGCCAACGGTGCGGGGGCGTTGCTGCGGACATTCTCCTCCGACAGGAAAAAAGCCATCAACAAAATCAACGATCTCAGCCCGGATGAGTTTATTGAGCATGTGGCGGATAACCATCCGGCGCCGCAGGCTCCGCGTTATATCTGGAAGCTTCAGCAAGCGCTGGATGTGATGTAGGCCGCGTGAGGTTACTCGCGTACCTTGTTGGATTTTTCCCGGGCCTCACGCTCGAGTGAAAAAATAATCCGCTGTAAGTTCCGCTCCACCGCCGGGCCGACGTTGAGAAAACGGAAGCTCAGGCGGGGAGTGGTGATGGTTTCATTTTTCCCGTCGATAACTTTGCGCTCGCTGATGGAAATAAGCTGGGCGTCAACATGGTACATTCCCCATTGTTCCATGTTGATTTCAACCTGCGAAAAGCGCATGCCCTCCACCAGTCCTTCTGGTTTTGCCTCTTCTAACAGCGCGCCCATCCCGCCGAGCGATAAATCGAACAACCGAAAACGTAAAATGCTGTTGTCCGGCATTTTTGCCGTGCAGTGATAGGGCGGATGCAATGGGGCACCAATACGGAAATATTCCCGGCGCTGGACAAACCACAGCGCGGGCGGCAGCGACGAGATAAATGCCGGCAACCGTTGATATTCCCCTTTTTTGAGCTGAGGCAGGGTGAACTCGACCTTGGCGCCCTGCGTTTCAGCGATAACCGAGACTTGGCTTGCCCGCTGAACGGCCTGGTTTTCATATTCCTGGCTGCCAAAATCCATAACTAATTCATCCGGGCTCACCGCGAGAATTTTGCTGATGAATTGCCCTCCTGACCAGGAGATTCGCAGGGGGATCTGCTGTGAATTTAAGTCGCGGAGAACGCCTAACACCGCCAATGGATTTTGCTTCAGGAACTGCTCATGGTAGTTGCTCACACCTAATGACTCCTGGATGCCTGGTTTGTCGTTGGATTATCGGCATCGCGCGACAGAACTTAATACAAATGGATGAAATTTTTTATTAAGTCCGCTGAATGTACGCTGAAGGAAAACGCCGGGCGACGGCTTGCCTATACTTAACGTACTGGCGCAGGAATGGCTTGCGCATGCGTTCACTGGAAAGAGGGCCTGAAAATGGGAATTATTGCCTGGATTATTTTTGGTCTGATTGCGGGCGTTATCGCTAAACTGCTCATGCCGGGGCGCGATGGCGGCGGTTTTATCCTGACCTGCATTCTCGGTATTGTGGGCGCGGTGGTCGGCGGATGGCTGGCAACCATGTTTGGTATTGGTGGCGATATCAGCGGGTTTAATCTGCACAGTTTTCTGGTGGCCGTCGTCGGCGCGATCCTCGTGCTGGGTATTTTCCGTCTGGTACGGCGAGATTAATTGAGCGGCCCCTGCGGGGGCCGCCTCTCAAAAGGGCTCAGAACTGGTATTCAACCCCCGCCCAGTAATTACGGCCTTCTTCGATAAATCCTTCGCTGTAGACATACTGCGTATCAAACAGGTTATTGACCGACGCGTTTACGCTAAACCCACGGCCAATGGCGTAGTCCGCGCGCAGATGGGTAATCGCAAAGCCTGCTGCTTTCTGTGAGCCGTCGGTATTGCTGTAGCTTGACGAGCGGGCCTCTTCGGACAGCGTAATGCTGAGCGGGTCCCATGGTTTCAACGTCATCCAGGCAGTGAGGGTTTGCGTGGGCAGATCGGTCGTTTTGCTGATGTCGCTACGTTTGATGTCTGCATGGATAAGCCCGTAGCTCAGCCCTACGTCGAGCATATCAAAGACCTTACCTTTGACACCGGCATCCAGTCCGGTGTAGTCCACCCGTCCGCTGTTTTGGTTCTGGATGGTGTCGGCGTCAATATTGTGCGCCAGAATCGCATCGGTTAGGCGATTGTAATACACGCTGGCTTCGAATCCCCAATCCTTGCTGAATGAACCGTTCCAGGTGAGATCGACGCTGCGGGCGCGCTCCGGTTTTAGCTGCGGGTTGACCAGCGCTATCTGGTTATAGGCCGGTTTTGAGGTGGTGTAACGTTCTTTCAACGTCGGGAAACGGGTTCTGTCAGAGTAGGATAGTGCTAACGTGTCGGCATTTTCAAAATGGTATTTGGTCATCACCTGCCAGTTAAAGGCTGACTGATTGTTATCGTCATAATGGGTGACGCTGCCGTTTTTCTCGTGCTTCATACCCTCGATGCTGTCGCGCCAGTCATAGCTTATCCCGGCCACCACATCGACATTGTCTGCAGCCGCCCACTGGTATTCACTGGCAACAGACCAGGTACGGTCTTCATAACGATCGTAAGCCGCATTTGGCGCGCCTTTTTCGCGGTGTACATCATCTTTCCAGTTGACGGCGAACGAGAGCAGATCGTTTTCGCGCATCTCGGCGGCGAGCTGCAATCCTGCGCCGTCGCTGTAGTCAGAATAGTGGCTGTAGCTGCCTTTCTTGTTTTTCAGATCGGCCAGCGAGTTGTACATCATCAGCGTATTTTCGAAAGTGTCACGATACAGGCGGCTTTTTAGGGTAAAACGGTCGCCCAGATGGGTGGTGCCCTGATAGTAATAACTCTCTTTATCGTATTGCGGCCATTGCCAGTAGCGCGACTTCTGGCTGCTGGTTCCGGCGTACGGAGGGTTATCTTTTTCGCCGTCCTGATTAATATAGGTCAGCACATATTCGTCATCGCCGCGTGGGGTGAATCCCAGTTTGACGATCCCGCGTTTATCATCGGCGGAGGAGTTGGTCATCTTGCCGTTGCTGCCGGCCAGTGGATTATCCACACCGTGCGGCAAGCCGAGAAAATCTTGCTTTAGCTGGCTGCCGCTGAGCTGGATATATCCCAGATCGTTGCTGGCGCCAAAGGAGGCGTGCATATCGTGGGCATTGTCTTTGCTGCGACTCCAGCCCTGACGATAGCCAATGCTGCCTTCGAGCGGTTTGGTGGGTTTCTTCGTTGTAATGTTGATAGCTCCGCCCATCTGGTTTGGGCCCTGCAACAGCGATGAATAGCCTTTGGAAACTTCAACTGAGGCTATATCGGAGGTGAGAAAACGGCCTAAATCGAGATTACCGTCGTAGGGGATATACACCGGCACACCGTCGAAAAAGACCGGCACCTGGCGGCTGTCAAATCCGCGTACTTTGACCTGTTGTTCATTGCGGTTGCCGGATTTTTGCAGCACCACGCCAGGGACCACGCTCAGCGCCTGGGCGACGTTTTGTTTATCCAGCTTTTGTATTGTTTCCTGCCCCAGAACCGTGGTCGTTGCGGCGGAGGCCGGGCTTGACCAGACGGTCATGGTTTCGCTTTCCTGCCCAGCAAAAGCACTCTGTGCGAAAGCAAGCGACAGCGCTGTGTAAAGACAACTTTTGTTGAAATTCATTATTTTTAGTCCATTTATTAATGTTATATGCCACGTGCGTCCGGGCTCAGGCTTACTTTGATATCCGCCGGTGGGGCGTAGTAAGGGGCGGAGGTGATAAAGAGTCTGATGCCACAGTCGAGAAAACTCGCCAGCGAGGCGAGGGTTATGCCGCCAGTCAGCGCCAGCGTGCAATGAGGGGCCAGAGAAGAGGCCAGACGAGCAATGTCTGCCGCCTGCTCGGGGGTAAATTTGTCGAGTTGCAGTACATCGGGTGCGGCGCGTAGCGCGGCCAGAGCTTCATCCGGCGTGTCGGCTTCGACGACAATCTTTTTTTCTGGCGCATGGCGGCGTAACTGCGCGATGGCGCCTGCCCAGTCGTGCGGGTCAGTAAGAAAACGACGATGATTGGCAAATAGCAAGACGGTTTCGGCGCATCCTCCCCGGTGAATAATGCCACCGGCGGCAAGGACTGCCTGGGTTGCCAGCAAGCGGGTGCCGGGGATCGCTTTGCGGGTACAGGCGATCTGTGCGTCAGGGTAGCGGGCGCGGGCAACGCTGAGCATCGCGTCGAGATAGTGCGAGACACCGCAGCTCCACTCCAGCACATTTTGTACGGCCTTCCAGCCCTGATGCAGTGCTGCCGCGTTGCCGTGGGCGCGAATGAGCCGTTGCCTGGGGGCTGCGTGTTCGCCATCAGCCCGTTGTTCGGTGACGGTCAAACCTAATGAACACAGCATTTGTCCGGCGACAGCGATGCCGCTCACGCAGCCCCCCTGGCGATGGCAGAAATCCATAACCCCTTGCTGTGCGCCAATGCCCAGCGCCCGGGTGGTCAGGTCGCCGTCCTGAATATCTTCCTGCAGCAGCGCATCGGTTTGCGCCTGCGAAAAGTAGATCATTGCAGTGCCTCCGGCGGCACGCTATCCCACCAGATCAGCGCCCAGTCGCGGCTGGCGGGCGCAATGGTGCGAGGGTCCTGCTGTTGATACCAGTGTTCCAGGCGATCCATCTCGTCGGCACTCAGTTCGCCCATGCTCCAGCGCACGTTTTCCAGAAAACGTGTCCAGGTGCTGTTGTCCTGCTGACAGTTGGGCCCGCGGATAAAATCAACGTGAGCGTGGATGCCCATCTGGTACAGGACATTCAGCGCGTAGATATAGTTGGGAAGTTCTATTACCTCGCGTCCCAGCGCGCGCTGAAGAGTCGGCGATACAAACGAGGAACTGACGAGGTGGGTGGTGTACACCCGTAACCGTGCCTGATTATTCAGCCTGGTCATCGCCTGGCGCATGTCGGCGACCAGCGTGGAACGCGAGGCGACGGCAATATCGCATCGGGGTAAGTCATCCCAGTGTTCTTCCCAGGCACGCTGTACCCACTGAACGTGGTGGGCATTCATCTGCCCGGCACGGCGGGCGGCAACGCTCAGCATTCCCTGGCTGTAATCCACGCCGTAGATTATCGGCATCTTTTTAGCCAGCGCCAGTGATACCGTACCGGGCCCGCAGCCCATATCAAACAGCGATTCTGCGCCTTTCAGGTCGATTTTCCCCAATAGCTGCAGCAGATAGCTGTCGGTTAATGAGGCGCAATTCTCGGCCATTTTTTCCGCACGCTTATCCCAGTGCTCGGGCATTTTCTCGGTGCGATGCGCCAAACGCAGCTGTTTACGGTAAAGGTCGGCAAAATCAATGTCGTCAATGAGCATCGTTATTCCTTAATATTGTGAGCCAAAGAGGTGGTGAGCAATTTGTGACGGCGTAACGCGATACAGCGTGGCCAGTCGATCGGCGGCGAGCTGGTGTTCAGGAAGACCTTGCGACACCATGCCGTCCGGTTCGACGCGTACCACGCTGTCGGCTATCGCCTGCGCATGCAGCGGATGGTGGGTCGACATCAGCAGTGCCATGCCGGTATTTTTTAGCCTAACCAGCGTGTCGAGCAGGCGGATCTGATGACCAAAATCGAGGCTGGAGGCGGGTTCATCCAGTAGCAGCAGGCGCGGACGCTGCGCCAGCGCGCGGGCAATCAGCACCAGCTGGCGCTCTCCGCCACTGAGCGTGTTCCAGCGACGTTGCGCCAGATGGCTGATTTCCAGCATCTCCAGTTGCTGATGCGCACTGTCGCGCTCTTTGGTGCCGGGAATGGCAAATGCCGCCATTTGCGGGGCCAGTCCCATCATCACCATATCCAGCGCAGTGAAGGCAAAAGCGCCGTCATGTGCCTGCGGTACCCAGGCGATGGCGCGGGCGCGCTCACGATCGCTGAGACGATTGGCTGCCACGCCGTCCAGTAAAATGTCACCCTGCAGGAGTGGGAGAACACCAAGCAGGGTACGCATCAGCGTCGTTTTGCCGCTGCCGTTGGCGCCCAGCAGGCAGCAAATAGACCCTTCGTCGACGCTGAACGACACGTGGCGTAATACCGGGCGTCGGGCGGAGTATCCCAGAGAGGCGCGTTGTACGGTCAGTAGCGTCATGAGCGATGTCCCCGCAGCAGCAGTGCCAGGAAAAACGGTGCGCCAATAAACGCGGTCAGGATCCCCAGCGGAATTTCCGTGCTGCTCAGGGTGCGCGCAAGGGTGTCGGTCAGCAGCAGTAAAATGGCCCCGATACCCATGGAAACCGGCAGCAGTTGCTGATGATTGTTACCGCTGAGCAGGCGGCCAATATGCGGCACCACCAGTCCGATCCAGCCGATAATTCCGGCAATGGCGACGGTACAGGCGGTGATTAGCGTGGCGCAAACAATCAGCCCCAGCCGCAGTCGGGAAACGTTGATGCCCAGCGAGCGGGCTTCATCATCCGAGAGCGTAAGCAGGTTCATGCGCCAGCGCAGCAGCAGCAGCGGGATCGAACCGGCTATAATCAGTGGTGCTGAAAACCACAGGTCGTGCGCCGTGATAGTGGATAACCCGCCGAGCAGCCAGAAGGTAATTGACGGGAGCTGGGTATACGGATCGGCCAGCGTTTTGATCAGCGAAATACCGGCACCACACACCGTACCCAGCGCAATGCCGACCAGTACCAGCGTGAGTACCGGATCGTGGCGCTGCACCCGGCGGGTAATCAGCCACACGCCTGCAACGACCAGCAGGCCGCCGATAAACGCATATAGCTGAATAAACAGGATCGGTAAGCCCAGCAAGATGGCTGAACAGGCGCCCAAACCCGCGCCGGCCGCCACGCCGAGAATGTCCGGCGAGACCAGTGGGTTACGGAACATGCCCTGATAGGTTGTTCCGGCTCCCGCCAGCGCCGCGCCCAGCAACAGCGCGGCCAGAATGCGCGGCAAGCGAATTTGCCAGAAGACAATTTTATCCTGCGCCAATACGCTATCCTGGCCCGTAATAAGCGCCATGACGTGCTGCGCATCCAGGCGATAAGCACCGGAAATTGCGGCGACCATTACGCACACGACGATGGCTGCCGTCAGCAGAACACTGAGGGTGGAGGTTTTCATCTGGCTGCCACCAACGTTTGGTACTGTGAATCACTGAGGGTGGTATGCCAGAACAGTTCCGCGTAGCGCTGCATATCGGATTTAAAGCGTGCCGCGACGTCAGGATCGAGCCAGGCGTGCAGGCGGCGTAACCCCAGCAAGCGGTTGATACCGGGTGGCGCGTCCAGCCAGCCAAACGGCAGGCCGCTGAGAAACAGAATGCGTTTCCCGGCAACGGCTTTCACCCCTTGCCAGAGCGGATCTTCTCGCAGGTGCTGCGCTGTCACCGCGTCCTGAACCAGGATGATGTCCGGCTGCCAGCTCAGCAGGTGCTCCATCGATACCTGTGCCAGGCCCTGTCGACCGGGAATTTGCGCCACATTTTCTAACCCCAGCAGCTCTGCGGCTTCGGTATGCAAAGAGCCTTGCAAACCGGTTTCAAGCCCTCTGGCCCCGCGCGCGGCATAGAAACGCAGTTTTGCCGCAGCAGAGTGCGAGAAAGCGTCGGCTTCATCAATAAATTGGCGGGCAAGCCCGGCCTGCGCGGCGGTACGTGCGGCCGTGCCCAGCGCGTTACCGGCCGCAGCCAGCTGCGCCGGGGTTTGCCGAAGTTCACCGTTAATCAGCAACCAGGGAATGTGTGTTTGCGCGCTCACCTGGCGTGCCTGAGAAAGCCAGGTTTCATCGGCGTTTCCGCAGTCAACCACCAGGTCGGGTTTGAGCGCCAGTAAGGCTTCCAGCGACAGGGTGCTGGCGCGTCCTGCCAGTCTGCCCAGTTTGGGTAATGCCCGGATGTCATCGGAAAAAGGAAGGGCGGCCTGGCGGGAAAAGTCAAAGGATGAAAACCCGACCAGTTTCTCTGGCGCAACGGCCAGCAGGAGCACATCGGCAGGCGCTCCTGCGCTCACCACGCGCTGAATAGAATCAGGCGGGGGCAGAATACCGACATCCATGGTGAGCGGCGTTTGGGCAAAGGCAGGAAGATGGCGTAACAGTAGCGTAGTGGCCACGAGTTGGGCAAACATCCGTCTTGTCAGTGGCATTATGCTTATCCTGAGCAGTGATAAAATCGCTATATATTTACATATATAACGAATAAAAACATGTTCAGAATCAATTTCTCATGGATGAAAACAGGGATACCCCATAAGGGCTAGGTGTAATAGAGACACCGGAAATACGCAGACGAAAGGCAAAAAAATCCGCGACGAAGCGCGGATTGGGAGAAGAAAAACCGTACTGCTGATGATGCTAAGGCGTGGGTTGTGCCTGTTTTTGAGGCCCCGCAGGTGCGGGGCTGGCAGGCGCAGGACGCGAAGACGGGACACTATCACAGGGTTTTTCTTTGGCGCAAATCAGGTCGAGCATTTTTAAGGTGACGCCGTTGGTCCAGCCAAAGCCGTCCTGTAACGGGTACTCGCCACCGCCACCGCCGGTTCCTGTGCTGCTGACGTCGTATTTTTCAACCAGCTTTTTCTCCCGGTCATAGGTATGTTGCACGTTGGTCAGGAAGCGCCAGGTGACCTCCATGGCGACCTTATCCTGGCCGTAGTTTTGTAACCCGGACGCTGCAACCCACTGGAGCGGTGCCCAGCCGTTGGGCGCATCCCATTGCTGACCGCTTTTCACTGACGTTGTGGCCAGACCGCCGGGTTGCAGCAGATGCGCCTGGGTGGCCGCAGCCACCTTGCCAGCGCGATCGTTGGCTGCCGCATTGACATACAGCGGGAACAGCGCGGCGGCGGTCAGCTGATTGCGTACTTTCTGACTTTTTAAATCGTAGTCGGCATACCAGCCCTCTTTATCGTTCCACAGGTAGCTTTCAATCCCTTTTTGTCGCGCATTGGCGAAGCCTTCGTACTGTGTGGCTTTGGCCTCATCGCCAGCGGCTTTGCTGGCAAGCGCAATCATTTTTTCCATCTTGTACAGTAGCGCATTGAGATCGACAGGGACGATGCTGGTGGTGCGCAGGGTGCTCAACTGGTTCGGGTTGTCCATCCAACGTGAGCTGAAGTCCCAACCCGAGGCGGCGGCCGAGCGCAGGTCGCGGTAAATGTCGGTGGCCGGACGGTTCGGGTTGCTTTTGGCCGTGGCAATATCTTCAACCCAGGACTCGGGTCTTGGCGTGTCGCGATCGTCCCAGTAGCGGTTTAACACCGTGCCGTCAGCCAGTTTGACTACCCGTTTGTTCTGCTGACCAGGCTTAAGCGTTTCGACGCCCTCCATCCAGTAGCTGTATTCTTTCTGCATCTGCGGCAGGTATTTTTTCAGCGCATCATTACCGTCGTGCTGCGCCAGCAGTTCAACCATAAAGGCGAAGAACGGCGGCTGGGAGCGGCTCAGATAATAGCTGCGGTTACCGTTAGGAATGTGCCCCCAGGCATCAATCTCGTAAGCGAAGTTCGCCACCATGTCGGAGACCTTGTCCCAGTGGTTGCTCTCGGCAAGCCCCAGCATAGTGAAATAGCTGTCCCAGTAATAAATTTCGCGAAAACGCCCGCCGGGCACCACATACGGCTCCGGCAGTGGCAGCAATGAGTCCCATTTTTCCACGTCAGTCGTCGAGCGCGTTAGCACCGGCCACAGCCCGTCGATATGCTCACGCAGCGACTGCCCGGCGGGCGGTACGTATTTCTCACCCTCTTTGGGCAGCGTAAAATTCACACCGACGAAATGACGAAGATCGAAGCCGGACTGGTTTTTTTGCATCCGATAATCAGCAAGGATCATCAGCGGATCGCTATTGGGCACCGCATCGGCAAAGGTTTTCTGATCCGGGAACAGTTTGGCGGTTTGCACATCATTAAACAGAGGGCCGAGCAGGATATCAGGGGGCTGCGGCGTTGCGGCGGGCTGTTCCTCGGCGTGGGTGGCGAATGAAGCAAGGGCCAAAATGGTACTTGCGAGCGTGAGTTTTACTGTAACAGAGAGCAGGCCAGGATGGCGAATTGCTGGCGTTATCATCGGGTAATCTCCTTAGCGGCGTGCCGAAGTTGCGGCATTTACCATGAGAAAACCTTAGTCCAGGATCGACCGTTACGCGTTATAGGGACCCTATTTTGCGAACAAACTGACATTTCCGCACCTGATGTGAAAGCTGCACGCCCTTTGTGATAACAGGACGTGCAGCGGCGTTTAGCCCACGCGGATGACCTGATGTTCCGCGCAGTCAAGGGTCAGGGTGTCCCCCATTTTGATGGCGTCGAGCGCCTCACCCTGCTGGCATACCCAGCCGATCCCCATCTCGCGGGCAATGATTGCCGAATGGGACGCCTCGCTGCCCGCGCGCAAACAAATGCCTTTGATGGTCAGCGGATCCAACTGCAGTACGGTGGACGGGTAAATGACGTCTGCCACCAGGATTGTCGGGCGAATAAAGGTCGGGATTTGAGCGGGTATTCCGGTCAAATGCCGCAGTGAGCGGTACAGTAAATCGTCAATATCGATATACCGCGCCTGCAAATAGGGGTCGTCGAGCTGGAGATACTGCTGACTCAGGTCGCTCAATACCGTATGCCAGGCATGTTCGGCGCGACACTGTTTTTCGCGCATGATAGCGCAGGCCATGTCATATAACTCGGTATCGTCCAGCAGCGTGTGGTGGCCGGAGAAAATCGCGGCGATATCGGCGGAGTATTTCTCTTCGGCAAGCGCCGTTAAACAGTTCAGATCCTCCAGCGTATTGCGGATTGCCGCCTGTAACCGCTGCTGTTCGTACGGTAAATCGGTGGCAGGCTGCGGGGCTACCTCTGCGGCGACCGGCGTATAGCAAAAGGCCATCCCTGTTGCTTGTATCGGCGCTGAGTTGGTGATGCCGCCGGTATGTGGTTGTTCAACGGACTCACCAAAGTTCTGCGCAGCCAGCTGTTTGAATGCCGCCAGCGCGTCGTCGGCCTGTTCACCTTTGGCAATTAAGCGCAGCGTGTCATTACAACGCACCTGCAGCAGCGCGATTTGGTTCAGGCTGTCCGGGACCACGCACTTACCGTTTTTCTCAAGCAGCATGTCGGCGCGAAAGCCAGACAACGTGGAGACCAGCCGTGACGCGGGGCGAACGTGGATGCCGTTGGGGTTTTTGACCACCACGGCAACAGAGCGGGCCTCGTCATCAGCAGAGAGGCCTTCCGGCGAGGTCACGACCGGGGACGACGGTGGTAAACCCAGTTGCGCATATTTGGCATCGAGGGCGCTCATGGCATCGCGAATGACGCGGTCGATATCGGCACCTGCTGCGGCGCTGACCGTTGCGGCCAGGGTGCCTTCTACCAGCGGAGCTGCGCACAAGCGTACCTTCGCGGCGATCGTCGGATCGAGCAGTTCCAGGGCGGTTTCCGCACTTAATAACGCGCTGCCGATATCCATCATCACCAGTACGTGATCCGTGTCCGCGACGGACTCAATGGCTTCCATCACTTTAATCGGATCGGTGCCGATAGGATTATCGGGATCGTCAATGCCCGCGGCGATCGCGAGTTTGCACCCTTCGCCCATTAACATCTGTCGGGCTAACTCGCCGACGCCTGCGCCCAACTGCGCGCTATGAGACACAATAACCAGGTTTACCATCGCTTTATCCTTACTCTCTGGCGGCCTGAGCCAGCATTTGCATCATAAACATCACCGACGTTGCGCCGGGATCCTGATGCCCGATACTGCGCTCACCCAGATAGCTGGCACGACCTTTACGTGCCTGCATGGTGATGGTGCTTTGTGCAGCCGCTTCTGCTTGTTGACTCGCCGCGTCCAGCGCCGTCTGTACACTCAGTTTTTGTTCGCAGGACTGACGTAGCGATTCGACCACCGGTACCCAGACATCGCACATGGTTTTGTCTCCAGGCTCGGCTTTACCCCGGCTAATCACGCCTTCAGCGCCATCGCGCATCATCTGATACAGCTCGTCCAGCGTCAGGCTCTGATGGGCCTGAGTCACCTGTGCGGCGCGGATGAAGAAGGTGCCGAACAGCGGACCGCTGGCCCCGCCGACGCTGGAAAGCAGCACCATGCCGGTGTTTTTCAAAATGAAACCGATGTCTTTATCCGCAATGGACGGCAGTTTTTCGACCACTTTACTGAAGCCACGGTGCATATTCAGGCCGTGGTCGGCGTCGCCAATTTCCCGGTCCAGACCGGTCAGAAAATCACTTTCTGTGGTAAATATTTCACCGCAGCGATAAAGCCAGTTAACGATTTGTGTTCTGTTGAGGGACATTATGAATCTCCTTATTTACCCCAGTTGAGAGCAGGGGTGTGTACCGGTGCATCCCACAGGTTCAGCGTTTCGTCATCGACCTTTAACAGGGTGATGGAGAAACCGGTCATATCCAGAGAGGTACAGTAAGAGCCAATCAGATTGCGTTCGATAACGATACCCGCATCCTGACAGCGGCTTTCAAGACGGTTATAGACGCCGAACAGTTCGGACAACGGCGTTGCGCCGAGGTTATTGACCAGCGCAATGACGCGGTCACCCTGTTGCAGCGCCTGTTTGGTTTCTTTACCTTCCTGCCAGGCACCCTGGACGTTGTCCCAGTGGCGCAGCGTACGGCTGTAGTGACCGTTTTCCAGCAGGGTGTCGAACATTTCATCCACGGTCTGGTCGAGGGATGAGAAGGCGCGGCGATCGATTCCCGGCTCCCCATGAATGCCGACCCCAAACTCCATTTCGTTATCCTGCAGCGTAAACGAAGGTTGCCCGGCGGCCGGAACGGTACAGGCGCCGATGGCGATACCAATAGAGTGACCGAGGTTATTCAGTTTACGACCCAGCGTGGCGCATGCCTCCAGCGAGTCACCGCGTTCGGCGGCGGCGCCGACCAGTTTTTCAATCAGTACGGTATTGGCAACACCGCGACGTCCGGCGGTATACAGGCTATCTTTTACCGCTACGTCGTCGTCAACAACCATGGTCGTGACCTTGACGCCGCTTTCGTGCAACAGCTCGGTGGCGGTTTCGAAGTTCAGAATGTCACCGGTGTAATTTTTGATTATCAGTAGTACGCCTTCGCCACCGTCAATTTGCATGGCGCATTCGAACATTTTGTCCGGGGTTGGCGAGGTGAAAATCTCCCCCGGACAGGCACCGGAAAGCATGCCCTGACCAATATAGCCACAGTGCATTGGTTCATGCCCGCTGCCGCCGCCGGACAGCAGCGCCACTTTGCCCATCACCGGCGCGTCAGCGCGGGTGACGTATACCGGGTCCTGATGCAGCGCCAGAGAAGGGTAGGCTTTTGCCAACCCGGCGAGTTGTTCATTCAGTACGTCTTCAACACGGTTGATCAATTTTTTCATTTTTATGCTCCGTAGACAGTCCTGAGATGGCTGCAAAAAACGGCAGACATCTGGTGTAGGGTATCGATGATGTACAGCGCCACGGCGACCTCTCGCTGCCGATAAGGTAATTTTGCACACGGGTTGTCAAAAGAAAATTGCAGTAATGAGCGTTTCAATACGGAACATATTTGCTGATAAATGTTCCGTATTGAAACGTCGTGGTGCATAAAACAGCTGAAATGAGAGATGCGGCAAGGTTTAGCGCAGAACGCCTGCGTGTGGGGAGGCGAAGTAAAAACCACCTGCTCTGCAGGTGGTTTTGTTCGCAAGAGTGGAGTCCGGTCTTAGCCCGGATAGATTCCGCGATCTTTACGCGCCAGCAGAATACGCTCGCAGGCGACAATGTAGGCGGCAGTGCGCAGAGAACAGGATTTCTCAGCGGCTTTTTCCCACACGTGGACCATTGCGTCGGTCATGATCTTATCCATGCGCGCGTTGATCTCTTCTTCGCTCCAGAAGAAGCTTGCCATGTCTTGTACCCATTCGAAGTAGCTGACGGTAACGCCACCGGCGTTACACACCACATCAGGTACCACGACGATGCCGCGGCTGGCCAGGACGTCATCGGCATCCGGGTAGGTTGGGCCGTTTGCGCCTTCGAGCACCAGCTTACAGGTCAGCGTTTCTGCGCGGTGGCGGGTGATCTGGCCTTCAAGCGCAGCCGGGATGAGAATATCCATCTCCACGCTCCAGAACGCTTCGCTGGCGATGGTTTCAGCACCTGGGAAACCGGCAATTTGTTTGTGCTCTAACTGCCATGCTGTCAGCGCAGTCATGTCGATCCCGGTGGTATTAAACAGGGTGGCGGTATGATCCTGAATAGCGACCACGCGTGCACCCGCACCGGCGAACAGGCGAGCTGCTTCACTCCCCACGTTACCAAAACCTTGCACCGCCACGCGAGCGCCTTCAACGGCGATGTTGGCACGGCGCGCTACTTCCAGACCGCTGACGAATACGCCGCGACCGGTGGCTTTATCACGACCCAGAGAGCCGCCAAGATGGATTGGTTTACCGGTGACCACGCTGGTCACGGTAGTGCCGTGGTTCATGGAGTAAGTATCCATCATCCACGCCATAACTTTACCGTTGGTGCCGACATCCGGGGCAGGAATATCTTTCTGTGGTCCGATGATAATGCCGATTTCACTGGTATAGCGGCGGGTCAAACGCTCCAGTTCACCTTCAGACAGCGAGAACGGATCGACGCGAACGCCACCTTTAGCACCGCCGTACGGCAGATTAAGCGCGGCGCATTTGATGGTCATCCACGCGGAAAGGGCCATCACTTCGTTAAGATCAACATCAGGATGATAACGCACGCCGCCTTTACCTGGGCCTCGGGAGAGGTTGTGCTGCACGCGGTATCCCTCGAAATGGCGGATAGTACCGTCATCCATTTGCACCGGGATATCGACAATCAACGCGCGTTTTGGGTGACGCAGGGTATCCACCCAGTGGGAAAGTTCACCCAGGTACGGGGCCACACGCTCGATTTGTTGCAGGTAGGTATTCCAGGCAGATGTGCTGCTATCTGAAGCGTAAGATAACTTATCCATGATAAACCTTAGTTATAAAAGTAATATGTGCTTAATTTCGCCGTGGTATACAGTGGAACTCACCATATAAACGTAAATTTAACATTTTTTTCAAACAACGGCCTGCTTTCAGGGCACGGTTTGTCATGTCTGTGAGCTGTATTCTTAGTTGGTAAGTGAATAATTATCCGGGATTTACAGTGTTTTTGGCGGTTTTACTGATAATAAACCAGTTGCGGTGCATAAGAAATGCAGCCTGCTATTTGTCAGATTTATGACGCACCTCTAAAAGTAAAGAATATGATAATAAATTGTATTTCCCTTATTGCATTTCTGCGCTCAATAGGTCACCGAGATGGTCACCGTATCGGCATAGTTGTCAGGGGTAAAATTGCTACTCGGAACGGTGGCATACACCGGATAATCGGTGGTTAATCCCGTACCGGTGCCTGCTACTGCATTAAGCGACGTATTTCCCCAGATAGTCCCCGTCGGGCCTGGTGTTGAACTCAACTGATATGGCACTTTATCCTGATTGGCTCCGGTTCCTTTCAACACGCCATAACCTGCCGTATTCCCATTAGAGGGCTGCAGTCCAATGGTATAGGGGGTGTTATTGGTGCAGGCGACCCCGAGTGCACTGTTTGCCGTGACATTGCGGTCTGTGGCTTTAGATGGGTTAAAGATAATGTTATTGGCGTAGCTGATCGCACACTGCTTTGTGACGTTGGCCGAGACTAAGAAGGGTAACCTGGCGGCGACGGTATCACCACAGGTCGTGGGTGGCACAACCAGACCGGGATTGAGCGTCACCAGGGCGGTTGCCGCCGTATAGCTATCCTGATAGTTTCCCGGCACGGCGGTCGTTTGTGGGGTATTGAGCTTCGCGTATACCGTCAGCGTACCGGTCACCGGTGTCAGATTGAGTAAGTTGAGCTTTACCATCGGAAAGGTGGCTCCCGACTGATACTGGCTGCCCCATATTTTGCTATACCCCGCGTCCTGGTACAGCTGATAGGCCAGCGTTCTGGCTGGCGTACCGATTAATGACATGTTCCTGGTGGTGACCTGGCCGCTGACGCCGGAGATGCCAATATTAAAGCACAGATTAATCCCCGCCAGCACGTCACCCAGCTCTTTAGCGCAGCTGTAGTTAAACGTCATCGCGGATGTTACCGATGACGTTGGCAGCGGATTGACGGCGCCAAAATTAACCGTCTGCACGTTGCTTACCGAACAGGTAACCGCATAACCGGCTACCGGGCATGCGAGTAATCCGCCAATAATAACCAGATTTCTTAGCCGCATGAAAATACTCCTGTTATCGGCATACCAGTGGGCCTATCTGCACGATGCCTCGCGCTGAGGCCGGGTAGTCAAATTTGACGCTGCAGGTGCCGGTTTCTGTCTTGATACGCAGGGTGTTGTGTTGCTCCAGCGTGTCGAACCAGGTCATCCCGTCAAACCCAACAAGCGATGACTGGCCCGCGCCGGTGGTGGCAATGGCCACGCTGCCTTCGGGGATAGCCTGACCCTGTTCGTCGACGAGGATCACCTGCGCGGCGCGCACTGGCGTAATACCAAAACTGACCAGCGTGCCGGAACGGTCTGCGGGGGTGGCATTTGCCTCGATGCGGGTGATGCGCATATTGGCGGGCAGGTCCATCGGGTCAATGCTGATCTGGTTTTTTTGATAGCTGTTCAGGGAGGTGACCAGCAGCAGGCCATTGTCATCACTGCTGCCGATCACGTTGTTTTGTAGTTTGATGGGAACGTCGGGGATGCCGTCGGTCGACACCACGGCAAAGCCACTGTTAATTTCACGCGCGGCAAACAGGCCGCCGCCCATCATCACCACGGATCCGGTCGCACCGGCATAGCCATAATGGTTATCCGGCAATTGGCTGAAGCCGGCGTACGCTTTCCCGTAACGGCCTAAATAGCCCACTTCACCCTGGCCGCTTTGTTGAGATGATTGCTGGCTGGCGGCGACGTTCCAGCCCCAGCCGCCGTCAGCGGGCGGCGTCTGGCTGGCATTCAACTGGTAGCCGGTTTCGTCATTTGTACGCTGGATGGTGCTGCTGACGCTCAGATTACGGGGCGTAGTGACGGTCACCATCAGGTAGATGCTGCGGTCGCGGTTGTCATCAACGTTCTGGTTGAACCCTGCGTTAAGAGACACGGTATCAGTGAGAGACTTGTACCAACTGGCGTTGGCATAGCGTACGGCGCTTTCATGCGGGTAGCGAAATTGCAGGTAGCTCAGGCTGATATTTCCGGCGGACGCCAGTGAATAGCCCACCACCGTGTTGCTGCTCAGCGTAGGCGGAGGTTCGCCATAATGCGTTGCCACATCATGATAATCGCCGGAGGTGGCGGTAGTACTGGTGCTGAAATTGAATTTTTCTCCGGACCAGCGGTATCCCACGCTGTATAAGAAACCGTTTTTCCCGGCGTCCGCACTTGCTGCCAATGCCGTAGAGAGTGTGCCGCTGTGGATATCTGGGATCCAGTCGTTGCTGAAACCGGCATTAATCAACCCGTCGCTTGTTTCTGCGTGCGCCCCGGCGGTAAAACTATTGCTGAACCCTCGACGCCAGGTTCCGCTGAGCGCCGGGGCGCTGGCATACTCAAATGAGGAGTAACCGTAGTTTTCGCGCACCACGCCAAGCTCGGCCGACCAGGATGTCAAACCTTCGCGCAGCAGCTGTTGATCGTTGTAAAAAGAGAAATTTTGCACCGTCGTTCTGCCCAGCGCATCCGTCATCATCACCTGGCCCGTCCCCGCACCGCTGATATTTGGCAGGGTGTTGATTTGAAAACTGCCCGCCGGGACTTCACCGTTGTAGTACCTGACCCCGTCGACATACAGCTCTACGTTGGACGGCAACGTTGCGGAGCCGAGATACGCGGGAAGTGGGGTGGTTGGCATATACGGCTGCAAACCAAAATCAGTCCCAATTTGAATACCGCCGATGCGGGTTGGGCGGGAACCGGCGAGTGAACTGGTCAGCGTATCCCCCACGGTCAGTGCCAGCATCGTCTCCGGGAATGATGAGCGCCAGCTGGTATCCAGTCGGTAAAAGGCGTTATCGGCATCGGTTTCAGTGGAGTACTGGGTAAGTTGAGTGGTACTTAACACCCCTGAACCATTAAAAGCGCGCAGTTCGCTAAACGTATTCACGCTGCTGGCGTCACCCTGCTCTGTGTAAATATCATAATTGAGCAACGCGCCGCCCGCGGTGGAGGCCATCGGGGCAGTTTCTGCGGGTGGGTTAAGCTGGGTGGTGGCAAGGTCGAGTTCACTTAGTGGTACGGTTAGCGCCAGCGTTTGCAGTTGTTTATTGTAGTCAACGTTCAACTGCGCAATATCATACAGCCCGACAGGCTGAGTAGTTTCCTCTGGTAGACGAAAACCCAGCGTGCGTAGGGTATTGGCACCGGCGTACAGCTTTTCGTTTTCATAGCCAAAATGAACCAATCCAGCGGCATTGCCGTTGACCGTCACGTCGAGATATAAATCGACTCCGGGCAAGGGGGACTCATCACGAATAATGCCCGTGTCCGTTGGGGTGTTTGTCTGTGCGTGCACGCAGGCCATTCCCGAGAGTAAGGCTCCGTTAAGTACGCCATATTTCACCACAAGCCAGAGCCAGTCAGAGTTCTTGTACTGTTTTTTGGCCATTGACCGTGACTTCAACTTTTCCGCCGTAATGCGTATCACTGGCTGACGGGGAGACTATCCACCGCATCGTTGAACCTGGAAGAACGTAGCCTAGCAGTCCTGGGCTGATCACTTTTTTCGCGCCATTACGTTGTATAAACGTGGCAGCGGATAATTGGGCATGCGCATTTCCCTGATTACTGACTTCAAGAAAGTGCTTGCCGTCACGCTGTTGCAGTTTCCACTGTAACTTTGCCGCTGTGTCAGCCTGCGTTGTGGGTTGAATAAATACGGGCACGGAATAATGCATCACAAATTGCAGTTTATTTTTTTGTAATTTCGCAGGGGGCAATTCATCAATGGATAAGCGATAGGCTTCTTCAACAGACGCCGAGGGCGGCGAGGTTCGAATCACGCGGATGAGTTGGCGCTCACCTGGGGCTAATGCCAGCATTGGCGGACTGATGACCAGTCCCTGAGAGGGTGACAACGTATCGCCGTCTGCCCCCTGACGCCATTGAAATACCCGCACCTGCGCATTCAGCACGTTTTCACCTGCGTTGCTTAACCAGATACCGTCGGCATTTTGCGTTGCCTGCAATGTCAGCGTAACCGGCGCTATTTGCAGCCCGCTTGCCGTCGCGATGTTAATGCTTAAGGCTATTCCTGACAGACAGGCGAAGGCGCGCCACTGCACAGGCAGTTTCAATGTCATAGGTCTTCCTGAGGTTAGTAGTTAACGTTAACCGTTACGAGATCGGCATAGTCATCAGGCGTGAAGTTGGCGCTCGGTGCGGTGGCATACACAGTGAAACTTTGTCCCAGTCCGGTCCCGGTCGAGGCAACCCCATTTCCCACGCTTTCTGCAGTGGCTGTATTACCCCAAACCGGGCCCGTTGCAGACGTTTGGTTCAACTGGTACGGCACTTTATCCGTGTTGGTTGCTGCGTTGGCCACCGAGGACATTGCCCCTCTGCCCGTGGTATTCCCCCCGTTAGCGACTGAAGGTGCCAGACCTATAAAATAAGGTGTCGTCTTGGAGCAATTAATGGAAATGGTATTACTGGCTGATGTATTTGTCGCCGTGGCGTTAACTGAACCCAGTGAGATATTTGACCCTGAACCTGCGGTGACGGTACAGGCTTTTTGAATGGTCATCAGCACCTGAAATGTGCCGGTTACGGGAGTTGCAGCATCGGCCACTGGAAATATGGAAAAGGCGCTGCAACAAAGAATTAAGCGAGTGATGATAACTGGAGCCATATTCTTTACCTTTTTCAAATAACCACATTTTTTACTTTAAAAACACAATAATGTGGCATACGGAGACATATTCTAACCCTAGGATAAGTATGAGTCGTGCGCCAGTTGATCTAATGAATTTTACTTAGGAAAAAGGTGATGGCGTCGACAAAAAATAGTACCAACAGGTGAGTATATTGTTTCATTTTATAGGCTACTTAAGCTTGTGCTGATGGCGGGATTTCTCAGTAGTTACAGTTGACGATGAGCGGTGACTACTGGTCAGTGGTATTTTTTATTATTTGTATTTATTTTTACGTGTTATTTGAGTTGTATTTAATTGTTTGGTTTTTTTAAATAATTAATATTTATTAAAATGAGGTTTGTAATTTTTACTGATGTGGCGGATTTATTGGGTTGAGGCTTTGATTGTGAAATGTCAAAGCAAAAATATCTTAAGTGCTGCCTGGAAATAGGCTGCTTTGTTATTTTCTGCATGTTACCATCTGTAAATACAAGCTCGGGTGTAAATGTCGGTTGCTTATGAGGTTTTATAATAATCTTGCATTGGCGGTTCTTTTGTTTTTTCATTGCGGGCGTCATGCAATTAATTGATACTATTGGTTTTTATTTTATTTTTTTAAAGCCACTGGCATGCAGGGTGAGTTATTCTGAATGTGTTTTCTGAAAGTCAGTGAATACAGGGTCGGTCAATGTGAATGTATATGCAGTTACGCTTTATCAGTATCATAAAAAAACTTCATCAATTAAATAACACATGGAGCCATTTAAAAAACCAGCGCATCAACTGTAACCGTCGGAACAGCATCATCACCGCGCATTCAGTCGCGTAACGCTATTCACCAACAAACGCTTAGGTTGCTTGAAATAATCGATGTGCACATTTATGTGCTCTGTGGATGTGCACATCTATTGCTAAGAGCGACGATAACAACACCTCACAGGTAAAATAATGAATAAGACTTTATATATGACTCCCGCAGGCAGGGCCTGTCTACAACACGGGAATATTACGCAACCCAGGAAATTTACGTGGTTGGGAGGGGTGTTTACCTTTATGTTCATCAGTACGCTGACGCTATCAGATGCGTATGCTGGAGGAAATGGTGCAACATCGGGTACCCCAGGGTCTGCAGGGAGTCAGGTCACGGGTGGCGGTGGTGGTGGCAGCGGTAGCGGTACGAATGATGGCGGTGATGGCAGTGTAACCGATGGAAAAGGCGCGGACGGACAAAACGGGAATTCTGCCGGGTTAGGGGGCGATCCTGGAATGCAGATAACGGCGTCACAGACGATGACTACCAGTGTCACCGGCGGAGCGGGTGCTGATGGTACCGGCGCTGCTGGTGGTGGGAGCGGGATAATCGTGCGCAATGGTGTATCACTGACGCTCGACGGTGCAACGGTTAGCGGAGGGAGCGGTGGTACGGGGACGCCAAATAACCTCGATACCGGCAGCGGCGGCGGCGGTGCGGGCGTGCTGACAGATGGGAACCTGATCCTGACCGGGAGTGGTTCGGCCATCACGGGCGGTGCCGGGGGAACCGGGGGAAGTTCGGGCGGCGGCGGCGGTACGGCGGTTGTGTTGACCGGTGGAACGGCGACTCACCTGACCAATGAAAGCGGCACGATAACCGGAGGCGTCGGTGGTCGAGGACGCTCGGGCGGCGGTGGTGGCGCCGCCGTTGTGACCAATGCAAATGTGACCAACCTCGTCGGAGGTACGATCACTGGCGGTGATGGCGGCATTCGTCCTTCCGCCAGTATCACTGCAAGCGGTGGGGGTGGTGCGGGTATTTTGGTAGCGAATAATGGTCAGAATACGGTTTCTATTATCAACCAGGGCGTGATTTCAGGTGGTAACGGTGGCCCATCATTTGCGGCAGGCGGCAATGGGGAAGGCGGGGCGGGTGAAGGGGGCGCACAAGGCGGAAACGCGTCAAATGGTCGGCTCGGTGATGGTGGGGCTGGGGTAAAAGGCGCATTCTTATCGATTATCAACGCTGGTGCAATTAATGGCGGAAAGAGTGGCGAGCCATTGTTTGGTGGACAGACATCACGACAGGCAAACGCCATTGAGTTTACCGGTGGTGTCAATCGGTTGGAACTGCAGGCCGGATGGTCGTTTCTTGGCAAGGTCGTCGGCATGACCGGGTCAACAAATACTCTGGTGCTGGGAGGGGATACGACCCAACCGCAGGGGACCGGGGTAACGGTCTTTGATGTTACTCAACTTTCTGCCACCGGAGGTAATGGTCAGTTTCAAGGGTTCAGTACGTATCATAAAACCGGTACCAGCACGTGGCAGTTAACAGGGACCACCGCGCAGCTGACACCGTGGACGGTAAGCAATGGCACTCTGTCGATTAACACTGATGAATCGCTGGGTGATGTGAGCGGCGCTCTTACTCTGTTGAATAACGCCACGCTTGCAACCCGCGCCGATATTTCGACGGCGCGCAATGTGATGTTGGGGCAAGGCGGTGGAAAGTTTGATGTTTCACCGTCCACAACACTTGCACTCGCGGGGGGGATCTCGGGGCCTGGAAGTCTGACCAAAACCGGCGAAGGCACCCTGACGCTGTCCGGCAAT